>PMSQ01000098.1 GCA_003168355.1 Acidobacteriaceae bacterium | reverse complement strand
GCCGCCAAGCTGGGGAGGGGTTTGCTCGGCTTTAAATGGCGCAACGCGTACTCTATCGTAATTCGTCGCCCCTGCAAGTCCCCAAGTGCATTAGTCCGATCTTACTAACCCCGCGAAGAACCGCTCCCAGCGCCCGATTCCAGCCCGACTCTCGGTCCCACCATCTTGCCGATGATCCCCGAGCGAGTCGAGACGCCCATCTTAACCATTACCAGCCGGACAAAGGCTTTTACCGTGTTGGGACTGATCTTCATACGCTGGGCAATCTCTTTGCTGGTAAAACCCTCCAGCAGAAACTGCACCGTTTCTTGTTCGCGCGCAGTTAAACCGAAACGTTGGGAAATCTCGGCTATGGTTACCGCCTCATTGCTCTTCCTCTCGAGCATGACGACCAGCAATCCGCCAGTTTGGCCTGCACCGTTGCCATGATTCCCCGTCTTATGATTTCCCGCCAGGTCCAGCGCAAAGGAGCGGCAAAGATAGGTCCGCTTCGCCGAGTGAAATTCGCCGGCCACTCGGGATGGAGATTGCTTTTCGACCAGGTTGGAACGCACCTTGTTAGCCAGCCAGGTGTCCAGATGATGGATCTTCTCTGGCCGGTCTGGAAATGTGAGTATCTGCAGCGCCTCCGCATTGGAGGCGACAACACTCAATGCTGCGTTTACCACGATCAGACCCGGCCGGGCCGGAGCAGTATGCACTTGGTTTTTCCCCTTTTCAAAAGGCGGCCCCAGTTGCCCGCCTCAGACGAAATTACTTGGCCTCACCGGAGACCCTATGCGGGATCGCTACCACTCCCTTTGGCGCACCAACGGCCAGATGCGGTTTCGCGCTCTTTGTCTGGCTACCCAGCCAGATTGCTCAGTTACTTGTGTTCAAAGAAGGTAAACCCTTTCCTGGGGGAGGAAAAATACCCACACACTTTCTAGGGGGTCAGGAAAGATCGTCCTGCAGCTTCTCTCCGGAGGGCGAGAAGAAGAAGCGCTCGTATTGTCCCACAGAACTATCCATTGTCAAGCCAGAACGCGCACTCGTCTCGACTTTGGGGGCTTTTTCAGGAGAAATTAGCTCGTTTGAACTACTCCAAATGGAGTAAGACGAGATTAGTAGGCAGGAGGTGACAACTTCCTGCATATTCCGGATGCCAGTGCCAGGACGCGCAGGGTTCTCATCGACCACTCATCCGGCAAACTACCTCTTCGTTGAGTCAGCCAGCTTTGCCCGCTATTGTCGCTTTTATTTTTCTTGACGATCGCTTACCGGTTGACTCTGGCTGGTTCATCTTTCGACTTGAGGTTGCTGTTTCTGGAACAGGCGGCGACTGCGACGAACGAGCGGATCTCTGTTTTTGTTGTTCTTGCGAATGCGGATGTGACTGGATCCAATTGTTCACAATCCGTCTAATTTGCGAAACGAGAATGTTCTGGGCGCTGTGGAGAACAACTCGAACCCTCACGAAAAGAGACTGCTGAACTGGAGCGTCTCTTAGAGCAGCTCTATATTTTGCGATCCACAACTCTTCCGCATTCTTCAAGCGAGTCCGATCAGTTACCATCTCGCACCCCACATCGCGTGCGCTTGTTCGTAGCTTTATACGCCGTTGCACCAGTCCAAGGCACCACTCCGAAGGAACTACTCTCTTGGTTGATAGCAAGCACAAATGCTGCCCTGAAAATATAAAGAGCACGACCTCAGGAAAATTCAAGTCTGATTCTCTTGGAGACAAACAATTCCAACTCGTCCTTCAACGGTGAAATGGTAGAATTGGCAGCCAACGCGGGGCACACCGACCGGATCGCGCGGACATCCGAATGAACCTGATCAAATGCGTAACCTATCTCAGCCTGCTGGTCATGTCCCAGTCAATTTTGCAGAAACCGCGCGAAACGGGGGCATATCTAAGGCAGGCCGCAATTTCCGAGGCCGATGGAACGATCCACATTGTCGCCAACAGCCCCCGACCGTTGGCACAAACATTAGACGCTCTCCAGCAGAAGTATGGGTGGGTGGTTGATTACGAAGACCCGCAGTTCATCTCCAAACTGGATCTCGTGGAGACCGAAGACCCGGGAAGCCGCGCGCCTAACTCGAAACTTCCAGGCCACCTTCCCGCAGGTGGACCTTTTACTGTCGAGTTTCCCGCCGGTACTCCCGACGAAGAGAAGACCCTTCAACTTGTGGTGGATTCCTACAACCGAAGCGATAACCCGGGACGATTTGAGCTGCGCAGCAGTAAGCCCGGCGGTTTCTTTGTTGTGGGCGCGGAGGCTCGCGACGCACGCGGCAAGATATCGCACCAGCGAGTCATCCTCGACGTACCCATAACGCTTGCGGCCCAGCCGAGAACTGCTTCTGACACGTTGAAGCTGATTTGTCGGAAGATAGCTGTACAACGTGGCATCCCGGTCAGAGTCGGGATGTCGCCCCGAAGACTGCTGGATGGCGCCTCTGTGACAGTCGGCGGAACCAAAGTTTCGGCCCGTGACCTTTTGCTTCAGACCTTGGCATCAACTCACCGCCGCCTTTACTGGCGGCTCCTTTTTGATCCGAACTCCAAGGGCTACTTTTTTGACGTACACTGGATCCCCACCTCCTCTTGAGATTCTGAGAAATCCTCGCTGGACGACCTGCAGAACATTTTGACGGCCGAGTTCTTCCGCAAGAGATGGCTCACTTCGACAGGAACGCGTCGGATAGGATCGAGATAGCGGGTTTCTTCAGCCGGGCAGCGAAGATGTTCACGCCGCGGAGCAGATTTCGCAGTATGGGCCTGACAGCCTCCTCAGGCACCGGCGGTGGCTTTCGTTTTCTGTCTTCGCCGTTCGCGCTCGGCCTGCATCTCCTGGATGCTTTGCGCGACCAGCGGCGAGTAAAGCGCCCTGACCCAACTCGGATTTCCCCACTCCGGCTGACCACCCAGCGCGATGTCGAAGTCACGCATCGCCTCATCGTGTTCTTGTGCCTGCCAGTGGGCCACGGATTGTATGATCGCCCGTTCGGGGCGACTCGGCTGTCCGTAGGCAACGCTCTCCAGCGTTTGCAGCGCCTCGCCGTAGCGCCGGACCTCGATTAGCGCCCACGCCAGCCCACGTCCTAACTTCAGATCCGCGGGACGCTGTTGCCTCGCCTCGGATAACAACTCGACTGACTTCTGGTAATCCCCGTTCAGGTAGTGCCACCAACCCAATTCGCCAATCCACACCGGTGCCTGTGGGTCGCCACTGACTTTGAATTCGATCTCCAGCTTCTCCCCGCCCTCAGCGTCTCCGGCTAACAGGCTCAGTCCAGCCGCGTCCACCTCTACTTCCCGCGATTTCTCGCCCTTGACCTCGTTCGCCCACCTACGAAATTCTGCTGCCGCACTTCTGCGGTCTGCCGCTGCGAGAGCCTGAGCGTACAAAGCAACAGCCTCCGCATTCGTTGAGTCCGTCTCAAGAATCTTGCGGTAGGCCGCAGCGGCTCCGGAAAAATTGGCTTGCGCGAACTGCGCCAGAGCCAACGCCTGAAAAGCTCTCGGCTGATCGGGGCGCAGTCGCAGGGACTGATTTGCCAGTTGCTCCGCCTGCGCATACTTCCCCGCCGCCAGCGCTGTCTGCGCCTTTGCCGTCCAGAAAAGATACGCTATACGCAAATCACGCTCCGGACGCGGCGTCCAGCCTTCGCTGGCGATCATCTTCTGTATCTGCGCAATGCGCTCCGAGGGCAGCGGATGCGAGCGAAAGTATCCCTCCAGCGTCTGCAAAGCTACTTGCGACAGTTCCTCTTGCGGCGTCTTCGCCTGAGCTTGATACGCCCGAGCCTGATATTCCTTGTGCAATCGCTCGACGGTTTCGAACATGCGAATGGCGCCGCTGGCCGAGTATCCCGCTTGCACCGCGAGGCGCGTGCCCTCCCGGTCTGCCTCCAACTCCTGATCCTTGCTATATCCTGCCTCGAAAATTTCGATGGGTAACGCCACTAACCCTCCCAGCGGAATCCGGCGCAGAGCTTCCTGCTGCTGCACCCGGTCGGCACAGTGGTAGTGGTCGATATGTTCGATCTCGTGCCCAATCACCGCTGCGAGCTCATCTTCGCTGTCCATGAGCGCCACCAGGCCGCCGCCCACGTAAACGTGCCCGCCCGGCAAAGCGAAGGCATTGATGAAATTGGGATCCGGAATGTAATGGAACTTGTAAGGCAGTATGCGATGCGCGTGCGGGGCCAACTCCGACCCTACGCGAGTAATGTAGCGCTCCACAATGGTGGCTTCCGGCGTGTTAGCTCGGGCTTCTCGTATGGCGTAAGATCGTGCTAGTTCGTTACCGATGCGGATCTCTTCCGCGTCGGGCATGCGCGCGAAACTTACCGGCATGCGCGCCAGTTCCTGTTCGGTATCGGCCACCAAATACAACAACGCGGCGGGACTGGCCGGCACGTCCACTTTCTGCCGCTCGCTTACCACCACCGACGCGACGCCCAGAAGCACAATCCCCGCGAATATGATCCATCGCTTCATAGGACCCAGCACTTCATAAAAATTGCCGCAACGCCTCACGATTCCGTGTGTACAAGAACGACACCAGCAGCAGAGCCGCGCCCAGCACGATAAAAGTCAGGTAGCGATCGCGCGGATCGAGGCGCCACACGTCCACCAGCAGAATCTTTCCCACACACAACAGCAACAATCCCAACCCCGTGAGCCGGAAGCTGCGCTCGCCCAGCCACAACGCCAGCACGAAAACCGCCAAGCCTTCTACGCCCCACGAGAGCGTGACCATGCCGTGGCGCATTTCAGTCGCCAGCAGCACCGTTAGCAACCCAACTGCAAAGAAAAAGAAAAGCTGCTCCGGACGCCGGACTACCCCCTGCAACAGACGAACGATTCCCCTCGCCACACTTTCCTCGTTCTTCTTGCGCAACTGAAATGCGAAGGGCAATGCCGCCAACAGTAGCGCGACCGCTGTTCCTACCGTGATCCAGCGGCTTTCCCATCCAGTCGCCGGAAAGTAGCTCCGCTCGTAGAAATTGTGCAGCACGGTCCGGAACAGAACTCCTGCCGCAACCAACAATCCCTGATACAAAAACACTCGGCGCTCGCTCCTCCAGGCGATGGCTAACAATGCGAAGGCAAGCGCCGCCCACGTAGCGGCCACCCAGTCTGCTTCCAGTTCAAAGCGCATGAGCGCCGCGAAAGTGATCGTGCCCAGCCAGCAGCAGATGTCTGCCGCTCTGAATCTTCGCTCTACCTCAAGCAAATCTTCTCTGCTCTCGTTCAGCCTCCAATATGCATAGAAGAAACCCAGCGCCAGCGGGACCACCGTATAGAACCGCGGGCTGATTTCCCCGGGATTGCCCGTGGCGTTGAAATTCACAAAGAGGATTCGCAAAAAGCTGCCGGCAAATGCCGCATAGCCTTGCGATCGTAGGCTCAGCTTGTTTCGCGCCAGCCCGAGTTCGAGCAAGACCAACCCACCAACCAGCCAGGAGTCGGCTACGCTGACCGGACGCAATTCGTACCAGGCCAAGAGAGCAATCAGAGAAGAGGCTGACCACGTGTAGGCCGCTCCCGCTAATTGTCCGGAAGAAAAAACGCGCCCGCCAATTGTGATTCCACGGGCTCGATCAGAATCGCCGCTGCAACTCGATGTGACGTACAGTAAAGCCGAAACCAGCGTGATCGTCACCAGTCGCAAGGTCAGCCCGTGATACTTGTCCGTAGCATCGAGGTTGATCGCCAACACACGAATCACAGACACCAGCGCAAGAAAGTTCGCTTGGTATCCCAGCTCCCGGAAGGACTCGGGAAAGCCGAAGCGGCGTCCAGCCAGCGTGAGCCCCAGACCCAGTGCGCACCATGCGACTGCGGTCCAGCTTTCGGGAAAAGCGAGCCATGCCGCAATCAACAGCATCAGGGCTGCGGCATACGACAGCCGCTGCATTACGCGCCGATCGATCTCCCTTGCAAACAGATCGGCCCACCGGCGCAGCACCCAATGCGCGTTGGCATAAAACACCGCAGCCGCCACGACGAAGACAACCGCCAGACCGAAGTCCGCGCGCAAATCCGCGCCATCCATGCGCCTGCCGTAGATCCGTGCCGCGTCCACGGCGATCATCTGACCTGAGACCAGCACCGCCGCCAGCATTCCGAGCCGGCGGAAGACCACTTCCTTGGTCCACACTCCGATCAGCAGCAGGGCCTCCGCCTCAAGCAGCCACAACACCGACAAACGCATGCCGGAGTAACGGAAGGGAAACGCCCCAATCAAAAGAACCACGCCCAGCGTGCTCAACACGATGACCGCGCTGCGCCGCCGTCGCGTAATCGGCAGCTGCCCCAGCAAAGTCTCAATCGCTCCAATCGCCAACAACGCCCAGAACGCCCACTCCGGGTGTGTCGACTGGTACTTGAACAGTGCCAGAAGCAGCGCCGTATTCAGCAGGGCCGCCGCAGTGGAGATGCGCTCCTGCCGTTCGTCCGTCGGTCGCCGGAATACATACGACAGGCGAAAGATCGCCCAATACAGCGCCAGGATTCCCGCACTCGCGGCAAACTCCGGAAACGGATGCCGCTTCCCGTTCATCGGCTCAATGATCGGCCGCAGCCACAAATAATGATTCAGATAGCTGGCCAGGATCCCGAAAACTTCCAGCTCGAACCACTGCATGCGTCCCACGATGACCACCAGCCCCGCCGCCAGCACGGCGCTCGCTGAAAGGCTGTACACGTTGGAGTGGCTGATGGTGACCGTCAGGAACGCAAGCAGGAACGCCAGCCCCGTTACCACCTGCGAGCGATAGCGTAAAGTGTGCGCCACCATCGCCGCTGCCACCGCGAGCATCAACACCAGGTCGACGGCTTGCGACGAGAGCACCTGCGCTGCAGGGACGTGGTACATCGCGTAGGTCGTGAAGAACAGCAGCGCCCATCCGCCTCCGATCCCGGCGCGCGCCAGGATACGGTAACGCTCCTTGCGATCAACCCAGATCCCCGCTCCCAGCATCACTCCGGCGGTCACGAACCCCACCAAAACTTTGCCCGCGGGACCGAGCGTCTTGAGTTGGTAGGCAAGAAAAAACGCGACACCCAGCACCAGAATGACGATGCCCAGCTTGTTCAGCCAGTTCGTTCCCAGCATCTCTTCGACATCATGTGACGATTTGAGCCGGTCGCCCAGCGACGGCGCCTTTTCGGTTGCGGCGAAACTGGGCTGAGGCAGTGGAGTGACGGGCGCAGGGGCAGGCGGAATCACTCGATCTGTGAAGGAAGGAAGTTCTGTCGCGGGCTCAGCCACCTTTTGTGTCACCCATCGTTCCGCCACCCGCGCCGAAGAGGCGGGCTCAGGCTGAATGACCGGAGGCGAAAGTGGCGTTGCGACAACACCCGGCGAGGAAACCGGTGGCGTATACGAAACGGGGACAGGGCGTTCGGATGCCTTCGGCGCGGCCTCTTCTGTCGCTGGACTGGACCGTTGGCCTTGAAGTTTCTGCACTGAATGTTCCAGTGCAAAAATGCGGGAGGTCAATTCCTGGCGTAGCCTTTGATCTTCCTCACGTTCGCGCTTGTGCCTGGCGCTTTGCCGCCAGACCAGCACCCAGGGAACAAACAACACAAACAGCACGATCCCGGCGACAAGGACTATACCGTCCATGATCTTTGAGTCTTGAACACAGGGAGACTACACGAAGGCGCGGGATTCTACTAGCTGCTAGTTGCCAAGCACCACGGCCATCGGCGCACTCGAGCCGACTGCGCCAACCCTTTGGATTCAGCCACGCTCAGCAGCTATCGAGTTAAGCCTACTTTACGGACTGCAACTGTTGCAGATCGGCCAGCACTTCCTCGCTGTGACCCTGAGGGCTGACGCCGATGTACACCTTTCTGATTACGCCCGCGGGATCTATTAAGAAGGTGTTGCGGGCGGCAAGAGTCATCCCGTTGTGTTCCATCGTCGAGCCGTATTCTTGTACGACCTTGTGGTTGGAATCGGCGAGCAGCTTGAAGTTCAAACCTTCTTTGGTGCAGAAGCTCTTATGCGAATCAACGTCGTCCACGCTGACACCTACGATCACGGCATTCTTCGCCGTATATTTGTCGAGATCGCGCTGGAAGTTGTGCGCTTCGATGGTGCAGCCTTGCGTGAAGTCCTTGGGATAGAAGTAAAGCACCACCCACTTGCCCTTGAACTGATCCAGAGACACCTGCGCTCCTTCCTGGCTGGGCAGGCTGAAAGCAGGGGCTTGAGTGCCCGTAGTCGGCGGCTGAGGCTGATCCGCGGCAAACGCGATAAGCGCAGCCAGAACCAGAGTCAGGAAAAGTACCGAGAAAGTCTTCATAACGCTCCTTTTAAGACCTGAGAGATCTTTAAGCATTAAGGATAAATGATAAACAGCATCACTACTACTTCTGCAGTTGATCGAGAGCAGCCAGAACCTCTGCACTGTGCCGCGCAGGATCGACGCTGGTATACGCTCTTGCAACCTTCCCGCTGGGGTCGACGAGGAAGGTGTGGCGTGAGGCAAATTTCACCACTCCAAGGTTGGTAAGCGAACCGTAGGCATGGCTCACCTTGCCATCGCTGTCGGCCAGCAGCCTGAAGTTCAGCCCTTCTTTGGCGCAGAACTTTTTGTGTGAGTCCACGCTGTCCACGCTCACGCCCAGCACCACCGCGTGACGCTCCGCGTATTTAGATTGATCGATTTGGAAGTTGTGCGCTTCCCGCGTGCAACCGGGAGTCTGATCTTTGGGATAAAAATAGAGGACGACCCAACTGCCGCGGTAATCGTGCAAGCTGACGGAAGCACCCTCCTGCGAGGCCAGAGTAAAACCGGGTGCTGTGCTGCCCTGGGCGGGTGTCCCGGCGCGCGAACCCGACAACAGGAGCGAGACCAGGAATATGACGATCACAACAGCAACTATCAGAAGCGTGGCTCGCAACATACAAGGACCTCCAGAGAGCAACCCGCATACAATCCACACAGACGGCGAGAATATCTCCAACCCATGGCATTGTAAGACTTTTGGGCGCGACCGGTAGTGTGCTAACAGTGCCTCAATTCACCGTTGGGCACTGGCGCGTGTCCTTACGTTCAGCAAGATTCCTCATAATTGAATATCATGGAACATTCGGCCTTATCCGACGGAGATATCAGACGTGGCGCAGACAGAAACTAACGGTCAAGAGGTATTGGAAACACGAGAGTGGGTGGACTCGCTGGACTATGTGCTGTCCAATGGTGGTCCGGTCCGCGCAGGGCGGCTTCTGCAGCAGTTGGCGCTGCACGCTCGACGCGCCGCTGGAGTCAATCTTCCCTTTTCAGCGACCACTCCTTACCAGAACACGATTCCAGTTCCGCAACAAGCGCCGTTTCCGGGAAGCCAGGAGATGGAACGCCGCATCAAGAGCCTGGTGCGCTGGAACGCGCTGGCCATGGTGGTGCGCGCCAACAAAATCCAGGAGGGGATTGGCGGACACATCTCCACGTTTGCTTCGGCGGCGACTTTATACGAAGTTGCTTTCAATCATTTTTTTCAGGCGCAAACCGAGAGCGGCGACCGCGACTTCGTCTACTTTCAAGGCCACGCCGCGCCCGGCATTTATGCTCGCGCCTATCTTGAGGGCCGCATCCCGAAGGAGAAGCTGGAAAATTTCCGCCGCGAACTGAAGCCGGGCGGTGGGCTGAGTTCGTATCCCCACCCGTGGCTGATGCCGAATTTCTGGGAGTTTCCCACGGTTTCGATGGGCCTGGGACCGATTCAGGCGATCTATCACGCCCGCTTCATTCGGTATCTGGAGAATCGCGGCCTCAAGCAGTCGACCGGCGGCAAAGTGTGGGCGTTCCTCGGCGATGGCGAAATGGACGAGCCAGAGTCCCTGGGTTCGATTACGCTGGCCTCGCGCGAGAATCTGGATAACTTGATTTTCGTCGTGAACTGCAACCTGCAGCGCCTCGACGGTCCGGTACGCGGCAACGGAAAGATCATTCAGGAACTCGAGGCCATCTTCCGCGGCGCAGGATGGAACGTAATCAAATGCATCTGGGGCTCGGACTGGGACAGCCTGATTCGCAACGACCGTGACGGACTGCTGGTGCGGCGTCTTGGCGAAGTCAGCGACGGGCAGTACCAGAAATATTTCGTCGAGAGCGGAGCGTACTTCCGCCAGAACTTGTTCGGCACCGACCCGCGTCTTCTGAAAATGGTCGAGCATCTTTCCGATGAGCAACTGTCCCGCATGCGGCTGGGCGGCCACGATCCCATCAAGGTTCATGCCGCATACCGGGCCGCGGTGGATCACAAAGGCTCTCCGACAATCATCCTGGCCAAGACCATCAAAGGCTACGGCCTGGGCGAGGCTGGCGAAGGTAAGAACATCACACACCAGCAGAAGAAATTGAATGAAGATGAGTTGGAGATGTTCCGTTCGCGTTTCGGAATTCCGATTCCAGACGACGAACTGCACAATGCGCCCTTCTACCGGCCTTCCGACGACAGCGCCGAAATCAAATACATGCAAGCGCGGCGGCAACAGCTCGGCGGATACATGCCGCAACGCAAAGCGCGCGCCACGCCGCTGAAGCCGGTCCCGGAGTCCTACTTTGAAGAGTTCTACAAAGGTACAGACGGCCGCGAGGCCTCCACCACCATGGTTTTCGTGCGGTTGTTGTCGAAGCTGCTGCGCGATCCTGAACTGGGCAAGTTGATCGTACCCATCATTCCCGATGAAGCTCGCACCTTTGGCATGGAGGCCTTGTTCCGCCAGATCGGCATCTACTCCAGCGCCGGACAACTCTACGAGCCGGTCGATATGGACACGCTGCTTTACTACAAAGAAGCGAAAGACGGACAGATTCTGGAGGAAGGGATCACTGAAGCCGGCTCAATGTGTTCATTCATTGCGGCCGGTACGGCCTATGCCAACCACGGCATCAACACCATCCCCTTCTTTATTTATTACTCCATGTTCGGCTTCCAGCGCATTGGGGATCTGATCTGGGCGGCGGCAGATATGCGCTGCCGCGGATTCCTCGTCGGCGGAACGGCAGGACGAACCACTCTGGCCGGTGAAGGTCTGCAGCATCAGGATGGCCACAGCCACGTGCTGGCCTTGCCGGTTCCCAACCTGCTGGCCTACGATCCGGCATTCGCGTATGAGATTGCCATCATCATTCAGGATGGCATCAAGCGCATGTACGTAGACCAGGAATCGATTTTTTACTACCTCACCGTGACCAACGAACCGCTTCCCATGCCGGAGATGCCGAAAGACGGGAACGTCCGCGAAGGCGTATTGCGCGGACTCTATCGCTTCAAGGCAGCGGACGTGCCGGATGCGAAACTGCGCGCGCAACTGCTGGGAAGTGGAACCATCATGTACGAGGTGCTGAAGGCGCAGACCATCCTCAAGGAGAAATACGGCGTGGCGGCGGATGTGTGGAGCGTGACCAGCTATAAAGAACTCTATCGCAACGCCAACGACTGCGAACGCTGGAACATGCTGCACCCCGGCGAATCGCCGAGAATCCCCTTCGTCACCGAGACTCTGAAACAAGCGTCCGGACCGTTCATTGCCGCATCTGATTACATGAAGGTGTTGCCGGAAGCGCTGGCAAAATGGGTGCCAGGACAACTGGTCTCACTCGGGACCGACGGCTTTGGCCGCAGCGAGAGCCGTACCGCGTTGCGCGACTTCTTCGAAGTGGACGCGAAACACATCGTGCTGGCCACGCTGGGCGCGCTGGCACGGGAAAAGAAAATCGGATCGGATGTCATCGAGAAAGCGATTCATGACCTCGGCATCGATACGGAAAAACTAAATCCGGCCACGAGTTAGGCGCCGAGTCGCGATACGGGTTTCGTAGATGCGGTGTCGGGAAGGGCACGGCTTCAGTCGTGCTTCCCGACGCCACCAACAACGCGGGCTCTAGCCCCTGAGGTAAGATTTTTCATCGAGCATTCATGAGACCGTGCTCCAACGGCATCTTGAGACAATGAAGGAATGGAATCAGTGATCGAATTCAAACTCCCNNATGGAACTCGAAACCGATAAGGCGGTCGTGGAAGTGCCTTCGTCGGTGAGCGGAACGATCAAGGAAATTCTGGTCAAAGAAGGCGACAAGATCAAGGTTGGACAAGTGATCTTTACCGCCGACAACAACGGCGCTGCGGCTGTGGCCGAGCCCGCGCGTAAGGCCGAGCCGTCGTCGAAAGGCGCAACTGCCACGCCTGTGCAATCTCCATCCGGCGAACGAGCGGCCGCGGCAACAAAATTACAACCGTCTTCGCCAGTGGCGCCGACCTCGCAATCCGCACCGCAACCAACGCGCGCCACCGGCCCGGTCGCCGCCAGCGAATTCCGGTTGCAGGAACTGGGAGAAAACATTTCGGAGGGCGAACTGGTTCGCTTGATGATCGCACCGGGCGTCAAGGTTTCCGAGGGCCAGCCGGTCATGGAACTGGAAACCGAAAAGGCAGTGGTTGAGGTTCCCTCGTCGGTGAGCGGCGTTGTGAATGAAGTGAAGGTCAAAGAAGGCGAGAAAATCAAGGTTGGGCAGGTGATCTTCACCCTGCAAGGTTCGGCGTCATCGCCGACCGAGGCGGTTCGCCCAGCAAGAGGGCCCGTCGAGCACGTCTCCGGTCAACATGGCGCGCGTCTTGCTTTCCAGGCCGCAATTCGTGCGGAGGGCAAGACTGAGGAACAGGCGCTGCCTCCCGACCAGCCTCGGCCACACCCCGCGGCGTTCTCCATGCCGGCGCAATTGGGCAAGGTCGCCGGAACTGAGCATCGCGAAGCCGTTCCTGCGGCTCCGCACACCCGCCGCCTGGCTCGTGAGATCGGTGTGGATGTCTACGAAGTCAAAGGCACCGGTCCCGGCGGGCGCATCAGCGAAGACGATGTCAAAGCCCATGCCAAAGCCCTGGTGACCGCTGTGGCCGCGGCTGCGCAAGCTCCGCCGCGCGCCGGACATTTTATCGAGCCCAAGCTGCCCGACTTCGCCAAGTGGGGCAAGATCGAACGCGTTTCCATGCGCGGGGTTCGCCGCAAAACGGCGGAACATCTGGCGGAATCCTGGAACACAATTCCTCACGTCACCCAGCAAGACCGTGCCGACATCACTGAACTTGAGCAACTGCGCGCCCGTTTTGCTCCCAAGGCCGAACAGGCCGGCGGCAAAATGACGGTCACCGCGATTGCGTTGAAGGTCTGCGCCGCCGCGCTGAAAGTCTTCCCGCAATTCAATGCCACCATCGATATGGAAGAAGAAGAAATCATCTACAAACAGTACATCCATATCGGAGTCGCGGCAGATACGGATCGCGGTTTGCTGGTTCCCGTGATCCGTGACGTGGACAAGAAAAATATTGTGGAGCTGGCGGTGGAGTTGTCACAACTGTCACAGAAAGCGCGAGACAAGAAAATTACGCTCGCCGAGATGGAAGGCGGCACCTTCACCATCACCAACCTCGGCGGCATCGGGGGCACGGGGTTTACGCCGATTGTGAATCATCCCGAGGTCGCCATTCTCGGACTTTCGCGTTCGCGCACAGAGCCGGAATGGATCGCCGGAAAGTTCGAGCCCCGGCTGATCCTGCCGTTGTCGCTTTCCTACGATCATCGGCTGATTGATGGCGCCGACGCCGCGCGTTTTCTGCGCTGGGTGGCGGAAGCGTTCGAGCAGCCCTTCCTGCTTTCCGTTCAAGGATAGCTGCGCCAGGCCAGATCCAATATCCGAGATCCAGCATCAACGATCAAAGATCACAGAACCCGAAGAAAGTCACTGCATGAACGAAACTCTAATTACACCGCTGGACGGAACTCCCGAAGACGCAGAGAAGCTGCGCATCGCAGTAGTCGGCGGCGGACCGGGCGGTTACGCTGCCGCCTTCCTGGCCGCCGATCTTGACATGCAAGTTACGTTGATCGATCCCGAGGCGAACCCAGGCGGTGTGTGCCTTTACCGCGGCTGCATTCCGTCGAAGGCGCTGCTGCATGTCGCCAAGCTCATTGAGGAATCCCAGCAGTCGAAAAACTGGGGAATCGAATTCCCTCCGCCGAAGATCGATCTGGCTCGTTTGCGCACCTGGAAAGAGAGTGTCGTCAAAAAACTTACCGGAGGCCTGGGACAGCTTTCCAAGCAGCGCCACGTGGAATACATTCAGGGCCGAGCGGCATTCGACAATTCAACCACGTTGCGCATCAGCAAGACAGACAACAGTGAAGTAGTTCTCAGTTTTGATCGAATCATTCTCGCGACCGGCTCGCGGCCCGCCATCGTTCCAGTGTTCAAGCTCGATTCACCACGTCTGATGGATTCGACCGGCGCCCTCAATCTGGAAGACATCCCCGGCAGCCTCCTGGTGGTAGGCGGCGGATACATCGGTCTGGAGCTCGGTTCGGTGTATGCGGCGCTGGGAACGCGCGTCACCGTGGTGGAGATGCTGCCCGGTTTACTGCCCGGTGCGGATCGCGATCTGGTTCTTCCGCTGCACAAACGCCTGGAGAAAATGTTCGCTGCAATTCTGCTGAACACCACCGTCGCCTCTCTTAAGGAAGATGGAGGGGGAATTCGGGCAACGTTCGAAGGCACGGCGGTACAAGAAAAAGACCGCGAACAAACTTTTGACCGCGTGCTGGTTTCCGTGGGACGCAAGCCGAATTCCGAGATTCCCGGACTGCATACCACGCAAGTGCACGTCGGCCCGCGCGGCTTCATCGAAGTGAACAAGCAACTGCAGACCGCCGATCCTGCCATCTACGCCATCGGCGACGTAGTCGGCGAGCCCATGCTGGCGCACAAAGCTTCGCACGAGGGGCGAGTTGCCGCTGAGGCTATCGCTGGACACAAGGTCGCCTTCGAGCCCAACGCGATTCCAGCAGTAGTGTTCACCGATCCTGAAGTTGCCTGGTGCGGTCTCACCGAAACTCAGGCAGAAAAAGAAAAGCGCGAAATCAAGGTTGCGAAGTTTCCCTGGGGCGCATCCGGACGCGCCGTCACGCTGGACCGTCCCGATGGAATGACCAAGCTGATCGTCGACCCGCACACGGAGCGCGTGTTGGGCGTGGGGATCGTTGGCGCCGGCGCTGGCGAACTGATCGCCGAGGGAGTGCTCGCCATCGAAATGGCCGCGCTGGCCAGCGACATAGCGATGACCATCCATCCGCACCCCACGCTGTCGGAAACCGTGATGGAGTCCGCGGAAGTTTTCTTCGGCACCAGCACGCACGTCTTCCGTCCCAAACACGGATAATATGGGGAAGAAGCCCATGTCCAATTTCTCCAGAGGATTTGCCTTTCTTGCCCTCGCTCTTGCGTCCTGTATGCCGCTCTCCGCGCAGAGCCCGCTCACCCAGATATTGCAGGGATCATCGACCACGAGCGCTCCCTCGAAAGCCCCCGACCAACTAGGCCGAGACACGCCTTATGGGACGGTCTTTGGATTCTTGCAGGCGGCGCAATCGGGCAACTACAGTATCGCCGCGCAATATCTGCAGATGAGTCCCGCGCGCCGCCAGACAGAAGGCGACCCACTCGCGATGAAGCTGAATGTCGCGATGAATAGCGCATTTGCGGGCAGCTTGCGGCCCAGCAGGTTGCCCGAAGGCACACCGCAGGAAGATGTTCCGCTTGACCGGCAGAAGCTTGGAACCATGTTCTCCGGCGAGGTGGAAGCTGACCTTGAACTGGTTCGAATCACCGATCCCAGCGCAGGAAAGATTTGGCTGATCGCTTCCGACACTCTGGTCAAAGTTCCTGAACTCTACGATCAGATCGAGGCGCGTCAGGTAGAGTCGCGCTTACCCCAGTGGACGGTGAAACACCAGCCGGCTGGCATGCCGTTGTGGCAATGGTTTGCTCTGCTGCTGTTGATTCCCGCGGCTGCGGCGGGTGCGTGGCTGCTGCTAGTGCTTCTGCAAATTCCTTTGCGCTGGTGGGCGCGGAGACACGGCCAGGCCGAACTGGCGCAATGGCGTTCGGTATCCGGGCCGGCGTGGCTTCTCGCCGGTGCGATTGTTCACCGGATTCTAGCCAGCTACCTCGGCCTTCCCTTGCTCCCGCGGCACTACTACAACCAGGTTGTCGCGGTCGCTGTGATCGTGGGGGCGTTTTGGATTCTGTGGCGAATCATTCGCTGGTTCTTGCAGCGCGTGCGCAACCGGGCACTCGCCCGCGGACACTCCGGCACTGGATCGCTGATGTTGCTGGGCGAACGGATCATTAAAGCGGTCGTTGTCATCATGGCGCTGTTCCTCATCCTGGGCGTGCTGGGTTTCAATATGAGCACGGCGCTCGCGGGAGTCGGAATTGGCACCCTGGCCGTCGGCTTCGGCGCACAGCAGACCATCGCGAATTTATTTGGGGGCGTCTCCGTCCTGGGCGATGAAGTGATTCGCGTGGGAGATGTTTGCAAGTTCGGCGATCGCACCGGCACGGTCGAAGATATTGGCCTGCGTTCGACTCGCGTTCGTACGGAAGAAAGAACGCTACTGGCCATCCCCAACGGTACGGTCGCGACCATCACCGTCGAGAACCTGAGCCGTCGCGATAAGATCCTTTTCAAGACGGTGCTCGGATTGCACACGGAAACTTCACCCGGCGATCTCCGTCATGTGCTCTCCGAAATATTCCGCGTCGTGTCGGGCCATCCCAAGATTGAAACTGACACAACCCGCGTGCGGCTCACGGAGTTGACCTCGAGTTCCATCAATGTGGAGCTTTTCTGTTACGTATTGACGCGGGATTTCAACGAATTCGCCGAAGTCCGCGAAGACCTGCTGTTGCGCATTATGAAGTTCGTGGAGGATTCCGGAACCAACCTCGCTTCCGCATCGCAGACGCTTTACTTGGGCGGCGATCCAGCCTCGAAGGACAAACTTGATGCCGTGGTTAAGAAGGCGACTGAAAATACTTCTTCCTTTCCGGACTCAACTGTGCGTTCGCAATCAGAATCGGCATCCGGCAGCCAGAAGCAAGATGCGGGACAGAACGCAAGGAACGATGACTAGGACTTTCTTTGCCACCGCTGGGTCAGCCAAAGAAGAAGGCGGTGCGTCGGAAAGTAGACCACGGCAGGCACGGCGATCATATACGCCAGCAAGTATAAGAACCCGGGCAAGGCCCGCTGTTCGCGAAAGAACGGGCCGCGGGCCCAATTCACATCGTACTCGGGACGCCAGAGGTAATTGATCGGAAGCACTACCCATGCGGTCAGTGTTTGATATTTCCACCCGCGCCCGTCATAGCCCAAACGACAAATTGCCCACAGAAGCAACGGCGGCACCACCACGTGAAACAGGCTAAGCAGACGAACCGCAAGCGGAACGTGGGGATCGAACATATATTCCGTGCCACCGATCCAGTGTCGTCCACTTACTACGGCGCCGGCCAGATCGATGGTGAACAGGGTCTGGAACAAAAGCAGCCCGGTTGCTTGCCAGGAAAATATCAGCGGACTCTCGAGCCACAGACCGGCGGCAATCAAGAGATTGCCGAGATCGCAGAAATAAAGGAAATTCTGCAGACCGTACTCCCGCCAGTAGACCGGGACCCAAACAATCACCCACGCTGTCCAAAGTAACTTGATCCAGAGTGGGATTCGCATAACTCCGGTATTGTATTCGCAGGAACCAGACTGAAGATGGAGAAGCATCGAAAGCCCATTCAGGCAAGCCCAAACCGGCTTAAGTGCAATTACCAGCGTAACTTGATGAGCCTTACGAGTGTACCTACGATGACTTCAGTATGGGTTATCAAGCGCTTCTCTTCTGCCCCGATGAAAGAACGGCTCGCACCGTGACACAGGTTCTCGCCGAGCTGGACTTCACAGTGACTCCCTGCACCGAGCCCTTCGCCGCCGTCAAGAAATTGATGGGCGAGCACTTCGACGCGGTTGTGGTGGACTGCGATAACGAGCAGAACGCCACGTTGCTGTTCAAAAGCGCGCGCAACGCACCCAACAACCAGTCATCCCTGGCTGTCGCGGTCGTGGAAGGGCAAGCGGGCGTGGCAAAGGCTTTCCGTATCGGGGCAAACCTGGTTCTTACCAAGCCCATCAATGTGGACCAGGCAAAAGGCACGTTACGAGTTGCTCGCGGATTGTTGCGCAAGGGCGAAGCGGCAAAACCCGCGACACCGACGGCGAGCACACCTGTGAAGCCCGCAGCGCCCGTTCTGCTGCCCCCGAAGGCCACGCCGCAAGCCGCAATTCCAAGCCTGGTTACTGCTCGTCCGGCAGCGCCGATTGCACCTTTGGCCGCGGCGACAACGACGAGTATCCCAACCAAGAAACCAACGTTGCAGCCGACCGCTGTGGCCTCGGTTTCCGCCGAGATGACTGAAGCCGGCACGGAACCTTTCGAGGCAACGAGTGAGGAAATCACTTCGCAGGCGATAGCAAAGCCCGCGACACAAGCTTTTGCACCTGAGATCGCTTCCGTGATTTCCTCGTCTGCAAAGGTTGAACCCAAGATTGAGATGGCAGCCAGCCTGCCTGCGAGTTCAGCAGGATTTGGAGCAAGCGCTGCCAGTGCACCTGCACCCGCTCGTGAACCGAAACCAAGCGTCTCCACCGAGGACAAACCTTCGACGGTTACCTCGAAGCCAGAGAGCGCAGTTCAGGCAGTCGAGGCAGTCGCGGACGGCGCAAGCGGTTCTTCGGTTGAGGAAACTGCTGTGCCCTCGCCGTCGTTCACATTCGGCGGTAATGTCGGCAGCGACGCGAAGTCCACGGGCGGCGGAAGCAAGAAGGCCCTGCTGGCAGTAGCTGCAGCTGTGCTGGTCGCTGCGGGTGGGTACGAAGCCTGGATGCAGTGGAATCTCTCAGGCGGGACGGCGACAGCTCCTACGCGTGTTGCTGTCCGGCCGGTAGTGACTCCTGCCGCGGTTCCGCAGACGGCGCCGAGCGCGACGCCTGTTACACCATCTTCCGATGCGTCATCGATTGCATCCGCTCCGTCTTCCGCTGTATCTTCCGTTCCGAGTTCTATAGCGACTGCGCAACCAACCGGGTCGGCTACAACTCCTTCCGATACGCAAGCAAGCGCAAGTGCGGAGAATGCACAGCCTCACCAGAGCAAGGCAGTTTCTGCAGCGGATTCGTCTAAACCTCCAGTTTCCGTTGTTGCGGCCAACAAAGCTCCCGCAACCTCCGCAGCGGCACAGCCGATCGTCATCAAGAATGGCGGTTCGCGACCTGGCGCTAAGACGAGTGCGCCAACCACCGATGAGCCAGTTCCAAGCATAGCCGGGATTGCTGCGGCGAGCGACGGGGGGACGATTCCCAATCTCATGGGCGGCGAGAGCAAAGCGCCGACTCCGGTGCTTCAGACTATGAGCGTTTCGCAAGGAGTGTCACGGGGACTGTTGGTGAAAACGGTGCAGCCTTCGTATCCGGCAAACGCTTTGCGCATGCACACTGAAGGTCCGGTTCAGTTACTGGCAACGATCACCAAGAACGGCGATATCTCCGGGGTGAAAATTCTCAGCGGCGATGCGGGTTTGGCGCACGCCGCAGTCGAGGCAGTGAAGCAGTGGAAGTACAAACCGTATCTGCTGAACGGTGAGCCAGTCGACATTCAGACGCAGGTCACGGTGATCTTCAAGTTGCCCCGCTAGATCTTTGAGAAATGTCTCTCCCTTCAGAAATCCCAGCGCAGGTGATTGCCGATTGTGGTTTCTGATTGTTGTTGAATACTTCTTGTATAAAAACAGGTGAATCGGCGCTCGCCCGTCATGGAGCGAGAAGCGCGAACACTATGGACTCACGTGGAAGTTCACGTTGCTGGTCAGCGTCCCGCCCGGCGTCGTCACCTCGACCTTACCGCTGGCGGCGCCGGTGGGGACAGTGGCCTTGATCTGGGATTCCGAGACCACGGTGAAGCTAGCCGCCGTGCCGTCGAAGGTGACGCTGGTCGCGCCGGTCAGATCCGTTCCCAAAATCTTGACCGTGGCTCCCACCTTGCCGGAGGTGGGCTCTGTTTCCACGAATGGGCCGAGACCCGTATAAAGACTGTAGACCGTGCCATCGCCGGGTGAGTTGGCACCGCCAACTGCGGTTGTTCCGTAGAAGGTTCCATTAGTGTCCTGGACCAGTCCCCCATAGGGCTCGCCGCCGTCCAGACAACCGCTCACGGTGCAAAAGGTGTAAAGCGTGGTCAGCTTGCCAGTTGGGGTCATTTTGAAAATTGTGCCCCAGCCGTTCGAGTTGACGCCGCTGGTGGTGTTCCCACCATACGGGGTTGTTCCGTATAGGTTTCCATCGGTGCCTTGGATCAGTGCCGGTTGCGAGGAGTTTCCGCCGTTTTGCCCGTCCGCGCAGTGGCTTTGGGAGCAAAAGTTGTAAAGTGTCGCAAACTTGAACATGCCCAATCGTGGTCAGTACGCCGGCCGGGGGTGATCTTGAAGACCGTGCCAGAGCCGTTGGCACCGCCGCATTGGGTTGTCCCGTAGAGGTCCCCATTGATGGCCTGCACCAGCCCCGCCGTGGGTTCGGGGGCGCAACCGTCCTCCACAGGAAAACTGTAGAGGGTAGTCAGCGCGCCGCCTGGGGTGACTTTGAAGACTGTGCCAAAGGGATTGATCAGGCCACCGTCGGTGGAGCCGCCATATTCCGTTGTCCCGTATAAATCCCCGTTGGCGGCTTGGACCAGCCCCGGCACCGGACCGTAGCCATCGGTGCAGGGCGGGCCTTGCAAGCAGAAGCTGTAGAGCGAGGTCAGCGTGCCGCTCGTGGTGAGTTCGAAGATGTTTCCATAGCCGGACCCATCTGTAGCCTGGTTGGTGGTCCCGTACAATTTTCCATTGCTGGCCTGGACCAGCGGCAGCTGCCGTTCGTCCCATCGAAGCTGGCCAAAGTTGTGAAGGTCTGCGCCTGCGCCGATTGGATAATCCCTGATGACGCCAGCACGGTTGCAAAAGCCAGCGCGACCGTTGCCGGTGACACCAGCATTCTCGAAGTCCAATTTCGATTTTCCGATGTGTTCTTCATAGTCGATTCCGTCAGAGCCGATTTCTCTTCGTATGAGTGAACTGTGTCTTAGTGAACTGTTCCCGTGGTGACCACCGATACAGGAGTCATGCCCGCCGCAACTTTGCCATCGTGAGAGATATTGCCTAGGTCACCGGTGCTTTGCTCAATGGCACAGGCAGTAACGTCATTCGCACCCGAATTCGCCACGTACGCGAATTTGCCGGAAGGATCCACCGTTATCGAAACAGGTGTGGAGTCTGCGATGCACACATCACTGTTGAGGAGGGTGAAGTCGTGGCTGGTGGAATTAAAGCTCAGCGCTACGAGGTCACTGACAGCATCCTGGGTCCCGTAAATGAATGGACTGATCGGATCGGTTGCCACCGAGTCAACGCCCGCGCCTACGGGCGGGCTGAAAGAGAGAAATGTCAGGGCACCCGTACTGGCGTTAATCGCGAACGACGACATTAGGTAACAGGATGGTTCGGGTGAGCAGGCCGAAGAGCTGATCTCAGCCTGGTTTCCCACGTAAGCAAAACGTCCAGAGGAATCCACTGCTACTGAACTGGGAGAGTTCACGCCGGTCGCAAACGGCGAGCCGCTGACTGCGGCCAAGGCGCCAGTGCCGGCGTCAATGGTAAGCACGGCGATATTCCCGGAGTCTACGCTGGTGGATTCGCTTGCCACATAGACGAATTGTCCCGTAGGGTCCACCGTCACCGCGTTGGGTGAAGTAGCCGCACCTCCGGCCGGGAAGGGTGAGCCGCTGACCGGGGTTAGAGCTCCAGTGATGGCATTGATTGTATAGGCGGAAATAGAGGGAAGGACGGTGCTGGAACCGATATTGGTCACATAGACGAATTGGCCTGAAGGGTCCGCTGCGACTGCGGTGGGTGACATTCCCGTCGAGCACATCGAGCAGTTGATTGCGATCAGGGTTCCGCTGCTTGAGTCGATCGTATAACCGGCCACATCGTTGGTGCTCTCGTTCGCCACGTAAGCAAATCTGCCCGAAGGGTCTACGGTCACCGAGGTCGCAAACGCAAACGTTCCCGCTCCTCCGTCCAGAAATGGTGAGCCGCTGACCGCGGTTATATCGCCGTTGCTGGCATTGATGGCGTACGCCGAAACGCTGCTGGCAATGGTGGAGGAACCTTGATTAGCCACGTAGGCGAAAGTGGGCGTGTAGGTTACAGCTGCCGTGCCGCCGCCCAGGGCCAGGGACATGGGCCCCTGTTGGGCGCGGATTTGGCCGATCAGGCTTGGAATCCCGCTAGTGGAAGCGATCGAGTAGGTCCAAACCTCGTTGGTATTTGCTGGTTGCGATGTTCCGAAACCATTGATGGTCACATAGAGGATGTTGCCTTGGGGATTCAGCGTCACGGAGGAAACGGACGATCCCGCCAGGAAGGGCGAGCCGGCGACTGGAGTCAGAGCACCAGAAGTGTTGATTTCGAAAACCGAGAAGTAGCTGGAACCATCTCCACCAGCGAGGTAGAGAAATTTCCCCGAAGGGGCTATGGTCAGCGACGTACAGTCGTCTGTCACTTGAAAAGGCGAACCAGTCACGAGGGTGAGCGCACCCGTGGCAGCGTTAATGCTGAATGCCGCGACGTCACTGTCGTTGTTGCTGCTCACGTATAAGAAGCTACCCGCAGGATTTACCGCCGCTGCGGTTGGGCGTCCGCCGTCCGAGGAAGGAAAGGGGAAAGGCGAACCTTCCACTGGAGTGAGAACGCCGGAAGTGGCGTCAACGGTATAGGCCGAAATGTTGGCGGAGTTTGAGCCTTGGTTGGCCACGTATACGAACTTCCCCGACGGGGATACCACCACTGAGTTTGGCTCTTCGCCAGAGGTGAAAGGTGAGCCGGGCACGGGAGTGAGCGCGCCGTTGTCGCCGTTAATGGTATAGGCCGAGATGTTGCCTGATTCATTATTCGCCACGTAGACAAACTTTCCCGAAGGGTCCACCGTTACCGACACGGGACTATCTTCCGTCGTGTAGGGCGAGCCCGGAATGGGGGTTAAGGCGCCAGTGCTGGCGTTGATCGTGTATGCCGAGACGGAATTGGACCCCTCATTCGCCACATATGCGAATCTCCCCGAGGGGTCCACGGTCACTTGTTGTGGGTCTGCTCCGGCCAACACATAGCCGTTGCTTCGCAGTTGGCCGGTCTTGCCATTCACTGTGTAAAGCGAAACTGTGTTGTCGCCGGCATTGGGCACATAGGCAAAACGCGACACGAGAAAGCTGCTACCTGAAAGGTCCACAAGCTGTGGGCTGTTCGTGGCGCTGTCAGTAACGATAACGGAACCCAGGACGGATCCGCCCCGGTTGGGAGCGAACGAGATGCTGACCGTGCAGCTTTTCCCTGCTGCGATGCTCGTGCCACAGGTATTGGTCTGGATAAAATCGGCGCTCTTGACGATGCTGCCCACGCTGACAGCAGAGGCGGAATTATTGGTCACCGTCACCGTCTTGGCCGCGCTCGTAGTGCCCACCTGCTGCGACGAGAAAACGATGCTGGACGGGGAAACTGTCACCTGGCCGATCCCTGTGCCAGTGAGGCTGACAACTTGAGGACTGTCAGCGCCGGAATAGCTGATGCTGATGCCTCCATTAATGAAACCCAGAACTGCGGGCGAGAACTGCACGTCGATGGTACAACTTGCTCCTCCGGCAAGAGTGCTGCCGCAAGCCCCAGATGCCGGGTTGCTTTTCGAAAAGCTTCCACTGGCGGCGAATGTGAGCGTGAGACTGGTGGTCCCTGTGTTCTTGATGGTCGCGCTCTGAACCGTGCTCGTGGAGCCTTCGGCCTGATTTCCGAAGGCCAAGGTTGCCGGTGTAAGAGTGAGAGGTGAACCAGCGGTGCCGACGGCATGACCGACAAGACCTACATACTGCTGCTTGCCCGCGTCGGTAAAAATCAGCGAACCCGAAATGAGGCCGAGCTCGGTCGGAGCGAAGACGACAGTTTCGCCGCAACTCGAATTGGCCGCCAGAGTCGATCCGCAGCCTCCGGTAGCTGCCGGAGTCGCCACGTAATCGGCACTCGCCTTGATGCTGCTGATTGCGATGGCTGCAGCGGTATGATTCGTCAACTTAATGGTTTCGGCTTCGCTGGTCTGGCTAATGCTCACAGTTCCGAAATCGAAACTGGTCGTAGAAAGAGTTTCCTGCGTGATGCCTGTGCCCTTAAGTGCCAACACCTGGGGACTGCCCGGAGCGTTATCGGAAATGCTGATGCTGCCGTCAATCGTGCCGGTGGCCGCCGGTGCGAACTTCACACTGATGGCGCAGCTCTCTCCGGCAGCCACGCTGGAACCGCAAGTGTTCGTCTCGGTGAAGTTGCCGCTGGCCGCAATGCTGGAAATGGCCAAGGCGTGCGCTCCGTCCGTATTGGTCAGCGTTACCCCCTGGACTGCGCTGGTCCCGCCGACTATCTGGCTCGAAAAATTCAGGCTCGTCGGCAGCAGACTGACATCTTGTGCTCGCGCCGAACCCACACTTGCGAGTCCGAAAAACATCAACGCCAAGACTGAGAGTGACTCACACGTGCGCTTCATTGACATCTCCTTTTCTAGCTTTCCCGAGTGCACAGCGAAACGGGCGCGCCTATGCCCCCCCGACCTCTACTTCCCGCCTTGGCGGTACGTTCGCAGGGGGTATAATGTAGGCCACGTGGCGCGACTGACCCCGGTCGCCATCCTTCCCGCCGCTTGGGATATTGCCCAATAACCAGCTGTCGGTCTTCAGGCTTGCATAAAGTTTTTCTAAAGCTTTTTTGAATGCCTTATGTTCGTGCAAACAAAGGTGGTCTTCGAGTTTGGCCCTTTTCGCTTGAATCCTTCGGAGCGCCTGCTTCTGCGCGACCAGGCACAAGTCCGGCTGCCCCCGAAGGCATTCGATGCTTTGGTCTTCCTGGTGGAGAACCGCGGCCGTTTGCTGGAAAAGGAGGAATTGCTACGAAGGGTCTGGCCGGATACGTTCGTTGAAGAGTCGAACCTCGCCCAGCATATCTCGATCTTGCGTAAGGCATTGCAGGACAGGGACGACGGTCCGCGATTCATCGAAACCGTCCCCAGGAGCGGTTATCGTTTCATTGCTGAGGTTCGGGAACTTGGCGGCGCTGCCCCGGACACAGAGGTTCCGTCGGCTTCAACGCCCAGCTTACAACCGCATGCAGCAATTCCTGAAATCGTCCCTCCCCGGCATCGCTTCCGGAGTCCGGCGGTCGCATTTGCTGGACTGGCGATACTGCTGGCGGTTTTGCTCTGGGTGCTGCCAGTTTGGAAGCGACTCCGCAGTTCTGCGCCGGAGCTCATACAGTCGCTAGCTGTGTTGCCCCTGCAAAACCTTTCTGGTGATCCTGCTCAGCAATATTTTGCCGACGGCATGACCGAGGCTCTGATTACGGACCTGGCGAAGATTCCTGGCCTGAAAGTGATTTCCCGCACTTCCATCATGCAATACCAGGATTCGCATAAGCGGCTGCCGCAGATCGCGCGCGAACTGGGAGTCGACGGCATTGTGGAAGGATCGGTGCTGCGTTCCGGGGATCGAGTCCGCATTACCGCCCAGTTGGTGCGCGGCGCAACCGATCAGCACATCTGGGCGGAGTCTTACGAGCGTGACTTCTCCGATCTGGTCGTGCTGGAAGATGAAGTTTCTCGAAGTATCGCGGCACAAGTCCGGAAAGAAATCGCACCGCGAGCGCGGCAGCAGGTGGCGACCTCTGCTGCCGTCAATCCCCAGGCTCGCGAGGACTACTTGAAAGGTCGCTACTTCTGGAATTTGCGCACAGAGTCGGGGTATCTGAAAGCCATCGAATATTTCCAGGCGGCAGTGGCCGGGGACCCAAAATATGCGCAGGCCTACGCCGGCCTGGCAGACACTTACGCCCTGCTCGGTTCGTTGCCTAATTCGAAGATTCGCGATACAGCGATGCCCAAAGCAAAAGAAATGGCGCTCACCGCATTGAAGCTGGACAGCACGCTCGCGGATGCGCACACTTCGCTGGCTTTTGTTGAAATGCACTACGAGTGGAAATTCCAGGAGGCTGAACAGGAATTCAAACGCGCCATCGATCTCGATCCCAACTACTCGATCGCTCATCAATGGTACGCCGTTGATCTGGCGGCACTGGGACGGATGGACGAAGCCGTGGCGGAGGTCAAGCGCGCCCGGCAGACCGATCCGCTTTCGGCCATCATCAACACCGATATGGCGGAGATGCTGTACTGGGCGCGCAGGTACGACGAGGCGGAGCAGCAGGCCCGGGCCACCATTGAAATGGATCCCAATTTTGCCCACGCGCACCGCGTGCTGGAGCGCGTCTATGACGAGAAGCGCATGTTTCCCGAAGCCATCGCCGAAGGCGAGCGATCCGTCGCCCTTAGCGGGGAGAACACCTGGATGTTGCTGGACCTTGCCAGCACGTACGCTCTAGCGGGGAAAGCCGCGGAAATGAAAAGCTGTCTGAACCGGGCAGCTAAGATAAGCCCCGGAGGTGTTCTGCCTGACACAGGCGCAGTCGCGGAACTTTATGCGGCGTTGGGAGAAGCCGATCGCGCCTTCAAAGTGGTGGAAAGTCAATATCGTCGCCGCGAGGGCGGACTTATCCTTCTGAATGTCGATCCGCGCTTCGACAGTCTAAAATCCGATCCCCGCTTCCAGGAATTACTGCAACGCGTAGGCTTACCGCATTGAAAGCTTGCACCGCATGCGTCTCTACTCGTGCTGCAGGACCTCATCGATAACGGCTTTTCCACCTTTGTCCACGGTGATGACTTTGCGGATGGGGACGTAGCCGGTCAGAGTGATGTCGACGACGTAGTTGCCGGGATCGAGCACGAAGTCAACGGGCGAGTTTTTCTCCAGCATGTGCTGGTTGACGGCCACCTGCGCGCCTTTGGGCTGCGTCTTGATGCTGACCGTGCCCATACTCTGGGCTCCCTTGCCACCGAACAGCTTATTCATCTTGCCGACGGTTTTGATGTCATCCACATTACCAAGCGAACGCAGCGCGGGTGAGAAGCTGACGGTCTGGCCGAGAACGAATTGAGCGTTAGTGGTTTCGTCGATAAAACCCTGCTTGCGCACCAGCACGACGTGCGGGCCCTTATCCAAGGACACTTGGGCGGGAGTAAGTTTGCCCGTGTCTCTGCCGTCAACGTAAACATTGGCGCCAGGCGGAGTGCTGGAGACCGAGAGTGTCGCCATAATCTGAGTGAGGTGGCTCACGACGAACGACTTGCTGCCGGAAGCCACATCAACGGCGCGGGTATCGGTGGAGTAGCCAGGCTTGCTGACCGTAACCGAATGCTGGCCGGCAGCTAGTCCCGAAAGAGTGAAAGGAGTAACCCAGGATGGGTCGCTCTTTCCGTCAAGCTGCACTTGCGCGCCCTGCGGGGTAGAATCGATGGCCATCTGTCCCGGCACGACTACGACGACTGCGGGCGCCACCGTTTTCTTCCTGGCATTCTTGCCTCTAGCGGCCGCGGCAGCCACGTGAGTCGGCTCCGGCTCAACTTCGTCCACAGGCGAGGGCTCAGCCTGGACCGGGGCGGCTTGCGTCGGTTGTGACTGCGCAGGCTGAGGTTGGGCTGCAGGCTGTGCGGTCGATTCGGCTGGGGTGGGGCGCGGCGAATCGCCATCACTATTCAAACTGTTGACATGGAGGACGAGGGCGATGGCGATGACGAGAATCAAGACCGCCGCACCCGCGATGGAGTAAATCATCAGGCGGGGAGGAACGTTCTTGATCTCCTTGATTGCTTTTTCCGCGACTTCCCGGGGCTGAACTCTGGGCTTCTCCTCTTCATATTCATCGACGGCGAGGTCGAGCTCCTGAGAAGTTGGGTGCTGTGACGGCGAAGGCGGTGCGATGTAGATTTCCTTCAACGGGGGCAGTTCGGTCATTTCCGAGAAGCTCACGCCGCTGCCGCGAGACGGTGCACCACCCGCCATCATGGGATCGACAGCGATCCTAGGCTTGTGAGTGTCGAGCGCTTCGACGACTGCTTCATCAAGGACGGCCGACGACATGGAATCTGAAGAGGGCTCTGACGCGCCTTCGATGATGAGTTCGGCGGGCGCAGCGATCGCCGGGCTGGACGCCTGGAGTTTGGGAGCGCTGAGTGTCGAAGACACGGCATCGCCGCCTCCCCATCCCGCTGCGGCGGCCGCCGCCTTGCGAGGAGCGGGTTCCGATGCAGCAACTGCAGGTTTTAGCGCTGCCGGCTTTGGCGCGGCCGGTTTGGCCGCTGCGGGCGGTTGCGGGGCAGCGGGCTTTTTTTCGACCGCCTTATTCTCGACTGACTTTGCAGGGGCGGACGCGGGTTTCGGTTGGGCAACAGCCTGGACCGGGGCTGCGACAGCTGCGGCTTTCGCAGGTGCGGCTGCCTGCTTCTGCGGTTTGGATTCTTTGCACTTCTCGAGGTCGTCGAGCAGTTGTCTTCCATTCTGATAGCGTTCCGCGGGATCCTTGGCAAGCGCCTTCATGATGAGATCGCTCAACACGGGATGAAGCTTTGGATTCACGTGCATCGGGGGCACAGGAGTGCTCTCGAGAATGCTCTGCCGCAGAGATTCGGGATCCTCGCGATCGAATGCCTTACGATCGGTCACCATCTCGTAGAACATTGCGCCCAGACTGAAGAAGTTCGAGCGGGCATCGATATTCTCACCGCGAACCTGCTCCGGGGACATGTACTGCAGGATCAACGGGACACCGGGCATTTGAGCGGTAAACTTGCCCACGCTGGAGACGCCGAATCCCAAAACTCTTACGGTTCCGTCCCACCCGCACATGATCTTGGCGGGCTCCAAACTATAGTGAAATACGTTGTGGGAGTGGGCGTGATCGAGGCCGCCGCACACCTGCCTTCCGATATCGAGCAGGTCCCAAATGGAAAACCCTTCTTTGCGCGCCAGCATGGTGGCAACGCTGTTGCCCTGGATATATTCCATGGCGGCACAGAATTGGCCTTCGATTTCTCCCGCGCCGGAAACCGTCGTGAGGTTGGAGTGGCTCAAGACCTTGGTGGCCTCTGCCTCTTCGAGGAGACACTTCTCCAGCTCGGCGGCTTGCTCGCCGAAGGCAGACAATTGAATCGCTTTCAGGGCGACGGTTTGGCTGGTTTCGGGATCGTTGGCCTTGTAGACCGCGCCAGTGGCAGACTTTGACAGTTCACTCAGGATTTCGAAGTGGCCGATTTTCGTGGACATAGCTCTTTGCCTCGTCACAGAAAAAACCGCGCCGCTTCCACTGAAGCTGCGTGGGTTAGAACCCTGGGGCGGGTAAGGGTAGGATATCGCTCACGGGATGAAGGTTCGAGTTACCAAAGTACTGAGAATCTGGGACGTTTGAGGCAGAAGGCATCGAGAGAAGCCGGCAAACCGGCGCTCGTGTTTGAACGTCGTCTTGCTGGCATACGCTGATGAGCCCGAGCGGATGAATGTGTGGCTGAATCGATCCTCCTCGAGACCGTAACTTTATGGCTGGGCATTCGGTTGTGTTTGTTATGGGCAGTTGCGTGTGACATTTGTCATGCATGCTTAGTGACGATCTCCACTGGCAATGTCGCTGGAGGCGAGGGAATATGGAAGCAGCGGTTGTGTTTCTGGAGTTGAGCCTCGTGAACGCGCGGCGGAAGGGAGTCGGCGCGGTTGTGGATGACAGGTTAATTCAGTTATCCTTGTTGCCAGTCCGGGGCACGCTTACTCGCTGTCGCTGCTGCTTGTTTCCTCCTGAGGTTCTTCCATGACCCTAACCCGCTTTGTTACGAAAAACGCCTTCCGCAACAAGCGCCGCAGCATCCTGACGGTACTGAGCATCGCTTTCTCTTTGCTTTTGCTTACCCTCATGATGACCATCTGGCGGGCGTTCTATCTTGACGAAGGCAGCGCAGAATCGGCTGAGAGACTGGTGGTGCGGCATCGCGTTTCTTTGACCTTCAGCTTGCCCGGCTTTTATCGGGAAAAGATCCGGGCGGTGCCGGGAGTTGTGGCGGTAGTGCCGGTCTCATGGTTCGGCGGCATTTATAAAGATCAGAAGCCGGA
>PMSQ01000088.1 GCA_003168355.1 Acidobacteriaceae bacterium | reverse complement strand
AACTTTCCGACGGCGGCGTTCTCGAAAAATACAACGTGATCTTGATCGGTGCAAACGTAGGCGCCATCAAGAAGGCGGAAGACCGTCTTTTCTTCAAGGACGCGATGCAGAAGATCGGGCTCGACGTGCCCAAGTCGGCGCTGGTGAACAGCACAAAAGATGGGTTGGAGTTCGCGGGCAAGATCGGGTTTCCCGTAATTATCCGGCCGTCGTTCACGCTGGGCGGCACGGGCGGCGGCATCGCCTTCAACCGCGAGGAGTTGGTGGAAGTGCTTGCCCGCGGTTTGGATATGTCTCCCGTGCACGAGGCGCTGATTGAAGAGTCGGTGCTGGGATGGAAAGAATTCGAACTGGAGGTGATGCGCGACACCAAGGACAACGTCATCATCATTTGTTCAATCGAAAACTTCGACCCCATGGGCGTGCATACGGGTGATTCAATCACCGTAGCACCAGCCCAGACACTCACCGACCGCGAGTACCAAGCCATGCGCGATGCGTCGATTGCGGTGATCCGCGAGATTGGCGTAGATACGGGCGGATCGAACATTCAATTCGGGGTGAATCCCGAAACCGGGCGCATGGTGGTGATCGAGATGAACCCGCGCGTCTCGCGCTCGTCGGCGCTGGCGTCAAAGGCTACGGGTTTTCCGATTGCGAAGATCGCCGCGAAACTCGCGGTGGGCTACACGCTCGACGAAATTCCCAACGATATCACACGCAAGACGCCTGCGTGCTTTGAGCCGACGCTCGACTATGTGGTCGTGAAAATTCCGAAGTGGCAGTTCGAGAAGTTCCCCGGAGCGGACGAGAGCCTCGGGGTGCAGATGAAATCAGTCGGCGAAGTGATGGCGATTGGCCGCACATTCAAAGAAGCTCTGATGAAGGGCATTCGCTCACTAGACACTGGAAAGCGTGTAGGCGGCGCGAAAATTGAGCCTAAGATCCTGACGCAACGTCTGGTAACGCCGCATCCAGAGCGCCTGGCGTATGTGCAATATGCATTGCGGCAGGGGCACACGGTGAAGCAGGTCGCGAAGATGACCTCGATGGATCCGTGGTTTCTCTATCAGCTCAAAGAGATTAACGACATGCAGCTCGAGCTGGAGAAGCATCCGATGGAGTCGATTCCCACCGAGGTGCTGCGCGAGGCCAAGCGAATGGGATTCTCCGATGGGCGGCTGGCCAGTGTGTGGCGGCTGGAGGGGCAAGAGAAAGTTCGGCACCTGCGCAAGAAGCACGGCGTCTTGCCCGTCTACAAGCGCGTCGACACGTGCGCGGCAGAATTCGAAAGTTTTACACCGTATCTTTATTCAACTTACGAAGACGAAGACGAAGCCGCTCCGACGGACAAGAAGAAGATCATCATTCTGGGCAGTGGGCCCAACCGCATTGGGCAGGGAATCGAGTTCGACTACTGCTGCTGTCACGCTTCATTCGCGCTGCATGAAGACGGTTACGAGACGATCATGATCAATTGCAATCCTGAGACCGTCTCGACGGATTACGACACCAGTGACAGGCTTTACTTTGAGCCGTTAACGTTTGAAGACGTGTGGGCGATTTACCAGCACGAGACATCGAAGGGCACGCCGTGCGGCGTGATTGTGCAGTTTGGCGGGCAGACGCCCCTGAACCTGGCATTGCCCCTCAAGGCCGCGGGCGTGAATATCATCGGTACGTCTCCGGAGTCGATCGACTTGGCTGAGGACCGCAAACATTTCAACAAGCTGCTGGAAGAACTGAAAATCCCGCAGGCCGCGGGAATGATGGCGACATCGCTTGAAGAAGCCATCGAAGGCGCGAAGCGCGTTGGATATCCGGTCGTGGTGCGGCCATCCTACGTGCTGGGGGGCCGCGCCATGGTGATCGCCTACGATGAGGAATCGGTCGTGCGATACATGAAAGAGGCGGTCGAATACTCGCACGATCGTCCGGTGCTGATCGATCACTTTCTCGAAGACGCGATAGAAGTGGACGTAGATGCGCTCTCCGACGGTGAAGACGTGGTGATCGGCGGCATCATGCAGCACATTGAGGAGGCCGGCATTCACTCCGGCGATTCCTCGTGCGTGCTGCCGGCGGTGGATATTCCGCAGCCGCTCATGGAGCGCATGCGCGACTACACCTTCAGGCTGGCGCGGGCGCTCAAGGTGGTTGGGTTGATGAATATTCAGTTCGCTATTCCGCGCGGGAACGGCGGCGGATCGGGGAACGGCGCGGAGGGCGGAAAAGTCTATGTGCTGGAAGTGAACCCGCGGGCTTCCCGGACCGTGCCATACGTTTCCAAGGCCACCGGCATCCCGCTGGCGAAGATTGCGGCGCGGCTGATGACCGGACGTAAGCTGCGCGAATTCCTGCCCGAGAACATCGATCGCCGCGCCGATCTTGACACCGGAAGCTGCTACTACGTGAAATCGCCAGTGTTCCCCTGGAATAAGTTTCCTGGCATCGACACCGTGCTGGGGCCGGAAATGAAATCCACCGGCGAAGTGATGGGCGTGGGCGACAGCTTCGGCGAAGCTTTCGGCAAGGCCCAGTTGGCTGCGGGCCAGAAGCTGCCGACACAGGGAACAGTGTTCCTCAGTGTGACGGAGCATGACAAGCGGTATGTCGCGGAGGTCGCGCGCAAGTTCGTGGATATGGGCTTCAAACTGGTAGCTACTTCGGGTACGGGCGACGTGATCGAGGCCGCTGGCATGAAAGTCGAGCGCGTCTACAAAGTAAAAGAAGGTCGTCCGAACGTGGTGGACTTAATCAAGGGCCAGCGCATTCATCTGATCGTCAACACGCCCACCGGGCTGGAGCCGTGGTTTGACGAAAAGGCGATCCGGCGCGCCGCAGTGATGGCGCGCATCCCCACCATTACCACGCTCTCGGCGGCACGCGCGGCGGCGGAAGGGATTGCAGCCCTGCAGCGCGGCGAAGTGAAGATTAGGGCGTTGCAGCAGTTGCACGCGGAGCGCGCGGCTAACTTGAGAAGCTGACAGTGCTGTAGAATACGCTCGCCCACAGGAGTCGATATGGGTGCTTTCACCTCCCAGCATGGGCCTTCGTTCCCTTTGCCCCATCGCCAACGATCCAAGACAAGGTGGATCGTTCTCGCCGGACTGGCGGTTGTGGCCGCAGCGATGCTCCTGTGGAGCTGCGGCAAGGGCATGTACCACAACTATCGTCTGTCGACTGGGGCCGTCGAACGCCTTCATCGGCAACTCGATCAAGCGGACTACGAGACGATTTACGGCGAGGCCACCGAGGAGTTTCGTCGTGCCGGAAGCCGGACGGACGAAATCAAATTCCTCGAGACGGTTCATCAAAAGATGGGAAACTCGGGCAAGATCAGCTCTCAAGGTTTTCACGTCAACTGGCAAAATGGCCGCGTCACCGCAAACCAGGTCGTCAACACGCAGTTCGCACTGGGCCAGGCCCAAGAGGCCTTCGTCTGGATCATCGAGCAGGACCAGCCACGCTTGCAGTCGTACCGCATTAACTCACCCAACCTGCGCTGAAACACAACCTCGAGTGTTCCTCCAGCCAAGGGCGTCGCAATATTCTTTCCGATATTCTTCGCGAACACTATGTTGTCCTGGCCGTAACTTGTGTTACAATAAAAGCCAATGAGTAACACACTCACAATTCGCCTACCTGAGGAATTGCTGGAGCGGCTCCGCGAGAAATCGCGTCGAACCGGGCTCCCGATGGGTCGGGTGGTCCGTCAATCGCTGGAAGCCGCACTTGAGCCTGACGTGAATCAGGCTTGGAGAAAGTATGCTGGCATTCTAAAAGATGGTCCTCCAGACCTTTCCTCGCGCAAGGGATACTCGCGCAAATGAATGCCATTGTGGACACCGGCTTTCTGGTGGCCCTGCTGCAAACTCATGACGAGCACCACGCGTGGGCGATTGAACTTGCGGAACAAGTCAAATGGCCTGCCCTGACCTGTGAATCCGTTTTATCTGAGACTGCCTTTCACCTGCGCTCCAGCGAATTGCCGCTTGAGATGTTCCAGAATGGAATGCTTCGCCTGGCATTCGATGTTGCCGGCCATCTGGAGCAACTTAGCGATCTCGCCGCGCGCTACGCGAACCGGCATCCCGACCTTGCCGATCTCTGCCTGATCCGAATGAGCGAGCTCTACCCGCGCCACACGGTCATCACGGTTGACGAAGACTTTCGTGTCTACCGGCGCAACAAGCGGGAAGCCATCCCGCTATTGAGTCCGCCCAGGAAGTGATACGCTGGACTCGCCATGCTACTTCACGGTATTTTTCCTCCCATCACCACCCCGTTCTATCCCGACGGTAACGTGTACTTCAAAAAGCTCGAGAGCAATGTTGAACGCTACTCACGCACACCTTGCGCGGGCATCGTTGTTCTCGGTTCGACCGGCGAGGCCATTTTGCTCTCCGACCAGGAACGGCGCGATGTGCTGAAATCCGCGCGCGAGGCGACAGCGCCCAACAAAGTGCTGTTTGCGGGCACGGGGATTGAATCTGCGATCGAGACGCTGCGGCTCACGGAATACGCCGCCGAACTTGGCTACGACGTTGCCATGGTGCGCACGCCGCATTACTACAAGAAGCAGATGCAGCCACCCAACATTTTGGCGTTTTACCGCACGGTTGCCGACCGATCGCCGCTGCCGGTGATTATTTATAACTTTCCGCAAGCAACGGGCTACGACATTCCCGCGGAACTGGTGATCGAACTGGCCGAACATCCGAACCTCATCGGGATCAAGGAATCAAGCGGCGACGTGGAAAAAGTCCGGAAGATGGTGGAGGGCACGCGGCACATTCGACGTAGCGCTACGGTGACGGAGACGTTTGAAGCAGTTACCCCGCGCATGCTCACGGCTGCGATCGCGGGATCGAGTACAGATGGAGACGAACTGGTGCCGGTTGCCGCATTGGCGGGTCCGTCTTTGGGAAAGCCGTCTTCGGCGGCGGTCACGATAGTCGGCAAGATGAAAACCCGGCCGAAGGAAATTGGGTTCCAGGTATTGGTGGGCGCGGCCAACAAACTGCATCCTTCACTCGACGCCGGAGCAGTGGGCGCGATTCTTGCTTTCGCGTGCCTCGCGCCGACGTCGTGTTACGAAATTTACGCGGCGTGGAAAGAAGGTGACGCCGAGTTGGCCCGATTGAAGCAGGATCGAATTGCCGCCTCTGCCCAGCGGGTTGTGGGCGAGCTTGGAATTCCTGGCGTGAAGTACGGCATGGACTTCAACGGCTACTTCGGCGGTCCCGCGCGCCTTCCGCTGCTGCCGCTCATCGGCGAGGTGAAAAAAGAAGTGGAGCAACTGCTGGCGGATATAAGGAACTAAGTGGGACCAGAGCGTGAAATCGTTCAAATCAACCAATTTGAAGGGTGTCCGCCCCAAGCTTCCAAGGGTCTCCGACGAGATGAAGGCCTGGTCGGCCGCGCTGTCGAGTGAAGTGCTGGACTGGCCGCAGGTCACTACCCGCGCGTTCTTTGGCTTTACCGCTCTCTACCGGCGGGCTCGAATCTTCGCACTTCTGCCGCGCACGCGCGCCATGGAGACACCGAATTCCATGGCTTTCAAGCTGGAATTTCCGCCGTCGCGAATTCTAATGCGGTTGCAACAGGACTCTCGCGTGGGCTCGACCGAGATGCGGAAGGCGCGCTGGTTCACTTTTGAAATGACCAGCGGCCCCGATTTGCGCGACGCTCTGGATTGGTTGGGGCACGCCTATGAGGCGGCAGGCAAGAGCAAGACGCGGAGTTAATTCTCCGATAGAACCCTCAAAGACTTGTGATCGTGCATCACATTCGCATATACTTATGTTCGAACGAACGTTCGATTATCGCTTGCGCTCGCAACCTATGGGGAGTCCGTTAACAGCAGCACGAGTTTCCGCGCGCCATCGCGCCGCGCCCAGGCCAACGCCGCGCTTTGATCGGCGGCTGGCGGAAATTCTTACCCACGCTACGGACGTCTTCTGCAAGAAGGGATACGAGGGCGCCTCCATGCGCGATCTTTCGCGGGCGAGCGGCATATCGCTGGCCGGGCTTTATTACTATTTCGACTCCAAAGAACGGATGCTCTTCTTAATCCAGAAGCATACATTCACGACCATTGTGCAGCGGCTGAACGCGCGGCTGCTGGGTGTGAGCGATCCGGAGCAGCAGGTCCGCATCTTCATTCTCAATCACCTGGAGTACTTCCTGGCCAATCAGGCGGCCATGAAGGTGCTGTCGCACGAAGCGGAAGCACTGAACAATGGTTTCGCCTCGGACTTGGCGGCTATCAAGCGCGAATACTACCGCACCTGCGTGGGCTTGCTGGATGAGTTGAAGCGCGACCGCGGGTTGCAATTCTCCACACGCATTGCGGTGCTCAGCCTGTTCGGCATGATGAACTGGATCTATACCTGGCACAACCCACGAATCGATGCCGATGCCAAGCAGCTCGCGAGCGAGATGAGCGACATCTTTCTGCGCGGTGTGATGACGGGCGGTAAGGTCCGCAGATAGGCGTGGCAAAAGTTCGGACTAAAGATTACGAACATTAAGGAGTTACAGAAATGGCGACCACAACGCAGCCAACGACCGGTGAAACCACCAAACAGCTTGTCAACTATCGCACCGACAACGGTGTAGCCGTGATCGAAATGTGCGATCCGCCGGCCAATACCTATACCTACGAAATGAACCGGCAGCTCGATGAGGCGATCCTGCGGGCGCGCATGGAGAATGACGTCTACGTCATCTTGCTAACTGGCGCGGGCGACAAGTTTTTCTCCGCCGGTGCCAATATCAAAATGCTTTCCAGTGTCGATCCAACATTCAAGTATTACTTCTGCCTGCACGCCAACGAAATGCTGCTTCGCCTGGAGCACACGCCCAAGCTGGTGATTGCGGCGATCAACGGCCACTGCGTGGGCGGTGGGCTGGAGATTGCAATGGCCGCTGACATCCGCATCGCGCGCAAGGATGCGGGCAAGATCGGATTGCCGGAGGTGAATCTGGGCGTGCTTCCCGGCACCGGCGGCACGCAGCGGCTCTCGCGGCTGGTAGGCAAGAGCAAAGCGATCGAGTTGATGGTCACGGGCAACACGTTCTCGTTTGAGGAGGCGCAAGAGCTCGGAATCATTAATGACATCTACGAGCGTGACGGCTTCATGGAAAACATGATGGAATATGCCAAGCAGTTCTGCCCGCCGAACAAAGCTGCCAAGGCTGTGGGACGGATCAAGCGCGCCGTGCAGACCGGATGGGAGATTCCGATGGAGTCGGCGCTGGCGGTGGAGCGCGAGAACCAGCAAATATTGTTTCAGAGTGAAGACGCGAAGGAAGGCTTGGCCGCATACGTGGAGAAGAGGCCAGCGATTTTCAAGGCGAAGTAGCTCATAAACTGCTTTCGGAAGGGCGTGGCTTCAGTTATTAGCCTGCCCAGAGCAAGCGAAGCGCGCCGAAGGGTGCCACTTAAAGCCACTAAAGACGCGGGCTTCATCTCCTGCGGTACGCCGCGTTCATATCGAGGTCTTATGCCAGGCAAAGTAGCGAAAATCGGAACGTTCAGCGATTGGGAAGGCATGTTCAACGACTGGCGCAAGGACATTGGCGTCAACACCAAGGACATCGAAGCTTTCCACTTCGACACGCTCTACGGCGCCATCGATACCGAGGAGATCGAGTTCGGTTCGTACAAAGGCCGCCGCAAGTGGGAGAATCTGCGCCAGATGCCCACGCAGCAGATGCGCGACGCGCTGATGAACATGATCGTCTATCAAGGCGACACCGAGTTTGCCAGCGTCGAGCAGCAGCGTAATTTGCTCGAAAATGCACCCACTGACTGGGACCGCCGCGCCATCACCCGCGTCATGATCGAAGAAATGCGCCATGGCTGGCAGATGTGCGCCCTGCTGGTGGATCATTTCGGCTATTCGGGCAAGGTTGAGGCGCAGAAGATGCTGGAACGCCGCGCCTTCGAGAACAAGCGTCTGCTGGGCGCGTTCAACGTCGAAGTCGACAACTGGATGGATTTCTTCACCTACACCGACTTCGTCGATCGCGACGGAAAGTTTCAGTTGCAGATGCTGAAGTATTCCGCCTTCGCGCCGCTCGGGCGCTCGATGTCGTACATGCTGCGCGAAGAGGCATTTCACATGGGCACCGGCAACGACGGCTTGCGGCGCATCGTGGAAGCGGGCGTGATTCCAGGCTGGCTGATTCAGAAATATCTCAACAAGTGGATTTCGAGTTCTTACGACCTCTTCGGCACCGACCATTCTTCGTCGGCCCACTGGGCGTATGTGTGGGGTGTCAAGGGACGATACGACGAGCCTAAAAACGAGCACGCTCCCGATCTCGACGATTTGAACGATTACAACCGGAACCTCTATCGCGACGAAGTGGCAGGCCTGATCGAGCGCTTTAACGGCGCTTTGAAACCGGGCCAGCCGAAACTATATGCGCCGCATATCAAGTTCAATCGCGAGATCGGCCGCTGGGCGGGACAGAAGTTCCATGCGCAGACCGGCGAACTACTTGACGACCCCGCTTACGCGGAACACCTGAAAGAATACATGCCGTCCGCGGAAGACAAGAATCTGCTGTTGGAAATCATCGGTACGGAGAAGAAGTGGATTGCCGAGAAGACCGGCGCGCGCGATCCGCTGGCGAGCATCGGCGAGGTCAGGAAGTCGGCGATCAACCTATAAATCAAGAATCTTTTTATCACTGAGGCACAGAGACTTAAGGGAAATCATGGCCTCCACATTTGTCGAGTCCAACCTTGCCCGGCTGATAGTGAACATCACGCCTCCGCTGGCGCGAATTGCGCTGAACAATGCTCCGCTGAACGTCATCGACATTCCGATGATGGAGGAGTTGGCGCAAACGTTGCGAGAAATCGAAGCGCGTTCGGATATTTCTATAATCGTGCTGAGTGGTGAGGGCAACGCTTTTTCGGCTGGCGTCGATGTGCCGGCGCACACTCCCGATAGAGTCGAGGTGATGCTACTCAAGTTCCACGCTGTGGTCAGGGCCTTGGTTGCAAGCAAGAGGGTGACCGTAGCTGCCGTGCACGGGCATTGCCTGGGTGGAGGGGCGGAACTGGCCCTGGTTTGCGACATGGTTTACACCACATCTTCAGCACAGTGGGGGTTTCCTGAAATCAAGCTAGGCTGTTATCCGCCGGTGGCATGCACGGCTCTGGCTGCGCTGGTGGGGCAGAAGCGGGCTGCGGAATTGATTCTGACCGGGCGTACGATCAGCGGCATTGAGGCAGCGGAGATGGGACTGGCGAATCGCGCCGTCCCCGACAAGAAACTGGAGGCCGCAGTTACACAAACCGTGCGGGCTCTGCTCAAGCTGAGTCCCGTCGCGTTAGCAGGAGCGAAGAAGGCCTTCTACGCGTGGGACGCGATCCACTTCGACAAGGGCTTGGCACGCGCCGAGAAGATTTATCTGGAAGAGTTGATGAAAACGTCCGACGCACAGGAGGGCATCCGCGCGTTCGCAGAGAAGCGTGAACCGAAGTGGATAGGGAAGTAGCCGCTGTCGACGGCGTGGCAAACATGGACTACGAGATTACGCCCGAAGAAGTGAAGGTCAGGCTCGATCAGGGCGAGGAGTTCATGCTGCTCGACGTTCGCGAGCCGTGGGAGTTTGAAGCAGCGCACATGGCCGGAGCAAAGCTGGTGCCCATGGGTGATATTCCATCGCGCGCGCACCAGGAGCTTGATCCGGAGAATCACATCGTAGTGGTTTGCCATCATGGCGTGCGCTCGCTGAATGTGACAGCGTGGCTGCGCCAGCAGGGATTCGAGAAGACGCAGTCCATGCGCGGCGGTATCGACGCCTGGTCGCGGCAGGTAGACGCAAACGTGCCGACGTACTGAAAGCGGATGAGAACCAACCATCCATGATTACTGACTGCCACATTCATATCCAGCCGATCGAAATGTTCAAACCCGCGGCGCTGGAACTCATGAAAAAGAAGCGGCCGAACTTTGAGCAGATCGCCGAATTCTGCCGCTCACCCAAAGCATTCTTAAAATACCTTGACGTTTGCGGTATCGATCGCGCGGTGCTTATCAATTACGTGGCGCCGGAGGTCATTGGCTTCACCAATGGTGTGAACCAGTTCATCGCGGACTACGTCAAGGAAGCCCCCAAGCGGTTGCTCTCGTGCGGTAGTCTGCACCCGCGTCATACCACGAACGTTTTGGCTGATATGGAGCAGATTTTGCGCCTTGGAACCCGCATGATCAAGATCCATCCGCCGCATCAACTCTTGTTTCCCAACGATTACCTGAACGGCGTCAAGGAACTTGAAATCATTTACCGCGCTGCCGAAGCCAACGGCGTGCCGGTGATGTTTCACACGGGGACGTCCATTTTTCCCGGCGCGCGTAACAAATACGGCGATCCTATGTATGTCGACGACGTCGCCGTCGATTTTCCCAGGCTGAAGATCCTTCTCGCGCACGGTGGGCGGCCGCTTTGGATGCAAACAGCATTCTTTCTCATCCGCCGCCATCCCAACGTTTATCTCGACATCAGCGGCATCCCGCCCAAGACTTTGCTCCAGTACTTTCCGCGCCTCGAAGAAATCGCCCATAAGACTCTGTTCGGTACGGACTGGCCGGGACCGGGAGTGCCGGATATCAAGAAGAATCTTGATGAATTCCGTGCGCTCCCGCTGAATCAGGCAACGCAACAACAGATCCTTAGCAAGACAGCGTTGAGTATTTGGCCTGCCTGATCCGGCGCTACTTCGGCTTCCACAATCCAATCGTATTGCCGTCGGGGTCGGCAAACCAGGCGAATATCCCCGTCGGAATCTCAACCGGTGGCACGATCGTCTTGCCGCCGAGCGCGCCGGCCTTGTCCAGATAGCCCTGCACATCATCCACCTGTACGTAGAAGATTGTGTAGTGGTGCGGTTCATGGCCGAGCGCAGAGATATGGCCATGAATACCGCTCTCCGCACCCGTATTGATCATGGTGGCCGGACCCATGGCTTGCATATTCCAGCCGAAGAGGCCGGAGAAAAAGTCCGCTGTCTTGGCACTGTCGTGGCCGCCGATTTCGAAATGAACCACTGGTTGTCCCATTGCAATTCCTTTCACGAAATGGCGAAAATGATAGCACGGCAAAGCATCAGAAAGTGTTAAGAGGTCGGAAACTCTGCGTTGGTACGTGCGACGGCAAAGAGAAGCCGCGCTGAAAAACGCGGGCAAAGATGCCGCAAACGTCCGGCCGGACGCCGTGGTGAGCGCCGCTACCGATGTCCTGCCTGTAAACCAAAGTCACCGGCGCGGGTTGGAACGTGAGCGCCTCTTGGCGTATAACAGAAAGTTGCATTCCCCGCGCACTCCCTCGCGCGGCTCCCGCAACGGTAATCAATCTAATTAAGCGAGAGACTATGTCCAGCGTGACCGGCACTCAGGCACCCAAAGGCATGGAGGGCATTGTTGCCACCAGCTCCAGCATCTGTTATATCGATGGTGACCGCGGCGTTCTTGCCTATCGCGGTATCGACGTTCACGAACTGGCCGACCATTCTACTTTTGAAGAAACCTGCTACCTGCTTTGGTTTGGACGTTTGCCGAATCGCATCGAGCTGAAGAATCTGCAGGAGCGTCTGGCGCAGGAGCGTCACCTTCATCCAGCCATTATTCAGTTGCTCCGCGACGCACCCCGAACTGCGCTACCCATGGATGTGCTGCGCACCGCGGTTTCGGCACTGGCTTTCTACGACGCGGATGAGAAGAACAACGATCACGACGCCAACGTACGAAAAGCCATCCGGCTGACTTCGCAGATCGCGATGATCGTTGCCGCCTATGACCGGATTCGGAAGGACAAGCCGCTTGTCCAGTCCGACCGCTCGCTTTCGCACTCCGCCAATTTCCTATTGCAATTGACCGGCGCCAAACCTTCTGCCACCGCCGAGCGGGCTCTCGATATCGCGCTGATCCTGCATGCGGATCACGAGCTGAATGCATCAACGTTTGCCGCGCGTGTGACCGCCGCGACCTTGTCGGACATGCACTCGGCAATCACCTCAGCCATCGGCGCGCTGAAGGGACCGCTGCACGGTGGAGCGAATGAGGCGGTGTTTCGCATCCTCGAAACAATTGACCGCGAGAAGGCCGAGCCAGTCGACTACGTGCGCAACATACTGGCACAGAAGAAGAAAATTCCCGGCTTTGGCCATCGCGTATATCACACCGAGGATCCACGGGCCACGCACCTGCGCGTAATGTCACGCGATCTTGGCCGTTCCAGCGGACAGCCGCAGTGGTATGAGATGTCTGAAAAAATCGAGCGGTTCGTGAAGGCGGAGAAAAAACTGAACGCCAATGTGGACTTTTACTCCGCGTCCACTTACCACGTGCTGGGCATCGACGAAGATCTGTTTACCCCCGTGTTCGCCGTCTCCCGCATCAGTGGCTGGGCAGCGCACGTCATCGAGCAGCTCGACGATAACCGCCTGATTCGTCCGCGTGCGGAGTATGTCGGACCGGATTACCCCCAGCGTTACGTGGCCATGGAAAAGCGGTAGGGACGGGGAATACATCTCGCAGAGTTGTTCTACTTCCCCGGTGCCGCTAGATCGTCCCGTGGGGGCTGCTTGCGGTGGCCTATGCGCTGTAGTGATCTTCGAGCGCTTTCTGCGGAGGGCGATTTAAGTCTTTCATAGATCCGCAGAGCTTCGCGGATCTGGCGCGCGGCCTCGTCTCTGTTGCCCTCTTTTTCATCGAGGTCTCCAAGCAGGTTGAGATTGTCAGCTATCGCTTCTTGGTCTTTGATATTTTTCGCAATACTGAGGCTCCCTCCTAGGTGCTCTCTGGCTTGCCCATGGCGCCCTTGATTGAGTTCAACCGCTCCCAGGCCTTGAAGACTAGCGCCGATACCGCGCCGGTCAGCCGCGACCGTGTAAGCTTCCAAGCTCTGCTGAAAAAAACTCTCTGCGCCAGCTAGGTCGCGCTGGACGTATGCGAGCCGTCCCAACTGGTGAAGGCTGTTCCCAATGAGCACTTGGTCGCCAAGTTCCTTTTTTATCTCGAAGCTCTTCTCGGCCAGCTGACGAGCTCGATCGAAGTTCTCCTCAGCTTCCTCAAGGAGACCTAGATCGCCTAAGACCCGGGCCTCTCCCTCGCTATCCCGCCGTTTCTCTCGGATAGCCAAGGCCTCTTCGTAGAGCCGCCGTGCGTCTGCGAAGTTACCCCGACGCTGGTAAATTATGGCAAGATTTTGCGCACGACCGGCAATTCCTGATTCGTTTTGCGAATTGCGAGCCGCCTGAAGATAAAGTTCGGCCGCCCGTGTTGCTTGATCCCAGTAGCCACGAGCGGCAAGAACACCATCAACAGGATCGGCGATGATGTCACCGATGGCCGCTACGCTTAACCAATCCGCGAGCTCAGAAGCCATATCCAAGGCGGCTAGAACGTCGTCTTTCTCCGCCTCTAGCGCGTCGACGTCTTGGCGGTGCTCCCGGGCAAACCGGAGGAAAAAGGCGACAAAGCGCTGTTGGAACCGTTCCGGCATCTCGTGCTGTAACAAGCGGGATCGTGCCAGCTCCCGGGTCAATCCTTCAACCACGAAATAATCACCCTTCTGCGCACTGTTTACGAGACGAAGCGACGCCAAACGTTTTAGAGACTGATTTAAGCGTCCTACATCCGCATCAAAGCCGGCCACGTCAGCCAATGCCGCGCGCGATGCGCCGGGCACAAAAAGTGAAAGCGCGAGCAGGGTCGACCGACCGTCGTCTCCCAACTGGGGCAGGTTGTAGGAATGCAAGAAAATGCGTTCAGCGGCGTCGCCCTTGCCTTTCGCGAGGTCCGCCAGGGTTGACCTCGGGTCCTGCGCCAGATCTATCTGCCCTACCACCCACTGCAAAACCAGAGGATTGGCATCGGCGACGTGAATAATGTTTTCGCGGCTGAGTCCCTCGAACGCCCTGGAATTCCCCGCCTGCCCAATCAATAGATCGAGCAGCGATGCCGCCTCCGTCGATGACATGGAATCGACCGGGATGTTATGAGCCTGTTCGATCTTCTCTCGCGTCGTGATAAGCGCAGGACAAGGAGCTTCCTTCCTAAGCCAGTTCGCGCAATCAACTTGTTCCCCAAGAGAGATTGTTTCGAAGTTGTCCAATACGACGAGGGTTGGTGCGGGAGCGATAGCAGTTCGTATTTCCTCTGCTTTTGAATCACGGGACAGGCGGCGCAGATCGGAACGGCCTAACTGAGCGGCGATCTCATCGAGAAGGATGTTCAATGAAAAATCTGCTCGGTTCTCGGCGCTGGCCCACACTACACGCTGGCCAGCAATGTCCTTGAAAGCGCGCGCGGATTCTGCCGCGAGCGCGGTTTTGCCCACACCACCCGGACCCCAAAGCACCACCAACTGGTTTTTCGCTGGTGCCAGCTCCTGCTTCAGTTGCTCCAAGATGTCTCGGTTCTCGTGATCCAAGCGCGGGACAAACGAAGCAACTGGTGGCCGGGGAATCGGAGGGGGCGAAGGGGCAGGAGGTTCGGAGGGCTGCCTTGCCGTCAGGCGCTTAAAAGTTGCAAATATCCGCTCCTTAAAGAAGTTCCCTAGGGCAGCGAGCGCAGCTAAGACTAGGCCGCCGATAACAGTGTCTTGGGCGCCTTGCGACAGATGGTTCCAAAGGTGCAAAAGGGCATTCATGGCGTCGGTGCGGCATGCATCCCCGAGAATTGTTTGAGCGATATCGAAACTAGCAAAAACTTGGTTTCGCTAAGGCCTTGCATAATAGCATGTGCCCGGCAGAAAATCGCATACCTGAGAGACGTTTCGCCAGTCACGAACAAATGTCAAAGCAGGTAGAATAGGAGATGATGCGCCGGATTTACCTCGACAATAACGCCACCACGCCGGTTCTTCCGGAAGTGCTCGAAGCCATGCGCCCGTTTTTTAGCGAGCACTTTGGCAACGCTTCGTCGATCCATCACCATGGACAGGAGACCCGTGCTGCTGTGGAGCGGGCGCGGGACTCAGTAGCGTCGTTGCTCGGCTGCCGGGCTGCGGAAGTTGTCTTCACCAGCGGCGGAACCGAAGCCGACAATCTGGCGATTGCGGGATTGACCAGCGCGGGCGACCACATCATTACTTCCATTATCGAGCACCATGCCGTACTGCACGCCTGCGGGCATTTGGAGGAAACCGGCTGCGATGTCGCTTATGTGCCGGTCGATGGCCGTGGCTTGGTCGATCCCGGGGATGTGCGGCGGGCATTGCGGCCCAACACAAAGCTGATTTCGATCATGATGGCCAACAACGAAACCGGTGTGTTGCAGCCGGTCGAGGAAATCGGAACGATTGCCGCGGAGGCCGATGTCTATTTTCATACCGACGCAGTACAGGCCGCCGGCAAAATTCCGATTGATGTAAAGCGCATTGGCTGCGACGCGCTTTCGATTTCCGGCCACAAGATGCACGCGCCGCAAGGCGTGGGCGCGCTCTACGTGCGCCGGGGAACACGCCTTCAGCCGCTGTTTTATGGCGGGCGGCATGAACGCTCGCGCCGCGCCGGAACCGAGAATGTTCCGGGAATTGTCGCCCTGGGCAAGGCCGCCGAGTTGGCAATGCAAAGCTTTGGTCGTGGAGAAGATAAGAAGATGTCCGCCTTGCGTGATCGTCTGCAGCAGGGAATTCTCGCCCAGGCAGAAGAAGCGGGCGTGAACGGTGACGGCGCGCCGCGCGTGCCGAACACCTCGAACATTTATTTTGATCATATTGAAGGCGAGTCGATGGTCATTGCCCTCGACCTCAAGGGTCTCGCGGTTTCTACCGGAGCCGCATGTTCGGCGGGAGCAATTGAGCCTTCCCACGTGCTCACCGCGATGGGCCTGCGGTTCGACCGGGCGCGGGCCAGCATCCGGTTCAGCCTGGGCAAGCAGAACACGGCGGAAGACGTCGACCTCGCGCTAGCGCTGGTAGCGGAGACCGTAGCACGCCTGCGAGAGTTGTCGCCGTTGTACGGAAAGGCAGCAATTAGGAATTAGCAATTAGCCCGCTGAGCTTCGCAGCGAGTTGTGGACGCTCCGCCTGATAGAGTGAATCGAAAGATTGTCGTGGCTAATTGCCAATTGCTAACGGCTCAAATTAAGAAATGCAAGATCCTAAGACTATTGCGGTAGCCATGTCGGGCGGAGTAGATTCTTCTACTGTCGCGGCCATGCTGCGCGCCGAGGGACATAACATCATCGGCCTGACCATGCAACTCTGGAACCAGCGCCGGCTCGCTGGACACGAGGGCATGCCCGAACAGGTAACCGGCCGTTGCTGCTCCCTCGACGATGTCTACGACGCGCGGCGCGTGGCGGAGCACATCGGTATCCCTTATTACGTGGTCAATCATGAAGAGCGCTTCGAGCGCGACGTCGTACGTCCGTTCGTTGCTGAATATCTTTCGGGGCGCACGCCCATCCCCTGCAGTCTTTGCAATAATCATTTGAAGTTCGATCAGCTACTCGTTGTCGCTCAGCAAATCGGCGCAGATTGCGTCGCCACTGGCCACTACGCTCGCGTGGGGTATGACGATACCCGCGGACGCTGGTTGCTCAAGCGTCCCGCTGACCGCAGCAAGGACCAGACTTACTTCCTCTTTGGTCTCACTCAGGAGCAGCTCAGCCGTACGCTTTTCCCCCTCGGCGGCATGACCAAGCCCGAGGTGCGCGAACTGGCCCGCAAGCAAGGCCTGGCCCTGGCCGAGAAGCCCGACTCGCAGGAGATCTGCTTTGTCCCCGGCGGCGACTACAAGCGCTTCATCGACGCCTATCTCGCCGAGAGTGGCGAGGCCCTGCCCGACACTGCTGGCGAGCTGGTAACCGCGAGCGGCGAAGTGATCGGCGAACACAGCGGCATTCACAACTTCACCGTCGGCCAGCGCAAAGGCTTGGGCATTGCGACGGGATCGCCACTCTACGTGATCCAGATCAACGGAGCCGACAAGCAAGTCGTGGTCGGCAGCGATGAGCATCTCTACTCCCGCACGCTGCGCGCTCGGCGCGTGAACCTCATCTCCGTGGACGACCTGCGCGAGCCCATGCGCGTCTCCGTGAAGATTCGTCACCGGCACGAACCGGCTCCAGCGGTGCTGGAGAGAGTTGCCGCCGACGAGGTTCTTGTCACTTTCGATCAGCCGCAGCGCGCCATCACTCCAGGCCAGGCTGCAGTGTTCTACTCCGAGGACCTCGTCGTCGGAGGCGCCTGGATTGCGTAAATAGGTCGCGTAGAGAATCACGCGCGACTGGGCCACAGTTGGGCCACGCCGAGCGCCACCGCGATCCCGAGCGACACTTCCACAAAGCGATGCGAAGCCACGATCCACGCCGGGCGTTGGTGCGCGATCAATAGAATGATGCTCAGCGTAATCGCCGCAAAGCGGTAAGCGCTGCGCACTCGGAGAAGCGCGCAGAGCGCTCCGCACAAGAAAATTGCGGCCGCGTAGACCAGTGCGTTAGAGGGAAAAAATGTGGCGATCAACGCTCCTAACGCCGCGCCTAGGGCAGTCCCTGCAAACCGTTGCCATGCCACCGTTTTCGGAGGGATCGTGGACTCAATAATCACGATGGCGGAAATCGGCGCCCAATAATACTCGGGAAGCCTCAGAGTGCGAGCCAGCAGCAGAGACGAGACCGCCGCTACCGTGGTTCGTGTCGCGTTCAGAAGGGCGTCAAGCCTCAGCGTGCGGGTATTTGCCATGGTCAAAGCGATCGGGGTAACCGGTCCGAGTGTCGCGAAACTAGTGTAGTGCGTGATGCGGAGTGCGTAGCGTTGAAAGCTAGATGTTATCAAGGCAATTACATCGCTTATTGAGCGCACTCCGCCAACTCCACTTATGATTCGGATCGGTGTTTCTTGCCGCGGAGCGAGTCAAGGAAGGGCGTGCCCGCCGCCTTTAGTTTCTGCTCCAGCCGTGCGGTGCAATCGCAGTCGCGACATGCCCACGGCTCGGTTCCATTCTCGTCGCGGCACTCGCGCCGGTCGTGCGCATCCTGCACCTTCGTGAGGTCGAAATATTTCTCCCAATAAGGCCGTTCTTCCAGAAGCGGTGTGGGGCAGTAGCAGACTTCCACCCAGCGCACGGTCTGGTCGGCGCAGAGCCGCGCTTCGCCCATATTGCGCAGGTATTCGCCTTCGGCAACCGAGCCGCGGCCTAGGGATTCAATGTTAATGGCCTCAAGCAGATCTCCTTCGCAGCCGGGCTTAATGCGGGCTCGAACTAAGTAACGCATGAGTAGAGGAACTACAGAAAGTATAGGCGCGTTCCGAAGCTTTTCACGGCGCTGCCAGGTTCTATCCTGGGCCGGAGACCAGCCTTAGATGAACATCTCGTCTTGCGGCACCGGCCGTCGCGCCTCGCGGTTGCTGCCGTTTCTGCGGGCACGGTTGCCGAGCAGGAACTCGATGCCGGCCGTCACACCCTGAATCAATCCTGAGAATTGACGCACGGGCGAGACTACAGTCTTGGCCACCATCTCGGAGGTCTCTTCCACCCGGTCGATCGTGCGGCTGAGCAGTTCGTCGGCGCGGATGATTTGCAGGCGCGCGCGATCCACCACATCATCCACTGTGGCATCCATGCGTTCCACTTGCGAGCGTACCGAGTGCGTCGTCTCCGTCAGATTGTCGGCAATCACCGTCAGCTTGGGGCGAAGTTCGGTCAGGATCGCGTGGGCCGTTTCCAGTGTAGGCAGAGCCTTGGTCTTAACTTCGAGGGCCAACGCCTCCATCCGGGAGCTGCTCTTGCGCATGGTCAAGTACATAGCCACAAGAACGCAGGCCTGTAGAGCCACGGCTGCTCCGGTCAGGGCAATGAACAACGGAGTGAGGTTTTCCATAGAGAGCGCTCTCCGAGCCCGTCGACTCCAAGAGATTTTACAGGTTCTTGGGTGCGCCGGTCTCCGTCGTAGCCTCTTGATAGGCCTGTCGTCCAGCCTCGTAGGCCGCGCGGAACTGATCTTTCTGCTGACTTACGGCGTCGCGGCCACGGTCCACCCAACCCGAAGCCTGTTCGCGGGCCTCGCGTGCGCGGCTGCGGACGTAATCGCGCCCCTGCTCCGCCCGAGTTCGCAGTTCCTCGCGCGTTTCGCTGCCGGGCCGCGGCGCGTACAGAACTCCCACCAAACCACCCAGACCCAATCCAGCCAGAAACCACACTAAACTGTTGCTATCCCGATCAGACATCGTCGCTACCTCCGATTATTGCCGATAGTCGGATGTTAGCACCCGCATGCGGGAAATACAATTACACTAAAACCCGCAAGGTCCAGCCAGGAAAGCTGTAGGGAGAGGACTTTCGTAGGCTTTTGTGACGAATGCGGACTGGCTCCTACTTCTGCGTAGGATTTGCGGGGGTGGGCGCCGGTGCCGCTGGCTGGGCCTTGACGGGCGCCGATTTCAAGCCTTGCAGCACAGAGTTCGGCCCACCATGCTTGATGGCGTTAATGGAGAGCGTTACCGAGGTCAACATGAACAGCACGGCCGAAATCGTCGTCGCTCTGGAGAGCGCCGTAGCTCCGCCGCGAGGGCCAAACGCGGCCTGACTGCCCTGCCCGCCGAATGCCGCCGAGATGTCTCCGGCCTTGCCGCTCTGCAGCAGAACAACCACAATCAGAAACAGACAAACGATCACGTGAATGATGGTGACAAGAATGATCATGGAATCGAAGCGTCCTAAATGGGTCAGAATGTGTGCAACGGTGCGGAAGCGGGCAATCCCGATTCCGTTGTAGATTTATTGTACGACAAAGCATTGCGGGAGAGAAATCACTGCCAATGTTTTCTCCCGGCCGGCGGCATTATCTCGGCGTCGACACGCTTAAAATATCTCCTGAATTCCTTACGCGTGTTACGAAGACAGAAAGGATTCGTGAAGACTCGCAGGTTAGTATTCCGAGTGGCCGTGGTGGGGCTTGCCATGGCGCTGAACGCCATGGAGGTTTCCGGAGGCAAGGAAGCGCCCGTGTTGGCCATCACCCCGCCCATGGGCTGGAATAGTTGGGACGGGTACGGCACTACGATCAACGAGACCGCCTTTAAAGCCAATGTCGACTGGTTCGCCAAACGTCTCAAGCCCTATGGCTGGCAGTACGTTGTGGTGGATATGGAATGGTATGTTACGAATCCAGTGGCGGAAGGAAATCGGCCGACATTCCGGTACTCAATGGATGAGATGGGCCGGTACATGCCGCCGGCGAGCCGCTTCCCATCGGCCGCAGGGGGTGCTGGATTCAAGCCTCTGGCCGACTATGTGCACGCTCTCGGCCTGAAGTTTGGCATTCATATTCTCCGCGGGATTCCCAAGGAAGCGGTCAAGAGGAACCTTCCGGTCGAGAGCTCGAGCTATCACGCTACTAACGCCGCAGACCTGTCCGATACTTGTCCCTGGAATTTTGACAATTATGGAATGGATGCAAATGGACCCGCGGGACAAGCCTACTACGATTCTGTCGCCCGACTGTACGCAAGTTGGCAGGTCGATCTAATCAAAGTTGACTGCATCAGCAGTCGGCCGTACAAGGGCGAGGAGATTCGCATGTTTAGGGAGGCGCTCGACAAGACCAATCGCCCCATCGTGCTGAGTCTGTCTCCCGGTCCCGCGCCTCGGGAAAAAACGGAGGAGATGCGGAAGTACGCTCAGATGTGGCGAATCTCGAACGACATTTGGGACCTCTGGCATAGTTCGGTCGAATATCCTCAGGGCGTCGGAGATCAATTTGCCAACGTGGCCAAGTGGGCTGGCATGGGCGAATTAGGACACTGGCCCGATGCCGACATGCTGCCGGTCGGATATTTGGGGCCGGCCCCCGGATGGGGTAAGGCGCGTTATACGCGGCTTACCCATGACGAGCAGCGAACGATGCTTACGTTATGGTCGATCTTTCGTTCGCCTCTCATGCTGGGGGGAGATTTGAAATCCGACGATGACTGGACGATCGCGTTGCTTACGAATCCGGAGGTTATCGCAGTCGATCAGCATTCTACGGACAGCCATCCAGTGATGGTGAATGAGAGAACGGTTGCTTGGCTGTCTAAACCGGTATCGGGGGGCGGAGAGTACCTGGCTGTGTTCAATATCTCCCCTGGCGCTGAAGACATTCACTTTGATTGGAAGGAGTTGGGGCTTAGCCCAGTGGAATACGAAGTCAGAGATCTATGGGAACACGCGGATATTGGGGGGTCCAAATCGTTGAAGGTGACGCTGGGCTCGCACGCTTGCGTGCTGTATAAGTTGTCAGTTCAACGGCCAAGCAGCTAATAATTCACTGGGGCGCCATCGGAGGTCCTATTTGTTCGCGGGATTTCCGCCTTCCAGCGCAGCTTTAGGCCAACCGTCAATCCATGCAATCGTGGAAATCTGCAAATAGGCCTTGCCCGAGTTGCCGTCGTAGGCGTGGAAGACGATGATGTCTCCATCTTTCTGCTGGAGCAGAGATTCGCCTCCAGGTCCCAGCCATCGGCTGTTTCCCAGCAGCAGGGGAGTGCCGCCGCCATCCAACATCGGCTTTCCCTCCGCGTCAACGTATGGACCGGTCACAGATTGAGAGCGGCCGACCATCGTCTTGTAGTTGCTTTTCGTCCCTCGGCAGCAGAGATCAAAAGACACAAAGAGGTAGAAATAGTCGCCGTGATGAATGATGAAGGGAGCCTCAATCGCTTGCCAATTTCCGGGCAGACCCGGGGAATTCGGCGGCGGGTTGTCCGGGCGCTTGCGCGTGGCGAGGGAGTAGAGCGTTGTATCTCCAGAGGACAGCAAGCCGGTCTTGGCATCAATACGTCGCATCTTGATGCCGCTCCAGAAACTGCCAAAGGACAGCCATGGCTGTCCTTTTCCATCGATCACGAGGTTTGGATCAATCGCGTTGAAGTCATCTTCCAGTCGAGATTGCAACACCAGTCCCCGGTCCACCCAATGGAAATCGGGGCTCTTCGGGTTCAGTGTTTTGTTCGTGAGCAGCGCGATCCCAGAAGTGTTTTTGCCGAAGGCTGAAAAGGCGTAGTAAAGATGGTATTCGCCGTTGAAGTAGGAGATGTCGGGAGCCCAAAGCTCTTTCGTCTCCGGACTTTGCTTCCGGATCCATTCGGGAATCTGGTCGAAGACATTCCCGCACCGCTTCCAGACATGCAAATCCTGAGAACATCGGATGGGGAGTTCTCCGTTTCGGCCGGGGCCATTCGCGGTTCCGAACAAGTACCAGGTGTCGCCATCTTTGGAGATGGAGGGATCGTGCGTGTATTCCACGTCGCCTTCAACTTTCACCACTTGTGGGATGTCCGCCGGCTTGTCTTTTGCGTACGCGAATGCCGATGTCAGAAGGCAAACGGCAAGGAGGTGTGCAGTCTGGTTTCGCATGGAACGCACCTTTTGCATTGAAACAAAGAAATGAGATATTTTCGCAAGGGCACAATATCAGAAATCGTTTACTCTTGGCTAGGCGTCGGCATGGTTGTGAATGCTGGCAAGCCGAGCTTCAGAAAAACTATAGTATCCATCGCAGCAAGCGTTTACTATGTCGGCATTCTTGCCCAGAGATCCATCATGATCGAACGCCGTGATTTTCTCCAGAAAATTCTCACCAGCGCGGGCTTCCTTCTTGCCACCGGAGCTTCCTTCCCCTTTGCCTGGTCCGAATCCAAGTCCGTCGACTCGAGCATCGAAGTGCTCACTGGCGAGCCCCTGGGAATTATTTCACCCAACCTGTACGGGCACTTCACGGAGAACCTTAGTGGCGTGATCTACGACGGTGTCTGGGTCGGGACGAACTCGAAGGTTCCAAACATCGATGGTATTCGCAAGGAGCTGGTCGATGAAATGCGCAAGATCAAAGCTCCCGTGGTCCGCTTTCCGGGCGGCTGTTTCGCCGACAGCTATGACTGGCGTGACGGTATCGGGCCAACCGACAAGAGGCCTCGGCGGACCAACTTCTGGAACGGCGGGGAAACCAGTGAAGCTCCCGCCAAGCACCGCTACGATCCTAACGAGTTTGGTACGAATGAGTTCGTACACTTCTGCAAGTTGATCGGCAGTGAGCCTTACCTGGCGACGAATCTGCGCAGCCTTCCAGCCGAAGAGTTCTATCGCTGGGTCGAGTATTGCAACTCCCCGGCGGGCAGCACGACTCTCGCGGACTCGCGCGCCGCCGCCGGTTTCAAGGATCCGTTCAATGTTCGTTTCTGGGGAGTGGGCAACGAATCGTGGGGGTGCGGCGGAAATTTCACGGCTCAGGAATACGCGGTGGAATTCCGGCGCTTCACAACCTGGGTTCCGCGTTTTGGGCAGGAATTGTCGTTCATCGGTTCCGGCCCCAACGCGGATGATTGGTCTTGGACTAGAGGCTTCTTCGAGGAAATAGCTAAGAAAGGTCGCCGGGAGCTGCGCGATGTTTATGGCTGGGCGCTCCATCACTACGCGTGGAACCTGAGCCGGGGCCGCACCCGCGATTGGGTTCAAGGAAAAGGCGAAGCTCTCAAGTTCGACAGTGTGGACTGGTATGAGTTGTTGCGCGAAGGCGATCGCATGGAAGGCCTGATTAACGGCCATTGGCAGGTGATGGCAGAAGAAGATCCGGAACACTCCGTCAAGCTGGTCGTGGATGAATGGGGGCCATGGTACCGCCCCGGAAGCGAAGCGACTCCGGGAGATCAACTGGAACAGATGCCGACGTTGCGGGACGCGGTGTTCAGCGGAATGACGCTGGATACATTCAATCGTCATCCGGAGAAGATTGCGATGGCGAATTGCGCGCAGTTGATCAACTGCCTCAATAGCCTGTACCTTGCGCACGAGGACAGGTTCGTGGTCACGCCTGTGGGCCACGTGTTCGCCATGTACGTGGCACACCAGGACGGCCACGCGCTGCGGACGATCTTCTCAGCTCCGACGATCGAGTATGACCGGGATGGCAAACCAGCATCTTTCTGGGGATTGAAGGGATCGGCTTCATTGCGTGACAAGGAACTGACTCTGACAGTCGTGAATCCGCATGTGACCGACTCGCGCGACGCCGAAATTGTTGTTCGGGGCGCTACGCTGAAGTCAGGCTTGGCAACGGTTCTTACGAACTCAGACATTCACGCGCACAACACATTCGAACAGAGACAAGTTGTCGTTCCAGAGACGAAGGCGCTCGAAATCAAGGGACCAATTCTCAACTATACTTTTCTCCAGGCTTCGGTTACGAAGCTGACGTTGACGCTGACATAGACCGGTTTCTGGAAAAGACGGCGCGCCGAGGATGTGGGAAGCTGAATTGATCCTTCAATCAGGCGAGCCGAACGCTGCTGACCCGTAACATGACCATGACGATGGGGAACAGACCCTCGAGAACCTTCGCAGTTCTGGTGTTGGCGCTCGTCGGCGCCTTGGGGGCAGAGTCCCAAAGCACCCCGCAAAAGCAGGAAAGCAACCAAGTTGCAGCCACCCCCGTGCAACAAACGCAAGGTGCGGTTTCTACGGGCGGCGCCCACGGGGCGGTGCTGGATAGCGAGAAACGGCCCATCACCGCCGGCGGGTTCGTGGAAAGCGGGCCGATTGTTTTTCAAGAGGTGGCCGAAAAGGCCGGGCTGACTCGCTGGCGCCACGTGATGGGCACGGAAGAATTGCGCTTCATTATAGAGACCGTCGGTTCCGGTGTCGCCATAATCGATTATGACAACGACGGCTGGCCGGA
>PMSQ01000091.1 GCA_003168355.1 Acidobacteriaceae bacterium | reverse complement strand
GTTGTGAGTAAAGAAATTCTTGATCTCGTGATAAAGCTGCGCGGCGAGAGTTTTGTTATGCGCCATCACCATCGCTGGACGGTTCACCGCCTCGATCACCTTGGCCATGGTGTAAGTCTTGCCCGAGCCGGTGACCCCCAGCAAAACCTGATGCTGCTCGCGGTCATACACCCCGCGCAGCAGCGACTCAATCGCGCGCCCTTGGTCGCCCTGCGGTTTGTAATCGGAAACGAGTTTGAAGTCCATGAAAGTAGCTCTTAGCTGTCAGCTCTTAGCCATCAGCTTGAACCCGAACTGTGCAAGGCAGTTGGGCCTAGGTGGGGACAGCCGCCCCCGGCTGTCCATGCCGAGCAAAGCTCGGCTGGGTTTCTTCGCCAACTTAGGTGCTGCCCACACAGTAGGCAATTTCGCCGCATGAGAATCTCTCTATTATAACGCGGCCAAAAACAGCGCCGATTGGGATCATTCCACCGCCCCTACAATTCCGCCAGCACCCGATGCACCAGATAGATGGAGATCGATCCTTCTCCCACAGCGGCAGCCACGCGCTTCACATTTCCGCTGCGAACATCGCCCACGGCAAATACTCCCGGCAAGCTCGTCTCCAGCATCAGCGGCACGCGCGGAAGCGGCCAATGGAAGGCCTGTATAACCGGATCCAGGTCGCGCCCGGTGAGGACGAAGCCCTTGCTGTCGAGAGCCAGACACCCTTGCAGCCAGTCGGTGCGCGGAGAAGCTCCCGCCATGACGAACAAGTGCCGGATGTCATGGGTTGAGTCCTCGCCTGTGTTCTTATCCCGCCAGGTTACTCGTTCCAGTTGCGTATCTCCGTCGAGACCCACAATCTCCGTGCGGTAGTGCATCTCGATCGCGGGATTCTCTTCGATGCGCTGGATCAGATAGCGGGACATGGTGTCCGACAACTGGCTCGCCCGCACCAGCATGTGAACTTTGCCCACCGTTTGCGACAAATAAACTGCCGCCTGGCCGGCTGAGTTGCCGCCGCCCACTACAATTGCGTCTTCTTTCCCGCACAACTGCGCCTCAATATATGTGGCTCCGTAATAAACGCCCTGGCCTTCAAACTTCTTCAGGTTGTCGATATTGGGCTTGTTGTATTGTGCGCCGCTGGCAATCACCACGGTGCGCGCGCGAATTGTTTGCCCGCAGTCCACGCTCAACTCGTAGGGACGCCGCTCGCAATTCAATTTCGTCACGTTGTTGGCGATCAGCATCTTGGCGCCAAATTTTTGCGCCTGCGCGGCGGCACGGCCAGCCAGTTCGTTTCCTGAAATTCCCATGGGAAAACCTAGATAGTTTTCGATCTTCGAACTCGACCCGGCTTGTCCGCCGGGAGACTCGGCTTCGATCACCAGAACGTCCAGACCTTCAGACGCGCCATAAACCGCCGCGGCCAGGCCGGCCGGTCCGGCGCCTATGATCACCAAATCCCGCACTTCCGCAGCCGTGATGTGAGCGTTGAGGCCGAGACACCTCGCCAGCTCCTGAATCGACGGGCCACGCAGCACCGTGCGGTTGTTGCAAATAACAACAGGAATTTCCTCGATCGTGACGTGGAAGTGGTCGAGCAGATCCTGGTAAGTAGCGTCCGTGTCGAGATCCACGTAGGTGTGCGGATGTCCGTTGCGGGTGAGAAACTCGCGCAAACGCAATGTCTGGGCCGAGTGGCGCGATCCCAGCAGAATCACATTACCCGCGCCACGATTGATCAGTTCCACGCGCCGCAAAATGAAGGCGCGCATGAATATCTCGCTCAGCTCCGCGTCTCGAGCCACCAGCGTCCGCAGATCCTGATTGCTCATCTCGAGGAATTCGCCGGCGACCGTGACGCGGCCGCGGACCAGGCAGAGGCGGCCGGAGATCATCGTGATCTCCCCCGTGAAGCCCCCGGCTTCATGCTTAACGATCGGGCGCTCGCCCTGGCGGTCCGGTTGCACGATCTCCATGGCTCCCGAGAGCAACACGAAAAAGGGGACGTCGCTGTCGCCCGGCTCAAACAGAATTTCGCCCACTTCCACTTTTCGTACTTTGCTCGAAGGACGGACACGGCTGATCTGCTCGGCAGTCAGCAAGGGAAAGGCGTCACCACGAATGTCAGCCGCAAGAGGCGTTAACTGGGAAGACATAGTTTCTCCCGGCACCGGCAAGATGAACAAAGGTTGAGAGTAGTAGATGACGCCAATCCCGGTTCGGGTTCAAACCGGCCAGTCGAAAGCAATAATCCGTCTAAATCTCGACTCTGTGCCTCTATGCCGGCCTACGGCTTCACTTCCCCCACGCCCACAATCCTCGCCGTGGCGCGAAACTTCTTGTAATCGCGGAAGGTTTGCTCCACATCGACGTTGAAGTTCTTGAGCAAGGCAAGACGCACGTCGATTTTTGCAGTAAGCTGGCGCGGCAGCCACACTTCTTCGTTCACACGAATTTGTTCCAGCATGAAACGTGAACCTTTGTGAAAGCGTGCCAGGAACAATCCCCAGGAAATCGTGTCCAGGCACTCCACGTCCAGCTTGGAGAGTTGCAGATCGCTCTTGTCGATCCAGACGCGCCCGCGGAACTTTGGCAGAAACTTCGATTCTTTCATCTGCGGCACAAAGCCGGGGCGCGGTTCGCCATCAATTACCCAGGCCTCGCGTCCGCCGACAAGTTCCGTTCCCACCAACGTGAAGTTGTAGGCGTCGGCGATCTCGCGCACAAATTTGCGCCCTTCCTCGCGATCTTTCTCTTCTTTTTCCGCGCGCTTTTTTCCGGTCGGCTTCCGATTCGTTCTTGCGCTTGTCGACGATCTTCTGAACTTTTTCTTCTTCCTTGGCGGCATCCTTGGCGTCGAGTGCCTTATCGTCTTTCTCAATCAGTCGCTGCACCTGCTCGCCGTAGAGCTCCATCACTTCGTAGGTCTTCACCTCAGTGGACTTTACCTGACCTTTGCCATCGAGCTTGTGCTCCTCATCGCGTTCAATGTAGGTGTAGTCGCGAAGGCGCTTATCGTTTTCAATGTCCTTGTCGGCGACCACGCGAAACAACTGCTGCATCTGTTCCTGAGAGAGCTTACCGTTGGCATCGGGTTTCAAGTCGGGCAGGGAAGCGGTATGCGTCGTCTCTTTGACGGTGTTCTCAGGCTGAGCCGCCACGAGTGGAGGCTGATCCTGCTGAGCGCACGCCAACCCGGAAGCAAAAAACAAGAGGACAAAAAGGACGCGATGACTCACGCGCACATTTTATCTTAGGCGGTACCAGGGTCATCGTCTAAAAGCCGGGAGGCTGCTGCGCCAAAAGACAAATATTTGACAAACTGATTACGCGGCGCTGACACGGTCAAATAGTGTCAGTCCTAACCTTTCTTTCGTCGCAGATAAGAAAGCGCAGCCTAAGCCTGCGTTGGACAGCCCACAATCTCGACGTTAAGGAGAACTGACCATGCCCCATTCGAACTCGCCCCTATTTACTCGCGTTCTGGCGCTAACATCGCTCCTCGGAGTTATGCTGATGCTTGTTTCCAGCACAGCTGCGGCACAATACCAACTCGCCAACCTGGTTTCAAATCAAGTAGGAGCTGCAAACCACACGGATCCCTTGCTGGTGAATGCCTGGGGATTAGCCTATGGACCCACCGGCCCTTTCTGGATCAGCGATGAAGGCTCAGGTTGGTCAACGCTTTACACCGCTGCCGGAGTCAAACAAGGCTTGCAGGTGTTGGTTCCCACTGCGGGGGGCGACGGCCCAGGCTCGCCCACGGGGATTGTTTTCAATGGATCGCAAGATTTCCCGGTCCAGGGATGGGCTTCGATCTTCCTGTTCGCGACCTTGGACGGCACCATAAGTGGCTGGGCGCCGCAGTCGAACCCCAACCAGTCGATCGTTGCGGTCACCACCCCCGGCGCTGTCTATACCGGCTTGGCCATCACCAGCAACCCGTCCGGCAATTTTCTGTTTGCCGCCGACAATGCTAACAACAAGGTGGATGTCTATGATGCGAACTTCAACCTCGTGACCTCGTTCACCGACGCTACGATTCCCGCAGGCTTCGCACCCTTTGGAATCCAGGACTTCGGTGGCCTGGTCTACGTCTCGTATGCCAGTTCCTCGGGCGCCGCGGGCGGGTATATCGACGTCTACAGCGAAACGGGAATACTCCTGAAGCGCCTCGCCTCGGGCGCACCTCTGAACCAGCCTTGGGGCTTTGCGGTGGCCCCCAAGAATTTCGGACCCTTGAGCAATGCCCTGTTGATCTCAAACAACACGAATGGCGGCATCATCAACGGCTTCAATAGCGTAACCGGCCAGTTCGTAGGCGCTGTAAAGGAAGGCGGTAAGGCAATCCATATCGACCAGCTTTGGGGAATTGAGTTTGGCGGCGGAACCGCAAACAACGGCCCGACGAACCACCTCTTCTTCACTGCCGGTCCTGACAACAACCTGGCGGGAACGTTCGGAGTAATCGCGCCCGAGTAGTCAGTCCGTTTTCGCGGTGCGGGACGATTCGCTCAACGAGTCGTCCCGCCGCGGTCAGCAAAATGCCGCATTGGCGATCATGAACTCCAACCCCCGCGCTAACTTCGCGGCTTCAAGGCCTTGCCTAAACACTCCGCCTGGAACAGCCGCTCATCCAGCCGATGCAGATTCTTCGCCATAGCTGGAGTGATCAGCGGGTAATGCTTGACCTCAAACAGGTGATACACGATGAACCACACCGGCTGATCGGTGGTCATCCAGTTCTGGCGGTCGAAGCGTTTCAGGTTGACCGGGACCGAAAAGCGCCGCAACGTGCGCTCGCGCCGCAGGTTGAAATACCCGTTGAAATAAGTGAGCGCCAGTTCGCGCAGCGTGCGATGGATGGGCTCGCGCCAGCGGCATCCGGAAAAATTCGATTTGGCCACTGCGCCCCAGCATCCGTTTTCGCGAAAAATCGCGATGACGTGGTCGGTGTCGCGTTCGGCTTCAAAATCAAGCAGCAGCGGAGGATATCCGTTGGCCCGCAGTGCCGCCGCGGCAAATATCGCGCCTTCAAGGCAGTGCGCCGTCTGCTCGGCCAGCACGCGCCGCGGAGACCATGCCGTATCCTCCAGGTGATACGGAGCATCGTCGAGAAATTTCTGAATGCCGTGCGGATCCTTCATGCTGCGCAGCTTGCGCCGTTCCGAAGCAGTGAAACTACCCGTTGAATTGCTCATCGTCGGTCGAGTTTACATGACAGCCTTCCGGTTTCGTCCGGACTTCAGCCGCGAAGCGGCGCAAGAATGCAGCCCACAGCGCAAGCCGTGGGTGATTAAGTGCAACAACAACCAAGCCCCGAAGGGGCGAAAGAACAGCCTCACGAGCGCTACTTAAGCGCCGAGCTATTTAACACAGCTCTTAGGCACACCCTCAGCCGAATACTTCGGCCAGTTCCCGAGCTGTATCCACAAGCACATCCGGCGGATTCCCCACCAACGTGTGCGGGGCAAAGCCGTAGCTTACGCCCACAGTCCACAGGCCGGCGTTGCGGCCGGTTTCAATATCGACGTGCGAATCGCCGACGATCACCGCTTCTTTCGCACGCACGCCGCTTTCTTCCAGCAACTTGCGCGCGCCTTCGGGATCGGGCTTCTTGGTCGCGAAACTGTTCCCGCCATAGATTTGGGTGAAGAACGGGCCCAGTCCGAGCGCTTCGACGATGGCTCGCGAAGGGACGACTGGTTTGTTCGAGAGCACGGCCAGCTTGCGCCGCGTTCCGTTGGACGCAAGTTGAACGGTGGCAAGAGCTTCCTTCACACCTTCGTAGACCGTGGTGTGGTCGAGTTTGTGCTCCCGGTAATAAGAGAGAAAGAACGCCAACCCTTTGCGCACCAGCGCTTCGTCGGTAGCTTCTCCGCCGAGTGCGCGCTGGATCAGAATCGGCGCGCCGTCGCCCACGTAGCTGGCAATCACGTCATCGGGCAATTCAGGCCGTCCAATGTGCCGCAGCGCGGCGTTCACGGAGTGCACCAGATCAAGTCTCGAATCGATCAGCGTGCCATCGAGATCGAAGATCACCAGTTTGATCGAATGTGGGTCGAAGGCGTGGCGCGTGTGGATCATCTACTCTCAGCATAAATGATGGAAGCCGTAGAGGCGTTGCTTGCACCATCTCGACAGGGTTGAGTGCTCCGCTGCCGATGCCCCCGCGCTCGTATAATCCGGCCATGGCGAAGAGCTGGAAGACGCGTCTGATTCATTCCGATGTGAAAGTTCCAGAGGGCTACCGCTCGCTGGCAAGTCCGGTCTACCGTGGCTCGACCACGTTGTTTCCCGACGCTGCTTCGGTCAATGACACTTGGGATCAGCACGAAGCCGGCTACACCTATGGCCTTTACGGAACTCCCACCACGCTGGAACTCGCGGGAAAGATTTGCGAACTGGAAAAGGGTTACCGGACGCTCGTCACGCCCGGCGGACAAGGCGCGATTGCGCTGATCAACCTGGCGCTGCTGAAGAGTGGCGATCACATTTTGATTCCGGAGAGCGTCTACACTCCCAATCGAAAGCTGGCATCTCATGTGCTGCGCCGTTTCGGCGTCGAGGCCAGCTTTTATCCACCGGAAGTTGGCGCCGGCATCAACGATCTGCGCATAAAAGACCTGCTGCGCGAGAACACCCGGCTGGTCTGGTGCGAGAGTCCAGGCTCGATCACCATGGAAGTGCAGGACGTGCCCGCGATCGCCGAGGCTGCGCATGCGCGCGGAGCGCTGGTGGCGCTCGATAACACGTGGTCCGCGGGAGTGTTCTTCGACGCGTTCGCGCACGGCGTCGATATCACCATGCAGGCGCTGACGAAATATATAGCGGGGCATAGCGACGTGCTGCTTGGTTCGGTCACAGTGAAAGACAAGGGCCTATATCAAAAATTGGGCGCGACGCATCAACTTTTGGGCTGTGCGTCGTCGCCGGACGATTGCAGCCTGGCCTTGCGTGGCATGCGGACCATGGCAGTGCGCTTGAAGCACATCGAGGCCTCTGCACTGCGCATCGCGCGCTGGCTGGCCGCTCGGCCGGAGATTGAGCGCGTGCTGCATCCCGCGCTCGAAAACTCCCCGGGACACGAATTCTGGAAGCGTGACTTCACCGGATCGGCCGGCGTTTTCTCCATCGTCTTCAAACCTCAAGCCACCAAGGCTCAGGTGCTGCAATTTGTCGACGGGCTGGAGTTATTTGAGATCGGCTACAGCTGGGCAGGTGTGACCAGTCTAGCGGTGGCCTACGACTTCCACGGATCTAAGGGACGGCCGAACTACGGGCACCGCATCGTGCGGCTTAACATCGGACTCGAAGATACCGAAGACCTGCTGGAAGACCTGGAGCACTGCCTGGCCCAAGTGTGGGGCGGTTGACGGGGCTGACACGTTTCGTCGGTGCTTTCGTCCGACCTTCGGAGTAAACTTGGAATGTTGCGAGGGTGATGTCAATGGCCTCATTAAACGGCGTGATCACCAGAGACCCGGAACTGCTCGGGGGAACTCCGGTTTTTCGAGGGACGCGTGTTCCTTTCCAGGCACTCCTGGACTACCTCGAAGGCGGACAGACATTGGACCAGTTTCTTGACGATTTTCCTACGGTCACACGCGACGCAGCAGTTCATGCCCTCGAGCATGCCAAGTCGCTCGTGTTTAGCGAATTGTGATGAAGTTGCTTCTGGATGAATGTGTTCCCCGAAAATTGAAGAATCATCTGCCTTTGGTTGAGTGTCAAACAGTGCCCGAAGCGGGTCTGGCGGGCAAGAAGAACGGGGAATTGTTGTCCCGCGCGGAAGAGGCTGGCTTTGGGGTGTTCCTCACAGTCGACCGCGGAATCGAATACGAGCAAAATCTGCAGCACCGCAAGATCGCAATAATCGTGATACTGGCCACGTCGAGCAGACTTGATGACTTACTGCCTCACACACCCGAGATTCTCAAAGTTCTGGGCTCCATACAGCGCGGACAACTCATCAAGTTGGGCTAGTCTCGCTCGCGCTTTGGTCAAAATCGGGTGCCCGGCGGTGATTTTAACCGTTTCCACCCGGTCTTTGTCGACGATTACTGACAGCCTGCAGTTCCCACACGCGCGAACTTGCATGTTTTCCAATCCCCGATTCCGATTTACAATGCAACCTGCCCCTTTATAATCCGCACCGTACTTGAAGCCGGGGTATTTATAGAGCACTCATCTAGGGAACCGGATGGCGACGACAAAAACCGACCCCAAACTGTCCATCGCAGGCAGTAGCGGCAAGAAGTCCCAGACCTACGAGGGACTCACTCGCGAGCAACTGATCGAGGCCTACCGCATCATGTACACCTCCCGGCGCATCGACGACCGGGAAATCNNTTCTTCCAGATGTCGGGAGCCGGGCATGAGGCCATCGGCATGGCAGCCGGAATGGCGCTGAAGCCGGGCTACGACTGGTTCTATCCTTATTATCGCGACCGCGCTTTGTGCCTCGCGTTGGGCGCCAAGCCGCTGGAGATGTTTCTGCAGGCTGTGGGCGCGGCCGACGATCCCAGTTCTGGCGGACGCCAGATGCCTTCGCACTGGGGCTACAAGCGCCTGAATATCGTGACGCAATCGTCCCCTACGGGATCGCAGATTCTGCAGGCCGTGGGATGCGCCGAGGCCGGGCGCTATTTTGCGCGGCATCCCAAGGCTGCCGAGATCCCACTTCTCGCAAAAGACGCGAGAAATGGGGCACCCACTTCTGGAATTGGGGCACTGGATTATCGCCAGTTCAAACCGGTGACCTTCCACGGCGACGAAATCTCCTACGTTTCTCTCGGAGACGGCACCACCAGCGAGGGCGAGTTCTGGGAGGCCATGAACGCCTCTGCACTCGGCAAGCTGCCTGTGATTTTCTGCGTGCAGGATAATGGCTACGCGATCTCTGTGCCGGTGGAAATACAGACCGCCGGAGGCAGTATTTCGCGGCTGGTCTCGGGCTTCCCGAATTTCCATTTTGAAGAAATCGATGGCACCGATCCCGTGGCCAGCTCGGCCGCGTTTCAGCGCGCTGTGAAGTATTGCCGCGAAGGCCATGGGCCCGCCTTTGTGCATGCCCACGTGATCCGTCCCTATTCGCACTCGCTCTCCGATGACGAACGTTTGTACCGTCCGGATTCCGAGCGGGAGCGCGATGCCGCCCGCGATCCGGTTTCACGCACGCAAATGTTTTTGCTGCGCGAGGGAATTCTCGACGAGAAGGGCATCAACGAACTGGAAAAGAAGGTCGACGAAGAACTGCAGGTTGCGGTGGACCTGGCGCTTGCCGCTTTGCCGCCCGCGCCTGAGAGCGTGCTGCAGTATGTGTATTCGCCCAATCTCGATCCAACTTCGGCGGCATTCGACACACAGCCGGTGGTCGGACCCGATTCCGCCGACGGCAAAAAGCCGGTGGCGAAGACCATGGCCGATTTGATCAATGCAACTCTCCGCGACGAAATGAAGCGCGACGAACGCATGGTGATCTTCGGCGAAGACGTGGCCGATTGCAGCCGCGAAGAGTATTTGAAGCGCAAGCTGGTGAAAGGCAAGGGCGGAGTCTTCAAGCTCACGTTTGGTTTGCAGAACGAGTTTGGCAACGACCGCGTATTCAATTCGCCTCTCGCCGAGGCCGCCATTGTGGGCCGCGCCACCGGCATGGCCACGCGCGGGCTCAAGCCGGTGGTGGAGATCCAGTTCTTCGACTACATCTGGCCGGCGATGATGCAGATTCGCGACGAGCTCTCTGTGATCCGCTGGCGCTCGAACAATATGTTCTCCTGTCCGGTGGTGATTCGAGTGGCCATCGGCGGCTACCTTACCGGCGGCGCCATCTACCACTCGCAGTGCGGGGAGAGCGTGTTCACGCATATTCCAGGTCTGCGTGTCGTATTTCCGTCGAACGCTCTGGATGCGGCCGGACTGTTGCGCACCGCCATTCGCTGCGACGATCCCGTGCTCTTTCTCGAGCACAAGCGTTTGTACCGTGAGACCTACGGTCGCGCTCCCTATCCCGGGCCGGATTACATGATTCCGTTCGGCAAGGCCAGGATTGTGCAACCGGGAACCGACTTGACCGTGATCACTTACGGCGCTGTGGTCCCGCGCGCCCTGCAGGCGGCGCAAAAACTCGAGCGCGAGCACGGTGTGAAAGTGGAGTTGATCGATTTGCGCTGCCTGAATCCGTTTGACTGGGAGACGATTGCCGCCTCGGTGGCGAAAACCAATCGCGCGCTCGTGGCCTACGAAGACACCTTAAGCTGGGGCTACGGCGCGGAGATTGCAGCGCGCCTCGCTGATCAACTCTTCGATCGCCTCGATGCGCCCGTGCGCCGCGTCGCCGCCGCCGACGCCTTCGTGGCCTACCAGCCGATTCTGGAAGACGCCATCCTGCCGCAGGCGAATGATCTTTTCCGAGCCATGAAGGAACTGGCTGAGTACTAGCTCCGGCTTGTGCCTTCGCCGAAAGGTCTGCCGGAGTCTTCCGTCTCCGCCCGTTCTTCTTGGTTGACTGCGCCTTCGTCAAGCCCTAGAATCGCCCCTTTCTGGGGGATTCATGACACCGCTTCGTCGCCATGCCCACATTCATGGGCGGTTCCGAATTGCCAGCTTTGCGTTTCTGTTCCTTCTAGCCAACGCATCTGCCGCCGCGGCGCAGACGGCCGTGACTACGTATCACTATGACAATTACCGCACAGGCTGGAATTCCAGCGAAACCATGCTCACGCCGGCGAATGTGAATGCCTCCCAGTTCGGGCTGCTGACCAAGGTGGAGCTCGACGATCAAGTGGATACGCAACCCCTCCTCATTCCGAGCGTGAACATCACCGCCGGCAGCTACCAGGGGACGCATAGCGTTGTGTATGTGGTCACGGAAAATGACAGCGTCTACGCCATCGATGCCGGCGCCGGCACCGTGCTCCTGCGTCACAATCTCGGGAAGCCCGTGCAGTGGCCGCTGGGTTGCAACAACAACGGACCGAATGTTGGCATCAACTCTACCCCGGTCATCGATACCGGCAGCAACACGTTGTACACGATCGCCTACACCCAGGACTCCACCGGACCGGCTTATCGGCTTCACGCGCTGGATCTGGGCAGCCTCACTGACAAGATGACTCCAATGGTTGTCACTGCGTCGCATACGCTCTCGGATGGAAGCAGCTTCGTATTCAACGCCACCTACCAGCGGCAACGTCCCGGCCTGCTGGAGGCTAACGGCAATATCTATGCCGGGTTCGGCAGCTTCTGCGACTATGCCGCCAATCTTTCGCGAGGCTGGCTGCTTGGTTGGAACGCGGCCACGCTGGCGCCGCTTTCGGCCAACCAGATCAACGATACGCAGGCCACTTCTCCGAACTCCTTCTTCCTGTCGTCGATCTGGATGTCGGGATTCGCGCCCGCAGCCGACGATTCCGGCAACGTGGTATTCGTCACAGGAAACTCCGACCCCTCGGGAACCACCTACGACGGCGTCACCAACCTCCAGGAGAGCGTGATCAAGGAGTCGGCGAACCTGACCAATGTGGTAGACCTGTTCACGCCTTCGGACCAAGGTAGCCTCGACCAACAGGACGGGGATTTCGGTTCCGGCGGCGTGCTGGTCCTGCCGGATCAGCCAGGATCGATGCCGCATCTGGCGGTCGCCGCGGGCAAAGACGGGAACATGTACCTCATGAATGAAGACCACCTGGGGGGATATTCGACCACGACCAACAATGTCCTCGGCACCTACGCCATCGGCAATTGCTGGTGCGGGCCGTCGTACTTCGTGGATCCGAACGACGGCGAGGCACGCGTGGTCAGCAGTGGCGGCAACACGGTTGAGGTGTGGAAGCTGCATACCGTACCCAATCCGGGGTTAAGAGCAGTTGCTTCCGCATCGATTTCCAGCGGCGTGCAAGATCCAGGGTTCTTTACCAGTGTGTCATCGAATGGCAACGCTTCACCAATCATCTGGGCGCTGTCGCGGCCGGTATCGCAGGAGGGCGGCATTTGGCTTTATGCCTTCAACCCGGAATCGGGTGCGGGCAAGATGAGCGTACTCTTCAAGAGCCACGCCGGCCTCTGGCCCAACCAGGGCGGCAACTCAAACCTGGTTCCGGTAGTTGCCAACGGTAAGGTTTATGTTGCCAGCTACAAGGAACTGCAGATTTTCGGATTGACCTCGACGGCGTCGAACAAGGCGGCGAAGTAAGAAGACTCAGCGTCGGAGTGGGTACCCCTGCCATAGGCGGGGCGTTGGAATCATCGGGTTAGCAAGAAAGTGTTTGTAAAATCTAGAGGGTGCTCGGCTTATCGGGCAAAATCTAGAGAATGAAAGAGTTGTGTTTGGCATTCTGTTGAGATTCTTTCAGGATCGTCGAACTTGATGTGCTGCCTCTGCTTGGCAATAATGGCGCTAGTTGAAGGTTGGGCGCAAGGTTGGATGTCACAGGGGTGTTGTGGATTTGATGGGGCAAAGTCGGCGAGGGGAAGAGAGTAGAAATCTCAAGCTTTGCACATTGCGGAATACCCACGGGGCACCCCGGCTGCGTAGGTGGGCCAGCCCCCAACGCGAGGTGTTGACGAGCGTCATGGGGCCAGCTCGAATACAGCGCCCGCGTTGCTCGATCCGCCCAAGTCGGTCGTGCCATATAGGTGACCTGTGCCATTCAGAACCAGGCTGCCAGTCGGATTCTCTCCGTCTAAGCCGTCGAAACTCCAAAGAAGCTTCCCTTTGTAATTGCCGTTGCCTACTGGGGCCACAAGTTCGAATACAGTTCCATCGTCGAACTTGCCACCGGAGACCGTGTTGCCGAAAATGTTTCCGGCCGCATCGAAAACGATCCCCCCAAAAGGGTCATTGCCGTCTGTCGCGCCGCCCTGAAAGGAGTGGAGAATTGTCTCCGTCCACTTCCCATTCTTGGGAGGACTCAACCTGTAGACCGTTCCAAAGTTTTTTGTCCCACCCAGTTCGGTTGTTCCGTAGAGGTTTCCGGCGTTGTCGAGCACGAGATTGCCAAACGCAAGTTCGCCATCCTTAGGACTATCAGGGAAGTTGTGGATCGCCATCCCTTCCCAGCCGCCGTCGCCGTTGGGTGACAGCTCGAATACCTGCAAACCTGAGCCGCCGAAGATATTTCCGGTTGCGTCCATAATCAACCCGGCAGTTGCGAAATAGCCGGTGGCGATACCGAAGGAATAGATCTCTTGCTCTGTCCAAGCCCCACCGGACGGGCTCAGTTCGAAGACAGTTCCATCGGAGGCGTCGGGATCCAGAGCCGTTCCGTAGAGATTCCCGGCCTTATCCATGACTAGACCGCTTACTGGATTGGTACCGGCGAAGCTATACAGAACCGTTTCCGTCCACCTTGTTCCCACGGGACTGAGTTCGAATACGACGCCGTATCCATCCGCGCCACCGCCGGAAGCTGTTCCGTAGAGATTTCCTACGCGGTCGAACAGCACGTAAGAGAAAAATGGGGCGCCCCGTCCGTGCAGTTCTGACCACCCTCTTGGCAAAAGCTGTAGAGCACGGTCTCGTTCCAGCCTCCGCTGCCGTTCGACGATAGCTCAAACACGGTCCCATATCCCAGCCCCCCGGCGACGGTCGTCCCATAGAATTTGCCAGCACCGTGGGAGGTAAGGCGACTGACGGGAGAGCCACCATCGCCGCCGCCCGTGAAGTTGTAGAGCACAGTCTCGGTCTGGGCCTGAACAGGGCGAGCGGCGATGAACAGCAGCACGGAAAGCACAGTTAGTACCAGGGGGCGAGGAATCAGGATTCGATGTTTTCTGACCATCGCGATTCTCCAAGCATTTCTCTGTAACATCAAGACCGCCTGCCATTCTCCCCCAGTGCCTGGCAGCGGTCAATGGGAAACACTTTGCACGGGTGGGGCTGGCCCGGCCTGGGCCTTGTAGGGGTGATAAGTCTGTGACAGATGAACATCAAAATCCCCGCCCAAGCGGAGCTTGGGCGGCTCACCCGCACCTCGAATTGAGACCAGCCATAACCCGGCCAAAACAAACCTCGACATTTCCACAACTTTCCTTCCTCTGATGTTCACTTAACCTTGCTTCCGATTCCAAATCGGGAAGACTGACATTAGCGGGGAATTCACAACAGTTTGGGAATCTGGGCGGCATGGGATTTCGATCCGGCGCCGTCGGGGGTGGAGGAGTGAAGGAAATATGGCTTTAGGAAATGTTCCACGGTGTCAGCACATCAAGATGAATGGGACGCAGTGCGGGTCTCCCGCGCTGAACAGAAAGAGGCAGTGCTTTTTTCATGAGCGGGCGCGGGAGCAGCATAACCGGATTGTGAAAGATCAGTTCAAGCAGGCGCGCTTTGTGCTGCCGGTGCTCGAGGATGCCAACGCGGTGCAGATGGCGTTGATGCAGGTGATGCAACTGCTGGCCTGGGGCGAAATGGATCGCAAGGTGGCGGGATTGCTCCTGTATGGCTTGCAGACCGCGAGCGCCAACCTGCGCAACGTGGACTTCGAGCCCGAAGAGCCGACCGAGGTGGTCATTATGCGCGAAGACGTCGAGCGGACCGACATCGGAGGCTCGCAGTGGGATCCGGAAGATTTTGACTTGGATGAAGAAGAGGACGAAGAAGAAGAAGACGACGAAGAGGAAGGCAGTGAGGACGAGAACGTTGCCGCGGCTCCCGCGCCGTCGGAAGCGGAAGCAGCCTCGGTTGACGCAGGGAAAAACGATGCCGTGCCAAGTATGGAGGAGGTGCGGAAGCGGATCCGGGGACTCGTCCATGACTACATTGTGGAAACCGGAAGAACTCCGACGGAGCTGAGTGGATAGCCGGGCGCGGCTCGGTTGGTAGAGGTCCTCTCATAAGTCGTTTTGGGTAGGGCACGGCTTCAGCCGTGCCGTTAGGGCTGATTAAAAGACGCGGGCTTTAGCCCCTGAGATATCCTTCGCTCCGCCTGAAGAACGGCTGTGCTCAGGATGGACGATGACGCCGATCGGAACGAGGACTGCCGAACCAGAACTACGCCATTAGACAAGTTACCGCAGCTTTCCGCGCAAGGCGCTTCTCGTTGATCGTTCCTTGGGGTGGTGCTAGGCTGCGAGCAGTGGGGTCCACAACCATCAATTCGGTGAATCCGGCGTCGTCGGCGCGCGGCGGCGCGATGGCGTGGCTGCAATCGGCCTCGGCGGAGGTATGGATAAAGTTCTTGCTGGCGCTGGTGGGACTGGCGCTGGCGTTCGGCTCGGCGCTGTTCTCGACGGCGGCGGGCGAGGCGGGCCATCTGTGGGCATCGGTGATTCTGGCGTCGGTGGCGCTGTTGATGGCGGCNNACGGGAAACAATCTGCTGTACATCGTGGTGGCGGCGATGCTGGCGGCGATTCTGGTGTCGGGCATGGTTTCCGCGCTGGTGCTGCGCGGCCTGCAACTGGAAGTGCGCCTGCCCGAGCACGTTTTTGCCGAGCGCCCGGTGGTGGGACGAATTGCATTGCGCAACCGGCGGCGCTTCCTGCCCTCGTTTTCGATTCGCGTGGTGCCGGCGCGCAAAGAAACGAAAGCCCGCAAGCAATGGCGGTGGGAGCCGACGACGTTCGTTTTTCCACTGAACCGCCCTGCCGGAAATCAGTGGCTGCAGCTTCGCGACTGGCGAGTGCGGCGAGTGGATGTGGCTCCGTCTGCGCCGGGAATTTTCGAGGGGATGATTTATTTTCCGTACTTGCCGCCGGGCGCCCAGCTGATGGCGGATCTTGAGCTGATTTTTGAACGCCGCGGGCGGTATTGCGAATCAAGTTTTGGAGTGGCCACGCGGTTTCCGTTCGCCTTTCTAACCAGGACGCGGGATGTTGCTTTGGAGCGCGAAATTATTGTCTATCCGCCGTTTGCGACGCCCGACGAGCTGTTTGAAATTCTGCCGCTGGTGCGCGGGGAGTGGGAGAGTTTTGTGCGTGGACGCGGTTCCGATCTGCACCTCATCCGCGAATACATGCCGGAAGATTCGGCGCGCCACGTGGACTGGAAGGCGACGGCGAAATCCGGCTCATTGAAAGTACGCGAGTTCACCCGCGAAGATGAGCGCAAGTTGTGCATCGTTTTCGACAATCCCCCGGCTGGTCTTATTTCCGAGCCGGCCTACGAATGCGCGGTGAAGCTGGCGGCCTCGCTGGCTTGGCACTTCTCCGAACTGGATGCAGAGGTTTCTTTCGTAGTCTCTGGGCAGGGGCGCGGCGTCGAGCTTCACGAGTTTCTGGCCCGGCTGGCGGTGATCGAACCGCAAGGAAAACAGGCAGGGGGACAAGAGTCGCGAGCCGGGATGTTGCAAGCAGACGTTCTCCGGGAGATGGCCCCGGCCAGCACGGGTGAATACAACATTGTCCTTACCGCGCGGCCGCACGGGAGCGTGCCCACGTCATGGTGGAACTGTTCGTACTTCGTATTTCTGGGGGAGGAGCATACTCCGCAGCGGTCAAAATCGTAGCCTGCTCTCGGACTGGGGAAGACTGGTCGCGTTCCTCGGTCGTCCCGGCTTTTCTCTTCTTCCCGAAAATGATTCCCGGCGCCGCTTTTCTTTCTCCCTACAGTCTTTTACCTCTTCCCCTCTATCCGGTTTCGGCATATACTCGCCCCCCGGTATAGCTTTTGGCTGCTCGGAGCCGAATATCCCGGAGGATCCAATGCGTATCAGTGACCTCATCAAGAACCAGGAAACCTACCAGGCGGAAATGGGCCAAACCGTGTTGGAAACGGCGCGTGCCATGGTGGAACGCAACATCGGCGCGGTTCCGGTCTTGCAGAACGGAAAACTGGTGGGGATTTTTTCCGAGCGCGATCTGATGAAGCGCGTGGTGGCGGAAGCACGCGATCCGCGCAGCACCTGCCTGGCCGAGGTCATGACGGAAGACCCGCTCACCGTCAATATGAATGAAGAGTTGGAGACCTGCATGACTCTCATGCGACGGCACAGCTTCCGGCATTTGCCGGTTTGCCATGACGGACAGTTGGTCGGAATGGTCTCGCTGCGGGACATTTTGCTCCACGACCTGAACGAAAAAGATGATGAAGTACGCATGATGCGCGCCTATATCCACTCCGTCCCGGATGCGTAGGGCTTGATGGGCGTGATTCTTCCTCTCCGGAAGAGAATGGCACGAAGGTAACGTTGCGTTCGGCTGACTCCAGCGGTAACGTTACTTTGAATTACCTGAGTACATTGAACGCCTGCGCCAAAAGGTTTAACTTTTCTTAGCCAGACTGTTCCTGGAGCCGTGTGCCGGTTCCACTGACGCTGGTGTTTCTTGTTTTCCGAGCCCAGGGGAGCGGTTGCGATGAGCGACAAAATTACGATTTTTTATAACGCTCTCTGGATCGCGCATCCCATTCTCCAAACCGCGATTGCCGTAGCCATGTTCCGCCGCGAACGCTACCGCCAATTCAAGTTTTTCTTTGCTTACATCATCGCGCAGATTCTGGCTTTTGCCGTGGTCTTTCCGACTTACAGGTACGCCCCTACTGCATGCCTTTACCTTAGTTGGTTCAGCACGGCGATCAGCGTGGCTCTGGGTTTCAAGGTGATCCATGAAGCCTTCCTCGATGCCTTCCGGCCGTTCCACACGTTGCGAGACCTGGGCACCGTCCTGTTCAAATGGGCTGGGCTGGTGATGCTTCTGGTGGCTGGCGTGGTGTCGGTTTCCACGAACTCGTCGGACTCGGCTCCGTGGGTTGAGGCCATTCTTACGGCCCAGCGCTGCGTACGCATTATCCAGGTGGGCATGGTGCTTTTCCTGCTGTTCTTTGCACGCTACCTGGGAGTGAGCCGCCGGCAGTACAGCTTTGGGGTTGCTCTGGGCTTTGGTTGCTTTGCCATGGTCGAACTGTCGGTGGTTGCATCCTGGGTGGGCGACCACTTGAACAATCTATCGATGGGATTGGTTAACATGGCGGCCTACAACTGCACGTTGCTCATTTGGTTGGGCTACACTCTGGCCAAGAGCCCGGCCCGCGAAGCTGCTTCCACACTGTTGCGGCCCCAGCGATGGGAGCAAACCCTGACGGACATTCATCATCCTCTGCCCGCGAATTCTTTGATCCCGATGTTTGAAGGGATGGTCGACCGGGCACTCTCGCGCACTCAGGTGTCACCGTCAATGACGCAAGAACCCCTTACCGCTCCGAAAGCTGCGGCCGCACACGCCGGGGTTGTGGCGCTGAACAGTTCGGGGATTCACCGGCTCCCACGCGCTGATGATCCAAAGAAGTAGCAGGTTACGCTCCTGCATTCGAATCCTCTCGACTTGGTTCGTTTCCTTTCTTTTGTCTTCCTGATCGCGCATAATTCCGGATTTCGTAAATGCCTTTCGCTTCCGGTTTTCGCTTTGGTGGAGTCCGGGAATTGCCGACCGAATAGTCTTGGTTAAGTTATTGCTCTGCCTGTACTTATGCCTGGAGTGAGAAATGTGCTGATGGCCGGACAGGGCTCGGACGGAAGAGATTCCGATCAACTAAATTAGGAGTGCGCACGGAGGTGCTTGACTCGTACCGTATAATGCGTCACCGCGTCAGAGGTCCCATTTTGGGAAAGCTAGGGCGTGGTAGGAGAATACCCATGAAACAAGCAATCAGGATTTCGATCCTGATGTGTGGACTAGTGGGCACCTATGTTGCAGCCGCCGTTCCGCAGGTTCCCGCCCCGGACGGAGGGCCGATTCTAGTGTGCCCACCTCAACAAAAACTGCAAGGCAAATGCGTTGCACTGCCTCCGATGATGAAGTAGTAGTTAATCGGAGTACAGCCGTGGCCGCAAGGTCACTAAAGTAACCTGTAGTAACTTGGGCCGAACCCAGGGCTCGCTATATTTGGGCTGACGGACTTCATACATAAACCGTCAGCCCTGTTTTTTGGGGCCGCATGTTCTAGCTCTGTGTCTTAAGCGTGGATTCCAAAGCGCTTCGCAATTCGGCCGCGTTCTGGATTGGCGGCTGGCAGGAGAAACCGGAACATAGAACCGCAAACGCTTTGCCGGACTTCAGGTCGGGCAAGTTCGGGATGGTAGCCGCCAGCGCCGGAGGAAGATTCCCGGCGACCGCCTGGTTCACAGTGAGCCGCAGCACGGACTTATTGAAAGCGAAAACAGCGTTTGCAGCCGCCACCAGACTGGTAGCGGCATCGGCGGCTCCATTTTCCGCGATCACAACCACCTGCACGGGACTTTCCAGTAGATGGACCACCGCGATTCCATAGGTGGCGGCGAAAATTCCAAACTGCTCCGCCACGCCGGCGAAAGTTTCCAGCGTCAATTCCGCTTTGTCGCGATACGCAGCCTCGCCTGTATAGTGATGCAACCGCAGCAGCGCAATCGCCGCCATGGGATTGCCCGCCGGCGTGGGCGAATCCTGCACCGGCTTGCGCCGAGTCGAAAGCACGCCCAGACTCTTGCCATCGGAGGCCGGTTCGGCATCGAAGAACCCTCCGGAAACCGCGTCGAAAAATTTTGCAATCATTGTGTCTGCGATGGCCTGCGCGAACTTGAAATAGCTGAGGTCGGCCGTCGCTTCGTAGGCGTCGAGGCAAGCAAGCGCGGTCGCGGCGTAGTCGTCCAGCAGGCCGGCAACTTCGCGATGGTCAGCCTTCGGATCAGAATACGCAACCACGTGCAGCAACTGTGTGGCGCGGGCGCTCTCGCCCGCGTTCGCCGGCGCTGGCTTCCACGCTTCCGCCAGAATGCGGTCCAACGACCGCAGCGCAAAGCCGCGTGCGGCGGCGAGATTGAGCACCTTCGCTGCTTCCAGGTATGCACCCACGCACATGCTGTTCCATCCCACATAGACTGTCTTGTCGATGTAAGGCGTGGGCCGCTCGAGCCGAGCCGCATACATTTTATTCTTTGCGGAATCGAGTAACTCTTTCACTCGCTCGGCGCCAAGCTTCATCCGGCTGGCAATCGCTTCGATCGGCAGGCGTACCTGGAGCACGTTTTTCGCCGGATTGTGGTGCATCTCGCCCACTTGGTTTATATCGTAGCGCAGTGCCGCGACCTCCGCTTCTTCTTCGGTCAGGACGGCGCGTGTTTCGTCCAGCGTCCAGGTGAAATAGTCGCCGTCGTCGTCCATGGAGATGTCCGCGTCCTGCGAGGCGTAGAAGCCTCCGCGCTCCTGGTCGCTCAGCCACTCATCCATCCAGCGAATGATGTCGCGCGCCACATCCGCAAAGAACTTCGAGCCCGTTGCCTGATAGGCGTGCACGTAATTCTTCAGCAGTTCGGAGTTGTCATAGCACATCTTTTCGAAGTGCGGAACGACCCAGCCTTCGTCAACCGAGTAACGATGGAAACCTCCCGCCAACTGGTCGTAAACCCCGCCGTTCGCCATGTGCTCAAGCGTAGTGACGATGACGTTGCGCAACTGCTCGTCATCCTGCCGCGCATACCGTTCAATCAACAAATCCAGCGCCGAAGGATGGGGAAACTTTGGAGCCTGCCCAAATCCTCCATGCTGCTCGTCGAACATACTGAACGCAGATTTCTGAATCGCGGCGATAATGCTCGCCGAAACTCGTCCGCTGCGGCCCGCAAACGACTCCGCCTGCGCAATCGCGTTCTCGACCATCTTTGCCTGCTCCACCACGTCGCCGTGCTTTTCCTGGTAAGCGTTGGCAATGCTCAACAGCACGCGCTTGAAGCTGGGGCGCCCGTAGCCATCGGTCGGCGGGAAATAGGTCCCGCCATAAAACGGCTTGCCGTCGGGGGTAAGAAAAGCGGTGAGCGGCCACCCGCCCTGTCCGCTGACCGCGCTTACCGCAGCCTGGTAGCGGCTGTCGATGTCAGGACGCTCGTCGCGGTCAACCTTCACCGCGATGAAATGCTCATTCACAATGGCCGCCACTTCCGGGTCGTCATAAGACTCACGGTCCATCACATGGCACCAGTGGCACCACACCGCGCCGATGTCGAGCAGCATCGGCTTATTCTCCCGCTGCGCGGATGCGAACGCCTCCTCGCCCCACTCGTGCCACTGGATGGGCTGGTGCATGGCGGAGCGCAGATAGGCGGATGAAGCGCGGGCAAGGGCGTTGAGGGTGGTGGTGGTCATATAGAAAGTCTACATTGAGGGAACTTTTGATCTTTCTAAGCAGAATTTTCAATGTTTCGCAATGCACGAGTGACGAGTTCACTCCGGAGACGACTAAGTTCTTCGGTACCAAGGACGCGACGGAGTTGATTGATCACTGCCGCGACAGTAAGTTCGTCTGTAAGTGATTCGCCCTCCCATTTTTCAAGCCCTATGATCTTCGCGAACGTCGAGTACATTTCCCCAAAGCCTGCAGTAGAACCAGGAGCTTGCTCCAACATCCATGCCGTAGCGCCAATGGTACGTAGGGCCTTTTCGAAGCGCCACAGAGACTCGTCGATTGCTGGTGTTAGCCATACGGTCCACTTTCTTCGAATTTTTATGAGGTTATCGCCATGCGTTAGCGCGCTCTGACGTGGCCCTTCACGAGTCAACGTCATCAAAGCATCATACATTTCCTTTACATACTCCTCGCAAAATGCTGAGTATTGGTCGAAAGCAACTCCTGCCATGTGGGAAGTTGCCCCAATAGAAAAGCTATTCTGCGACTCAAGCATGAATAGCGATCTTTCGTGAGCGATTCGATCCCGGCCAATCTGAAGCAACGCCGCGAAGAGGGCAACAATGGCTGGGATAGCCGCAAGATCTTGTATGATCATGCTAAAATGGAGGAAAGATGCAGCTGCAACAGAAGCCACAATAACAATTCCAAGGGCTATATAGGTGTTCTTGCTGTTCACTTTATCCCTCTGCCACCTCATCCAGCCTTGCCAGCGTATCCGGAAATCGCCGCACCAATAGCACCAGTGCTGCTGCTTGAGGGTTCGGTTTCGCGCGGCCTTGTTCCCACTTTTCCAGCGTTCTCTCGTTAATCCGCAGCTTGCGCGCGAATACCGCTCGCGAGCAGCGCAGCTTTTTCCGAGTGTCGCGAAGAAGCTTTGAATCCACCTTGGGGAGCGGCGCTACATCGACTTTGTAGCTGCGCAATGTGAGCTTGCCTTCGCGATGGCCCTGCATCGCGGCCACTCCCTCCATCAATTCGCTGAAAATGTTTGGCTTCGCCACAGCTTTCCACTATACGCTGTTGGCGTATGTATACCCAAACGTGGAATGAGTCGTTCTGGTAGGGTGCGAAAAAGTGGTTTCCGCCGATTACCACCTCAGCGGCTAAAGCCGGTTCTGAAAATAGTCATTTATCGCAGCGCTGAAGCGCTGCGCCACCCAAAATCAAGTGCAAACATCGACTTTTTCCGCAAGCTGCTGGAGGGTCATTTACCTCAAATCAGTTTCTTGGCAATCGCGCAATACAAATCAATCGCCTCAGCGAGTTGTTGCTTCTCGATGAATTCGCCGTCCGTGTGCGCGACGTGAATCGATCCTGGACCGATCAGCAGTGGTTCGCCCCAGTTCGTTAGCTTGGGAATATCGGTGGTGAAGGCCGCGATCATCGTGGGCAATCCGTCGACGGTGCGCAGGCGCAGGAAAGCCAGTTCGAGCGGGAATTCAACCTTCACCTGATCGCCCGCAGTCGCGAGAATCTGGCGGCGCAAATCCTGCGACGGACCAACCAGACGATAGAGCAAGTCTGCGTGAGCATAGTCAGGAATCACATTGGGCGCGCGTCCGCCTTCGATCAATCCGATGTTCAGCGTGCACGGGCCAATTTCCGGATCGGACGGCAGCGGCATCGCGCGCAGGCGCGCGAGAGCTTCGATAAGCTTATCGATCGCCGATTCGCCGAGCTCGGGATAAGCCGAATGCGCCATGCGGCCGGAAGCTGTTACTTCCACCCGCAGCGTTCCCTTCGATGCGAGCGCGATGCGATTCTCGGTCGGCTCGCCGTTGACTAAATACTTGCAGCCGTGTGCCGGGTCATTTGCGGCGTATTCGTTCGCAACTTTCGCGCCCAGGCTGTCACGCTCTTCTCCCACCACGAATAGCAGACCGACGTAAATTCCTTCCCTGCGCAATCGTTCCGAGGCCGCAATCTGCGCGGCAATGATGCCCTTCGCGTCGCACGAGCCGCGGCCATAAATGCGCGCGGTATCTTCGGAAGACGGAATGAACGGCGGAACGGTGTCCATGTGGGTGGAGAAAACCACCGCCGGATGCGCCTGCTCCGGCGAAATGGCGTAGACGTTGGCGCGATCGCCTTCCACCGGCATCTTTTTCGTCTGGTAGCCGAGGCGGCAGAGTTCTCCATAGAGATAATTTCCGACCGCGGCTTCGTTGCCGGAAATGGATTCGATGTCGACAAGTTGGCGAGTGAGCGTGATGGCGTCCATAAGCGAAAAGAATAGCAGAGGGAAACCGCCGCTGAAGTCAGAGGGCAGAAGTCAAAATGTAGAGGTAAGAACATTGCGCGGCACGCGGCTGGTCGAGTCCTAACTTGTGCATTCTGACTTCGTACTTCTGACTTCATGTAATCTGAGTGCTGTGATCGCCCAGAATTCAACGATAAAGTCGCTCTTCCTCCAAGGTCCGGTCGGACGCCTGGAAGCGCTGCTGAATGCGGGTGCGGAGAACGCGACGTACGCGGCGGTGGTTTGCCATCCGCACCCGCTGTTTGGCGGGACGCTGCATAACAAGGTCGTGTTCCATGCCATGAAGGCGCTGAACAGTTTTGGATTTCCTGTGCTGCGTTTCAACTTTCGCGGCGCTGGACTCAGCCAGGGCGAGCACGATCTGGGAAACGGAGAAGTGGAAGATGTTCGGACCGCTCTGGACTGGCTGGACGCGGAGTTTCACCTGCCGCTCCTGTTTGCGGGCTTCTCTTTCGGTGCTGCGGTTGGACTGCGGGCGGCGTGTTCGGACGCGCGGGTGAAGGCGGTGATTGGCGTGGGAACGCCAGTTGTTCCGGTGGCCGCCGATTCGGAAGCGCCGCGCACTTATACGTTTGAGTTTTTGCGAGATTGCGACAAGCCGAAGTTATTTGTGAGCGGCGCGCGCGATCAGTTTGGTCCGCGGGCAAAACTGGAGGCTCTGGTCGCGTCGATACCGGAACCGAAGAAGCTGGTTGTGATTGAAGGCGCGGATCATTTCTTCGAAGGGCGATTGCGCGAGCTGCGGGAAGCGATTGAAAGCTGGATCAAGGAGGCTACGATGGCCTAGCGCGATTGGATATGCCAGCATTGCAGTGTTCGATGCGTGTCGCTGAGAAATCCTGGTCCGTGGCGAGAATTCCTTTTGAGTCCTTGAGTGGCGCGAGACTGCAGGGGATCCTTCGACTCCGCATTCGCGTTCGCAAGCGAACGCGAATGCTACGCTCAGGATGACATTTTGTGAACCACGGTGAGTTGTCTCAACAGATGCGTGATACGGCCCGGGAAATCTTTCGCTACGCGCTGGCCGAGGCTTCGATTGCCAAGGCATTTGCGCGGCATGTGAATTGTGAGCGCGGGGTGCTGCGCGTCCGCGAGGACCTTTACGATCTGCATTCTTATTCGCGCGTGCTGGTGATTTCCATCGGCAAAGCCGGACATACGATGGTGGAGGCGCTGGCACAGCAAGTCGGCACGGCTTCGCTCGAGGGTATTGTGGCGAGTTCGGTCGAGCCGCCGTCGCAGGTGCGCGGCTTCCGTTATTTTCGCGGCGGACATCCCACACCCAATGCTGAATCCATTCACGCGGCGGGCGCTATTCTGAAAGCGCTGGGTGCGCAGACCGCGGCGTCGCTGGTGATTTTTCTGCTCAGTGGCGGAGGATCGTCGATTGTTGAGAAGCCAATTGACGATGAGATTTCCCTGGACGATCTGATCGCGACCTATCGTGCTCTGGTGCATTCGGGCGCGCCCATCGCCGAAATCAATACTATCCGCAAGCATCTCTCCGCGAGCAAAGGCGGACGGCTGGCACAGCGGGCGTTTCCCGCGCAGCAGTTGTCCCTGCTGGTCTCCGACGTTCCTGACGATACGCCCGATGCTCTTGCATCCGGTCCGACGATGCCCGATTCAACCAGCGTGGAGGATTGTTATCGGATCGCGGAGAAGCACGGATTGCTGCCGCAGTTTCCGCATTCCACGCGCGAGCTCTTTGAACGCCAGGCTCTGGAGGAGACGCCGAAGTCCGACGATCCGGCGTTTCAGCGTTCGCGCTGGTGGACGATTCTCTCGAACCAAACCGCGGTGGAGCAGGCGAGTGCAGCGGCTGAGCGCGCTGGGTTCACTGTGCATGTGGACAATTCTTGTGATGACTGGGATTACGAGCGCGCGGCAGAGTATTTGCTGAAGCGGCTTCGCGAGCTGAGCAAAAATTTCGCGCGGGTGTGCCTGATCTCCGGCGGCGAAGTGACGGTAAAGGTTACGAATGGTGGCGTGGGCGGTCGCAACCAGCAGTTTGCACTGGCGTGTGCAGCGAAGATTGCAGGAGAGAATGTCACCGTGCTCAGTGCTGGGACGGATGGTGTGGATGGGAACAGTACGGCAGCCGGTGCGGTGGTGGATGGAACCACTATCAGCCGCGCGCAATCGAGTGGATTGGATGCCCGCGCGGCACTCGAGAAGTTCGACGCGTATCCATTCTTCAGAGTGCTGGGCGATGCGATCGAGACTGGGCCCACGGGGAACAATCTGCGCGACTTGCGGATACTCCTTGCATACTAGAATGCCGCATGGCCTTTCGAGTTGACAAGTGTTAGGCTACAGGCTACGGTAGCTTAAATTGAGGATACGGAATTTCGCTCATAAGAGCTTGAAGAGGCTCTACGCGGAAGACAACGCCAAGGGTGTTCCGCCAGATACGGCGGAGAAGCTCCGCAAGATGCTTGCATTTCTGGACGACATGGAAGAACCGGAGGAGTTGCGAACGTTACTGACTTGGAAGGTGCACACGTTGACCGGCGACCGCAAGAGTACCTGGAGTCTAAGCGTTACCGCTAACCGGCGTCTGACGTTTCGTATCGACACAACCGAGCGTGAATTTGCGATGTGAATTTGGAGGATTACCACTAGGCAAGAAAGAGGAAACACCATGCCGATGAAGAACCCGCCCCACCCCGGAGATTTCATCCGGACCGAGATTATTGAAGCCGCAGGGTTGACCGTTACAGCGGCGGCAGTGGCGTTGCGCGTGTCCCGGCCGGCGTTGTCCAGCTTGCTCAATGGCAAGGCCGACCTATCCGGGGATATGGCGCTTCGCATCGAGAAAGCCTTCGGCGTGAAGATGGACACGCTTATGCGTATGCAGTCGTCTTACGACATCGCCCAGACCCGCAAGCGCGAGAAGCAAATCAGTGTGCGTCGCATTTCGTTGCTGGCTTCCGCTCACTAGAGGAATCTAGATAAAAGAGGACAGCCGGCATTCGGCGAACAAAGCCTCCATTCCTACGCCGCTTCGCCTTTCACCTGTATCCCTGCCCAGCGTTCGAGCAGAGTGAGGGTGGCGGCGTAGTCGAGATCCTGGTGGCCGTCTTCGGTGGCCAGTTCGTAAATCTCTTCCACGGTTTCGAGGGCGGGCAGCTTCACGCGCGCTTCTTTTGCGGCTTCGAGCGCGAGCCGGATGTCCTTGTGCATAAGGCGCAGCGGAAAATTGGGGGTGAAATCGCGTTGCAGGACGAACGGTCCCTTATAGTCCACCACGCCCGAGCGGACCATGGTGGCCTCAATCAGCGAAAGCAACTGCTGGGAGTCCACGCCGAGTTTGGTGGCGAGAGTGAGGGCCTCGGCAAAGCCCTCGAAAATGAGGGCGATCTGGAGGTTCATGGCCAGCTTGGTAGCCTGGCCCTTGCCGATTTCTCCCATGCGAAAAATCTTTTTGCCCATGGCCGCGAACAGCGGGTTGAGGCGTTCGATTGTGGCACCGTCTCCTCCGACCATGAAAATCAGCGTTCCATTCGCGGCGCCGATCTTCGACCCGGTCATGGGAGCGTCAACGTAGGCCACGCCCTTGGGGCGAACTCGTTCGGCAAACTTGGCGGTGGCGGTGGGCGAGATTGTGCTGGAGTCCGCGATGATCATGCCTTCGGCCAGCGACTGGTCAATGCCCTCGGGACCAAACAATATCTTCTCGACCGCGGCCGTGTCGGAAACGCAGAGCCAGACGACTTCGGCGCCCTGCGCCGCCGCTGCTGGAGTGGGAGCGACGCCCGCGCCCTCGACCAGTTTGCCGGGAGTGCGGTTCCAAACTGTGACTTCGTGGCCGGCCTTGACCAGATTCGTGGCCATGGCGTGCCCCATAATTCCCAAACCTAAGAAAGCAACGCGCATTTCGGGACTTCTCCTCGTGAGGAAAGGACTCTCCGGATTAGAAATGAGTAACCGGATCGAGGTCAAGCAAGGGCTGGTGGCGGTGACGAATAAGAGGTCGAGCTGCGCTCGACGGACAGCCGGGGGCGGCTGTCCCACACGGGACGTTTCAGCGAACTGAGACGCTCGCTATTATTTGGCCGTCTTAATGTTGCTCTGCGCTTTTGGGGCTGTCGCTCCCGAATCGAAAGCGTAATATGGGATGCGTGGAAATTACGCATATTCCTAAGGGCCTCAACTAAAATACAGCCAGCAGAGCGCGGCATTCATCAAACAGACGAGCAGGATGATTAAAGCAACGCTTGACAGTCCGGCACTCCGCAAGCGAGCCAGGCAGTTTGGGCGCTTGGTGCGGCGTTCCGCCGTGACCCCGCTTTGCGGAGAGACGCACAAACCGCGTCTTGCCTCGAACGGCGAGCTGGGCGTCACCTTCATAGGGCATTCCAGTTTCTTCGTGCAGATCGGCGGACAGAGCGTAGTGGTTGACCCCAACTTCGCGCGCTGGCTGTTTCTACTGAAGCGCCTGCGGCGTCCCGGGCTGCGAGTGCGCGATTTGCCGGCCATCGATATTGTGCTGGTGACGCACGCGCACTTTGATCATCTGCACCGGCCGTCGCTGCGGGCCATTGTGCAGAACAATCTGCGGACGCGGGGGACCGCGCCGGCCATCATCATTCCGAGCCACGTGACGGATCTGGTCTCCGATCTGGGTTTCTCTGAGATCATTGAGCTGGACTGGTGGAACAGTTCGGGTCACGGCAGCTTGGCAGTGACACACGTCCCTTCGCGGCATTGGGGCGCGCGAATTCTCAAGGACTCGCACCGCGGTTATGGCGGCTATGTGTTGCAGGCGGGGAAGCACTCCATCTACCACGCCGGCGACACGGCTTACTTCGCGGGCTTTCGCGAGATCGGGCGACGCCTGTCGCCGGAATTGGCACTGCTTCCTATCGGCGCGTATAATCCGGCGACGTTCCGCAACGTGCACACCAATCCCGCGGATGCAACTCGCGCCTTTCTCGACTTGAAATCACGCTGGATGGTGCCCATGCATTACGGAAGCTTCCGGTTGTCGCACGAGCCGGTCGATGAGCCACTGCAGTTGTTGGACCAGGAAGCGCGCGCGGCTGGAATCAAGGATCGGGTGGTGGTGTTGGAAGAGGGCGTGACCCGATTTTTCTGAGTGTTACCTACGCTCCAACTTTGGAGTTGCGCCCGTCAGGTTCACGCGGAGCAACTTGGGGAGGTCGAAGAATACTTCCTTCTCGAACTCTTTCGGAAGCTCGATGACTTGGTGCTTCTCGCCCGGTGCCGGCACGTATCGCAGAGTGACTTTTTCACTGCGCAGTTTTTCCGGATCAAACATGGTAAGGATTTTGCCCGCTGCGTCGTAACTGACTGCCAGCTTCATATTCCATACCCTCATCGCTTTCGCTATAGACCGCTTTCGATGTAAAGGTTGTACCAGCCAATGTTCGGACTGCTATTCGTAACCGTGAAGGAAAACGAATACGGGCCGTTGGGAGCCGAAGAAACTGACGGGGTCGAACAGGTGAGCGAGACGCCCGTGGTCACCGTTTGCGCCTGGATCAGCACGATGCCCGGCCATGCTGGCCATGTCGGGCTGTTCCACGTCGCAGTCCAGCTCTGGGTCTGGTTCTCGTCTATTTCAACGTTCGCGAGGGCCATAAACGACATCCCAACACCTCCCCGACGATCCCCGTACTGTAACACTCCGTTGACAAATCTGCCCTCCTTTTTGGTGTAAACTGCCTGCCGCCGGAATTCTCTAGTAGGAGGACGACATGACCGTTAAAGCTATTCCTGAGGGTTACCACACCCTCACCCCCTCGATGACTGTCCGCAACGCTGAGCGCGCAGTGGAGTTCTACAAGCAGGCATTTGGCGCGGTGGAAAAAGGCGTCATGAAAGGACCCGATGGCAAGGTGATGCATGCCGAATTGCGCATCGGCGACTCGCTCTTCATGCTGGCCGACGAGTTCCCGCAGTTTGGATCGTTGTCGCCGCAAACTATCGGCGGCACGGGCACGGGGCTGCACATTTATGTGGAGGACGTGGATTCCGCATTTGATCGTGCGATCAAGGCGGGCGCGACCGTTGAGATGCCGGTCAGTGAGATGTTCTGGGGCGACCGTTTCGGCAAGCTGGTGGATCCTTTCGGGCACAAGTGGTCGATCGCGACCCATACCCGCGATATGTCGGCGGAAGAGATTGAAGAAGCGCAGAGTGAATTCATGAAGCAGATGCCAAAGAGCGCGTGATAGGGCCGGATTAGAATTGACTTGCAATTCGGCTCGGTCTTCGAGGGCGCGGCATTGGCTGCGCTCTTTTTGTTTTCTGCTGTAGTACCTCCGTAATGCCCCGGAAACGCGCTATTACACAAGTATTACAGTGGCTTGCCCGATTCCCTTGATAGGTTAGATATGTGCGGTAACGAACTCAAGACCAGCAAATGGGGCCCACTTTGGACATGCAACTGGAAAGCCTGGAAAAACGACAAGCTGCAAAGGGTGAAATCAACTGGGTGACCGCGATATTCATGGCACTGTTTCACGTCGGAGCCATCGCGGCACTTTTCTTCTTCACATGGAAGGCACTGTTCGTCGCCATGTTCTTGTGGTGGGTTTCGGGCAGCCTGGGCATTGGCATGAGCTATCATCGTCTGCTCACGCACCGCGGCTATAAGACGCCGAAGTGGGTGGAGTATTTCCTGACCGTTTGCGCCACGCTGGCCCTCGAGGGCGGACCCATTTTCTGGGTGGCCACGCATCGCATTCATCATCAGTACTCGGACGAGGATGGCGATCCGCATTCGCCCATCGATGGAAAATGGTGGGCGCACATGGGTTGGATTCTCATGGGCAAGTCGATGCATCATGACACGACCACGTTGGCCCGCTACGTTCCCGATCTCGCTAAAGATAAATTCCACGTTTGGATTACGAAATATCACTATGTTCCTATGATCGTGCTGGGCGTCATACTGCTGGCCATCGGCGGGCTACCGTTTCTAATGTGGGGTATTTTCATGCGCACGGTGGTTGGGCTGCACGCCACTTGGCTGGTGAATTCGGCTACGCACTCCTGGGGCACGCGCCGTTTCACCACTCGGGATCTTTCGACCAACAGCTGGTGGGTCGCGTTGCTGACATTCGGGGAAGGCTGGCACAACAATCACCACGCGCATCCGACTGCGGCGCAGCACGGCTTTACCTGGTATGAGGTTGACATGAACTGGTACGGCATCTGGGCGCTGAAGACGCTGGGGCTGGCTTGGGACATCAAGCGGGTGAAGCTGGCTGATTTGGAAAAAGGACTGGTGGCGACGCCCAATGGACAGCTGGTTACAAGCGCTTTCGCGGAGGGCGCGGCGGCGGGCGACTAGATAGACGACCCACTCTGCGTTTTTGGATAAGAACCCGCCTTTCCGGCGGGTTTTTCTTTTCGGCGTACACCAGAAGCTGTCTCGCAAGCGCCATGAAAGGGCAGTTGGTGTAATCGCTCTGCTGAGTGAATTTTTCAACACCCACGCCTGTTAACGTCAGTAATCTTGCATCGTGTTTCCTCTCCCTGAACAATAGGTTCTACTTGAAGCGCTTGACCGCTGGGAGGGCATGGATGCGCAATGCACGCAGGGTGTTTGGTGCAGTCAGTTGCTTATTGGCCATACTGTGCGCCTACGCGCAAGCAGGGGAGAGTACGCGCAGAATAGTCCTGCCGAATCCACAATTGATTCATTGCCATTCAGCGGAGTGTTCGCAATTGTGGAAGCAGGATTCGGGTGATGGTGGGGCGGTTTATCCCGCGCAAATCATGACGGACTTGGTAAACGGTCAAATCGTCGGATTTACCGCCGTTTACGACAAATCAGTGTCCGCAAGTGAACTTCGTGCCGCGATCAATGCGCTTTACGGAAAATGGACGTTTCATAGCGATTCAATCTCAATGTGGCGAGTCGAATCGGAGCAGTTCGCCGTCTCGATATTCGATGGAATCGATGGAGCAAAAGAGGTCAGCTACCTGAAATTCGGTACGCTCGGCTCTCTGGTGCCCTCTGCGCACATCGACTGCCGTAAATAACTGTCGAGTTATCGCCTTTAGCACCGGTAAGGACCAAGCATGGCCGGCCTCCCAGGTGAGCCTCCAGTGTCCCGGTCCCAATCCTCCTCGCGTTTTAGCAACCCTCGGGCGGGAACGCGGTAAAATCAGCCTGAGCTTCCATGCGCATTACGAGCCGCCGCGGAACTATCGTCTTCTTTCTTTGCCTGGGCATCACCCTGGTGGCGCTGGCGGTTGCGCTCAATGTTGGATGGATCATCCTCAACTGGCGCGAGGGCGTGCTGCTGTTTTTCGGCATCATCTTTTTTGCCCTGATCATCGCGGGGATGATCGTGAACACCAGCTTTCTGGTGCGCGAGCTTCGCCGTAGCGAGCAGCACGACAGCTTTATCAACGCGGTTACGCACGAACTGAAAACGCCGGTCGCCTCGATTCGCCTGCATCTGGAAACCTTGCAGCGCCGTGACTTGCCGGAAGCGCAGAAGCAGGAATTTTACCGGCTGATGCTCAGCGATACCGATCGGCTGACGGAGACTGTGGAACAGGTGTTGCGGGCCGGCCGCGCCGGGGACAAGAAGGCGGGGCGGGAAAAATCCGCGGTCGACTTCCGGCAACTGGTGCGCGAATGCATGGACGCCGCTCGAAGCCGCCATCATCTGCCACTGGAAGCTCTGCGTTACGAGGAGACGCCGGGCAATGGCGCGGGTTTGCGCGTGCTGGGCAGCGATGAGGATCTTCGCACCGCTGTTTTCAACGTGCTCGACAACGCCATTAAATATTCCGGCGAGCAGGTGGATGTGCGCGTGCTCCTGAATATGCCTGACGAAAAACGCATCGTGCTCAGCGTGCAGGATCACGGGGTCGGCATTCCGCCCGACGATTTGAAAAGCATCTTCAAGCGCTTTTATCGCGTCACCCATCGTTCACTGGCGCATGTGAAAGGGACCGGGCTGGGCCTGTTTATCGTGAAGTCGATTACCGAGAAGCACGGCGGCAAAGTATTTGCCGCAAGTGAAGGCGAAGGCGAGGGCACCACGATTACGATGGAGCTGCCGAGGTCGATGGCATGAGCCGGGTTCTGGTGGTGGAAGATGAGGCGCACCTGGCGCAGGGGTTGCGCTTCAACCTGGAGGCGGAAGGCTATTCCGCCGAAATTGTTGGGGACGGGGAAGCGGCCACGGATCGTTTGCTGGGCAAGAAAGAAAGCTTCGACGCCATCGTGCTCGACATCATGCTGCCGGGCAAGGACGGCTTCAGCGTGGTTTCAGAATTGCGCGCCGCGCGCAATTATGTGCCGGTGCTCATGCTCACGGCGCGCGGCCGTCCCGAAGATGTGCTGAAGGGCTTCGCCGCGGGTGCCGATGATTATTTGCCCAAGCCTTTCGACCTTTCGATCCTGCTGGCGCGCCTGCAGGGACTGCTGCGGCGCAGCCAATGGATGCACGCCGGACAGCCGGCGGGGAATAAGGACGCGACTGAGGTTGCATCGGACTCGCGCAGCGTCAGCGATTTCGGAACATTTTCCTTCGGCGGCAAGACCATCGATTTCGGTACGCTCGAACTGCGCACCGCCGACAATGTGATTCGTTTGACGCTGATGGAATCGGAACTGCTGCGCCACCTGGTGCGCAACGACGGGCGAGTGGTTTCCCGCAAGCAGATTCTGGAAGAAGTGTGGGGCCTGCATGAAGACACTGACACGCGCGCCATCGACAACTTTATGGTGCGGCTGCGGCGTTACATCGAAGACGATCCCGCGCAGCCGCGGCATTTGCTCACAGTGCGCGGGGTGGGATATCGGTTTTTGGCGAATCCGGAAAGGAAGTAAGGGCAGGCCGAGGCGAAGCAACGGCCTGCGCGTTTAGTACGACCTCTCACTTCCCAAACTGCTCGATCTCAGAGAATCGCTTTAACCCATCCTCATCTACCGGTCCCGTAGAATCACTGCCCATGCGAAAACGGTGACCGTCCGGATCCTCCACATTCATTTCCCGCACACCCCAGGGCATATTCGTTGGGGGCTGGCGAATGATTGCGCCGCGGCTTTTGTACTCGTCATAAAGTGCGTCCACATCATCCATGAAGATGGACATCCACGTGCCCGGCTGCCCTTGCGCTCCTTCACAAAAGAAAAGCTCGATTTTACCCCGCGTGACACAACCGAATGTCGGAGGACTGCCCCAGTCCCACTTCTTGCTAAAACCCAGCTTGTTGACGTAGTAGTCCATCGACGCGGCAAAGTTCTTGACGTTCAGAATCGGGATCACGCATTCAAATTCGTTCATACCGCACACTCCGGTTTACCTCATGCTCCTAGGACACTAATCCGTTACGCCCGACAAAGTTCCGCAACCAGCGTTTCCCGTCGCTCCTGCGCTAAACCATCCATACGGTTGAGAATCATCCAGTAAGCCGTGAGGGAAATCCCCGCCAACAGCAATAAGAGCAGCGTCGCGATCCAGAGGTTGCCGTAGTGCCGGGCCATCCAGAATGCGGCGACTCCCACGCTCACGACGAATATTTCCACTCCCAGGCTGATCAAGACAGTCATCTGCGAGGCGCGTTGACGGCCGAAGGAAGAATAGTCCAGTTTCTTCGGCGAGTAGATCGAGAGCAGGTTGCCTACGGAAAAATTGAACGGCGCGGCGAATAACAAACCTGCCAACGAGGCGATGGTGACATCAAGCGTAGGCCGGCCATAGAGAAAGCCAACCGCCATCCATGCCACAAATACTTCGACCGCCAGAATGAGGGCATGCGTGAGATTCTTGGCCAGCACAATTTCGCGAAAGCTTACGGGCGAAGCGTAGAAGAACTGGATGCCAGCGGCGTCGCCGCCGAAGCTGTTGTAAACCAGGTTGGTCAGCATCAGCAGCGTGTATGCGGCGGCGGCGGGAAATGCCATGTCGGGGGTTCGCGACAGGAAAGCTCCAGAGTGCCGGATGGAGTTCAGCGCTCCAAAACGGAAGATGACAAGCACAAAAACCGGCATGATCAAGGTGAGCAACATGGGACCGCTGCGGAGAAGATAACGGATTTCTTTTTCGAAGACCGCTGCCACCGGAGCCGCAAATCCGGGAAGATTCCAGCCCAAACGAAGTTGCTGGTTTTTCGGAAGAGTGGATGCGACAGCCACTTCGCTCAAGTTCTCACCGCGATACTGCGCCAGCAGCCGCACGTGCAGGCCATAACCAATCACCATCGCGAAGGCGCAGAGCAGCGCCAGAGAACTCAATGCCGCTGGAAGTCGCGGATATATGCTTTGCACGATGGCATCGGCGGCAAGGCCGGGCGGAAGGATGCCCTGAACCGGAGCGAGAACTTCGATGAACCGCTGCGCTTCCGGCCCGGCGCGCTTACCGAAATGTCCAGTCAACGGGCCGATCAGCTGAAAACCGAGCATCATCAGAACAAACAAAATGCCCATGATCTCGCGGGTGCGGCGCTGCGCCAGCCACCGCTCCACCCAGGCAAAGATCATCTGCATGAACAAAAGATTGAGAGCGGCAAACGTGAGGATCACCAGGAGCGCCCACGGCAGCAATACAGGTTTCGCGAAGGCCACGCCCACCAGAATCCCGAACGACCACAGGCTACCCAGAGCGGTTGCCGGGTCGAACACGCCATAGACCAGCCGTACCAGAAAGTACGAGCCGTAGCTGAGTGGGAAGCGCAGCAGGTCGGTAGAGTCCGGATTGTTGGTGAAGGCGGCCGCCATAATAGGAAAGACTTGCCAGAAGATAAACACAAACCAAAAAAGCAGCGCGAGCAACTCTGGCTTGCCTGCCGAGATTAGGAAGTACGCTGCGATGCCGAGTCCGAAAGCGCCGCCGAGTCCGCCGATAGCGAACGCGAGGGACACGAGGATACGCGAAGCTAACTCCAGTTTGCCCCGGGTGGTGCGCAGCGTGTTGGAAAAGAGCCGCCAGCGCAGCTCGGCGATGGCGGCTAGTTGGGTGCGCCGGTGCAGCGTGGGCGTGAGGTCATTCATGGGCGTCGTTCCGGTAGAAACATTGCTTGGAACATAGTGAGCTTTTACTGCCCTCCCGAAATCCGCACTTCGTAGACGGTTGGAAGCGGTTCCGAGTTGGTGCGAACAAAGCTCCGCACCAGTTCGGTGCGGGAGAAATGACCGAGACTCAGAAGCCGGATGCATTCGTCAGTGGCGCAGCTCTCCCACGATGTACGTTGGCCCCACGGAAAACAACTGGCCTCGATAACACGCACCGGAAGCTGATCTTGAAACCCCGCTGCAATCTGTTCACGCAGCCAGCGCAGATAGGTCAACTTCTGCGATATGGCAATTTTAGGGTTCTCCCGGATCACCACACCGGGAAAATCGGGGATATCAACCCGCAAAGTGTGAATGTGCCCGTGTCCCTCGACAAGAATTTCAATGTCAAGTTCCATCAGCCGTTCGAGACTGGCAAGCCATTTCAGGCTATCCACGTCAGGGTTAGGAGTCGCAAAGTAGCTGCCCATGAAGGCATCGCCCGCCAGCAGCAACTTCTCCGTGGGATCGTACAGAACGATGTGGTCATCGCAATGGCCGGGAGTCGCCAAGACTTGAAGGTAGCCAGATTCGGTGTCCACGGTTTCGCCGAGGATGTGATAGGGCGGCTTCAAGTTTGGAGGTTGCCCGATAATCGTAGCGCGCACCCAAGGCAGCTTCTTGAATGGCGTCAGGAATTGGGCCGTCATTTCCGAGACGCAGACCGGAGCACCACTAAGCTCGGATAACCAATTGAGATTGCCGACGTGCTCCTCATGGGCATGCGTGGCGATGACTTTTGCGATTCTCGGTTGTGCCTGTCGGAGGTGCCTCGCGAGCGATCGTCGCATCTTAGGCGAGCCCGGATCGATTGCGACCCCGTCATAGACCACCGCCGTGAATAATTCGCCGAATAGCAGCGGGACTGTGTTAGGCAAGACGCCATTCAGAAACAAAACGACCAGCCTGCCGTTCAGCAGATCAAGGCGCTGGTGATAAGTCCGAGCGAAAATGCTCGTCCTTTCTACAGCGGCACCGATTCCTGCCCATAAGACCAGCGGCAGGCGAATGAAGAAGCCGAGTGTGTAGCACGACCAGAACGCGGACAATTTTGCTTGTCGCCGCACCGCCTCTGGTTTTGCTATCCGACAGGCGCCACCCCGACATTTGCTGAGGGAGTATCTGTTTGCAGCGACGAACCGGTAGCATAGCCGCCCCGCCTGGCGAAACGGAAACCACTCTCCCAGTATGCCTAGGAGCCGAGTGGATGGGAACAAACGCGCCAAACAAGTGACAGCATCCCAACCGGCGTGGATTTCACCTCCCGGAGTAACGACATGCAACTGTTGCAGGCAATCGTCAATCCTTAGCCGCGAATCGCAGGCTGACAAGGCCTCTGTACTGATGGGCAGGCAGATCGTCTTGTTCTTGTGATCGAGGGCTTTCAGCCACGACACGCAAGCCTGACAAATCTCGCACTGCCCATCGTAAAGCACTTTGTAGGCGGGCGGCACCTGCTCCTTGTCGGCAGTTACCGCAATCTCGGCCATTCTTTGTTCTACCCGAGCCACGAAAGCTCCTGATCGGTGCGACGCTCTCCGCCCACGGTACGCAGGAAAATCTGTTCCAGCGTCATCTTTTCGCCGGACGGCGGCGAACCGCCCGAGCCATCGCTTGAGTCTTTCCCCAATACCGCGGGCGTCTGCGCCTCTACGCCGGCGCGCAGTTCCTCGAGCGATCCCTGGGCGACCAGCCGGCCCTGATGAATGATGGCGACGTGGCTGCACAGGCGCTCTACGATTTCGAGCACATGAGAGGTGAGAAAAATCGTGGCACCGCGCGCGATCATGCCTTGCAGCATCGCCTTCAGCGTTCCGGCGGCGATGGCGTCTACGCCTTCAAACGGCTCGTCGAGGAACAGCACCTTCGGACCGTGGATTACGGCCGCAGCCATCGCCAACTTCTTCTGCATGCCGTGCGAGTAGTCGGTGACCAGCTTCTTGCGCTGATCGGCGAGTTGCATGAAGTCGAGCAATTCCGCAGCGCGCTTGGCTGCGGTTTCGCGGTCGAGTCCGTACATCCGTCCCGCGAAGTTCAGGAACTCCGATCCAGTCAGACGTCCGAACAACGCCATCCCCTCCGGGACGACGCCGATTTGCCGCTTCACTTCGACGGGATTCTTCTCAAGGTCCAGGCCAAGGATTTCGATTCGCCCGGAACTGGGCGCGAGCAGGCCGGTGAGCATCTTGATGGTGGTCGATTTCCCCGCGCCGTTGGGCCCGAGAAAGCCGAAGAATTGTCCGGGCGCAACGCGCAGGTCGACGCCGTCGACGGCAATCAGTTCTCCGAAGCGTCGGGTCAGGCCCTGGGTGGAGATAGTGGTTGCGAGGTTCATGAAACTTCTGAATCTAGCACAGGCGCATCCGTCCGGGTATTCTTGGCTGGATCAAGAGGCGCTTCGCTGGCCATTTGGCGATTGTTCAAACAGCAAAAACGCCCTGTCCTTACAGGCCAGGGCGTTCTTGCGGCAGAACTGCGGCGCCTTAGAACAAGTTCCACAGGAACTGGTTATAGACGTCGTGGTGATACTGCACCTCGGGCGCTTTCACAAAAGTTCCCAGCAGGCGCGGACAGCGATCGGCCGCTGCTTGTTTCAGATCTGCGTAGCGGCCCTTCACGTCCTCGCCGAGGATCTTCGTCGTCCACTCCGACTTGCGGAAGTCTTCGAGCGCGGTATAGATGTTATCGGGCAGGTAGCGCTCCGCCTGGCGCAGATTCTTGATCTTCGCCGTCTCGCCGTCGAGTCCAGTCTTGAAGATCGAGTACAGAACCAGATAAGGATTTGCGTCGGGAGCGACCGAGCGAACTTCCACGCGCATGCTCTTCTCGTTGCCGATGGGAATGCGGATCATCGATCCGCGATCTACGGCGGACGCCTTGATCTGGTTGGGCGCCTCGAAGTGCGGGTCCAGACGGCGGTAGGCATTCACGCTGGCGTTCAGCAGCAGGCAAATGTCGTTGCCATGGGTGAGGATGCGATCCAGGAACGCCCAACCAGCCTTGCTGAGCTTCTCTTCGCCTTTCGCGTCCCAGAACAGGTTCTTGCCTCCATCGCTGATGGAAACGTTGGTGTGCATGCCGCTACCGTTGACGCCGACGACGGGCTTGGGCAGAAACGACGCAGTAAATCCCAGATTGGTTGCCACCTGCCGGCAGATTAGTTTGTAGAGCTGAATCTGATCGGCAGCCGCCACTACTTCGCCGTAGCCGTAGTTGATTTCAAATTGCGAAGGGGCAACTTCCGGATGGTCCTTCTCATTCTGGAATCCCATTGCGCGTTGCACTTCGGCAGTGGTGTCGATAAAGGTGCGCAGCGGATCGCCCGGCAGCGAGTGATAGTAGCCGCCGGTGTTTACGTACTCAAACTTGGCGTCCGTCTCGTGATAATGACGCTCCGCGTCCGGACCTTTGAACAGGAAACCTTCAATTTCGTTGGCGGCGTTCAGCGTGTAACCTTTTTTCTTGTGCAAGTTTTCGGCGTAGCCTTTCAGCACGCCGCGAATATCGGCCGCGTAGGGAGTGCCGCCCTTGTCGATGACTTCGCCGAACACCAGCACTTTGCCGGAGCCGAAGACATCCGCCGGGCCCCAGTAGAACGCCGACCAGTCAATCCCCAGGCGCAAATCGCTCTCGCGCTGCGCGGTGAAGCCGCGAATCGAAGAGCCGTCGAAGGTGAGATTGTCCCAGCTCTTGATCAGGAATTTCTTATCGTAATCGAGCATGTGGAGCCGGCCTTCCAGGTCGCTGAAGAGCACGGTCACAGCTTTGATCCGCTTCTCGTCGGTGAGGTACTTGAGCCGCTTCTCCTGGATCTTGCCGATGGGGACGCGGTGCCTGCGCTGCTCCTTCGCTTCCAGATTCAGTTCTTCCAGTTCGTCGTAGCTGAGTGCGAGGAAGTTACGTAGTTCGTTAGGCATGGACGTCCCTCAATCTCCTATTCGTTCCAGCAAGAATGATGTCGGTAAGCAACCACACAGACACGGGGCAGTTGAAACGGCTGGACATCAACAGGCCAGAATAACGCGAGCCTAGCTTCGGCGACAATCGAAAAAGCTGATGCGAGGCAGAAAAGAGATTGATGGAGCGATGATTCGGAGTAGCTCACTCATCCAGCTTAAGAGATACCATCGATGAGAATGACTCGGATTCGTCAGCGTTCGTTTAGTCAACTGCCGTCCGGGAAGCCGCCCCGGTGCAGGACCATTGGATAGTGCGGGAGGACGTCGGGTCTGGGGATCGCCGCCCGCCATCCGTGGGGATAAGGTTCTAGTCCACTAAACAAAGGGGACTTCCGCGCGGTTGGCTCGCCGACCATGCGCTCAAGCGAACTCCGGAGATTACGGATGGTGTTCTTGCCAAAGCTCGCCTGCCAGCGTTCCTCGATGGCGCTGACCGACTGCTGGTACGCGTCGTGGGCATGCAGTCCTTTTAGAGTGAGCATGAGTATCTTTACCCGGCTAGCGGGAGATTCCGGTTGGACGATTGCGAAGCCTCGCTCCTCGAGACGACCCAGACACATCGCGATCGCCTCCTTCGACACCCCGGACAGGCGCGGTAGGTCTCGGACACGCGCTCCTTCCGGGCCGATAAGCCGCAGGACATTAGCGCTGATGGCAAGCGATACCCTCGAATCGCGCTCGAATTCGATGGCGAACGCGAGTAGCACTTTCGAAAGCAGCATCGGCAGCGTGTACTCAGGTAGAGAGGTGCCGCCAGTTCCCGCTGGTGCGCGCCCCTCGCCATCTGGACCTTTACTGAACAGCTCATATCCCAGGATCGGAAGATAATCGGGCAGATCGCCGTCGAACTTGTCGACCAGCGCCTGCAGCGATTCTCTGAGCCGCTCGATGATTTCCTTGCCGAACCGCTCCTGCCAGCGTTTTTCAATGACACCGGTCAACGGCCGCCATATTTCCAGAGCCCTCCGGCCTCCGGCTGAGGGGCGGACCACCCCGCCTGAGGCGAGCCGATTCGAGGGGCCGTCCGTGGTATCGGGCTCGACGACGACGTAGCCCCACCACTTGCCCATGCGCGTCAACCATGTGCCCATTTCTTTGCCGGTGAGTCGTGTGAGGCGCTGTAGCTCTCGGACAGGTATTCCATCGCTAGGAACGAATCGCATTAACTTTAGCCACATCACCATCGACACGAGCCAGGGAGCGGAGCGCGAACCCGCTGTCGAACCATGGTTCGTCGTGCGATGCGGTACCTGATGCTCGAACTCGTTGTCGAACTCGATGGTGAAAGCCACCAGTGTCTGCGACAGCAGGCTTGGCAGTGGAAGGCGGTCCTCCATGGATCAATGATAGAACGCCGCGCGACTGATCGCGAGGTCTGTCGCATCGCTCCCGAAGGGTCGGCGACTGGGAAGCTATCAGCTGGAAACCTGCCGCATCGGGAGCCGCTACTGCACGCCTAAACCCGTTCCCGGCATCAGACGGATGATCACGCCCAGCGCGGTTAGTACCGCGATAAAGTAGACAGTCGTGGTGCGGCTGGGGTGGGCCGGCAATTGTCCGGCAAAGAACACCTGATATCCCGCGCCCACGGCTACCAAGAAGAACATGTTTTCTTTCAGCAGCAGCCACAGAGCGAGACACGCGGTGAGCAGCACGATGCGTTCCGTCTTGCTCAAGGCTAACGCGGCCTGTCCGCCATCCAGCACCCAGACAGGAATCAGATTCAGCAGATTCAGAACTGCGCCCACCCGCGCCAGCGCGGCCCACAGCGGATTGCCCGTCTGCCACCAGATCACGGCACAAGCAAGCGATACGAAAAATCCGGCCAGCGGCCCAGCCAGGCTGATTGCCGCTCGAGTTTCCAGGGACACCCCCAGCGCTTGCCAGCGCACATAGGCTCCAAGTCCTGGCAAAAAGACGGGCATCTCCGCGGGCAAGCCGCGGCGCTTGATGTCAATGAAGTGGCCCATCTCGTGAAGCAGAATCAGAACCGCGAAGCCGATCCCGAACTTCATTCCCCACAGGGCCCAATAGATCCCGATGAAAGCGGCAAAGCTTAAAAGAAACTTCAGCTTGAACAGTGCCGTCAGCAGGAACTTGCCTTTGGCAGCCAGTACCGCAAGCGGACCTACCGGCCCCAAACGTTTCGCCCACTTGTTGTCCGTAGGCTCCGGAATCTGGGCCGCGTCGGCCGCGACTTCAAGGTTGTGCGCATGCTCCTTGATCCAATCGTACTGCTTTGAGGTTCGCGGCAAAAGATAGAGCCCGGCAAGCCATCGCTCGCGGGCCCGCCGCAAATCTCCTTTGGCCTCCAGTGCTTTCGCCTCGGCAGCAAGTTGGTCCAGTTCCTCGGAGTGTACAAGCGCGTGGCAGTTGTCGCAGACGAGCGCGCCGGGCGCGAGTTCGCGTGCGCAACGCCGGCAGTTTCGAATGAGCTCAGGAGTAATGGAGGACACGATTCTCGATAGTACGCTCAGCCCGCGCTAATTCCGGCCGACGGCTTGGGCGAAGATGCAAAGGGGCCATCGAGTGCCGGCGATGTTTCTCGGGTAGTTTGCCACGCGATGCGAATCCCTATGAAAAGGATGAATAGACCGATCGCTCCATGGAAAGGATCGGCCAGTTCCAGAAACGGCGATGCGAGTCCTAGAAATGCCAACTGCAGCAATGCCTTGCCCATGTTTACGGCAGGTTTTGCGAGCGCCGGGGTTTGTGGCCGGCCTGTTTCCTTCTCCAGTTCGCGTTGTTCATCGGCGAGTTGCTGCTGCTGCAAGGCATGTTGCTTCTGCGCGCCTGAGAAGTGGATCCAGATGGGGATCGCAGCCATCGACACCGCCGCGTAGGTAAGCAAAGCGGCGGCGATTTGGTAGCGGCGTCCGCCGTGTCCGCTCGATCCTTTCATCATGGCCTTGCCAATCATCCAGCCCACGGCCAGAGAAAGGTAGCCGATGATGATGCCGGTCTCGATCTCGAACGTAGCGTACAGGATTAGTCCTGCGATGGCCGCGCCCACACCGTAGAGAAGGCCGCGCACATAGTTGGCGTGGCTGTCTTTCGGTAGTTCGCTCTGCGCCTTTTCGGCGCAACCTCGACACGCCATGGCGCCGTTTAGACGGTAATAGGTTCCGGCAATCGGTTGCTGGCAGAAGTGGCAATGGTCTCTTCCCGGCGAACCGAGGTACTCGGCGGTGCCGAACTGCGGGGTGGGATTGTTGAAACGGTCACTCATGGCCGGGAACGATAGCACAGCCTCTGGTGACAAGGAAGAGGGAATGCAGCTCCGATCAGGGCTGGGCGTAATAGCCGGTGCGCGTGCGGGCAGTGATACCCGGTTTATCCACAGTGATTGCGAGAGAGTGGTATTCGTTCGGCTTGTCCGCCCGAGGGGAGTCGAACGAGAGGACATAAAAAGAATTGGCATCGGCCACGCACTCTGCGACCGCAGTAGTGATGTCGTTGGTCAAATTGAGGACGCGCCCGCCAGTCTGAACCGCGAGTACCGGCAAGCCCAGGTTGCCCGGCATCGAGTGCGAAGGCGAACTTACACCTTTCAAAAACTCCTCGTAGTACACAGCCCGCCTAAAATCTCCCAGACCGAGCGGGTCAACGCTGTAAATAGTGACGCGGGCCTGCCTGAGGGCAGTGGAGGCTGCCGCGATCGAGTCGAAGAGTTGCTGCTCTTCTTTTCCGGAAATGTAAGTGCGTGGTCCCGAGAGCAACGGCCATCCGGGACTTATCCAAATTACGAGTTTTCTGCCCGGTCGCGTTGCCTCGTACGCGGCAAGTTGGTCAATGGTCTTGAGCGACAAGGTAAAGCGCTCCGCGGCGCCGTAGATGCCTTGCGATCGACGAGAGGTTCGCAGCCCGAGTTCGTATTTATCGAGCAGGTCGGCTAGAAAGTTTCCATCCCGCGAGGAACCGTTCTGCATCTGGGCTCCAGTATCGGTGAACATGATGAGCGACATTGGCTGCGGGAGCTTGCCGCCATTCTGCAGCAGAAACTTCTTGAGTTCATTTCGTTCATTCGAGACAGCCTGGAAGGATGCGTTGACGGCATCAACGACGAGAACGACTTGAAGAGGCAATTCGGGAGTGGCGGACGCGCCATCCACGGCTTGAAAGGAGTTGATGTTCTGCGGCAGTTTACCGTCCAGAACAGTAAAATCTTCCTTCTGCAGTCCGCGAACGGGTTCGCCGGATTTGTTCGTTACCTGCACGTCGAGTGTGATTCGCCGGTCCGGGCCGTTTGAGGGGACTTTCTCCGGCTCGGCAGTTCTGGGCTGGAGCTGAGGCGGAGGAGCATCCTGCCCCGATACAGTACAGAGTGGCAGAAGCAGAATAAGAAACAACCGAAGGAACCGGCCCACGCTTTCACCCCGTCGTGAAATTTTCCGCCCAAAGTTCAGCCCGCTGTTGCACTGGCCACACCGGGGAGTTACCTACTGCCGGTGCGTCGATGCACCCGCAGCGATCTCGCGCAAGGCGCTCACAAGTTCCTCGGCGGCATCTCGATCGGCCAGCGCTTCCAGGCAGACCGTGGCGGAGAACTGGGGCGACTCCGGACGGAATTGCACGCGCAAAATGTCCTGCCGCCGCGCCGCCATCAGGGCATTCAGTTCCGCCGTAGGATCCTGCTTCCAGTGCGTTCGGGTGGTAAGGATGATGGGGCCAGGCTCGTAGATATCCCATTCCCGGTCGTCTCGCCTGCGCGAGGAAACCCCGCGGTTGTGCGCGCACCAGCGGTGCCGTACCACTTCCAGATGAAAGCTGGGAGAACCACCCAGATCGGCCTCGAAGGTCAGCGTTTCTTTCTGGCGGTGCCAGCAGCTCACCAGCCACTGCACAGGCAGAGCCCGCGGCCGAAACTTCATAATGACGCGCGCGTTCTCGAACCAGCCCGAGGGAAAATGCAACCGAGCCTGCAGACGCGAGGTTCCCATCCAGCGCGAATCCAGGATGCGTCCCTTGCCGGCGCAAGCTGTCTGCACCCAGCGCAAGGCGGTTGCTCCCTTTTTTCGATTGTAGGTGGAAAACACTACGTACCACAGCCCCAGGACGGCGACTGAGCCGGCCGCGTCAATCAACAGAAGGCGTCCCACTACGCTTCCTCTGATGCCAATGGTACGTCCGAGGTTGCGGCGAAGCAAGGGGACAATGGTCTCCAATTCATGATTCCAGGGGAATCTCAGGACGAATCTGTGGAAAACTTAGACCTAACAGCCTCCAATCCAGGACGATCAAGTGATCCCCACCCGCCTCCCCGCTACAATGGCGGCGTGCTCTTCACCATCCGAGACTTCCAGCCCCCGGACTTCGACGCGCTGTGGCGCATCGATCAAAACTGCTTTCCTGCCGGCATTTCCTATTCCCGCACGGAGCTTAAGGTCTACATGAGGCGTCGCGGTTCGTTCACGCTGGTTGCGGTCGGGGCAGCCAGTGATGGGGTCGGTCCCAATTCCGGAAAAGGCGAAGAAAATTTTTCGGTGAGCGCTTCCGCCGATGCTTCCATCGCTGGCTTCCTCGTAGCCGAAGCAGGCAGCCGCGGTCGCGGCCACATTATTACCATCGACGTGATTGCCGCCGCCCGCCGCTTGGGCGCGGGATCTTTGCTCCTGCGCGCGGCGGAAGATCGACTGCGTACTACCGGTTCCGGCTCGGTCGAACTGGAAACTGCCGTGGACAACGTCTCCGCCCTGTCGTTCTACAAACGCCATGGCTACAGCGTAGTCAGAACTTATCCTCGCTACTATTCAAACGGCGTGGACGCACTTGTGTTGGAGAAAAACTTGGTCTAGCTTTTCTTAGCGGCCTCCGCAGTCGTACTTCACGAACTCTGCGATTGAAGGCTTTCGTCCGCACTGGAAGTGGCGGATGGGAGCACCGCGCCCGCAGAATCGATTTGCACTTTCCCGCCTGCTCCAGCTACCTTGCCTTGTGATGAAAGTTGCCGCCATCAAGGTCGCGATCCAGGGTGAACTCGGTTCCTTTAGCCATGAAGCTGCGGAGCGCATGTTGCCGCGTTGCACCGTCGTTCCCTGCGCCCGTTCTGCCGAGGTGTTCGACCGCGTCGAGAACGGATCGGTCGCCGCCGCCGTCATCCCCATCGAGAATTCGCTGGCCGGCACTGTGGCGGAGCATGCCGATCTTCTGGTTGAGCGCGAGGTATTCATTCAAGGCGAATTTCTGCTGCGCATCGTGCACAACGTGATCGCCGCGCCTGATGTGAAGTTCAGTGCGTTGCGCCGTGCATTCTCACATCCGGTGGCGCTCGATCAATGCCGGGACTTTTTTCGCCACAATCCTAAGATCGAACCGGTCCCGTTCTACGACACGGCGGGCAGCGTGAAGCACGTTGTCGCCCATCGCTTTGCCGACGCCGCCGGAATCGCCGGACGCCACGCCGCGCTCGAGTACTCCGGCAAAATCCTTCAAGCCGGCATCGAAGACGACAAACGCAACTTCACTCGCTTCTTCCTGATGCACAAGTCGAGCGCAAGCACCGCCGGGAAAAAGGGAACCGCTGCCTCCGCGCGCCGCTACCAGCGCCTCATTCCGCGCGGAGCCAACAAGACTTCCATCGCCTTCAAGGTAAAGAACGTGCCCGGAGCGCTGTTCAAATCGCTCAGCGTCTTTGCTCTTCGCGATATCAGCCTGAGCAAGATCGAGTCGCGGCCCATGCGCGGACGGCCCTGGGAGTACGTCTTTTATGTCGACTTCCTTCGCGGCGACGACGAACCTGCCCGCAATGCGCTTCGCCACCTGGGCGAGGTCGCGGAGTTCGTCAGGGTCCTGGGGATTTATCCGGCGGCGTAGCCGCCTGCGCTCGGCCGGCCTGAAAAAAATTCTATTCCGTTGACCGTAGTCCGGGGAAAATTGGCACGCAGGTACATTCGGTAGTGGTGCAGTTTGAGAAGGGCGGGCTGTGTGCGCACGGGAGATCCCTCGTCCCGCTGGTGAAAACGCGGGACTGCGGGATGACGCATGAGGGTTGCAATCGTTGAAGAGTTTCAAACTGACCCACCGTACATCTTATTGCTTGACGAACGTGGCAAACTGTTGTAGCTGTTTCCTGTAGCGTCCCACCCCCCCGGGATGCAGGTCGAAGGCCGGTGTTGGTTTCCGAACCCAGGATATCGGTTTAGTTCAGGTACGTGCCCCTGGTTCTTGCAACTGAAAAAGGAGGCCCGGCGTGGAATCCCAGGAAAGCAATGCAGCGAGATTGATGTCCATCCCCATCGCCATGATGATGGCGGTGGTGGCAATGCTGGGTGCGACGGTCGCGTACCGCGCCGCTTTGGCGGAGCATGAGACGCTACGCTCCGAGAGAAGACTGCAACAAGGGAAAGTGCTCGAATTGGTCCATCGCCAGGAAATCCTGAATAAAATGGCCAACCGGACCAGGTACGAGTACAGCCAATATGTGTACAGCACCGAGGCGCGGAACGACCTGAAGGAAGCGCGGCAAGTCTTCGCGACTGACCGCGGCCGGGCAGCTATGCTCACGCTGCAAGCTCAGGAAGACAACGCGGTCGTGAGAGCACTGCGAGCTTACCTAAACTTTTTTTGGGTAGATCTGCCCCGGTCGATGGAGGAGTCGCTGCAACAAAGTGCGGCGAACCAACTCAGCGGATATGGATTCGATGCGCGCTGGGTGGAACCGAAGAACAAAGGCGAATCCCCGCCATCCATTTGGGAAAATGCGGAGCGTTACGTGGAAGCCGAGCGCCGCAAGGTTGTGTGGCTGGCGGGTGCCGTTCTCTTGTTTGTATTGGCGCTTGCTTTTCTCACCTTTGCTCAGTTGAGCCTGAAGAGCGTGGGACGGGAGAATGTGTTGGTGTGCGCGGGAATCTTTATTGCCCTGATGGGATTGTTCGTGGCGGTGTGGGCGGACCGCAACTCCTGGAGGACCCTCCTGCTAGCTCTATTCGCCTTCGGTGTGTTGGTGCTGGTCGGGCGGAAACTCTGGCGGTGGACGCGGTTGGTGGATATGGTCGGGGAATGGGAGCCCGTTCACCCCAGCGAAGTCGAGCCTACCCTTTTTGCCGGAGTGCGCGTGCACACGGCTCCGGTGGCCCACGGCTTCGGGCGTTTTACCATCTTCATGATCGCGGTCACGGCCGTACTAAGTGCGCTCAGCGGTCTTCTCTATAGCAGAGCCACGGCGCACTCGGCTGCCGCGTTCAGTCAGGTTCTGGAGAACCAGGGAACGCTCTTTAAGACCAACTCCGGCAATGGCACAACCTTTTTCAACACGGTGGGCGACATGTCAACCGCGCAGGAGTACCTGGTTCACTACGAAGCCGCTAGACAGCGGGTGGATCTGGCCAGGGAAAATCCCTCGGTTCTCGATTTGAAGGCCTCGTTCGACCAGCTGGCCCATTGGAATCTGCTCTTGAGCGGCCTGTCCGATTACAACAAAGGTTTGAAGAGCAGGTTCACGAGTGAGTGGGGGCCCGGGCAGGACCGTAACTTTCCCAGGAAACTGGTAAACCAGGGCCGTAAGGATTCGGAACGAGCCTTCGCCATGTCGGACGCCAACAACGAACTAAGCCTGCTATGGCAGCGGCGAGCGACCACCTATTTGGCGATGCTGACCCTCTTTGCCATTGCGCTGTATTTGTTCGGACAAGCACTGAGCATGGGCCGCAACCGCGATGCCTTCATCCTGGTGGTCTTCAGTTGTTGCCTGGTGCTTTACAGCTTCGGCTATGGGGTGTACATGAGTTGGGAGTTTCGCAGCGCGAAAAAACATGCTGCCCGCCCGGAATGCCAGAGTGGGGAGAAGCCCGAGGACGATCCCGTGCAGGACGCTGCCCGCCACTATGCCGAGGGCAGAACACTGTACGAGAGTTCCTCAGACGATCCGGAGGAATTGGCTAAAGCCGCCCGGGAGTTCGGCTGCGCGGTGGATATACGCCCCACTTTCGCGATGGGCAATTTTTACTATGCTCTTCTTACTCAGCTTGCGAAGACTCCCCAACTGAACGAAAGCGGCTTTGTGAGCATCACCTCCAAGGAGTCTCTTCCGATCATCACCGAGCATGAACAACAGGCTTTGAAAATGATCGAGCAACAGGGTCTCAAGCCTCCCGTTTCTCCTCAAGTGGATTACGGGTTCGATTCCATATTGGAGGGACTGTTGCAAGGCAATCGGAAAACGGTGGAGCGCGGCATAACAGAAACACAGAAAGGCATCGCCCTCGACGAGATGGATCTGGTACCCAAGTTCAATCTGGGCCTGGGATTGCTCGCGGACGGTAAGAAAGAGGAAGGTATTGAGGTTTATGAGCAAGCGATGAAACAGGGACTCAAAGGCCAGGGAGCTGTATTGGCGGGAGCCATCACTGACCTGGACATACTTCATCGTTACTGCGGCGGCATCCACCAGAAAGCAAACGACTGCCAGGATATCGATCGGCAAGTAATACCCCGGCTGAAGTCCGAGATGGTGGCAATCGCGTGGCCGCCGAAGGAGCCCTTCCGGGTTCCGTTCCACCCAAAAACTGTGGACGTTCAGTTGACCGCAACTACGTCAAGCTTGAGCTGGCGCGCTCCGGAACCCACCGTCGACAAAAACCGTGACGTCCTATCCGTCCTCTGGTACGCCTACAATCCGGAATGGGAGACTTGGCGGGTTCTGCCGCTAGTCTCGGGGGCGGCGGACTGGAAGCTGGATTATCAAGGGATGGCCAGCGATTTCCGGTCGGTACTCTTCGCCACCTGGGGCCGGACTTGCGTCGCGGACGGCACCTACCGCGCCGAGCTCTACGTGGACGGTGAGCTGGCCGGAACCCAGGACATTACGACGCAACATGGAAAGCTTCTGCCCGTCGTATTTCCAACCCTAAACCTGGCAATGTGCTATCCCCAATCCTGGAACAGCTGGGAATCGAGAGACCCGCAAGCCTCCTCGTTCGTCAAGGGCTACGTCGACGATTCGGGAACGCGCGGAGTTTTTTTGTTCAGTTATTTCAATCCGCGGCAGCAACCGGACGACGTGAGCAAGGATCATTACCTGGCGGAGGCGGTAGCCTTTCTGGTAAGTCACAATCTCACTTCGCGTCCGGCCGGGGCCGGAAGAATCACTGACTGTGGGGGACAACTCGGATACATCGGCGAAACCCTTACTGCTTTTAACAGCGGCCGTGGATCGGCAGTGGCAAGAGCCTGGATGGAACAAGACGGCCTCACGCATGTCGTGGTGGCGTTTGACAATGCTGAAAGCCGTTGGGACTGCGACACGCTAATGTCAGTCACCACCATCTACTGAAGGGATCGGGCAAATCTGTTGCCCATTTATTCCGATCGAAAAACGCTGGTTGCCAAAGCTACCTTTTTCCGGAAGTGGGATTTGACTACCTCCGCGTTAGCCGTTGCACCTTTGATACCGTGCCAACGGCTCGCCACAGGAATAGAATCCAGCTTTACCGCAACTACCGGAAGCCTGAAACCTTTCCGGGAGACTGTCATCTAAGCTTGAGTGAGTTACACTCAAGGAGAGCCAATGAGCCAGCAACCGCTTTCCGAGCCACTTCCTAAGCATCGGGAAATAAACGACGTACGGGCTTTGCCCGTGCTTCCTGTGCGGGATACCGTACTTTTCCCGCATGCCGTCCTGCCCCTAACGGTAGGCCGGGAGAGTTCGGTCCAGCTTATTAATTCGCTCGGTGAGGACAAGACTATTGTTGTAGTCGCGCAGCGCGAAGCGCGCGTCGACAGCCCCCAATCCAGCGATCTTTATACCGTGGGTACGTCCGCGATCGTTCACAAAGTTGTCAAGATGCCCAACCAGAGCCTGTTCGTATTTGCCGAGGGTCTGGAGCGCGTGCGCTTGGGTGAGTTTACGCAACTGGCGCCGTTCATGCGCGCGAAAGTGTCGCCCATTCCGGAAGCCATTCCGCCGGATAGTTCCGAAATCGAAGCGCTGCAGCGCAACGTGCTCACGCTGTTTCAGCAGATCGTTGCCGGTTCGCCTACGCTTTCTGACGAGCTTTCGACCGTGGCCCTGAACATCGACGAACCGGGCCGGCTGGTGGATTTCATCGCCTCCTCTTTGCCGTCGCTCTCGACGCCGGACAAGCAGGACACGCTCGAAACGCTCGACATCCGCGTACGCCTGGAGAAGATCAACCAGCATCTCGCCAAAGAACTCGAAGTGCAGCAATTGCGCAACAAGATCCAGAGCGAAGTGCAGGACCGCGTGCAGCAGACCCAGCGCGAGTACTACCTGCGCGAGCAGATGAAGGCCATCCAGAAAGAACTGGGCGAGCAGGATGAAGGCCAGCGCGACGTTGAAGACCTGAAGAAGAAGATCGACGACGCGGGCATGCCGGACGAGGTAAAGAAAGAAGCGCTCAAGGAATTGGGCCGCCTGGCGCGCATGTCTCCCATGGCTGCCGACTACTCACTCACGCGCAACTATGTCGAGTGGCTGGCCGTATTGCCTTGGGCCAAAACCTCCGGCCAGGAAATTGAGATCCCCAAAGCCAAAGAAATTTTGGATACCGATCACTATGATCTGGAGAAGGTGAAGGATCGCATACTCGATTACCTCTCTGTCCGGCGACTGAAGCCGAATATGAAGGGGCCAATCCTGTGCTTTGTCGGACCTCCTGGCGTGGGCAAGACTTCGCTCGGGAAGTCCATTGCGCGCGCGCTGGGCCGTAAGTTTGTGCGGTTGTCGCTCGGCGGAGTGCACGATGAGGCTGAAATCCGCGGCCATCGCCGCACCTACATCGGCGCGTTGCCGGGACAGATCATCCAGGGTATTCGCCGCGCCGAAACCAAAGATCCGGTTTTCATGCTCGATGAAATCGACAAGGTCGGCCGCGACTTCCGCGGCGATCCTGCTTCGGCTTTGCTCGAAGCGCTCGATCCCGAGCAGAATTCAACTTTCCGCGACAACTATCTTGATGTCACTTTCGATTTGTCGAAGGTGCTCTTCATCACGACAGCGAACATGCTCGACCCTATCGCCGAGCCGCTGCGCGATCGCATGGAAATCATCGAGCTGCAAGGCTACAGCGAGGAAGAGAAGCTGCACATCGCTCGACGCTATCTGGTCCCACGACAAGTTGAAGAGAACGGTATCAGCGCTGAGCAGATTGAGTTTCCCGACGAGGCGCTGCGTTATGTGATTCGTCACTACACGCGCGAGGCCGGTGTGCGCAGTTTGGAACGAACGGTCGGAACCATCTGCCGCAAACAGGCGCGGCGGCTGGCCGAGGGCAAGACTGAAAAGCTTGTGGTCACGCAGGAAATCGTTCAGGAGTTTTTGGGCGGCATCAAGATCCGCACCGAAGGTGAAATCGAGGAGCGGACCGAGCGTCCGGGCGTGGCTGTGGGTTTGGCGTGGACTCCATCGGGCGGCGACGTACTCTTCGTCGAAGCCAATGCCATGAAGGGCAAAGGTGGATTCACCATGACGGGACAGATCGGCCAGGTGATGCAGGAATCCATGCAAGCGGCTCTGACCTGGGTGCGCTCGAATGCGACGCAGTTGGGCATTGCGGAAGACTTTTTCGCCGACCATGACATTCACATGCACGTGCCGGCGGGGGCGATTCCGAAGGATGGTCCTTCGGCGGGCGTGACCATGGCGACGACCCTGGTGTCGCTGCTATCGGGTCACCGCATCCGTCCACTGCTGGCGATGACGGGCGAGATCACGCTCAGCGGCAACGTGCTTCCGGTGGGAGGCATTAAAGAAAAAGTGCTGGCCGCCAAACGCGCTGGTGTGACCGACGTGATCCTGCCAGCGGAAAACAAGATGAATGTTGAGGAAGACTTGACGCCCGAGCAGTTGGCGAACCTCAGCGTGCATTATGTGAAGACGATTGACGAAGCGCTGCGCTTCTCGCTGCCGGAAGTGGCGCAGTCCGCGGCGGCGAAGCTGCTGACGCCTCCGCATGAGGTTCTTCACGGCAAGGTGCTGGCGCAGGCTTGAGAAAAGCAGTTGCCAGTTGCCGGTATCCAGTTGCCAGTCCTTAAAGGGCTGGCAATTTTTTTGGGATCGGCTCTGATTGTTCCAACTCGCTCGTCTCCCGGGATTGACGCACTCGCGCTAAACTGGCATGGCTGATGGCGGCTGTGCCCATGCGAGTGCGCGTTCTTTTTTTCGGTGTGTTGAAAGATCTCGCGGGGAAAACGAGCGAGTGGATCGAACTGCCTGACGGTGCGCTGGTGCGTGATGTGCTGGAGCATTATGCGGCACAGGCGCCGCGGCTGAAAGAATCGCTGGCTGCACTGGCGGTTGCGGTGAATCAGCACTATGCGGGAGCCGAGGCCAAGCTGAAGTCCGATGACGAGGTGGCGTTGCTGCCGCCGGTGAGTGGCGGGTCGGAGGGCGGGACGCCCTCCCCTTCGGCTTCGCCCAAGGCAGACTCCCCGCCGGCGGGACGCCGGCGCTACGCATCGGTTGTTCGCGATGCTATTGAAACGAAGGATGTGCTTAATCGCGTCAAGCGCGGTGAGGACGGCGCCGCAGTGGTGTTCGAGGGCGTGGTGCGCAATCAGACGCGCGGCCGCAAGACACTCTATCTCGACTATGAGGCCTACGAGGAGATGGCGCTGCAGCAGATGGAAGGGCTCGCGCAGCAGGCGCTGAAACAGTTCCAGGTGCGCGACATTGCGCTGGTTCACCGGCTGGGGCGGCTGGAGATTGGTGAAACCAGCGTGTTGATCGTGGTCGCCTCAGCCCACCGCGCCGCCGCTTTCGAGGCCAGCCGCTGGCTGATTGATACGCTCAAGCGCACTGTTCCGATCTGGAAGAAAGAATATTTTGAGGATGGAGCGGTGTGGGCCGACGGCGAGCCGTTTCCCGAGGAAATTCGCCGCACCCTGGGCAGCCCCGGAACGGAACCCGCATCTAAGTGACCGGGCTGAGCATGCCAAAGCGCCTTGCTCCGGCTGGACCGTTGGGTTTCGCTCCGGGCAGGCACGCAGGTCGCCCGTCCCCACGCGAGATAACTTGCGAAGGTATACTTCGTTCACCGAATGAGAAAATCCGCTACTGCGATTCTGCTACTGCTGGCCTGTGCTGCGTACGCGCAGAGGCCCCCAGCCCAAACCCAACCACCGCCCGCATCGCCGCCCACGCTCAAGGTGGACGTGAAACTGGTCAATGTCTACGTGACCGTGACGGATGCTCATGGAGGCCCCGTCGCCGGGCTCAAGAAAGAGAACTTTACTGTGCAGGAGGATGGCCGGGACCAGACCATCTCGGTGTTCGATAAAGAATCCGCGGCGCCGCTTTCGATCGCGCTCGCGATCGACACGAGTCTGAGCACGCGTCACGACCTGCCGCTGGAGCAGGCCTCCGCCAAACGCTTTGCCCATGCCATCCTGCGGCCGGTGGATGCGTTGTCCGTGTTTAGCTTCAGTGAATCCGTGCTGCAGACCACTTCTTACACGCCCGACCTCAAGCGCATCGACGAGGGCATCGACCACATCCGCCTGGGCGCGGCCACAGCGCTGTTCGACGCCGTGTATCTGGCCTCGCGTTCGCTCGACCGCCGCCAGGGACGGAAAGTGATGGTGCTGATCACCGATGGCGGAGACACCATCAGCAGAGTTGACTACAAAGGGGCGGCGCGCGCCGCCGAAGAGGCCGAAGCTCTGGTCTACAGCATCATCGTGGTGCCCATTGAGAACAGCGCCGGACGCGAAACCGGCGGCGAGCATGCCCTGATCCAGCTCTCGGAAGACACCGGAGGCAAGTACTACTATGCGACTTCCATGTCGCAGCTCGACGATGCCTTCCGCCAGATCGGCGACGAACTGCGTACGCAGTACCTGCTGGCTTACTATCCCTCACAACGTTTGTCGAACTCACAATTCCGCCGGATTCAAGTCAGCGTTTCGGGGCCACCGGATTCCCCCGGTTACCACGTGCGCCACCGCGTGGGCTACTACACAACAAAGTCGGATTTCTGAGCCGCACCACAACAAAAACAGGGGCTGACGATGGTTGTCAACTAAGCTGGCGAACACCAAGACATTTTCGTTTCCGGGAGTGGAAATATGGTTTTCTGGATGTTTGGAGATACTTGAGCTCGTGGTCTTTAGCTATTTGCCCACAAAACACTCCGCGTAAGTTATTGATAGGTATATCGATGCCAGATAATCCAAAATCGGCGAACGGCTGGCTGACAAATTGCTTTGTTAAGGGAGGAACTTCAGTTTCATTCTGCTCAAGAAAGCAAGCTAGAGCGGTTTTGCTGGCTGTGGATATGCGGGGGTGGTTTCCAGGTTTTCCTCCCGCCAATGGCTCCGACTTGCCTCTACTTGGGATCCTGCAAAAATTTTGAAAGACGAGATTCTGGACGACTTATAGGGTGAGAAAAATTCTGATGAGAACATTTCCGAAAGGAAGGTTTACGATGTTGAACCTCAACTCCTCCCGCCCCGGCGCACGATTTATGCTGCTGGCATTGATTACCCTGTGTGCATTGCTTTTGTCGTCTGTGGCATTCGCCCAGACCTCGATTTCGACGGGTAGCATCGTCGGCAACGTGACGGATTCAACCGGCGCGGTTTTGCCAAACGCCAAAGTCACAGTCACGGGCCCCACGGGGCAGACGCTCCACGCGATCACGAACGGGACGGGATCGTATTCCCTCGGAGCACTGATCCCGGGTGTCTATTCGTTGCGCATCGAGGCCAAAGGCTTCAAGACGTCCCAGTTGTCCATAGATGTCAAAGTGGACAACGCGGCCAACGGAAGCATGAAGCTGGAAATTGGCCAGGAGAGCACTGTGGTTGAAGTACAAGGGAGTGAGGTTCAGGTCAACACCGAGCAGGCAACCGTGCAGGGAGTTTTGACGGCCAGTCAGATCGAGAACTTGCCTGTGAACGGGCGTAACTTCCTGGATCTGGCGCAGCTCGAACCTGGCGTGCAAATTCAGGATGGTCAAAATTTCGATCCTACGAAGGCTGGTTATTCTTCAATCTCGTTCGGCGGTCGTTACGGCCGGACTGCCCGCATTGAAGTTGACGGAGTGGACGTCTCGGATGAAACCGTGGGCACGACCACGACTGACATTCCAGCCAGTGGCATTCAGGAATTCCAGATCGGTCAGGCGAGTTTGGATATGTCGACCGAGCTGACCTCTTCCGGTTCTGTGAACGTGACCACCAAGTCTGGAACCAATGGGGTCCACGGCGAAGCTTTCGGGCAATTTCGCGACTATCGCGTCGGGGCAGCCGACCTGCCGGGAGGTACCAATCCGTACTCCCAGCGTAGCCAGTACGGTGGCGATTTAGGCGGACCGATCATCAAGAACAAGGCGTTCTTCTTCCTTGACGGTGAGCGGACCACGCAGAATACGCAAGCGTCGGTGCCTATCTCCGCTCCATTCGAGGCCTACTCTGGAAATTTCAGCGATCCTTTCCGCGAGGATAATCTGCTCGGCCGTTTGGACTACCAGCTGACCAAGAGCGCGCGTCTGTTTTACCGCTTCTCTTATTTCAAGAATTTGCTGGGTGCTACCTTCGGGTTCGGCTATTCGGTTTATGACAACAAAGACATCACCCGCAACGATGTAGTTGGAGTAGATTTCAATACTGGGCCCTTCACCCATTCCATCCGCTTCTCGTTTCTGAAGTTCCAGAACCAGATTGTGGATGCAACCACGGGTGACGCCGCGTTGCCCTTCGACGATCTGGGCGCGGAAATTTTCATGGGAGCCACCGGCTTGGTCGCCGGACCGAATCTATTGGCCCCGCAGAGCACTCCGCAAAGCGATCACGAGTTCAAGTACGATGGCAGCCGGGTGTTAGGCTCGCACATCATTCGCTATGGAGCCACGTTTAATCATCTTCAAGGCGGCGGCTTTGCCTCATTCTTCAGGAATGGACCCCAGGTCATTTCCCAGGTCACCACTGCAGACATCACAGCGGCTGCGACCGGGCCGTTCCCTGGCGGTTCGGCTAATCCGTTGAACTACCCAGCGGACGGCGGCTATACCTTGGGCAATGGTCTGGGATTCTCCACCTCTAAGGCTGCACTTGGGTTCCCTGCCGGCGGCTTGGGGCCTGACAACCGAGTGTTGTTCTATCTGGGCGATTCCTGGAAGATCAAGTCGAACTTCACCTTAACTTACGGATTGCGCTACGAGCGCGACACAGGCCGCACGGACAGCCAATACCCCGCGATTTCTGGACTCAGTGCTCTAATTCCGGGCTTGGGCGACCCAGTGAACCAGCCCAATAAGAACTTTGGCCCGGACCTGGGTTTTGCCTGGGATCCAATGAAAAACGGCAAGACCGCAATCCGCGGTGGAATCGGCTTGTTCTGGGAGAACGCCATCTGGAACAACGTGCTCTTTGACGGTCCATTCCGAGAGGCTACAGGGGCCTTCGCGCAGTTCCCCTCACCATGTGCTGCCGCGGGATCACCTTCAACCCTGCAAACCTCGACCGGTCCCATCACGCCGAGTGCGGCGGTTTGCGGTACTTCGGCGGGGTTCCCGTTAATTGGGAACGCTGTGCCAGCGGTCATCGCTCTTCAACAGCAATATCAGGCGGCTTCGCCCCTGAACGTGTCGGAGCCCAATCCTAGCTATGCGGGACAGTACCTCACTGATTGTACTGGCGGTACCAACTGCTTCTTCGCGCCAGGCACCAACATGTTCAACCCCGACTACAAGTCGCCGCGTTCGGTGGTGATGAACATTGGCATCCAGCGCGAGCTTCGTCCTGGCATGGTTTTGAGCGTGGACTTCATCCGCAACGTCCAGACCCACTTCCTGCTGGGAGTGGATCAGAATCACGCCGGCGACACGCGTTATTTCAACGTTGCCGGCGCCAACGCCGCGATCGCTACGGTTATCGCTAACTGCGGTAACGGAGCGACCAATGGTGTTAGTGGCACTTACTCAACTCCTTGTGTAACCGATCCTGCAAACGGAACCACCGATGCTGGGACTTACGTGCCCCGAGCCGCCAATATGGGCGACTATGCCGGGTTTGGCTTGGGATCTTCCGCCGACATGGGCGGGAACAGTTGCCTTTTCGCAGTTGGTCACCCGTGTGCTTTTGGTGGCATCAACTCGAGCGCGCCGCCGCTCACTTTCCTTTCACCGGTCGGTCGCTCGGTTTACAACGGCCTGCAGATGAAGTGGGTCGAGAATGTAAAGGGTCCATTCCGCGGCGCCAAAGACTTGAACTTCCAAGTCTCCTATGCCTTATCCAACTTCGATAATTCCGGCGGGGGCGTAGGTCCTGGTGCCGTGGTGACGGCGGCGGCCGCTGATCAGGACTTCATCGTTCCGGCTCTGGACAACGCCAACGTGAATCGCTATTTCGGACCTTCCACGCTGGACCGCACCCACCAGCTATCTTTTGGTGGTTTCGTAGATTTGCATGGCGGCTTCCAGGTTGGCGTGATGTCTCACTTCTATAGCCCACTCTCAATCACAGCTACAGTGCCGAATACGGGCCTCGGAGCGGGAGAAATCTTCCGCACCGACTTCACCGGTAGCGGCGTCACGCAGGATCCCCTTCCGGGAACCAAGGTCGGCAGCTTTGATCGCGGTATCAACGCCAGCAATATCAACGGGTCCATCTCCAACTACAACGCTCAAGTCGCTGCTGGAACTCCAACGCCTGCGGGCAACGTGCTGATTCAGAACGCCCTGATGTCGCAGGCCGACCTAGCCGCATTGGGTGGCACGTATAGCGGTGGTGTCCCATTGGCCTTGGCGCCTTCCGACCAGGTCAACTACCCCTGGCTGAAGGCCTTCGACGCAACCATTGCCTGGACCCATACTTTCCGGGAGCGTGTGACCATCAAACCGGGGATAGGCTTCTACAACCTTCCGAACTTCGCCAATTTCGACCTTCCGACGAGCATGATGTCCGGACTGCTGACCGGTTCCACCGGCAGCATCAACGGCACCAACTACGGCGGGCAACTCGTAAACCGGGTCGGCGTCGGCACCGGCGTGTACACGCTGGGTTCGCCACGTGAAACCGAGTTCAGCCTGAAGATCATCTTCTAGGCGCACTGAATCGGGAACAGGTAAAACACCAGCCGCTAAGGGCTGGTGTTTTTTTTGTCTTACGGTTGGATTTGTTCGAGTTCGGTCAAAGATTGTTATCCGCAAGCCCGCCAGAATTATCGGTTGATCCGGCTTCGCAGATCCTTTGAGAGTTTTTCGATCTGCTTAAGCTTGTCGATCATGTCTTTTGGAAGCAGGCCCTGCTGAATGCTCGAGACATCGACAGGTATGGTTTGGGCGATCCTCGCCAGTTCATCAGCATCCCGGCGTAGCTTGGCCAGGTCAAGTTGAGGGCGAGGTTGGACCGGAGGGGGAATGTCCTTTTCCACCTGAGCCTGAGCCTGTTCGCCCTGTCGAACTCCGGGGACTCTAGGATCGGTCTGCGCCAAGACTGGAGATGCCGCAACTAGGAAAAAGAAAGCGCAAGCAAGAAGCTTCACGGTAGACCCCCTCACCTGAAAGGAAACAATTCTTCCGCACATTGTAGCTCCAGGAACGCGTCCTTGCGCTTCTTTGATTGGCTGGGCACGCAGTCGCGACCCTGGACCCAGCGCTTTGTGTACAATGCCAACATGCCGTTCCGTCCGCAGGGAAACGCCAATGCCGCCAAGCGCGGGCGGACCCCCCCTCCTGAAGAGACTTTCGAAGAAGCCAGTTTTCTCAAGACCCTGGGCGAGAAGCAGAAGCAGGTCAGCGTGAAGCTGATGGATGGCCAGACGGTGAGCGGATGGATTGAATACTACGACAAGCACATGATTCGCCTGACGCGTGAAGGCGCGCCCAATCTGTTCATTTTTAAGCACGAGATCGTGTACGTCGCCGAAGATGGCAAGAAGAAGTGATACATGCTTCGGGCTTCAGCTTTCGGCTTCGGCAAACACGAGTCTTTATTCCAGTCCTCGGAATGGCGCCCTGGGTGATTAGGTCCTTTGCTGAAGCTTGAAGCCCTGATTATGCCCTCCAATCACGATAGCTTTCTTCCCGCCATGTCCGCCATCGCTCGCGAAGCGGGTGCGCTGCTGATGGATTACTTTCACCAGCACTTGAAAATCGAATACAAGGGAGAAGCCGACCTGGTGACGGCGGCCGATCGTGCTGCCGAGGTGCTGATCCGTGAACGCATCCGCCAGCGGTGGCCGACGCATGACGTTCTGGGCGAAGAGCAGGGACTGAGCGATCAGGGAAGCGAGTATCGCTGGTATGTCGATCCGCTGGACGGCACAACGAACTTCGCGCACGGTTATCCGGTGTTTTGCGTGTCGATGGGGTTGGAGTATCGTTCTTCGGAAGCTCGGGAATCTGGAAAGGCCCGCAGCCGGATTGCAGCAGTGGTTTACGATCCGACGCGTGACGAGCTGTTTTCGGCGGAGCAGGGAAAAGGTGCGCAGCTCAACGGTGGGACAATCCATGTCTCGAAGACGGCCACGCTGAAAGAGTCCCTTCTGGCCACGGGATTTCCCAGCCAGAAGCGGCACAAGAATCCCAACATTTACTTTTATCACCAGATTACGCTGCACACCCACGGCGTGCGCCGGGCGGGATCGGCCGCGCTCGACTTGTGCAATGTGGCGTCGGGACGATTCGATGGCTTTTGGGAATTCAATCTGAATCCCTGGGACACGGCGGCGGGTGTACTGATCGTGGAAGAAGCGGGCGGTAAAGTGACGCGCTTCGACGGATCGCCATTTGAAATCGACAGCCGCGAGACCGTGGCCTCGAATGGGCTGATTCACGACGCGCTGGTGAAGGAGTTCGAGGAAATTTTTGCGGGCAGAGGACTGGAGCCGTTGCCGGATCCGCGAGAGTACAAGAGATAGATTTTCCGTGTTCCTCCGTGCTCCCTCTGTGATTAAGAAAAAGCCTGAACCACAGGGGACACAGAGGAGCGCAGTGTTTCGGCACCATCGATCTGTTGAGTCCTGCCTTTAGATCTCCAGACCGCGATTTCCCCGCCGCGTTACAATAATCAGGGACTAGCTGCGCCCGCTCACAGCTCTGCCCTAATTCTTAGCTCCCAAAGGTTCAAGGTGATCAACTCTCTTCTGGAACGCAAAATTGAAAAGCGACCCGACCGAGTCCGGCTGCGAGGGCGGATTCTTTTTCTTACCGAAGATCCGGAACTGATCAAGCGGCAGCTCGCAGGCGAAGACCTGGCATGGGATACGAAGAATCCGGCGAATAATCCGAAGCTGCGTGACGACATCTCGACCGACGAGATTACTCCGGCGCACTACTGCTTCTACTTTGACGAGACGCTGGGCGAGATTCCCTATCTTGGGCTGAAGTGCGGCAGCGTGACGCCGATCGGGCGCGGCGACGTGAAGCGCGGCGGATTTGTGTGCGCGGTAAGCGGGAAGCGGCGCGGCAAAGGATCCAGCCGTGAGCAGTCGCCTTATGCAGAGATGTGCGCCGGGATTCGGGTGGTGATCGCGGAAAATATTGAGCGCATCTACAAGCAAAATTGCCAGAACCTGGGCGTTCTGACGTCGACCGACTTTTCGCTGATCGACAGGATTCGTGGCGGAGAAGAGATTGCGCTCGCCGAGTTTACCGCGGGGGAAGATGAGATCACGCGGCAGGTAATTGAATACGGAGGGCTGTTTCCCTTTAATGTGGCGCGGATGCAGGGGAAAGTGTTCTTGCCACCGATTGAAGAAGCGGGCAAGAGTGCCCGTTCCACAAGGGCAATGACGCTGGCCGAGAAGATTTTTGCGCGGCACATGATCAACGGGAAGGGTGAGGTTGGCGTGAGTGCGGTGAAGCCGGGAGACACCGGGTTTGCCCAAGCCGACCTGCGCTTCAGCCATGAGTACGTCACGCCCATGGCGGCGATCTTTTTCGAGCGATACGTCGGCAAAGATGCCAAGGTCAACGATGCCTCGAGCATTCTCTTTTTTCGCGACCACCTGACGTTTCTCGATGAAGTGATTTCGGAAGAGAAAAAGAAACTTGGGTTGCTCGACCTGGCAACGCAACTCAAGCTGAAACAGCAGGATTTCGCCGCCAAGCAAGGAATCAGGTTGCATGGAGAGTTGAAGGATCGCAAGGGGTCGGAAGGTATTTGCCACTCGATTGTGCTGGAAAGCTACGCGCTGCCGGGGCAGTTGAACATTGGCTCGGATTCGCACACGCCGCATGTAGGTGCGATTGGCTGCGTGGCTTTTGGCATTGGGACCACCGATGTGTTCAATAGTTGGATTACGAAGGACGTGCGCGTGAAGGTGCCGGAGTCGGTGAGGATTGTGATTCGCGGCAAGAGGCATGCGAATGCCACTGCGAAGGATTTCATCCTGAAGATACTGAGCCTGGACTACGTGCGCAGCGGAAAGGCGCTCGCGAAGGTAATGGAGTATGCGGGTGAGGCCATCGAAGAGCTCAGCGTGGATGAGCGCGCCACCATGACCAACATGGCGGCTGAGATTGGCGGGTTCACCGGCATTGTTGCGCCGGACAAGAAGGCAGTCGACTTCCTGGTGGAGCGGCGCGGGATGGATCGCGTCAAGGCCCAAGGCATGATTGAAGGACTGTACAGCGATCCCGGTGCGCAATATGCTCACGTGATCGAACTCGATGCGGCGGAGATTACGCCCATGGTCGCGACTCCGGGCGATCCGGGCAATGGAAAATATGTGCGCGAGCTGAACACGCCCGTACCGGTCGAGATCGCTTATGGCGGCACTTGCACGGCGGGCAAGAATGAAGACATGGACATGTACGCCGCCGTGCTGGCTGATGCGCTCAAACAAGGCAAGCGCGTTGCCGGTTCGGTCAAGTTTTACATCCAGTTCGGATCGCAGGAAACGCGCGAGTACTGTCTGCGCAAGGGCTATCTGGATGTGTTTCAGAAGGCGGGAGCGATTGTGATCGAGCCGAGTTGTGGCGCATGCATCAATGCGGGGCCGGGAGTTTCGACGCGTCCCGATCAGGTGGTGATCAGTGCACAAAACCGTAACTTTCCCGGCCGCAGCGGTCCGGGACAAATGTATCTGGCTTCGCCGTTCACGGTCGCGGCCAGCGCGGTGGCTGGATACATCGTAGAGTACGAGCCGAGCGAGAAGGGGGAGTTGGTGGGAGCGTAGTTTGTACGGCGCCGTGCAGGTAGGTTTCTTTGCCTCCGAAGTTAATTTTTGACGGAAAGATAGAAGCGCTTCGCAACGCGTCTATCTTGCTCTGAGGAGGAGTTTAATGAAGCAGCCGGGGCCGAAGTCGGAGATCAAAGAGGCTCAATTATGGTGTGAGTGTGAATGTGCCAACTGCGAGATTGGAGCCCACGAGCGTTGCCATTCTCACAAGTGCCACATGCCGAAGTGGAAGGATATAAAAAGCAAACCGCCGAAGCGCAGCCGCTAGCGCAGGTTCTTCTGGGCAAACTGCCGGAACTGGAACTCGAATTCCTCGGGAGAATAAATTCCCTTCTGGACCAGCAGGGTATTCATGGAATAAACCGTCGCACGAAAGCGTTCCTCGCGGGAGAGTTTCTCCATGGCTTCCTCGAAGCTGATGAGTTCCTTGCCTTGAGATACCACATGCTCGGACTGCTGAGCGGGCGTAGTCGCCATAGGATCCCCCTTGTGACTATCATTCTACGCCGCCCACATCTGCCCCACCAAGCGTGGTAAACTCCCTCGTCAAGAGGTCCTTGCGGCAGCTGCGGCGATCTACTCTACGGCTGCAAGTGGTTGAATTCATGCGGGGTGGCTGAAATCAGCCAGTAGGTGGCCTGCAACTTTTCCGCGGGTTCCGAGTTCAAATACATAGGTGCTTCGGATAGAAACAAGATCTTGAAGACCTGTAGATCCGGTGGGTTTGTGGCTGGAATGGCGGATCTGAGACAAGGGGGATCACATGCGGTACATGAAATATTTGGCTTTGGTGGCGGTTCTGATGCTGCCGCTGGCGTATTCGCAAGCGCAGGTCAGGGTTGGTGTGGGCGTGGGATATGGGCCGGGCTATGTTGGCGCGGCGCCGGTATGCGCCTACGGATACTACGGATATGCACCTTACGCGTGTGCGCCTTACGGCTACTACGGGCCTAACTGGTTCTCGGGCGGATTGTTTATCGGCGCCGGGCCGTGGTATGGCGGGTGGGGCCGCGGCGGCTGGGGCTACGGTAGAGGCTTTTACGGCGGACGCGGATTCGTCGGTGGCCGCGGATTCGTCGGCGGCCGTGGGTTCGCAGGTGGACGCGGCTTTCCCCGCGGTCCGGCTGGCGGCTTCCACGGCGGAGGTGGCGGTGGATTTCACGGCGCCGCACGCGGCGGCTTCCACGGAGGTGGCGGCGGGTTCCACGGCGGTGGTGGACACGGCGGTGGTGGACATGGCGGCGGCGGACACCGGTAATCCGGACTGATCCGCGGTTCCCTGATCCGCTAGAAAGAATACTGATAAAGATAAATGGCTGGCAGCGAACGCTGCCGGCCGTTTCTTCTTTGCGGAGGCCTGCCATTTCTTGCTAGAATGGGCGGTTTCAAAGAGGTCGCCGTAGTAAAATATCCTTATCCAGTTGAGGAGACCCAGACCGCTATGACTTACGTAATCGCAGAGCCTTGCATCAACACCAAAGACACCGCTTGCGTGGATGCGTGTCCGGTGGATTGCATTCATCCCAAGAAAGACGATCCCAAGTACGCGACCGAGCAGTTGCTCTACATTGATCCCGTGGAGTGTATTGATTGCGGGGCGTGCGTGCCGGTCTGTCCAGTTTCGGCCATCTTCGCGCTCGACGACCTGCCGGAAAAGTGGAACGAATTCACCGCGAAAAACGCGGAGTACTTTGGACGGTAAGCAAGTTTAGGTCTGGGCTTGGCTGCACGGTTTTAAGGCGCGCGTCCACCTGTGGGCGCGCGCCTTGTGCTTTGCGATGTTGTTTTCGCCCCTTCAAAGCCGAAAGGCCACCCTGGTTTTGGAAGCAGGCATTCTTGCTCGCACTACGGAATTCACCGTATTGTGCGACTCGCCGTAAGCAACTAGAGTTGCAATGTAATTTCATAGAGTCGATTTTGGGGCGATCATGGGTTAGTGTCGCGGTAGACCCGCGACGTTCGGACCCTCACGGTCGCCTCTACTTCGTTTAGCGCTGTCCACCCCGGATTAAGCATCCAGCTTCGTACATCCCCATCTGTCCGTTACAATGGCGCGTTACTGAACCTGTTGGATATCCATGGCACTGAAGGAGTCGGAAGCGATTGTGCTGCGCACGTATCCGCTGCGCGAGGCCGACTTGCTGGTCACGCTGTTTACGCGGGCGGAAGGCAAAGTGCACGGGGTAGCCCGGTCGGCGAAGCAATCGAAGCGGCGGTTTGGCGGGGCGCTGGAGCCGCTGACCTATGTGCGGGCGTTTTATGACGTCCGTGAGCGGCAGGAACTGGCGCGTCTGGATGCCTGTGAGGTGCTGGAGTCTCCGTTGGCCATGGAAGTCAGCTATGCGCGGGCCGTGGCGCTGGCGCACGTGGCCGAATTGCTGGACGAACTGCTCCCCGATCGCGAGGCCAATGACGCGATCTTCCGCCTGACGCTTTCGGTGCTGCATGTTTTGACAGGTCCGGACGTGTGGATGCCCGTCACCTATTTCGACCTCTGGCTGACGCGCCTGGTTGGCTTTCTGCCCGAGTTGACGGAGTGCATCGTCTGCGGGCGAAGTCTGAACGGAAGCCGCGCGTTTTTTCACGCTATGGCGGATGGCTTGATGTGCCTCGACGACAAGCGGCTGGCGTCGTCGGAGATTTCAAGCGAATCGCGGGCGTTGGTTGCACAGATGTTTCGCGCGCCGGTGGAGAGTTTTGTGGGAGTGCCGTGGACCAAGGCGCTGGGAGCCGACCTGCGGAAGTTTCTGATTCAAGCTTTGCAGCGGCACATTGAGAAGAAGCTGGTTACGGCGGGAGTGCTGGAGAAGGGGAGTTTCTAGTGTGGGTCTACGCACTGGCGGCTAGCTGACGACTCACAGCCGCTTCCGTTACAATCAGAGATTCACGTGCTGGGTTCCGTTACTACTGTGGGGCTAGCTGGGCTGCCTTTCGAGCCCAGGGGCGTCAGGCTCGCGGAAGGCGGAATCTAAGAAGTCTCGGTTCATGAATCCATCTAAACCCAAATCGCTGACGTTTCAGGAACTCATTCTGCGGCTGCAGGCGTTTTGGGCGGAGCGCGGATGTGTGCTGCAGCAGCCCTATGACGTGGAAGTGGGCGCGGGAACGATGGCGCCGGAGACGTTTCTGCGCGTGCTGGGGCCCAAGCCTTATAAGGTTGCCTATGTGCAACCTTCGCGGCGTCCGGCGGACGGGCGCTATGGGGAGAATCCCAATCGGCTGTTCAAGCACATGCAGCTGCAGGTGATCCTGAAGCCTCCGCCGGAGAATGTGCAGGAGTTGTATTTGGAGTCGCTGGGCGCGATTGGCATTGATCTGCGGCAGCACGACATCAAGTTCGAGGAAGATAACTGGGAGGCTCCGACACTGAGCGCGTGGGGCGTAGGCTGGCAGGTGATGCTCGATGGACTGGAGATCACGCAGTTCACCTATTTTCAGCAGTGTGGCGGGCTGGACCTGTTTCCGATTTCGGTCGAGCTGACGTATGGTCTGGAGCGCATCGCAGCGTTTCTGCAGGATGTGGATTCGATTTACGACATTGTGTGGGCGCGCGATCCGGAGACCGGGCACGAAGTGAAATATGGTGATGTGCGGCTGGCGGATGAGCTGCAGTTCTCCGTGTACAACTTCGAGCAAGCCGATGTGGAAAAGGCGTGGAAACACTTCGAGCTTTGTGAAGCGGAGTGCCAGGAGTTGCTGGAAAAATATGCAGGACTGACGAAAGATCAAAATCCCCATCCTATTTCTCCAAGAAGCGAAGAGATAAGAGCGGGGAGCCCAGAGTTTGATCGAGAAAAGAAACGGTTTCCGTTGTTGGGTGCTTACGATCTTTGTTTGAAGTGCTCGCATCTGTTCAACATCCTTGATGCACGGGGCGCGATTTCGGTGACGGAGCGCGTGGGCGTGATTGCTCGCGTGCGGGCGCTGGCTGTGGGTGTCGCCAGGGCTTGGGTCGATCAGCAGAAGAGCGAAGCCCCGGCGGCGGGCGACAAATCCGACGAGGAAGAACCTGTTCGCGAGAAGAAGGCGAAGAAGGAGAAATTGTCGTCAGTGGGATCGTAAATTGTAGCGCCACCATCCCGGCGGATGAGGGCGGGACGCCCTCGGGACAGCCGGTGAGACGCCGGCGCTACGGGTGTTAAAAGCATGCCAGACTTTCTGCTAGAGATCGGGTGCGAGGAGATTCCGGCGCGGATGATTGACGCGGCCTCGCGGGAGTTGCGCGAGCGCGTCAGTGCGCTACTGAGTCGCGAGCGGCTGGCTGCAGGCGAAGTCACGTGTCTTGACACGCCGCGGCGGCTGGCTGTGATCGCGGCCGGCATTCCAGCGGCTCAGACTGATGTCACCGAGCAGGTGACCGGTCCCTCAGCGAATGTTGCTTATAAAGATGGTCAGCCTACGCCTGCGGCACATGCATTTGCCAAGAAGGCCGGAGTCGACGTCTCGCAACTGGAGAAGATCACNNTGGCCGAAGAATATGTACTGGCGCAAGCCCAACGAGCGCTTTGTGCGTCCGGTGCGGTGGCTGGTGGCGATGCTTGACGGCGATACGATTCCGCTGGAGTTTGATGGGATCTGGGCAGGGAACATCTCGCGCGGGCACAGGATCCTGTCTACTGACGGCGTGACGATTGCGCGGGCTGGCTCTGCTTACGTTGATGCTTTGCGCGCGGCCAAGGTTTTGGCGCGTGGGGAGCGCGAGCAGCAGATTCGCAAAGCGCTGGACGCTGCTACACGCGCGATCCCGGGAGCGCGGTGGCGGGAAGACAAGTCGCTGCTCGATACCGTGGTCAATCTCACGGAATTTCCTTCGGTGATTCTGGGCGGGTTCGATCAAAAGTTTCTGTCTTTGCCGGAGGAGGTGCTGGTCACCGTGATGCGTGACCATCAAAAGTATTTTGCGGTGGAAGATGCGGGCGGCAAGTTGCTACCGCATTTTCTGGCAGTGTTGAATACTGATGGCGATCGGGAGGGATTGATCCGGCACGGCAATGAGCGTGTCCTGCGCGCCCGCTTCAGCGACGCGCGATTTTTCTGGGAAACGGATCAGAAATGGTCGCTGCTGGATCGGCTGGAACTGCTGCGGCACGTTACTTTCCAGAAAGACTTGGGCAGCTATTACGAGAAGACGAAGCGCGTGCAGCGCTTGTGCAGTTGGCTGAGCGAGATTATCAAGCAGAGTGGGATGGCGATTCGCGCGGGCGTGGTCCACAAAGCAGCTTGCATGGCGAAGGCCGACCTGACCACCGAACTGGTGAAAGAGTTCACCGAACTACAGGGCATTGTGGGCGGTTTGTATGCGCGGGCGCAGGAATTGGATTCGAGCTTGCCCGAGGGAACACGATTCGCGATCGCGGATGCGATCTACGATCATTACAAACCCGAGTCCACCGAAGATGATGTGCCGCGGTCGATAGAGGGTGCGGTGCTTTCCGTCGGCGACAAAGCAGACACAATTGCGGGGATGTTTTCGCTGGGACTGGTTCCGAGCGGGTCGAAGGATCCATTTGCGCTGCGGCGGCAGGCGAACGCGATCGTGAAAGTGATCGACAAGTACAAACTGCCATTCCGGCTGACCGACATGATGCGGGATGCGCGGGCTGGCTACCAGGGATCGGAAGCGGAGAAGAAGTTTGTTGACGATGCAAAGTTCGGCGAGTCGGTGGGAACATTCTTCCGCGAGCGGCTAGAGTTTTATTTGAAGGACGTGCGCGGATATGCGTACGACGTCGTCAAGGCAGTTTTAGCCGCGGATACCGAAGATGTCGTGGATGCGCTGGCGCGGGCGGAAGCGGTGAAGGACGTCCTGCATATGCCTGAGTTCCTGGCGATTGCAGCAGCGTGCAAGCGCATGCGGAATATCTTGAGGCAAGCAGAAGAGAAGGGAATTACACCGACCGCGACGTTTGCGCACCTTTATGATTCGGCTCAGGAAGAGAAAAACCTGGCCGCTTATCTCGAGGTTAACGGGCCCCGTATCGAAGCGCTGCGGAAGAAAAAAGAGTATGGCAACGCCCTTATGCTGCTCTCCACCGCGCGGGAGCACGTCGATGCGTTTTTCGACAAAGTGATGGTGATGGTAGAGGATGAGAAGGTTCGCGCGAACCGACTGGCGCTGCTGCGGACCCTGTTGAAAGAGTTTTCCACGATCGCGGATTTCTCCGAGATCGTGACGGAAGGGAAGACATAACGTAGAAGGAATACCCTCACAAATAGATCAATAGAGGGTCTAATCGCAGCGCAGAAAGCGCTGCGCCACCCAAAATTCTAAGGCGCACGATCCTAATGCCCACAACCCGAAAACAAAGGACTCATCATGGCGACCACAACTCTCCCCGAAGCTGAAGTCGAAGTGAGCAGGCAGGAAAACAAGAAATCCGCAACCAAGTATGTTTACTCTTTCGGCGGTGGCAAAGCCGACGGCAACGGCAAGATGAAAGATGACCTGGGTGGCAAGGGTGCCGGCCTGGCTGAGATGACTAATGCCGGCCTACCCGTGCCTCCGGGATTCACCATCCAGACTGAGGCCTGCCGCGAGTACATGCGCAGCGGCGGCGTGTCGAAAGAAGTCGACCGGCAGATGGAGGACGCGCTGGCCAAGTTGGAAGCGCTGCAGGGCCAGAAGCTCGGAACCGGTGAGAATCCTTTGCTGGTAAGCGTGCGCTCGGGCGCCAAATTTTCCATGCCCGGAATGATGGATACGATTCTCAATCTTGGCTTGAACGACAAGAGTGTGGAGTCGCTGGCCAAGCGCAGCAACAATCCGCGGTTCGCGGCGGATTCCTACCGGCGATTGATCCAGATGTTTGGCAACGTGGTGCTGGAAATTCCGAAGCATGCGTTCGATGAAGTGTTTGACGCGAAGAAGAAGCAGAAGAAGACCAAGCTCGACACCGATCTTGATGCCAAAGCGCTGAAGGAAGTGATTGAGGAATACAAGAAGGTCGTCAAGAAGCACGCCAGGCGCGACTTTCCACAGGATCCGCACGAGCAGCTGGTGATGGCGCGGGACGCGGTTTTTCGCTCGTGGCAGAACGACCGCGCCAAGACTTACCGCCGCATCAACAACATTGATGACATGCTCGGCACCGCGGTCAACGTGCAGGCCATGGTGTATGGCAATCTCGGCGACACCAGCGGCACGGGAGTGGGCTTTACGCGTAATCCCGCCACGGGCGCGAAGGAGTTCTACGGCGAATATCTGATGAATGCGCAGGGCGAAGATGTGGTCTCGGGCGTTCGTACCCCGGTGCCCATCCTCGAATTGCAGAAGCTTATGCCCGATGTGTACAACCAGTTGCGCGATATCACTACGCGTCTGGAAAAACACTACCGGGACATGCAGGATTTCGAGTTCACCATCCAGGATGGCAAGCTCTACATGCTGCAGACGCGCAACGGCAAGCGCACCGGCCTTGCCGCTGTGCGCTTGGCGCTCGAGATGGTCGAAGAGGGACTGATCAGCAAGGAAGAAGCGATCTTCCGTCTCGACCCGAACCAGGTCGTAGATTTCTTCGTATCGCGTTTGGACGAAAAAGATGTTCGACCCGAAGATGTGCTGACCAAGAACGGCCTGGCAGCATCCCCGGGAGCGGTGGTTGGGCAAATCGTCTTCACCGCCGACGAGGCTGTTCAAAAGGCTGGACACGGTGCGGAGAAGAATCCCGTGATCCTGGTTCGCGCCGAGACTACTCCGGAAGACATCCACGGAATGGAAGTTGCAATTGGCATTCTTACTTCGCAGGGCGGCATCACCAGCCACGCGGCTGTCGTCACTCGCGGCATGGGAAAAAGTTGTGTCGCCGGTGCCGGTGAGATTGCCGTTGACGAGAGAGCGCGCGAAATGCGGGCGCGTGGACAGGTGTTCAAAGATGGGGACTGGATTACGATCGACGGCACGACCGGCCGTGTATTGAGAGGCAAGAGGAAGTTGCTCCCGCCCGACCCGGAGAACCTGGCAAAACTCAAGAAGTTCATGGATTGGGCGGAGCCGTTCCGAAAGATTGGCGTGCGTGCCAATGCGGATATTCCGCGCGATGCCAAGAAAGCACGCGAGTTCGGCGCCGAGGGTATTGGCCTGTGCCGCACCGAGCACATGTTCTTTGACAAGACGATCAAGAAGAACGAAGGGGATGTAGGTACTATTGAGCACCGCATCCGGTATATGCGTGCCATGATTTTGGCTAACAACGAGAAGGACCGGCGCACGGCCCTGAAGAAGTTGCTTCCCATGCAGCGCGCTGACTTCCTGGGATTGTTCAAGGCGATGGAAGGACTTCCGGTGACGATCCGCTTGCTCGATCCGCCACTGCACGAGTTCCTGCCCAAGCGCGAGAAGCTCATGGTCGATATTGCCAGTTTGAGCAACGCCAATGCGAAGCAGAAGAAAGCTCTGGTGGAAGATTACCGTGAGTACGGTGCGAACGGAGTTGGCGATCTGAAGCAGCTCCTTCCGAAACTTCTTGCCCGCGTGGAAGAGTTGCATGAATTCAATCCGATGTTGGGCCATCGCGGCTGCCGCCTGGGGATCACCTATCCTGAGATTACCGAGATGCAGGCGCAGGCGATTTTCGAAGCGGCTGTCGCTGCCGAGAAGGAAGGCGTCAAGACCCATGCCGAGGTGATGATCCCGCTGATCGCGACGGTGAAAGAAATGGCGAACCAGGGGGCGATTGTCCGGCGCGTGGCGGAGGAAGTGTTCAAGGAAAAAGGAAGGCACGTCCACTACCTGGTGGGCACGATGATCGAGTTGCCCCGCGCCTGCTTGGTGGCGGACGAGATTGCCAAGGAAGCGGAATTCTTCTCATTTGGCACGAACGACCTGACGCAGACCACGTTCGGCTTCTCACGCGACGACGTGAACAAGATTTTGCCTACGTATCTCGCGGAAGGAATTCTGAAGCAGGATCCGTTCGCTTCGATCGACCGCGACGGTGTGGGCGAGTTGGTGCGGATCGGGATCGAACGCGGGCGGAAGACGCGTCCCAAGCTGGAGGTGGGGATCTGCGGCGAGCATGGCGGTGACCCGTCGTCAGTGGAGTTCTGTCATCAGGTGGGAATGGATTATGTGTCATGCTCTCCATTCCGCGTGTTGACGGCGCGACTGGCAGCGGCGCAGGCCGGGGCCACTGACAAGCTGAAAGTCGAGGGCGGGAGGACCAAATAGAATCCTGACCACAGAGGGCACACAGCAGAGAGAGTTAGATCTTCGGAGCTGAACGAATGACTCTGTGTTCCTTAGTGACCTCTGTGGTTTTTACTGCACTTTCTGCAGCCGGGCGACGAGTTTTTGCGCCAGGCTCTCTTCCGACTCGGACCAGAGCAGGCGCGCGCTGGTGCCGCTGTTTTTCTCCACGTTCACCGAGAATTCGACCAGCTTGGCCACGTTGTCGCGAATCTTGGCGCGAGTCTGGTCGTTGAGCGAAGTCTCGGGCTGGAGAAAATACGAATCCAAACCGAAGTCCACCTGGATGTGTCCCGTCTGCTGGTAAGCTCCGTCGTCGAATTCTTCCCCCTGGACGAAGAATTTTACCGGCGCCGGTTCAAGCACCCAGTTAGCGCTCGCCGCATCCGGTGTCCACAAATCCCAATGGGCTTCGAAGACGTAGGCGTAGTCGTCATGGACCACTTCAGCGGCGATCAGCGTGGCCTGCCCGGGATCGATTCCGGAGGGAAAGCGGCGCTCCAGCACTGTGGCCTCGTTCCAGGAAACAGGATGCAGCGCGAAGTAAGTGATCCCGGGACGCTGCGCCGAGAAAGGAAACTGCTGCAACACGGCAAAGGCGTGCGGGAGCATCTCCGGGCCGGAAAAATCAGCGAACCAAAGACTGAGATAAAGCGGATCGGACACAATATCCTCGAATGTTTGTTGGCCCGCGCCTCTAGCGCACGGTAACCCGATTCTAAATTGTCCGGGCCACTCGTGGGCGATCTCTCGGACAAACCGGAAGAGTGGGCAATTGATCTTCCTGAGGCGGCAGACAAAACGGGTAGACCTGTTTCGCCTTTTACGGTGTGTGGGAAAGTTCTCATAACCTAGCCCGAGCCCCTTCCTCGGCCCAAACCGTATTGACGGAAACCTGCTCTGAGGGTCCAAACATTCGCCCGCTTTTTGACAGGGCTACATGAGCTTGTTACGATCAAGAGTTGCTTTGGCAACCCGCCTCACAGCCGTCCCCGTCGTCTAGCCTGGCCTAGGACATCGCCCTTTCACGGCGGTAACACGGGTTCAAATCCCGTCGGGGACGCCAACCGCTTAATTTATTATCAACGACTTAACCTCCGAGTCCGCCGCAGAACGCCGCAAAAACATATTCGTAGTGCGTTCGACCGCCGCTCTTTGGTCTTGTGGAACCACGTGTGCGTACCGCGCCAGCATTCGCAGGTCGGCGTGACCCAGCTGTTGCTGTACGACACGCGCGTTCGCACCTGCCTGCATCAATGCGGTGCCCAGGCCATGCCGGAACGCATGGAATGCCCCGCGTGGAATGCCCAATCGCTCGCGAATCGTATGCAAGATGTCCCGACGCACGTAGCAACTAGTGATGGGCTGACCCTTCGCGTTCGCAAACAGCAACCCGAACGCATTGGGCCGCCACCGGAGGTGGTATTCCTTTAGCATGTCCACCAACACTGGTGGCACGGGCAGATCACGAACGCTGGCTTTTGACTTCACTGTGAGCAGTTTCCCCCGCCAGTTGCTTTGACGCACTAGCAGCACTCCACCGTTCAGGTCTAAGTGATCCCAGGCGATGCCCACTGCCTCGCTCGTACGCACCCCTAGGTAGGCCATGAACGCGAAACAGATGTCCCAAGGTTCTGGGGCTGCGTCGATCATGCGCTGGGACTCTTCGGGAGTGAAGAAGCGTTGCGGCTTCTCCAGTTCCTCCGCCGGCAGCCGCAGCTTCCGCCAATCGAGGCCGGGTGAAAGATAATTCCAGTCCCGCGCCGCGCCCAGCATGCTCGCGAGGGTGCTGAGTGCGTTCAGGATGGTTTTGCGACTTAGGCCGCGGCGCCGCAGATCATTGACCAGCAACTGCGGCACTTCACCCTTGACCTGGTCTAGCCGATAGCGACCCAGTACCGGTTCTATGTAAATCCGGCACAGTGAGCGTGCAGATTCGCATGATGACGGCTTGAACGTCGGACAGACGTTCGCGCGGTACACTTCGGAGAATTCCTGCACCGTGGCCATCTTTCCCGGCATATAATTCGGCTGGTTGACATGCTCGATCATCCGATCTGCAACCCGCCGCGCAAGAGCTTTGGTTGGCAAGTCCTTCGTCGCGCCCACCCGCGCTCGACGCTCAACCCTTACCACCGCGCCCGCCTTATTTAATACGTCCTCACGCCAACGCAGAATCCAAAGACTTCCTTCTCTGCGTAGCGCACCTCGTTGATACCTTGTTCGAGCCAAGTCTCCTCCTCCTGAACTTGGCCCGCTGATTCCGGTCGCAATAGTACCCGACATATGGGGTGTGCAAATCATTAATCAGTCATTCTTAGGGGAGAGACGCGCAGTGTCCTCTAGGGTCTGACAATCACGTCATCACTCGCGCCGGTGAGCGAGCTACATGTCTGTTTGTCCGCCGGGCAGAACTTCCGGGAGTTGTCTTCCTGCCGCCGCCTTCGCAAACCTGTGAATCGCATGCTCCAAAAGGGCGGACATTCGTTCCTAAATGAAGTTGGTTCGCAGTTCTCGCTCCTCTGTCGCCGCTGCTATCTCGGCATCGCGTTTGTTGCTACTTGATAAAGAGAGCACGACTCGTGCCTGGGGTCAGCCGATACTTGATCTATTTGGTAGCGGTAGCAGCTCGGAGCCTTTGTTTACGAGGGTTGGAGCAGAGTGCTACCGGTAGCGACTGGTAGCGGCGGTAGCGGCTACTTCGAAGACTTCGCGGCTGTTCTCATGGGGGGAACCTTGTTTACATAAGATCTAACTCGGTTGTGCGCTTTGGAGGTGTCATAGAGGCCGACCCATGAGCGTTCGCCCGGCGCTTGCCTTTGCCACGACTCCAGCGGAACAAGGTTGCCCCGCCGGATAGGTGCTGTCTTCTCGATCGTTTGGTCGATCAATTCGCAGATCCTGCGTGCGCTCGTGTTCGGATTCCGCGCTTTAAGACCGGCAATCAGTTCTTTTCTCGGGTCGACGTAGCGAACCTGGCGGCGAGTTGCCAATGAGCCTCGGTAAGTCCTGGGCTTCGCGCTCCGGGGCTCGCCTTTGTCTGCTGATAGCGGAGCGCTTTCAACTATGATTTCTTCCGGTCTCGCGACGGGGGCAACTGCTGGTAGAGCGGAGGCCGGGGGATTCAGGCTGCACTCGGGCATTGGCGGCACTGCATAAGTGCGTTCTTGATTACGCACAGTGGATGCTGCCAGATCGAGTTCTTTAGCTTCAATTTCCCATTGTTCTTCCAAATGCTTACGGACCGACGCAGCGGAATTCTTATACGAAGATTCAAGCGACTGACCGATGCCGCCCGACCTTCGAAATTGTCTCTTAGCCTTGTGCGCCCCTGTATTGCCAAGGCGAATGATATGGCGCTCCAGTATTGCCGAGCACACCCTAAGGAAGGCGCCGGTTTTTCTATGACCAATAAGCGCCCAGTGATGAACGAATATCGTGTCATAGCACCTTGCAGCATGTGCCTGAACCTTACCAGCCCACATTTGCAAAATCCGTCGATCTACGCCCGTTTTGTTGGAATTGAAACGATTTTCGAAGGAAATGCGTCGAGCCTCTTCCTCGATTTCCTCCTTGACGAGCCTCGTTGCTCTCGCAAGCTTCTCGCAGATCAAACGATTCCGACTAGGGTCGATTCGCAACCACACATAGGCCGGTTGATTACTACGATCGCGAGGCAGCGATGATGAAGTACTAGAACACATCACTGTTCCATTTTTCCTTATCTCGCAACCCCGATCTCAAACCTTGCTCGACGTACCTGTACTTTTTTCGTCGTTCCGCCTGTGTGAGCTTCCGGGTCTTTGGCCGGAGGAGCTAGGCACACCCCTTATTGTAGGGTGCCGAGTGGGCGGACGCCTTGATCATGGTGGTTCGCCGAGCGGCAGGATTGGTGGAATCCTGATCAACAAAATTGTCGATTGTAGCTGCACTTTTCTCCACAGACGGGTAGCTCTCCGAATTCATGTGTATCGGGCGGTCTGACAGAGGCTCGAAACAACGGGGCCAAGAGCGGTGGCAAAGCTCGGACGAAATCTGGCCGTCCCTGGTTCCACCCAAGAGTTTCCGCGAAGGCATACGCCGCTGATCCCGCCAGCGTTGGGATGGCGAGGAAACCTACGCCGACAATGCCGACGGTAAACAAGGTCGCAGCGAACTTGCTTGCAAGGGGCCGGAGGGCTTCGGCCGCCTGGCGAGTAGTCTCGATGTGCTTGATGCCGTTGCGGTTCAGGGTAATCGCAGTGGTCAGGATGATGAAGAACATGACCGCATTTGAGAAAAACGCACCCACGCCTACATCAAAGTTCCTGAGCTCAAGGTCTTTGCGGGTTGCCCCTCTTCGTTGAGCCAGCGTACTCTGACCTGCCGACGTCTCCTCTTCAACCTCTTCACTCGCTTGCCAGAAAAACAAGTACAGACTGATCGTTGTGCCAAGAATCGCCACCAGCATCGACCATTCATCTCTGGTGTGTGGCATCGACGATATGAAGGTCGCGCGAACCACTCCGCCCCAGTCCGCTCCCACCACAAACGCGGTTATCGGGTAAGCGAACAGCACCAGTACTAGCCACTTGAGGAGTTCGCGATCTGGTGATAGTGGAGCCGGATCGTTGCCCATGAAATCAGGAGCGCGAAAACACACTACAAACAGGTGCGAATTCACTCCCGACAACATTTCAGCGGCATCCGCCATGCCAGCGAGGTCCGCTCCGATATTAATTGTGTTGGCCGCAAGCAGGGCAACGATGACGACGCGTAGCAACCAACTAGGAAATCTTTGCTTGAAATTCGCAGCCAAGCCTTGCCCCGTCACCTTGCCGATACGGGCACACATCATTTGAACCGCAGCCATCAGTGGCCACGTCAGGAGCGCGGTCCAGAGAAGCTTGGTTCCAAGCTGTGCGCCCGCAACAGAATATGTGGCAATGCCGGATGGGTCATCGTCGGCGGCCCCAGTGATAACGCCAGGACCGAGCGACTTCAGCAGCAATCGCATCCATCGAGAAGGGGCAGATGTCGGCACGAAAGAGTCCCCGCGGAAACTCCCTGCGAATCACAGCGCGAATCTACGCACAATCCAGGTTGGCGCGCCGTACGAATCGAGTGATTAAAGTGGTCGAATGTGCTCAGACATACGTCTTCGCCACTTATAGCATAAGGGGCAGTGAAGAAATGAGATGACCGTTTCAAAGGCCAGTCCAGCTTCCTCTTAAAGTGAGGTACAACAATGGAAACCGTATTGATTGTTCTTGTGGTGCTGTTTTTGCTCGGTGGCGGGGGCTGGGGATACTCTCGTTGGCGCGGCTAGAATTGGAAACGGCAATACTAAGCGGACACTGATCCTAGGTCACCCTTCACGCAATGAACCACGGGGTCGGAGCGGCCAAGGCCCATATCAAACATCCAATAACAAAAAGACTGTCCAAAGACTATCCTAAGGAGAACACAATGTCAGATCAAGAAAACCGCAAACTACAACATACCGATGACCAGAAGCCCGGCTCGGAGCAGAAATCTGGGAACCAGCCGAACCGGCCAGTGCAGCAGAAACAGGAGAACCCGAGCGGGCAGCCCAAGAGTCCGCAGTCGGAACAAGAGAAAAACGATCAAGAAAAGAAGAAGCAGGCTTAGGCGTCAGGGCGGCTCGATTGCCATCGAGCCGTCATTTCCGACAAACGTCGAGGTGAGTTTGATCGTCAAATTCGCCGGCGGTGAACCGTGGCTTGCCCTACAGCGCTATCGTTCGTTTTTTGACCGACTGCTCAAACTATAAGGACGATGCCCGAGTATCTGCTGCGTATCGGGACCAATCGTCTATTTCCACTTTATCTAGAGAATCGCCCTCACGACGCCGCCATCTGCTCGCAGCGCTGCCCCGCTCGTCGCTGAAGAAAGCTCGCTAGCCACGTTAGGTCGCGATCGCTGCGACTTCATCCGCGCTGGCAAAGCGCTTCAAATTCCTGGGAGAAGCTGAGACGTCAGTTCACATTTCCTTTATTCCCCGGTGCAACATCACCGCCAACTGGAGCCGCTTGATCCCAGTAAAGTCCGATAGACCCGCCCGCCAAAATCGTTTCGGGCAGAAGTGCGGGTGGCGAAAGTTGGCGCATGCCGACGATTGGAGCGGATGACGGGCAAACGAGGAAACAAAGCCGACGGATGGGAATCTCCTGTTTCCCAACCAAGGCGCGGAAGTCCATGCCACAAAGCATGAGCACGAATTTGTTAAAAATCTCAATTTATTCTCCGTTTAGCGAGCTCATCCTGCGGAGAATGTTTTTACTTTGGACGGGGCGCTCAAGCATGTAGTCATCGCGCGAAATTTCGACTCCCTGCTGCTAGACGCGTGCAGGTGACCACTTTCAGCCACAGTATCGTATGTCATTCGCCTTAAAGGGTGGATTTAAAGATGGACTGTTTCTTAGATTTTGCATCTAGTTGTGCCCCGTTGATTCTCTGGTTAACTTCTTCATTCGCTGCAAATTACGCCAACGTCGGGACTTACGAATTCAAAAAGGTAACGAAGGTTCGAATCGCACTCGCTCCGCCACGCAGTCTGGACTGCAGAGAAAATTCACTCGCTCGGCGCCGAAATACGCGAATAATGCCCGTATTTCGCGATTGTTGGCAGACAAACCGGACTGCAGAGAACGGACTGCTCGGTAGCAAAGGGGCTACGGTCCTGGCTTTTCTCTGGAGGGCACACGCGCAGTCCGGTTTCCAGTAGGGCGTTAGGCGAATGCAATGCGATCACAAGCCGGGGATTCGGCTACAGCGGGTTGACTTTGTCGGCATCTGAGGATCCGATTTCGGC
>PMSQ01000182.1 GCA_003168355.1 Acidobacteriaceae bacterium | reverse complement strand
TGGCATCCTGAAATTCGTCGACAAGAATGAAGCGGGCGCGGGCCTGCTCCGCAGCCAGCAGACTTCCGTCGCCCACGAGCATCTCGTGCGCCCGCGTGATCATGTGGCCGAATGTGCCTAGATTCTCTTCGCGCAGCCAGCGCTCGGTTGTGGCAAACACGCGGGCAATTTCTTGGCAGCGTGCGATCACTTCGGCGTCGCTCAACTGTTCCTTCGATTTCGCAACCCGGGGAACGGACAATTCTCCGCGCTCCAGCCGCCGAACATATTCCGCATACTTTTCCGGCGTCACCAGTTCGTCGTGACACCGGCTGAGGAAGCCGAGCAGGTCGTTGAGAAACTGTCCTACATTTGCCGCGCGGACGTAGTGTTCCAGGTGAAGCTCATGAACTCTCTTACGCAGGTAAATCCAGAGATCCTTCTCGTCGAGCACGCCAAAATCTCTACCCGCTCGCTTAAGCAGATCGAGGCAATAATCGTGAAATGTCGCCGAATGAATCTGTTTGCCAAGAAGCACGCGCACCCGATCACGCATCTCTCCGGCCGCGGCCACTGTATAGGTGAGGGCGAGTACTCGCTCCGGCTGCGCGTGCCCCTGTTGGACAAGGCGGGCAATACGGTGGATTAGGACCGAAGTTTTCCCCGTGCCGGCACCCGCTACCACCAGCATGGGCCCGTGCACATGCTCAATCGCCTGACGCTGGCGATCGTCGGGAACAAACGGAGCAGGATGAGATTGTGACTTGGAGACAGCCATCGCGGGCTCAGAATACCACCGCGATCAGCGGCGCGCAGGAAACGAAGCAAACTGCGAGAAACCGAGCAGGAGTTTAGCGAGAATGCAGCACCGATGCCACAATCGCCGTGGCGGCCATTGCGGCCGTTTCGGCGCGGAGAATGGTGCTGCCCAGGGAGGCCGAAATCCACCCGGCTTGCTGGAACGACTGCAACTCACCTTCGGTCCAACCGCCCTCGGACCCAACCGCCAGCACGGTGCCATCGTCTGCAGCTCCGGGCTTCACAATATCGCGTAGCAAAGTTCGCTCTTCCGATTCCGCCAGCACGATCCTCAGGGCTCCGGAAATATTCAACACCTCCGCAAGCTTGATCGGCGCCGCAATTTCCGGCGGAGCGAAGCGGCGCGATTGCTCCGCTGCCTGCCGGGCAATCCTCTGCCAACGCTCAACCCGTTTTGCCGAGGCTGCAGCCAGATGTGCGTCCGTCCGCCGCGAGATCACCGGCACAATCTGCGAGATGCCAAGCTCCGTGCATTTCTCAATCGCCCACTCCATGCGATCAAACTTGAACACCGCAAGAATAAGCGTGATCTCGGACAAGCTTTTAGCGGAAACTTCTTCGGCTAGCTCGAACTCAACACGATCGTCGCTCACCGATGTGATTCGGCCGCGTCGTACAGCAGCCCCGGTTGCAATATCGAAATCCTGTCCGACGCGGGCCCGAAGAACACGCACCAGATGATCCGCATGTTCACCGACAAGAACGGCGCGATCACCCAAAACTTCGTCGGCAATCCAACGGCGGCGTGTCATGAGAGTGGAGGGTTAGCAGCCAGTCGTGAGGCCCTACGATATGCCTGAAGGTATGCCCTGATACGAATCCTTCGTTCTTCCCTACCCGAACATGTCCTTCATCTTGCCCAGCAGGGCCCGCATCATCGGCTGATTATCCACCTTGGCCGTGGTCTCCAATTCCTGCAGCAGCTCTTTCTGGCGCTTGCTCAGCTTGCTTGGGATCTGCACGCGCACTTCTACATATAGATCGCCCTTGCCGTGTCCATTCAGCACGGGAACTCCCTTGTTGCGCATGCGAAACGTTGTGCCGGGCTGGGTTCCATCGGGAATCTTGAGCGTGTGCTCGCCCTCTAGCGTGGGCACGCGAATCTCCGCGCCCATTGCCGCTTGCGTCACCGACAGCGGGACGGCGCAGTGCAGATCATTGCCTTCCCGCAGAAAAAACGGATGCTCCTTCACATGCAAGACGATGTAGAGATCGCCCGCGGGTCCGCCGAAAGGGCCGGTCTCACCCCCACCCGTGAAGCGAATGCGCGTGCCATCTTCCACACCCGCCGGAATCTTCGCTTCTACCGAACGCTGCCGCAGAATCCGTCCTTCGCCCTTACACTTGGGGCAGGGATCGGTAATCACGCTACCCGTTCCCTGACAAGCAGGACAGGTTCGAGCAATGCTGAAAAAGCCTTGCTGATACCTCACCTGCCCTCGGCCGGCGCACGAGCGGCACGTAGTAGGACCCTTGCCCTGCGCCGCACCCGATCCCCGGCAGTCTTCGCAGGCTTCGTGACGGCGCACCATCACACGCGTCTCCGTGCCGAACGCAGCCTCTTCGAACTCGATGCTTAAGTCTTCGCGCAGATCAGCGCCGCGCTGAACCCGGCTGCGGCGCCGTCCGCTGCCTCCGAACGCATCCCCGAAGCCGAAGAACTCGCCGAAAATCTCGCCGAAGTCCTGAAACACGGTGGCGTCGAAACCCGCGCCGGAGCCGGCCGCACTGCCCACCCCGGCATGGCCGTAGCGGTCATACAGCGACCGCTTCTCCGAATCAGCCAGGATGGCGTAAGCCTCCGTAACTTCCTTGAACCGTTCTTCCGCATCCGGATTATTCGGGTTCCGGTCAGGATGGTGCTGCATGGCGAGCCTGCGGTAAGCGCTCTTGAGTTCAACTTCCGTGACTGTTCGGCTCACGCCAAGCACTTCGTAGTAATCGCGTTTTGCGTTGGTAGCCAGAATAGGCGCCTTTCTTAATTAGAAAACGTCGCGAAAATAAACCAGGTGGGAAACCTACTTGCCGGGATTCCTTGCCACCTTCACCATCGCAGGCCGCAGTAGCCGATCTTTGAACTTATAGCCGCGTTGCAACTCCTCGAGAACCTGATGATCGGCGGCGTCGGTGGTTTCCACCATTTCGATAGCCTCGTGATAATGCGGGTCAAACGCTTCGCCCTTCGCCGCAATGGCATACACCGAAAGCTTGCCCAGCGCGGCCTGCAGTTGCTTGTAAATCAGTTCCACACCGCTGCGAAGCTCCGCCGCATCCGATTTCACCTGCAACGCGCGCTCCAGGCTGTCCACCACCGGCAGCAAAGACTTGATCGCATCCGCCACGGCGTAGTCGCGAGACTCCTGTTGTTCCTTGGCTGCCCGCCGGCGTGCGTTTTCAAACTCCGCCTGCGCCCGCGCCAGCCGGTCGAGCAGCGAGTCGCGCTCGGCCTTCAACTTTTGCAATTCCGCATCTGCGCCAGCCGATTCCAGGCTCACCACCGTCTCCGTAGCGCTGTCATCCCCATCGTCCGACGACGCCGGGAGTTCGTGCTCCAAATCCAGCCTCGCATTTTGTGCTTCTGATTTACTGTTCGCTTTACCCATAACAACTATCATCACTCCGATTCATTCAGTATTTTGTCAAAGAGACGCGCAATGTAGGAAACCGCGGTCATCGTGTGCTGATAATCCATCCGCGTCGGGCCAATCACCGCCAGCGACCCGACCATGTCGGTCCCCGACCGCGCGGGCGCTCCGATCAGCACAAAGTTCTGCATGGAGGGCAGCGCATCATCCAGCCCAATCACCACCCGCACCGCCTCCTGCTTCACGTCGAGGTAGGCTCCGAGGAGTTTCGCGACTTTTTCCTTCTCCTCCAGAGTCTGCAGCATTTCCTGCAGACGCTTTCGATCTTCCTGGCCCGTCACCAGGTTGGCGGCGCCCTCCACGAAAACCACCTGCGCGCCCGCCTCAGACGCAAGCGCGCCTTGCTTGTAGAGTTGCTCGATCGAATGCATCAGACGGTCATACTCGCTGCGTTCCTGCTCAATCCTGCGCCCCAGTTCGGCGCGCATGGACTCCATCGTCCAACCGCGAAAATTCTCGTTGATATAGCGCGCCGCAAGATCCAGCTCCGCCTGCGGCAGGTCGAGCCGCAACACGCGGTCGCGCACCAACCCCGAGCGCGTCACCAAAACCGCCAGCACTTTCTGATCGCCCAAGCGCGAGAAGTACACATGCTCGAGCTCGTTTCTGGCGCCACTGGTGGCCACGGTCACGCCCACCTTCCGCGAGATCAGCGACAGGACATGCGAGGTTCGCTCCATGAACTCCTGCACATCGGTGATGCCCGCCAGCGAATCGGAGATCATGCTTTCTTCCTGCGGGGCCAACTTCGCCGTTCCCGTGATCTGCTCCACGTAGTAGCGGTAGGCGTCGGTGGTCGGTACGCGTCCCGATGACGTATGCGTCTGCTCCAGAAACCCGGCTTCCGACAAGTCCGCCATCACGTTGCGGATGGTCGCTGGACTGAGTCCCTCGCGGTTTGACCGCGAGAGCGTGAGCGAGCCGACCGGCTCGCCCGTGGAAATAAAAGTCTCCACGATCGCGGTGAGAACTTCGCGTTCGCGCTTGCCGATATTTGGGTCTGATGGCATTTAAAGCACAGGCTTACTCAGGCGCTGTCGAAGCGATGGTCCCGTGCCGGGCCGGGGCCTCCAACTTGGCATTTCCAGCTAACTGTTTTAGATGCAGAAACTTAGCTTTGGACGCAAAGCGCGCTTCTGCTTGGATTCTAGGAAGCCACCTGCGTCCTGTCAAGGACGTCTCTCGTGCCTGCCGGGCGGCATTGAAATGTAGACGCGCAGCCGAGGTCAATGAGCGCTAACGCTGATTTCAACTGTTAAAGGAATAGACTCAATCATAGAGCGTTGAACACGAGCGTTGAACAGGAGAATCGCATTTTTGAAAAGGCCCCGTAAATCGTAAAGTGCCAGTGCAAGAGGCTCCACGCTTATGACACGACCAACGACGCAGGCAATTTCACCGTTCTTCATCGTCAGCAACGTCGATCAAACCATCGCTTTCTACCGCGACAAGCTTGGCTTTGAGACGAGATACCAGCAGCCGGATCGAAACCCTTTTTCCGCCATCATCGGCCGCGACGGAGCGCAGATCTTCATCAAGTCCGAGAAAGACGTGGCGCCACTGCCGAACCCCAAGCGTCATCCCCACATGCGGTGGGACGCCTTCGTCTATGCACCAGACCCGGATGCGCTCGCCGTCGAATTTGCCGATCATGGAACAACATTCAGCGTGCCGCTTAAGGATACCCACGATGGTCTTCGCGGCTTCGAGATTTGCGACCCTGACGGCTACATCTTGTTCTTCGGTCGACCAAGGTAGGGTAGGGGCGGGGCGGGGGGCTGGCCCAGCCCCCATTGGCATTGAGGAGGACAAATGCTATTTCATTACGGTGGCGATGAAGAGGGAGGCCAGATTCTCTCGTGGTTCAAAAAACAGATGGAGGCGATTGGGACGCTTTGGGATGCAGAGCTACCCGAAGCAGTGTTGACCATTATCTATTCGGGAATGGACGCATTCGGTTTGCTGGCTGCACCGCCCGCCGTTCTTGATGCGAACGGAACTACCTTCAAACAATGGTGTGAAAGGTACATAGTTCCGCGCTTACAGACCGTTGACGGAACCGCTATCACGGCTGTTGACCTTTATGCTGCTCGATGCGGTGTACTCCACACCTCAACGCCACTTTCCAGCTTAGAGCGGGAAGGCAAAGCCCGTCAGTTGTTCTACGAATTCAAAGGCAAGGCCGGCATCAATATGTTTTTGAACACGCAACAAAAGCCTGTTCGTCTCGACATTGAAAAGCTGGCTATGGCTTTCAAAGAGGGTGGCATTGCGTTTCTCCTGGATTTGAAAAACGACGCGAACGGCTTGAGTACGGCAGGCGACCGCGCGCAGCACTTCTTGAGATGGGGAACAGCCGTAAAGTAGGAGAACGATGAAACGCTCGTTTTGGAAGTGGCTTGGTTTCGCGCTCATCGGTTTGGGCTGGCCCATCTTTGGTTTTCCCATGAGGCACCACTACTGAGGCTGCCGCACCTTTGCTGGTTTTGCAAAGATGCGCATCCCTGCTGACGGTAGAAGAACTTCTTTTCAGTAGGGAGGGGGGGCTGGCCCAGCCGACTCATTTCCCCGAGCTAGCACGAACTGGATGCCCCACCCGTGGCGGTTTCACGGGTGGGCCGCGATGCCGATGGGCTCAGGAGATTTTGCGGATGTGAAGCTCTGCTTTTCGGGTCTCATTGACCAGAACTGGGCCGCGTCCGCCATAGCAGTTGAGGCTGGCATTCGGTTCAAGACTAATCCTTGCGTGGAGGGTCCAGTGTCCACGGCGGGACGACGCCTATCGAGCGGGCATAGGCGATCTGCTGGCCGAGGTGCTGCGCGATGTGCTGAACGATATAAAGCAAGACGCCTCGTTCGGTAATCTTCCCTCCGTTCCAATCCAGAGTTTTTTCCAGGTCTGCATCAGGCATGGAGCGGATAGCCGCTTTGGCATGGGCGTAGGAAGCCTCAAGCGTGGCTATGACTTTTGCTTTGTCTGTAGTGGTCTGCTCCAGGATCTTTGTGTCGAGACCAGCCGGAGTGGGAGTGCCCACGAGTTTGTAAAGGTTGTAGTTGGCAGCGCTGGCGTGCAGAAAGACCTCGGCGATCGTGCGCGCATCCGTCGAAGGCCGCCATGTGTATTTATCGACGGGGATGGCCTCGGCCAAGCGAACGAATTCGCTTTCCTGGATCATGACTTCGGCCATCACTTCCGAGCGGTATCCGGTCACACCAGCAGTTCCATCGCGGTATGGGTACACTTGGGCCGACGTGCGGACCGCGCTCATCGTCATCACGATCAAACAGATGGGAAAGAAAATTCGTGTCATGGGGGCCTCCATCGTTGCGTACCGGACTTACCGAATCTGCGAGATTATACCTACTCCGCGCAAAAGAGAGGTTCCGGATGGCGATAAATCGCCATTACGCTCATTGATCCGGCACGGCAGCCAGCTCTACTTTTTGGGCTCGAATCCGCGGCCGACCCGGAACACATGCCCATCCGGATGGCGAAGGTGCATCTCGCGAACGTTCCACGGCATATCGGTGGGCGGAAATGTGACCTCCAGCCCGGCGGCGACGCAATGCTTGTGCATCTCATCCACGTCGCCCACCCAGACCGACATCCAGACGCCCTTGTCGCCCTCTTCGTCTCCCTGCTGCTGAAACGTGGTGGTATTCGCGCCGCGGCCGCGGCCTCCCTGCGCCCCCTGACAAAGAAAGATGCAAGCTTCCTTACCCGATCCAACCGCGCCAAACGTCGGAGGCGTTCCCCAGTCCCACAATTTCTTCCATCCCCACTTCTCAAACCACGCGACCGTGCTGGCGATGTCGGACACGTTCAATATCGGAGTCAGACCTTTGGCTTCCATAACCGAAGCAGAATAACACCCGGCGGACCGAGGGATTTGGCCTACCGTTGCAAAATCGCAATCACACTCATTGACCCCCGCGGCGAGCCCGGAGAAAGGTGAGGATGCCTACGGCGCTTTCCCGAACCATTCCTCGAACCACTCGAGCGAGCGAAGAGTGTAATCCCGCGCGTCGGCGGGCTTGATGAACATGTGTCCTTCGTCCGGATAAACCACCAACTTTGTCGGGACATGCAGAGTCGCGAGAGCGTGCCACCACTCGACCGATTGCTCCATGGGCACCTCGCCGTCTCGATCACCGACCAGGATCAACGTCGGTGTCTTCACTGCTTTGACGAAGTGCATAGGATCGCTCTTGGCATACACGGCAGGATCGTCATACACCGACGCCCCGAAGAACGGAACCATCCATTCATCGATATCGTTGAGACCGTAGTAGCTCAGCCAATCGGAGAGGCCGGCGCCCGCAACTGCGGCCGCGAAACGCTGGGTTTGGGTTTCGGCCCACATGGCCATGTATCCGCCGTAGCTGTGACCGCGAATGCCGATCCTGCTGGTATCGATCGGGTATTGCTTTGCCATCGCATCCACTCCGGCCATGATGTCGCGGTAGTCGCCGCCGCCGAAGTCCTTTACGTTGCCCTGCGTGAAAGCTTCTCCCTGTCCGTAGCTGCCGCGCGGATTCGGGCAGAGAGCAAAGTAACCCATCGCCGAAACCGGGCCCATGTTTCGCTCGCCCCACTGTGAGACGCATGCGGCAGACGGGCCTCCGTGCACGCTGACGATGAGTGGATACTCCTTGCCCGTAGCGAAGTCCTTAGGCAACATCAACCATCCTTGTATCCGCGTGGTGCCACTCATCCAATGCACGTTGTGCATCTCACCCCATGCTGGCTTAACCTCGGCATTCACCGTAGTGAGCTGCTTCCACTTTCCAATGGACCCTGCCCAGACTTCCGGTGCAGTGTTCGCCGCTTCGCGGACAATGGCAGTTGTGACTTCACCGTCGGCGACGAACTTTGAGGTCCAGGCGGCACCGGCTGGATGAGCCAGTTCTTCGCCCTTCCAGAGCGGCTGGACCGGGCTCCCTTTGGAACTCACGCTGGCAAAGCCGAAATTTCCGTCGATGTCCTGAGCGAACACCAGGTGATCAGGAGCCGCCCAGGCGAGCGCATACGGGGATGCCTTAACGTTGGGAGTGAGGTTCCGCGCAACCCCTCCGGTTATGGGGACTATGTAGATATCGCCGCCGGTTGAACCTTCGTCGCTCATCAATCCTTCAATGAACGCCACATTCTTTCCATCAAGAGAAACGCGCGGATCCGCGAGTTGCAGCTTCGGCTTGTATATGTCGCGCATCTCGCCAGTCTGTGCATTCACCAGATACAGGTGCGCAACCCACCAGTTGGCGTCGCCGTTGCCATGCGCCGCGGTTACTGCCCAGGCTTGTCCGTCCGGAGTCCAGTCGTATTCGTAGACATAGACATCGGCTGGAGTAACCTGCGTCAGACGGTCTGTGCTCAGGTTGATGGTTGTAATACGCTGCTCGAATATCTTCTGGTCGATGACTCCTGCGAGTGGCGTCATGGGTTGCAACGGGCCCGCGACGCGAGGCATACCCTCAATGAAGAGCAGGGCGAGTTTCGATCCATCGGGCGAGAAGCGTGGAGCCTGCGCATATCCCTTCAGCTCCGCATGCTTCGCGGGATTGCTGCCGTCGGCTCCAGCGGTCCAGACTTGAGCTGCGGGAACGTCACCGGGAAGGTCGGCGATGAATGCGATGCTTTTACTGTCTGCGGACCAAGCCAAATCGCGAAGCGGAAGGTTGCCCTCCACGGCGATCGCATGCGAAGAGCCTCCACCAGCAGGAGTTACCGTAATTTTTTCGTCGACGATGTATGCGACTTGGCTTCCGTCGGGAGAGAGAGCAACCTCAGCGATCCTCTTGGCGTGCGGCATGGAGTCGAGCACCGCTGCGGCGCGAGACGGCGCGGCGGCTCGGTCTTGTGCGAAAAGAAAAAGAGAAGGACAGATGAGTAAGGACGCGACGACGCAAAACCGCGCTGAACTGTGATAGAACGAGTTCGTTCGTGGATTCATGGCTCAAGGAGTATACCCGACCGGAATCTGGACTCGCATCTTCCCTTGCTCGGCCATCTCCGGGTATCTTGAACCTTCGTGATACAAAAACATTTTCCATGAAATCCAAACTGCACATCGCAGTCGTTGGAGCTGGAGCCTTCGGCGGCTGGACCGCCCTTCATCTGCTCGAACGCGGTGCTCGCGTCACCTTACTCGACGCCTGGGGTCCGGGTAACTCGCGCGCCTCTTCAGGTGGCGAAACCCGCATCATGCGCGGGACCTACGGTCCCGACCAACCCTATACAGAATTGGCCGCGCGTGCGCTCAAGCTGTGGCAGAAATATGAACGGCGCTGGAAGCGACAGTTCTTGCACCGGACCGGAGTTCTCTGGATGGTAAGCAGCCGCGACGATGAGTACGAGCGCGGCTCGCTTTCCATGCTGCGCCAGGCCCAAATCGAATTCCGAGAACTCTCCACACCTGATATGAAGAAACGCTGGCCGCAGATCAACTTCGAGGATGTCCACTGGGGAATCTACGAACCCGAGTGCGGATACCTCGATGCCCGCGCCAGTTGCCAGGCCGTTGTCGATTCGTTCATCGCGGAAGGCGGAGGGTATCGGCAGATCGCAGTTTCGGCCGTTGGGCTCGACGATGCCGGAAAGGGCTCTCTTCGCAGCCTGACCCTCTCCGATGGCTCGCGGCTCAAAGCCGATCACTATGTTTTCGCGTGTGGTCCATGGCTAGGCAAGCTGTTTCCAGAAACTCTAGGCCGCCTCATCCGTCCCACCAAACAAGACATCTTTTTCTTCGGACCGCCCGCTGGAGATTCGCGCTTCACCGATGCGCACCTTCCGGTGTGGGGCGATCACGGCAAACGTTTCTTCTACGGCATTCCGGGCGGCGACCGGCGCGGCTTCAAGGTTGCCGATGACACACGCGGCCGCGTCTTCGATCCCACCTGCGGCGAACGAGTAGTGAGCGAGGCGACGCTGAAGCGCGTTCGCGAATATATTGCTTTCCGTTTCCCGTCGATGAAGGACGCTCCCCTGGTCGAGACACGTGTTTGCCAGTACGAGCAAACGCCTGACAGTAACTTCATTGTGGATCGGCATCCGCAAGCGGAGAACGTGTGGCTGCTCGGAGGAGGATCGGGACACGGGTTCAAGCACGGGCCTGCGTTGGGAGAGATGATGGCGGAGCTGATCATGAAAGATGGCGAAGCAGATGTGCGCTGGCGGATATCAAGGTTCTCGAAGCGGCAGAAAAAGTCAAAGGCTTAAACACAGGTGTACATAGAGGGATTTGCCCTGTGTTCCCCAGTGTCCTCTGTGTTGGAGAATTTACTGAATCTGAATCACGCTGGCCGACTCGCCAGCCTTAATCTCTTCTACTCGCGCAACCACCTTCCGTGCGAACGAAAAGATCGACTTGGCGTGTGGCGAATTCTCCCCTTCCAGCACGATCGGCTTGCCGCCATCGCCGGACTTGCGCACTTCGGGATCAAGCTCAATGCTTCCCAGGAACGGCGCACTAAATTGCTTTGCCATATTCTCCGCCCCGCCGCGCGAGAAGATGTCGATCTCATGGTTGCAGTGCGGACACACAAAATAACTCATGTTCTCGACCACGCCCACCAGATCCACTTTCATCTGCCGGAACATTTCGATGGCTTTGCGTGCATCCTGCAGCGAAACGTCGGACGGAGTCGAAACCACCACCGCGCCCGTGAGCGGCACCGACTGCACCAGCGACAACGCGATATCCCCCGTTCCCGGCGGAAGGTCCACCACCATGTAATCGAGATGTCCCCACTCCACCATCCCCAGAAACTGCTTCACGATCTGGTGCAGCATGGGACCGCGCCAGATAATGGGTTTGTCCCCGGGATTGAGAAATCCGACCGAGATCACCTTCAGACCATGCGCCTGCAGTGGCTCAATGCGATTTTCTCCAAGCGCCTTGGGCTGCCCGCTCACGCCCAGCATTAGCGGCACGTTTGGTCCATACACATCGGCATCGAGCAGACCGACTTTGTGTCCCATCTTGGCCAGAGCGACCGCCAGGTTTACCGACAGCGTGGTCTTTCCCACGCCTCCCTTGCCCGAACCCACGGCAATGATGGCATCGACTCCCGGCAGCGGCTGCGGCCCCGGCGCGGGCTGCCCGGGATGAGACGGCATATGTGCGTTCAAGGGATCACACTCCAAGGGATGAACTGCGATGATGAGGCAGAACCCAAGGGTGATTATACAGGGCGGAGGTGATTCGTTGGTGGGGAGAAGAATCTGATTTCCTTGCCCTTGGGGCGGGCGGGAATGTCGTATCGTCCGCCCTCCCAGTCCCGAACTGCTTGACTATGTAAACTATTTGATTTACACTTAAATTGTGATCGGCGGCTTCCGGCATAAGGGACTTGAAGAGGGGGCTGGCCACCCTTACTGTGCGTTCGCTCCATGGATCGTCACGAATGAGGCTGCCCCATCCTTGCGTTCTTTGCAAGGGTGGGCACCACGGATCTATCCTTTAGGTGGCTTCGCCGAGACTGGCTGCGGTCCCGCGGAGGAACAGAGCTTGCACTCGAAGTGTGACTATGAAGACTACCACTAGAGACAGAGCGATGAAGAGAAGGAACGGATTGCCGCCGATTCATCCGGGCGAGATTATTAAGGAAGACATTCTGCCGTCGGTTGGCCTCTCCGTGACTGGAGCTGCCAAGGCTCTGGGAGTGTCGCGGCAGATGCTGCACGGCATTTTGGCGGGGCGCAAACCCCTCTCGGCGGTGATGTGCCTGAGAGTTGCCCGGCTGTTCGGTGGTTCGCCGGAGGTATGGATGGGCGTGCAGGCCACCTTCGACCTGAAAAAGTCGGAGCAAAACAAGAAAGTGATGCAGCGCATTGCGCGGATCGTTCCGCTGAATGGGGTGGAAGAGGTCCGCGCGTGATTTCCTAGCGGTTGCGGCGTTCAGTAGCCTTCGCCTTCCAGCCGCACTTTGCCGCGAAACATGCGAAATAGCAGCGTGAAGTATGCAAGAGCCAGAATCATTCCCAGAATCCACCACGTGAACCCGACCGTCAGCCCGTGCCGGCCTGCGGCGGTGTTATAGATGGTCAGACTTCTGTGGGCAGGGTCGGTGCTGGCCGGCAACACCACGGGATAAAGCCCGAACGCCGCGCCTACCAGCATGCCGACGATGTAGGAGGCCGAGCCGACGAAGGCGAGTTTGTCTTCGCCCTTGCGGATGGCATAGATCATCATGCCAAGACTGCCAAACACAATTACCGGAATCAGATATCCGATGGCGTGGTGCTTGTAGTTGTCGAGAACCGTTGGCTGGACGTAGCAGGTCGCGATTAAGCCAACGATGGTCAAGATCAGTTGCAACGGCCAGGCCCACAACGCTACTGTGCGGGTGCGCTGATTCAAATCGCCATCCGTTTTGACCGCAACGTACAGCGCGCCGTGGGCGGTCAGCGTGACGAGAGCGATCACGCCGGTGAGCACGGTGTACCAGTCGAGGATTCCGGTGTCCGTGCCGACGCGGAAATTCGTCCAGAGCGGCTCGAAGAAGTAGCCATCGGCTCCCAGAGGGACGCCGCGCACCACGTTTCCCAGAGCCGCACCGAAGAAGATGGCAAGCAGCACACTCGAAACGCAGAAGATCAAATCGAAGAAGCCGACCCAAACCGGATTCTCCATGTGCGCGCGCAACTCAATGCCCATGCCGCGCAGCATCAGCAGCCACAGCACCATCATCAGCGGGAGGTAGAAGCCGCTGAAACTGGAGGCATAGAGCAAGGGGAAAGCGAAGAAGAGCGTGCCACCGGCCGCGAGCAGCCAGACTTCGTTGCCATCCCACACGGGACCGATGGCGCGCAAAATCTTTCGCCGCTCGTCGGTCGTTTTGCCTGCGCCCAGGTAAATTGCGCCAGCGCCCAGATCGAAGCCGTCCAGCACCACGTAAGCCGCCACCATCGCGGCCACAATCATGAACCATAAGGTTTCCATTGCGATCCTCACAGATTGACGTGCAGCTTCAAGGGGCGATCCCACGATTGGCCGTTTGAGGAGTAAAACCGCCGCACCCTCAGGGCTAAAGCCCCCATATTTATTGGCTTCGGGCGGCACGACTGAAGTCGTGCCTTCCCAACACCATTTATGAGACAGCTTGACAGGCTTACTAGTGATGCAAACTCAACTCGCTCACTGGCCCCAGCTCAATTTCACGCTGCACCAAGAACAGAAACAAGATACCCAGCACCGTGTACATTCCGAGAAAGCCGAGCAGCGTGAACATCGCGTTGCCGGCTGACACCATCTTCGAAAATCCGTCCGCCGTGCGCATCAAGCCGTAAACCAGCCAAGGCTGGCGGCCCAGTTCCGCGGTCATCCATCCGGCGGTGTTGGCGATGTAGGGGAAGGGCAAAGCCAGCAATAGTATCCAGAGCATCCAACGCGCAGAGAACAATTTGCCACGCCACAACAGGAACGCCGCCACCACCGTGATGGCGATGAAGATCGTCCCCAGCCCAACCATGATGTGATAGCAGTAATAGAGCAGCGCGACGTTCTGCGGCCACAGATCTTGCGGGAAGGCATCTAACCCCCGCACGTCGGCCTTCCAGGCCCGGTACGTTAAAAAACTCAGCGCGTTCGGAACCTCAAGCGGATTATCAATCTTGCGCTCCTCCACATTCGGCTGGCCGAGGATCACCAGCGGCGCTCCGGTTTGGCTCACGAAAAGCGCTTCCATGGCTGCGAGTGTGACCGGTTGATTCTCGGCAATCAGGCGTCCCTGACCATCCCCCGTCGGAAACAACTGCAAAACGCTGAAGATCAATCCGGCGATCACGCCCACTTTCAGAAAAATCCGGCCGTGCGCCTCAAACTTTCCCCACAACAGATAGAACGCGCCCACCGACCCCATCACAATCGCCCCGGTAATCACGGCCCCGCCCATGTTGTGCGCATACTGCCACCATGCCCAAGGGTTCAGCAGCAGTGCCCAGAAGCTGGATAGTTGCAGAGACCCGTCCGCTGCTCGGGCGTAGCCCACGGGATGCTGCATCCAGGCGTCCGTGACGATGATGAAAAAACCAGAGAGCCACGAACCCAAAAACACCGCCACCGCCGACCACCAGTGCGCCCGCGGGCCGAGCCGTTTCTCACCGTAGAGAAATAGCCCCAGGAACGTCGACTCCAGGAAGAAGGAAAACACACCTTCCATGGCCAGCGTCTGGCCGATCACACCTCCGGCAAAGCGCGAGAAGTGCGACCAATTGGTGCCAAACTGAAATTCCATCGGGATGCCGGTCACCACACCCATCAGGAAGTTGATGCCAAAAATCTTCGCCCAGAAACGCGCCGCCTGGTTGTAGGTCTCATCGTTGCGGCGAAGACCGAGCGTCTTCAGCACCACGATCAGCGGCGCCAGACCCATGGTGAGTTGCGGAAAGAGATAGTGGAAGGTAACCGTGAATGCGAAGTGAATGCGATGAACAAGAAGTGCACTATCCATGAAAAATTCCCCGCACGCACCTTGTAGGCTAACCGTTCCGCTAAGGCTCTGATGTGACGCGGATCACATGCTTTGTCGACTACTGTTTCGCTTTGCGCCGACGCTCCACTTCCGTGCGTCGCATCTCGCGCCGCCGCCCCGCGTCGTCATAACGCCTCTTCTGCTCTTCGGTCTCGGGAATCACGGCAGGCACTTTCAAGCGGTTGCCTTTGGCGTCCACCGCCACAAAGGTCAGGTGCGCCGAGGCCACGTGCTGCACCGTGTCGGCAAGGTAGTTCTCCACAAAAACTTTCACGCCAACTTCCGCCGACGTTTGAAAAACCCGGTTCACCGACGACTTTAGAACCACCATGTCCCCCACCCTCACCGGCACCAGGAAATCAATGTGATCCACCGAAGCGGTCACGGCGTAACTCCGCGCGTGACGGTGCACTGCCAGAGCGCCCGCCAAATCGATCCAATGCATTAACCGGCCGCCCAGCAGCGCACCCAGCGGGTTGGCATCATTGGGCAGAACCAGTTCCGTCATTTCCGATTCGGAATCCCGTACCGGGCGAGGCGTCAGCATCTCATCACTCATAGTCCTACTTATCCTCTTTCCGTTGGTTGTGTTCCTATTCCAGTTTCTTCCACATCAACTTCTGATCGGCTCAGAGCAACCGGCGTCACTTTCTGCCTATTCCTCTTCTCAACATACGATTCCAGAAAACACTCTGCCATACGCTGCACTCGACTGTCGGGATGCCGCTGTTCCCACCGCGCCTCAGCCGCATCAAACTCCAACGTCCCATGCTCCGCCGGACGATGCCCGCGCTCACATATATAGCGAATCTGAATGCGCCCGCCGCCAGTCCCGTTCCCGTCGCTGGCCACAGTCCTGGCCGCAAACCGCACCGAATCCCACATCCGCTCCCGCGGCATCCGCCCGCAACCCTCCGCATAGCCAAGGTTGCAGAATTCCCGCAATTCTTCCTGCGACGGGGTCTCACCCTCATGTCCCGGCGCGGTGCAATGTCCACCCCACCCGCATCCTAGCGGGAGCCGCAGCGCATGCAGCCAAGTCCCGCTCTGCAATCTCTCTATTGGCATGAAAAACGGACAAGCCACCAGTTACCCTCCAAAGAGCATGAAATCTTAAGAACGCTCATTCTACTCACCTCAACCCATGCAAGCGAGAAGCCAGAGCACTTCAGCGATCCAGAAGCGAAGAGCTCGTTTGTAGTAACCTCATCTCAACTGAGAACTGAGAACTACTTTATGGACCGCATCGCTGCGCTCAACGACATCCTCACCCAGGATCCAAACGACACGTTCGCCCGCTATGGCCTGGCGATGGAATATTCCAGACAGGGAGACTTCGATCGCGCCCTGGCTGAGTTCTCCATTCTGCTTAAAGCCAATCCCGAATACACACCTGGCTACTTCATGGCAGCGCAAACGCTAGCCCGCGCCGACCGCATCGCCGAAGCGAAGACCATGCTCAGCGACGGCATCGCATCCGCTCGCCGCACCGGCAACCTGCACGCCCAGGGCGAGATGGAAGCCATGCTCGCGGAGCTGGGGTAGGACCAATAACCTCCCTGTGAACCCCTGCTCCCCGTATTTAAGGATTTGTCCGGGAGCTATCATCACCCGGCCATCCTCCCCATTGCCCACTCCACTACCCAGGGAAACATCTGATAAATTCTGAGGGGCACATACATCGTCCACGGCACAATTACTTCCCTCTTTCGTTTCAAATATCCCTGTAGCGTAGCCTGAGCCACCCGTTCAGCAGTAATCCCCCTCACCGATCCCGGACGAACTTGCTTCAACTCATTGCCCCGAATCGCATTCTCACCAAACGCCGTCCGCACATATCCAGGACAAACCGTGAGCACGTGAATGCCGTCTTTCTTCAATTCCACGCCCGCCGCTTTGCCGAGCGCATTCAGCGCAAACTTGGTGGCACTGTAAGCCGCATGGAACGGCACTGGAATGTGCCCCGCCACGCTCGAGATGTTGATGATCGTCCCCCCGCCCTGCTGTTGCATCACAGGAATCACCGCCTGCATCGCCGCCACCGCTCCAAAGAAATTCGTGTCGAACATTTCCCGGCACGCCGCCATCTCCATCTGCGCCACCGAATCCAGCAGCCCATGCCCCGCATTGTTCACCCAAATATCGATCCTCTGGAAATGGTGCAGCGTCAGTCCGATCGCACGGTCAACATCCTCCCGGTGCCTGACGTCGCAAGCCAAAGCCAGCGTTCGCTCGGCGTGGCCCACGCGCCCTCGCGCGGCTTCCACTCTGCCCGCATCGCGCGACAGCATCACGACACTCGCGCCATGATCGGCAAAACTTTTCGCAATCGCCTCCCCAATTCCCATGGAAGCGCCCGTCACCACCGCAATTTTGCCTGCAAGTTCCATAGCGCGCTTTTATTCCCTGCAACTTGTGAAGTCAAGCCCTGCGGTACAATCAAGCCAGCGCTCGTGTTCGCGCTCATCCCCGCGCTCGTCACCGGAGACTGCTTGGACGCCCTTCTGCCACTGTTCCCGCTCGATGTCGTCCTGTTTCCCGGCACTCCCCTGCCCTTGCATATCTTCGAACCGCACTACAAGGAAATGATCGGCGAATGCCTCGCCCAGCGAGGCATCTTCGGGGTCGTGCGCGCCGTCGAACAGGGTCTCGCCGAGGTGGGATGTACCGCCGAAATCGTTGCCGTCGTGAAAGAGTACCCCGACGGCCGCCTCGACCTGGTCACCGAGGGCCGCAAGCGTTTCGAACTCTTGCGCGTCAACCGGGAGCGTTCTTTCCTGCGCGCCGAAATTCTCATGATTGAGGACGAACCCGGAACTCCGCCGCGGCAAGACACCTCGCGCGCGGTGGAGTTGCACTCCGAACTTATGGCCATCGCTGGGGCAAAACAGGATCTCTCCGCCGCCGATCCGATGTTGCTCTCTTTCCATCTTGCCGGCTCTCTGCCTCTCGATCTGGATTTCAAGCAAAAACTGCTCTCCCTGCGCTCCGAACCAGAACGTCTTTCATTGTTCATCAGTTATCTCGAAACTATCATCCCCAATCTCCGCCGTACCGCCAATGCGCGTGAAAAGGCAGGCGGCAACGGCCACGTCCACTGAACACCGGGCTTTCGGCTTTCGGACTTCGGGCTTCAGCAAAACCGGACGTGTGCGGCGTCCGGATAGCAATGCAACTACGGCCAGGTGCGTCAGAGGTTTTGCTGAAGCCCGACAACCGAAGCGTGAAGCCCGCTCTTGTATAATTCAGAAAAGTAGTCGGGAGTCCCTCATGAGTCTTCCACGCACGTTAGACGAATTGCGGCGCAGTGCTTTTTCCGAAGAACGTTTGCGCACCCGCCGCGTGAAAGACGAACTCCGCGACAATCTCATCGCCCGCTTGCGTCAGCAAGACGACGCCAGCATCTTCCCCGGCATCGTCGGCTACGACGACACCGTTGTTCCCCAAATCGTGAACGCGATTCTCTCGCGGCACAATTTCATCCTGCTCGGGTTGCGCGGCCAGGCCAAAAGCCGCATCCTGCGGGCTCTTACGACGCTACTCGATCTTCACATGCCCTACGTCGCCGGCTGCGAGATTCGTGACAATCCCTACGCTCCCATCTGCCGACGTTGCCGCGAAGAGGTCGCGCGCCTCGGCGACGCCACTCCCATCGCCTATCTAACTCCCGACGACCGCTACGTGGAAAAACTCGCCACGCCCGATGTCACCATCGCAGACCTTATCGGCGACATCGACCCGATCAAGGCCGCCCGTGGCGGCCACGAATTATCGAGCGAATTCACCGTACACTACGGCCTGCTTCCCCGCGCCAATCGAGGCATCTTCGCCATCAACGAACTTCCTGACCTTGCCGGAAAAATTCAGGTCGGCCTGTTCAACATCATGCAGGAGGGCGATGTGCAAATTAAAGGCTATCCCATCCGCCTGCCGCTCGACGTCGCCATCGTGTTCAGCGCCAATCCTGAAGACTACACCGCCCGCGGAAAAATCATCACACCGCTCAAGGACCGCATCGGCTCCGAGATTCGCACCCACTACCCTGCAACCGTGGATGAAGGCATTGCCATCACCGCGCAGGAAGCCTGGACCAGCCGCGATGGCCAGGCGATGCATCTGCCCACCTACATTTCGGAGGTCATCGAGCACATCGCCTTCGCCGCCCGCGAGGATAAGAAAATCGACAAGCGTTCGGGTGTCAGCCAGCGCCTCCCAATCTCAGCCATGGAAAATGTCATCTCCAACGCCGAGCGCCGGGCCCTCCGCAACGGCGAAAAACTGGTTGTGCCCCGCGTGAGTGACGTTTACGCTGCGCTGCCTGCGATCACTGGCAAACTGGAACTCGAATACGAGGGCGAGATGAAAGGCGCTGACCACGTCTCCCGTGAACTGATCCGCGCCGCCATCGCCAAGACTTACGACCAGTACTTCACCGGAGCCAACGTGCAGCAGATCGTACAGTGGTTCGACCTCGGCGGCGAGATTCAGTTGTCGGATTCGGTTTGCGCTCTCGAAGCGCTTGAAAACTTGAAAGAGATTCAGGGCTTGGGAGAAAAATTGGGCGCGCTCGGTGTCTCGCACAAAGAAAGCCCCGAGCAGCAGGTCTCCGCCGCCGAATTCATCCTCGAAGGCCTGCACGCCCACAAACGCATAGGCCGCAGCGAGGAGCGAGTCTTCAAAGCCGGAGAGAAAAAACCCGAACCGCAGCGTGAGAAAAGCTTCGAGAAAGAAGAACCACCGTACAGGCAGAGGAGACAGTTTAACTAGTGGTCAGTGATCAGTGGCCAGTGGTCAGAAAAGAACTCTCGTCTTCAGTTTTCAGTGGCCACTGATCACTGACCACTGCTTTATGAAACGCATCCGCTACAGCAAATACGTGCCCGACCCCGCCGGCGAAATGAGCATGGAGGACTTGCTCGGCGCGCTTGCCGACTACCTTCTGCAGAGCGGCTTCCAGAGCGACATGTGGTACGAGATGCCCGAGGGTGAACAGACTCTCGACGACCTTCGCCGCGCCATCGAGCAAGCCTTGATGGATGGCGATCAATTCGACGACGACATGCGCGAACGCCTGCAGCAAATGGCGGCAGATGGCCAGCTCGACGAACTCATCGAAAAGTTGATCGAGCGCATGCAGCAGGAAGATTACATCTCAATCGACCAGCCTCCGGATCCTTCGCGGCCGTCCGGTGTGGGCGGACAACTCGGGGAAAACGCGCAGCAGGCCAAATTCGAAATCACGGACAAAAGCCTTGACTTCCTCGGCTTCAAATCTCTGCGCAACCTGCTCGGCTCGCTCGGCAAATCCAGCTTCGGACGCCACGATACCCGCGACCTCGCCACCGGCATCGAAGCCAGCGGCGCGTCCCGCACCTACGAGTTCGGCGACACGCTCAACCTCGACATCACTGCCACGCTCTCCAGCGCCATCCAGCGCGAAGGTCTCAGCCTGCCGCTCAACATCGAATATTCGGACCTGCAGGTCCACCAGTGCGAGTACCAGTCCTCCTGCGCCACGGTGCTCATGCTCGACTGCTCGCATTCGATGATCCTTTACGGCGAAGACCGCTTTACTCCGGCGAAAAAAGTTGCCATGGCGCTCTCGCATCTCATCCGCACGCAGTACCCCGGCGACTCGCTCTCGCTCGTGCTCTTTCACGACTCCGCCGAAGAAGTTCCGCTCTCGCAGCTTGCCCGCGTCAAGGTCGGCCCCTATTACACCAACACGCGTGAAGGCCTGCGCCTGGCCCAGAGAATTTTGCAACGGCAAAGAAAAGACATGAAGCAGATCGTCATGATCACCGACGGCAAACCTTCCGCGCTGACGCTCGAAGACGGACGCATTTACAAAAATGCCTTCGGCCTCGATCCCCTCGTCGTCAGCCAGACGCTTGAAGAGGTCTCGAAGTGCAAGCGCGCCGGCGTCCTCATCAACACGTTCATGCTCGCGTCAGATTATGGATTGGTGCAATTCGTCCAGAAAGTAACGGAAATGTGCCGCGGCAAGGCCTACTTCACTACACCGTACACGCTGGGGCAGTACCTTTTGATGGATTACATGTCACGCAAGACAAAGACAATCCACTGAAAATCGACGGGCGAATTGCGGCCAGGAATGACCTTCCGTTCGGATTTTGCTTGTTTTCGGCCTGAAAAGCCCCTACCCCTTGCGTCCCCGATTAAACTGTTTCCCTGGGGAATCCCCCCTCGATAAGGAGAATCACCATGAAACGGATCCTTGCAGTTGCGTTATTGCTCATGTCATTCGCCTCGGTAGCTTTGGCCGACGGGCCAGGAATGCCACCAGATTGCAACATCGTGAATTGGAAATGGGTCTGCCCCGGGCCCCGGGCAGCTTTGACTGACGAGTCGCAGCAGCAGACTAAACCTCCCACACCGGGCGTAGTCCGGCTGGCAGACGGAGGCGGACTTCCGCCCACTACAACTAAGCCACCCAAGCCGGTTGCCCCCCCATTGGCTGACGGTGGCGGACTTCCGCCGATCAAGACAACGACCAACCCGCCGCAGGCTTGATTTGCCACATAACAAAATGACGCTCGAAGATCGGGAACAGTTGAGGTAAGCTGTTCCCGGCTTCAATGAACATCCTGGAATTCGTTCCGTCCTGTCTGCTGGTGGTGCTTCTCGGAGTACTAATTCGCAGACGTGCGCTCGTAACCCTTCCCGGTTTCTTTGCCTATGCTGCATTTGCAGTGGCCGCGGACATAGCACGTTTCCTGACTCACGGCAATCAACGCACTTATTATCCAACTTATTGGATAACCGAAGCCGTCTACGATCTCCTTGGAATCCTCGTGATGTACGAGGTGCTCCGAACGGTTCTCGGGAGCCTAACCCGCGCCTGGTGGGCGCGCCTTATCTTTCCGGCGGTCCTTGTCCTGGGTATAGGCATGAGCATAGTCCGGGCGAACGTCGTCCCGTCGCGCCTTAGCGGCCTCGAGTTCTATATTGCCGTCGGCGAAATTGCGGTCCGGTTCGTGCAGGTATTCGTCTTCGCTGGACTGGTAACGCTTGTCCCGGTTGTTGGCCTCCGCTGGCGGCAGTATCCATTTGGCATATCCACCGGGTTTGGCCTGTACGCCACGGTTATGCTGCTGACCACGACCAAATTTTCGGATTTTGGAACAAGATTCAAATTGTTGTGGGGATGGACCTCACTTGTGGCATACTCTGTTGCCGTGTTGATCTGGATTTGGTTTTTCAGCGTGCCACAAAAGGCAGAAACTCCGAATCCCGAGTTATCGGCCCCTTCCCCCGGCGAACTAGAACAATATAAGGACGCGTTACGGAGGATGCGCTAGGTTATGTTCTCCATTATTTTCACCTGGCTGATCGTTGCGTGGGGCGCTCTGTCCTGCATCTACATGCTGCGCTGCGCCTGGACGCGTTTTCCCAAGCGCGACGTCGACGCCGATGATGTCATTCCCTTCCTCTACCCGGTCGACCTTTCACTGGCCGAGTCGCTCCTCGACCCGGCCGCGGAATTTGGATTTCGCTGGAAAATGGGCCCGCTGCAGTTTCGCGAGGCGCAACGTAAGCGCATGCGTTTGTATCTCGAGGTAACGCGCCGTATGGCTCACAATGCCAAGGTCCTGGTTCAGTTCGCCGACGCTGAAAAGAACAGCTGTGACCCTCGCCGGGCCAGCCTGGCTTCTATTCTGCAAGAGAGAGCGATTGAGGTCCGCCTCTATTCCGCGCTGACCGGAATCAAGCTTCGCTTTTGGTTGTTGCTTCGCGCAGATATCTTGAACTCTATGCCGGCTCTCGCGCACCTGCGCACGGCGGGCGAGATCGACGGCCTTCAAACTTACGGTGCCCTAAAAACCGCAGCCGCTGCTGCCTTTATGAAATTGCCGCCCGATGAGCTAGCTTCGCTGACGCGAAACCTCTGAGCCAGCTACATTCTCGCTGGCGTAACCCCGAGTGCAGCCTTTGTTCATGCAGAGCGAGAGATGCCTTGCGCGACTCGCCCAGATCCTTCGCTGCGCAAAGGCGCTTGCTCAGGATGACAATCAAACCGACCCACTGCCTAATTTTCTCGAGCTTTGTCGTTCGCCGCGAACTGCTGATACTCTTTTAAGAACTCATGGCAAATTGCATTCGATGTGGCCGTCAGCTTCCCGGCTTAACCTTTGGTAAGAAGATCTGCCAGTGGTGCGTGCGCCACGAAGCCTACCAGCGCGGTGAACTCGCGGACGACGCGCGGCAGCCGGTTATGCGCACGCCCTGGGCCAGCGGCAGCGGGGCCACCATCGGCCTCACACAGATCATCTTCGGTATCAACGCAGCTATATTCCTCGGCATGGCGCTCGCCGGTTCCACCATCATGGAGTTCTCCATTCCAGAAAGCATCCGATGGGGAGCCAATGTAGGCGCACTCACGTTTTCGGGAGAATGGTGGCGGCTCCTGACGAACATCTTCGTTCACGGCGGCATCATCCACATCGCCTTTAACATGTGGTGCCTGTGGAATCTGGGAGCCCTTTGCGAAGCGCTCTATGGACGCTGGACCTATGCCACCGTCTACCTCATCTGCGGCGTGGGGGCCAGTCTGGCCAGCGCAGCGTGGAATCCTTATCGGGCGAGTGTAGGAGCCTCTGGAGCCATCTTCGGTCTCGCTGGCGCGCTCATCGCCGCTTTCAAATTAGGAGAGTTCTCCGTGCCGCGCGCCGCACTCTCTGGCACACTGCGCAGCCTCGGGGCGTTCGTTGTCTACAACCTCGTCTTTGGATTCGCACTTCCCGGTATCGACAACACCGCGCACATCGGAGGTTTAATCACCGGACTAATTGTGGGCGCGCTGATCGCGCTGATCGCCCCCCAGCACGATCAGCCTCTTCGCCGCGTCGCCGTCTTTCTCGTTATGACTTTCGCCCTCGCCGCTGTCGCAGTCGGGTCAGCGCATTACCGCGGCTTTCCCCTGCGCCTGGGACGAGCCCACGCCGGACAAGCCGGCGACCTCCCTGAAAACGATCCCGCTCAGGCTATTGCCCATCTCCAGAAGATCGTCCAGCAGCGTCCCGACTTTGTCCCCGCGCATTTGGCTTTGGCCCAGGCCTATTTCAATCAGGCTGAGTTTGCTCCGGCGGAAACCGAACTGAAGCGCGTGCTTCAACTCCGGCCTCAAGACGCCGACGCCCGCATTTTATTGGGAATGGTCTACCTGAACCAGAATCGCCCGCAGGACGCGAAGGACACTTTCACCCAGTTACTCACTCAAGAACCGAACAACGCGGACGCCCACTACGGACTGGGGTTGACGCTCGCCACCGAAGAAAATCATCAGGGCGCCATCGAAGAATACAAAACCGCCGTCCGCCTCAAGCCCCAATTCCCCGGCGTCAATTACAACCTCGGCCTCTCCTACGCCAAACTAAACCAGTACGACGACGCCATCGCCGCGTTCCTCAAGGAGCAGCAAGGCAGTGGCGACGACTACGAAATCGAGACTGCTCTCGCTGCCGCTTACCAAGCCAAAGGCCTCGCCCAAAAATCCGAAGCGGCCAAGCGCAAAGCTGATCAGCTCAAACAAAACGAATAACCTCGCTATTTCGCCTGGATCTGTCCTCCCGAGCGCCTAGGCTCGAAAGGCCGTTCCCTACTAAGCTTGCCGAAGGGGATCCCATGCCCGGGTGCTTTCCTCGGCCTTGTCATCCTGAGCGAAGTGAGACATTGGCGAAGCCAATGGCTCGCGCAGTCGAAGGATCCCTATCCGCATTCCCGAACCTTGTCATTCCGAGTGCGCCGAAGGCGCGCGAGGAATCTGCTGTTCGCATGCAGCGCCCCACGCCTGACAAGCCCACAAAAAATAAATGGCGGCTTTAGCCGCCGACGTGATCCGTCTTCGAAGTTTCCATCCTTTGGGGGTGTGTTTACTCTTTTACCAATCCCTACCCCCACCGTGGGGGGTGGGGGGTACCCCCTAACGAAAAGGTAAACAGCCTTCTCCATGGGCAGACATGCAGAATAATTGGTTTGTCGTGCAGATGGAAAGAAGCGGACAGAGCCTGCCCTGAGCGAAGTCGAAGGGAGTGTCCGCTCCACACAAGCCTGCTCCCACACCAGCGGGCGACGTGGGCATTTACTGAGAACTGACAACTGAGAACTAGTCCGTAACCGCCTTATCAGTAATGAGAAGCCCGCGATCGATAATCGCAAACGCCTCGCGCAGCTGCTGCTCGTTGATGCAGAGCGGAGGGTTGGTGAAGAAGGTGTTCCAGCGGACGAAGGTGTAGAGACCTTGCTCGCGGAAGAAGCGGCCGAGGGCAGCCATCTCGTCGGAGGTGCCGTTGAACGGAGCGAGGGGCTGGCGCGTCTTGCGGTTGCGAATGAGTTCGACGATGCCGAACAGACCGATGGAGCGCACCGCTCCCACCGACGGATGCTTCGCCTGCAACTCCGCTCCCAGCTCTTTCATGATCGCGCCCATTTTTTTCGCGTTGTCGATCAGCCCATCTTCTTCATACACGCGAATGGTCGCCAGCGCCGCCGCGCATCCCATGGGATGACTGTTGTAAGTGAGCCCTCCATAGAAAACTTTGTCCTGAAAATGCTGCGCGATGTGATGCCGCATGCCAACCGCTCCGAGCGGAAGATAGCTCGAGGTCAATCCTTTCGCCATGCAAAGCAGATCGGGAACAACCTTCCAGTGATCGACCGCGAACCACGCTCCGGTTCTCCCGAAGCCAGCCATCACTTCATCGGCAATCATCAATATGCCGTATTTGTCGCAGAGCTTGCGCAGCCCTTCGAGATATCCATCAGGGGGAACAAGAATGCCGTTGGTTCCAGTCACCGGCTCGAGGATGAACGCAGCGATGGTTTGCGGACCTTCGAGCTGAATCGTCTCCTCAATCATGGCGAGCGAAGATTCGGCCGATTCCCAACCGCGCTCGATGCCGTGATAAGGATCGAGCACGTGCACCACACCCGGAATGCCAGGCTCCGCGGCCCATCTGCGGGGATCGCCGGTAAGACTCATCGCTCCCGCGGTCGCGCCGTGATAGGAGCGATAGCGAGCGATAATCTTGTGGCGTCCGGTGAAGAAGCGCGCAATCTTGATGGCGTTCTCGTTGGCATCGGCTCCGCCGTTGGTGAAGAAGAAAGTATCAATATCGCCCGGAGTAATTTCGGCGAGCTTCGCGCCCAGCCGCGCGCGAACTTCAGTTGCCATGAAGGGATTCGCATAAGCCAGCGTCGCAGCCTGTTCGGCGATCGCCTGAATGACGCGCTCGTCGCCGTGTCCGATGTTGACCGACATGAGCTGGCTGTTGAAGTCGATGAAGCGCTTGCCTTCCGGCGTGTAGAAATAAATTCCCTTGGCTCGAGCCACAGGAATCGGGTCGACCTTGGACTGCGCCGACCATTCGTAAAGAGTGTGCTTGCGGGAAAGGTCGACGATTTCTTTGCCGGTCATCTTTTGGGTAGCGGGATTGGCTAGCGTAGTGGTCATTTATCGAACTCCTTCTCCATGAGGCGCCGAGCTTCGCTCGAGCTTGGACAGCCGAGGCGGCTGTCCCTACGTGAGCAGTACTAGAACTTTCTGCTGTGCTCCTTGGCCCAGCGCTCGACGACAACTTTCTTGTCGGTATAGAACTCAATGGCATCGCGGCCCTGGCCGTGGAGATCGCCGAAGAAACTGTTCTTCCATCCGCTGAATGGAAAGTAGGCCATGGGCGCGGCGACGCCGATGTTGATGCCGATATTTCCCGCGGGCGCTTCGTAGCGGAAGCGGCGCGCGGCAGAACCGCTCGACGTGAACAGCGACGCCTGATTGCCGTAGGCGCTGCGTTCGAGGAAGGCGAGGGCTTCGTCCATGCTATCGGCGTGGACGAGGCTCAGGACCGGACCGAAGATTTCAGTGTCGGCAAGATCGCTAGTCGCCGGAACGTCGTCGAGAATCGTAGGATTCACAAAGTTGCCAGATTCGTATTTTGGGACCTTGGAGTTGCGACCGTCGAGCAAGATCTTTGCGCCTTGTTTTTCGCCGACTCCGATGAGCGATTCGACGCGCTCTTTACTCTGTGGCGTGATCACCGGCCCCATCTGCACGCCTGCTTCGAGGCCGTTGCCGACTTTGAGTTTGGAAGCCGCGTCGGCGATCGAGTCACGGAAAGTTTTCTGCGCTTCGCCGATCGTGACCGCGACGGAGACGGCGAGGCAACGCTGGCCCGCGCATCCGAAGGCGCTGTCGCTGATGATCTGCGTGGCCATCGGCATGTCGGCGTCGGGGAGAACGACGACGTGATTCTTGGCTCCGCCCTGGCACTGGCAGCGCTTGCCTTTTTCACCCGAGCGCGCATAGATGTAGCGCGCGACCGGAGTTGATCCAACAAAGCTGATGGCGCGGACTTTGGGATGATCGATGAGCGCATCGACAACAGCTTTTCCTCCGTTGACCAGGCTCACGATACCTTTGGGCAATCCGGTTTTTTCGAGAAGCTCGTACACGTAGCGCATGGTGAGCGGGACGCGCTCGGAGGGTTTGAGGATGAACGTGTTGCCGGTGGCGATGGCGTANNTCGTCGATGCCGCGGGCGACGTCTTCGAGGTTGTAGCCTTGCATCATCATGGGAATGCCGCACGCTACTTCGACGTTTTCGATGGCGCGGCGCATCTCGGCTTTGGCTTCGGTGAAGGTTTTGCCATTTTCCTGGGTGATGATGCGGGCGATGTCATCGATATGCTCTTCGAGCAGCATCTTCAGCTTGAACAGCGGCTGGATGCGGTCTTCGGGTGGAGTGCGTCGCCATTCGGGAAAGGCGGCGGCGGCGGCTTCGATGGCCTGATTGACCTCGGCGGCTTCGGCGAGCGGAACTTGGGCCAGCGTTTCGCCAGTCGCGGGATTGACGACGCCGCGCCATTCCGAGGCGCGCGAGTCGGTCCATTGGCCGTTGATGTAGTTGGTGAGGCGAGTGATGGGAGGTGCGGCTATAGTCATCGGGATGCCTTTGCTAGTTATGTTCTGTACCTCGGAGTGCGACAAGACCAACCGACAGCGAGCCTCGCCACTACAGGTAGTCGTGGCCGCCGTCGAATTCATGGTAACTCACCGAATACCCCTTGAGTAACAGCACGTCTCGCAACTCTCGGTTGTTTCCCAGGATTGAGCCACTCGAATCGAAGCGGCCAACTTCCATATAGAACTTGATCGGCAAGAGCGGGCTTTTTCGGTAGGCGAGGACGATGTCTCCCGTATCCTCCGTGATCGGCCAGGGCAGAGAGTTGGCCGCATCGTTTCTCACAAAGTAAGCGCCCGATTGCGAAAGCACATTACCCACTACGTCCGAGTGCAAAAGAGCGCAGTGACTGGCCGCAACGCCGCCACGGCTTGAGCCCGCAAGCACAACATGGCTAGGGCCCTCCTCGATTCGATAGTTTTTGCGGACCCACGGTATCAATTCCGCGGCAATAAAATCTGCGAAGTGAGCGTACCCGCCCAGGTCGCGGTTGCGCTGGCCCATATTGTTTACAAACACCGCGATTGTGGGACCGATTTTCCGGGCGGCAAGCAGGTTATCCAAGATCGTGGGGGTGGGCACTAAACTGGTGGCGCTTCCATCGTAGGTCCCTCCGTCGAAAACGATCAGCAGATCGGCGGCTTTGGCTGCTTCATAACCCGGTGGCGTATAGATGGTGATCCTCCGATCTTCATTCAGCGANNGACCGACGAAACGCGTCTCGGTTTTCGTGAATCCGTAGCTATATCTGGAGTCTTTCGGAACGGTTTCCACAGCGAAGAATAAAGGGGTCCGTAAAAATCGCTGCATCCGAGTACCACCTACTCCGGCACGCGTACCGCCAAAGATCTCCACAGCTTCCGTGTTCTCGTCTCCATCGTAGAGATAGGTGACGCTCACATTCTTACTGTCATCCTTTATGTCGTCGATAATTGGGCCCTTGCCCTTTCTGCTCGCAATAAAATCCTCTACAGCTCCAGGGTCCGCCCGATATTTACGCCACAAACTCTGTATCGCCGGCGGATAATTGTTATCGGCCAAGCGATTGCCGTTCTGCTCAAACGTCAAAACCTGGTCAATCTTCATGACGTACTTCCCGGGCTTTGCCATCGGGTCAAGCGTGTGGATTACGAGCTTGTATTGGCCCGATGTAATAGCCGTAACGTCGATGGGTTCGGGCCCTTCCGTGCCGTTCGGGCTATCCACCGTCCGGAGTAACTTTCCGTCTGTCCCAAACACGTCGATGACAAGATCAACCCCATGTTGATC
>PMSQ01000159.1:4061-8049 GCA_003168355.1 Acidobacteriaceae bacterium | reverse complement strand
AGGTTCTGCGTCGGGCTCTCGAGGAAATCGTTGCTGATGGCAGTCGAGCGAGCGCCGTTGTTGCTCGGATCCGCGGATTCATAAACAAGGCTCCTGCCGAAAAGAACCAATTGGATATAAATGAGGTGATTCAAGAAGCGCTGGCCCTAACTGGCCGTGAGCTTCTTGAGAATCGAGTGCTCGTCGAGTGCCAATTGACAGAGGCTCTCCCGCTCGTGCTCGCTGATCGCGTCCAGTTGCAGCAGGTTCTGCTGAACTTGATCATGAATGGCATCGAAGCCATGATCGCGGTTACACAACCTCGCTCACTGTGGCTGGAATCCCGGGTTGACGAATCTGGCGACATACTGGTCGCGGTACGCGACTCGGGCACCGGCCTTGGATCAGAAGCAGATCGCGTATTCACTCCGTTCTTTACAACCAAAGCGCACGGTATGGGTATGGGTTTGTCCATCAGCCAGTCACTTGTTGAAAACCATGGTGGGCGGCTCTGGGCCGTGCCGAATTCTCCCATGGGCGCTGTGTTTTCCTTTACGCTGCCAGTCAGTGCCGGGAGTCCAGCGTGACTAGTGCTTCCATCGTCTTCGTGGTCGATGACGACCCGTCAGTACGTTCTTCGCTCAAGTTCCTCTTAAGCACGGTGGGGCTGCAGGTGGAGAGCTTTGTCTCAGCTGACGCCTTCTTACATAGAAAGCCATCAGATGCGCCCGGTTGCCTCGTGCTGGACGTCAGACTACCCGGGTTGAGTGGGCTCGACTTTCAACGCGAGCTTGCAGCGAGAAAGATTCATATTCCGATCGTTTTTCTCACTGGCCACGGCGACATTCCAATGAGTGTTCGCGCTATCAAAGCTGGGGCAGTTGAATTCCTCACCAAGCCGTTCCGCGACCAGGATCTGTTGGATGCAGTTCGCATCGCACTGGAGCGCGATCGTGGCAGACGTGAACGGGAGAAAGAAGTAACGGACCTCCAACAGCGCTTCGATTCGTTGACTTCCCGCGAGCAGCAGGTTATTTCCATGCTTGTCTCGGGCATGCTCAATAAACAAATTGCTGGCGAGCTCGGCACTGCGGAAAGTACTGTGAAGGTCCAGCGGGGCCGGGCCATGGAGAAGATGCACGCGGAATCTCTTGTCGACCTGGTCAGAATGATCGAGAAGCTCAAAGGACCCTCGGACAAAGCCTCGTAAGCGAAAGCTTACCCGCATCATCCTTTTTAGGACCTAGATCTACCAACGCCCAATAGATTCTTTCTCTCTCTACGAATACCTTGAACTCAGTGAGGAGTTCAGAGTGACGGAGAATCTGATCTCGGTAGTTGACGACGATGAGTCGGTTCGCAGGACCACCACACTACTCATCGAGTCCTTTGGCTTTCGGGCGGCAGCTTTTGAATCTGCCGAAATTTTCCTGAGGTCCGGCCATTTGCACGATACCTCATGTCTCATCGTTGACGTGCAGATGCCGGGCATGAATGGGTTACAGCTTCAAAGCCACCTCGCTGCAGCTGGCTGCGGCATTCCTATTATCTTCATCACTGCTTATGAGAGCAAAGATTCCAGTCAGCGAGCGATGCAAGCCGGCGCTGCCGCTTTCCTAGGCAAGCCTTTTAGCGACGAGCAGCTTCTCCAAATCATTCGTTCAGCCTTAAGGTTCTCTCAGAAGAACGATTGCTAAGAGCAAATTCGGGAGTGAAAGATGAATTTAACGCACGCACTTTGCCATGAATTGGGGGCACCACCTCTGTTGGGCATGGGACCAATTGTCTTCGTGGTCGACGATGACATCTCCGTGCGCGAATCGCTGGAATCATTGATCCGCTGCGAAGGCTGGCAGCCCGAAACCTTCTCTTCCGGCCAAGAATTCCTTACCCGTCCACGAGTTCTCGTTCCGAGCTGTTTGGTGCTGGATTTTTCTCTTCCAGGACTCAATGGTCTCGAACTGCAGAAGCGCATGGCCGTCGAACGGACGGACATGCCGATCATCTTCATCACGGGCTACCGGGACGTCCCCATGACGGTCCAAGCCATGAAGGCGGGGGCTGTCGAATTCTTGACGAAGCCATTCAGTGAAGGTGCGCTGGTGAGCGCCATCCGGGCCGCCATCGAACGCAGCCGCGTTGCTCTGAGTCGAGGGGCGGAGATGAGGGTGCTCCACGACCGTTACGCGTCACTTTCGAGTCGCGAACGGCAGGTTATGGCACTGGTGGTCTCCGGCTTGTTGAATAAACAGGTTGGTGGGGAACTCGGTATCAGCGAAATCACGGTGAAGGCACACCGCGGCAAGGTAATGCAGAAGATGAAGGCCGATTCTCTTCCCGACCTGGTGAGAATGGCCGCGAAGCTTCTGCCCGCACCAGCAACGATGGCTGCGGCCTAATAGCTGCATTCACGGTCGTAATATTTCGTGAAGACGGCCTATTTCGCAGACGCCATCCGATCCAAAGTCGAAGAGAGTGTGATGGCTGTTGCTAACGCTCGAGCTTTCAAACCTCGTAACTGCACAGATGGAGGTGAGCACATGGCCAACTCTGCCAAATCGCATGATGTTCCGCTGGACAGTTCAGTTCCGACCGCCTCTTTGGAATCGATCCTCTGCACAGAGGAGTTGCAACGCCGCCCATCGCGTCCGCCCGATTATGAAAAGGAGAACTGCGCGCTCGTGAAGCTGGTGAGTGCGTTAGCTGACTCGCCGACTACCATCTTTCGGACGCTCGCGGAGACGATCCAGGAGATTACGCAATGTGACTCCGCAGGCCTGAGCCTGCTGACGAGGAACGGCGAAACGCCGCACGTTGACGGCCGGAGGTTCTATTGGCCAGCCATCGCCGGCATGTGGAATCCCCACGTCGGAGGTGGAACCCCGCGCAATTTCGGGCCTTGCGGAGACGTGCTCGATCAGAATCGTACGCTGCTGTTCACCCACTTCGAACGGCGCTATCCCTATTTAATGCCAGTCAATCCGGCGGCCGAAGAGTGCTTGCTGGTCCCGTTTTACGTCGACGGCAAGGCGGTAGGAACCATATGGGGAATCATGCACAGCGACCGCCAAAAGTTCGATGCAGAGGATGACCGGGTCATGGCATCTCTGGGGAAATTTGCGTCTTCCGCGTATCAAGCGTTGATACAGATAGAAGACCTCAAATTCCAGGTGGCCGAGCGCGAAAAGGCGGAGGCAGAAGTCCGTGAACTGGCAAGAGGATTGGAATCGAGGGTCCGGCGTTTGGTCGAGGCCAATATTGTGGGAATTGTCATGTGGAATCTCGAAGGTGCAATGACCGGAGCCAACGACGCATTTCTTCGCATGGTGCAATACGACCGTGAAGATCTCGCTTCCGGTCGCGTACGCTGGACGGACCTCACACCGGCCGAATGGCGCGGCCATGCCGAACAGGCGGTAGCTGAGTTGAAGGCGACCGGCATCTTTCAGCCCTTCGAGAAGGAGTACTCCCGGAAAGATGGCAGCCGAGTGCCTGTGCTTCTCGGCGGCGCACTCCTCGAAGGAGATGGCAACGAAGGCATCTCTTTCGTGCTCGATCTGAGCGAACAAAAGCGAACTGAGAGGGCTTTGCGGCGCAGCGAGGCATTCCTCGCGGAAGGTCAACATCTCGGTAAGATCGGCAGCTTTTCCTGGTGCGTGGCGACAGACGAAATCACGTGGTCAGCGGAGCTCTATCGCATCTACGAGATTGAGATCGGCATCCCTGTGACGTTCGAACTGATCCGTAGCCGAGTTCATCCGGAAGACGTCAGTTTGATCGAGAAAATGAAGATGGTGGACCGGGCACGAGAGGACGGCCATGACTTTGAATGGCGGTACCGCTTGCTAATGCCGGACCACTCGATTAAGTACATGCATGCTGTCGCTCATGCGACCCGGGACCAGGATGGTCAACTGGAGTACATTGCCTCGGTTCAGGATGTCACGGCACGCAGACTGGCGGAAGAGGCAAGCGACAAGGCTCGATCGGAACTTGCACATGTGGCCAG
>PMSQ01000159.1:0-4013 GCA_003168355.1 Acidobacteriaceae bacterium | reverse complement strand
GAATCTGTGAACTTGAATGATGCTGCGCTGGAGGTGATTGCCCTTTCGTTAGCGGAACTGCAGAAGAACGGGGTAGTCCTGCGCCCTGAACTTGCCGACGACCTTCCGCTGGTCACAGGCGATCGTGTACAGCTTCAGCAGGTCATCCTGAACCTCGTTCTGAACGCCTCAGACGCGATGAGCGGCGTGGACGATCGTCCGCGGCAGTTGGTGATCAGGACCGAACGAGAAGACGATCGTGCGCGACTGACTGTACAAGATGTGGGCGTGGGCATCGAACCTTACGGTATGGAAAAGCTGTTCGAACCGTTCTACACAACTAAGAATGGCGGTATGGGAATCGGACTTTCCGTCAGTCGCTCGATTATCGAGGGCCATCATGGACGTTTGTGGGCAACCCTGAATGATGGTCCGGGAGCCGCGTTTTCGTTCTCCATTCCTCGAGCGCCCGCCGGCTTTGCGCGCTCCGAGGATCTCTGTAACACTCAGGCAACCTAGCGGGGCCTAAGCGAGGTGGAGGATCCATAACTAATCGGTGGAAGTCATTGCCGGACGGGTGGGATTGGGGACAGTCCACGTTGGGGCTGCACATCCTCGTATCGCAGAGTCGCTGAGCCGGCTAGAAAACAAAATGCCCGTCAAACTGACACCAAAGTGTAATTGACTCGTTCCATCAAGGCGAGCATGCTCGCGGCATGGGGCGTAAACAACCTGTGGTGATCAGGCCTCCACTCGTATGCGTAATCGATGACGATGAATCCCTGCGCGAGTCGCTGCCCGACCTGGTGAGGGAGTTTGGGTATTCGGCTCAGGCGTTCTCCTCGGCGGAGGCGTTCCTTGCATCCGATTACGTCGACCAGACCAGATGTCTTATCCTCGACGTCTCCATGCCCCCAGGCATGTCCGGACCGGATCTCCAACGGGAATTGTCCCGCCGCGGGCGAGAGATTCCGATCATCTTCATCACCGCTCAAGGAGATGAAACTATCCGTCCACGCCTGCTCGAACAGGGTGCCATCGAATGCCTGATCAAGCCATTCAGCGATACCGCTCTGCTTGAGGCCGTTAATTCGGCACTTCACCCGAAGTGAGAGTTCCGCACTTTGTTGATTGTGGGGAATAAATGAATAAATGTGCGAGTTTGCGGGTCAATTGGGGTCGTCGCGCATGGCAGTCTCAACATCAATCGTGTTCGTTGTTGACGAACAATATTTCGGTTCGCGAGTCTCTGGAGTTTTTGATCCGCAACGAAGGCTGGCAACCGGAAACCTTCGCCTCCGCACAAGCATTCCTCGACCGCCTGCGAGTCCCCTCTCCAAGCTGTCTCATTCTTGACATTTCTCTTCTAGGACTCAATGGCCTCGAACTGCAAAAGCGCATCGCTATGGAACGGACTGACATGCCGATTATTTTTATCACCGGCCTCATGAGGAAAGGTTCTCCGCAAACTCCAAGAACAAGTGGCGGGAGCCATTGATGGCTGCCGGCGAATCAGTGACATGAAATGCCGAGTGACCGGCGGTTTTCGATCGCGATTGCCGCCTCGCCACGAGCACTACCGGAGGCACGCAAGCGTGAGGGCGTACCAACCGCGACTGTCTTTCCATGCCCCTCTGATCTCAAAACCGACCTCGTTGAGAAGGCTTCGAATGCCCTGGTCTGTGAACTTGTAACTATTCTCGGTGTGAACGGTTTCGCGTGGCAGGAAGTGAAGATCAAGGTCCGCGTGCTCGATACTTACATCCTGCTCTTGCGTGCTCTCGAGGTGCATCTCGATCCGAGACTCAATGGAATTCCAAAGCACGCGATGACGAAAGCAAGCGGCGTCAAAGTTGGCCCTCGACTTCTTCAGACATGGATCGTTCTCCATCAAAATTCAATCTTTCTCAGCCCGCGGCTCGCACTACGTCTTTTTCTCGATCTTCAGAGTGGTCGTGTTCTTCCCTTCTACGCAAACGGCCCCAGTTTGGCGAGGATGATCGGCAGATATTCCGCGACCGTCGGATGAATGTGCATGGCGCGCTGGATGACCGCGTAATGGCGCCTTCGCATACATCACGTCCAGCAGAACGTGAATTACTTCATCGCCTCCGACTCCAAACTAAGGTACCGCCAATACCATCGTCCAATTGATTCGCCGGAACACCTCGGGTGTAATGCGTTAATTGCGGTTGGCTGGTCGGAAGATCGACATGGCGAAAAGTAGGAAGAATCGAAGTGGATCCCAATGGTCATGAGAGAACAACAAATCCGAGCAGCCGTCCAAATAACGACAACGATGACCGCAAGCCACCCGTGGCTTAATCGCTTCGTGCACAGGCTGACACTGTGCTCGCCCTCCAGCCGAATATTTAAAAAAAGGATGACAAAGACATGCCTGAAGCGACCTTGAAACCTCACGAGAAACACGGACGGCCGACGACGCAGAGCGACCTGCCCGACAGCGTCTACGCGTTTCCGAAGCAGCGTAAAGAACCACTGACCGATGCGCAACATGTGCGTAACGCGGTCGCGCGGTTCGATCGAGTAATCGACGTTTCCGATGCCGACCGTGCTTTGGCGTTCGCGAACATCGAGAAAGCTGCAAACTACTACGACGTCAACCTCGCGGAAACGTCATGGCACGACCTGGGCATTCATCCTCGACAGAATAGAAGAGAGGCTGCCGTCAAGGGCGCTGTGACGCGCGAGCGCCGAGTGCGGAGCTAAGAATCCACTGGTCAAAGAGTCGGCCGACAGAAGAAGAATGGCAAAATGGTTGGTGAATGTTGTGGCCAGAGGCAAATCCATTCGATCCGGTTGGCGATGTGATAGTTGCGGCGAGCTCGTGTCAGAGCTGCAGGCAGGCTGGGTGGAGTGGCTTGCAGCAGAGGACGCCGAGGAAAAAAACCGAGAGTAAGCGGTTTGCGGTTAGTGCACCCTCGCAACACGAGCCCAAGATGGCGAGAGCCATACGGCTGTCAGTACAATCCGCGAGACGAATTCAGAAAGAACCGTGGCATAGTCGAGGGATTAGCTCTTGACCGGTTCGTGGGTCCCGACGGCCTTATGTTACNNTGCTTTCGATGATTGCTGAACGCGAACTTCCAGCACAAGAACTGATCGAACTCACCAAGCGAGTGCAGATTCCGGGCTACGAAGCAGTGCATGAACTGGCTCACGATGCCGTTAGCGACGGAGTGATAGCGCCTTCTATCTCGTCAGGCTTTTACTTGCAGTGCGAGATCTGGGACGTGATGGAGTGGGCGAAATACCGAGCTTCAGCGAAGGCGAGCTAGTGTTGAGCGCCAGAATTGGTGCGTCGTTTCTTACTAGATTATTTCGCCATGCCCATCCAGCTAGTTCCCAGTTTCGAATTTCGGAGCTCCATCGACCTGGCGACCAATTCTGGCTTCGCTCATCTAAGTTTTGTTAGTGACTGTTTGCGCACCGCACAAGGAGATGAATCATGAAAGCAATCGTTGTCCACGAATATGGTGGTCCGGAAGTACTGAAGTTCGAGGAGTACCCTGACCCGGTTGCGGGTCCGGGCGAGGTGCTGGTACGGGTCGCTGCCTCGAGCGTGAATCCGATCGACTACAAGCGGCGGGCCGGATTAACGAAGGATTTTTACCCCCTCCAGTTCCCCGGCCTCATAGGAGTCGACATTGCGGGAACCGTGGTGAATATTGGGCCGGGAGTGGAAGGCTTCTCCGTCGGCGACCAGGTGTTCGCAATGGCGGACAACACCTACGCCGAACTTTGCGTGGTGAAAGCGGCGGTCCTGGCGAAAGTTCCCACGGGGCTCGATTTGATCCAGGCGGCGGCGCTGCCGCTGGTGACGACGACCGGCAACCAACTGCTTTCAGCTACGGGAATCAGAGCGGGCGAGACGGTTCTCGTCGTGGGTGCTGTAGGAAATGTCGGGCGTTCGGCGGTATTCACTGCGAAGGATCGCGGGGCGAATGTGATCGCGGGGGTTTTGAAGAGGCAGATGGATGAGGCGAAGACCGTGGGCGCGGATCAGGTGGTCG
>PMSQ01000167.1:5839-11314 GCA_003168355.1 Acidobacteriaceae bacterium | reverse complement strand
AGCAGGCGATCCTAACCGCATTCCCCCGGCTGGCATTTAAGGACGGATTTAAAGGTTGCCTTTGCAACGTCGTTCGTCAGAAACCGATCACGGCGGTTGACAACATTCTTCGGGATTTTGGCATTCGCTACGTAGAGGGGTTCACCCCTCCGAATTTCGCAGACCTCGTCGCTGGAGCGCCATTCTCCGAATAGCTTAACCGATGGCCCGTTTCGCAGTATTGCTGCTTATTCCGAGCACTTCATGCCACGAGGTTGGTTCGCTAAAATGGGCAACAGTTGCTGCACAAGAAAGAACGGACTTCGGACGTTTGTCGCGAAGAGGTTGTCAAAATCCGCTACCGCATAATCCGCAAGGCGTGCCGCCTTGCTGATTCCGGCGTTGAGCACAAGCACATCCAATCGATCACCGACGATTGCGCGCACCTGTTTCGCCAGCAGCGCAGCACCGTTCGGGGTTCCTAAATCCGCCGAGATCGCCTCTGCGCGCCCGGCTTTCGCTTGGATCTCGGAAACGAGAGATTCCGCTTCCTGCGCGGAGCGGCCATAGTGAACCAGGACGTGAGCCCCGGCCCTAGCTAGTGCCGCTGCCGTTGCGCGCCCGATGCCGCGTGAGGCCCCTGTGACCAGTGCTGTTTTGCCTTGAAGCGTGAACATTGCCCCTCCCGTACCTGTCAGTTGACGGATAAGACGATTCTGGCATGCATACACCGATTCAGGCGTTCATTCCCCCATCCACGGTAAGATTCGCCCCCGTGATGTAGGAGGATTCCGAACCCGCGAGAAACGCTGCCATTGCGGCGATCTCCTCAACATGCCCATAGCGATCGAGCGCGGTTGCGGCCTTCTGCGGTACCGCCCAGTCACCCGAGGCAGGATTTAACTCCGTGTCGATCGGACCCGGCTGGATGTTGTTCACCGTGATGCCCCGGCCCCCAACTTCTCTGGATAATGCCTGCGTGAACATCTTGACGGCCCCCTTGGTGGCCGCGTAGGGCACAAGTCCCGGCGCAACGGCACGCTCGCCCACCGCCGAGCCGATCATGATGATGCGACCACCCTCAGTCATGTGCTTCAGCGCCGCCTGCGTCGCAACGAATACGCCGCGGATGTTGATGTCGAGCACGCGATCCATCTCTTCCAGGGTGGACTCCACGAACGGTTTGGGGATAGCCGTACCAGCATTGTTGATCAGGACATCGAGCCGACCAAATGTCGCAACGGTTCTTTCGACTGCGGCTTTGCCGGCGTCGGCGTCCGCAGCGTCGGCCTGAATCGCGATCGCCTTTCCGCCCGCGAGTTCAATCGCTTTGACGACGGCCGAAGCCGCGTCGGCACCTTTCGTGTATGTAATGGCGACCTTCGCTCCGTCCGCCGCCAGACGCTTAGCGATTGCAGCACCAATGCCGCGGGAGCCGCCTGTGATGAGTGCAATCTTTCCTTCTAACTTCTTTGACATAATCCATCTCCTTGAAATTGGACATATGCACATCAGGCATGAGTCAACTCTTGTCGCTCGCCCAAAGGCATCCAATCACTACATTGGATTAGCAAGTTAGCCGGTGGTAGCGCACTTGAAGCATACTTTGTTAGGCTTGGTGGCAATGCTTCACAAGCATGGGTACTGGAAATGGAATTACGACACCTGCGTTATTTCGTTGCGGTCGCTGAAACCGAGAGTCTGAGCCTGGCGGCAAAATCCAAGTTGCACACCTCGCAGCCTTCACTCAGCCGCCAGCTTCGAGACCTTGAAGAGGAAATTGGCGCCCGACTCCTGACGCGCACGGCTCGTGGCGTCGCTCTGACACCGGCGGGTCGAGTCTTTCTCGATCACGCGCGCGGAGTTCTATTGCAGGTTGACGCCGCGGCCGAAGCTGCACGCCGGGCAGTTCATCCCGTCAAGCCTTGCTTCTCGATGGGCTTTCTGACCGGACACGAATTGACCTGGATGCCCGAAGCCTTGCGGATATTGCGCGACGAGTTGCCGAACATTGACGTGATGATATCGAGTCAATATTCCCCGCTACTTGCTGAAGGCCTCTCGAAAGGAAGAATCGATGCGGCTTTTCTTCGAAAGGAACGAGCGCTGCCAGACCTGGCGTTCCGCCTTCTTGTAAAGGAGCCTTTGGTTGTGATTTTGCCGAGTGACCATCGCCTCGCCGCGCTCAAAGCGATCAGCCCAAAGGATCTAGCAGGTGAAACATTCGTGATTGTGTCCCATACGGCTCCCGTACTGCGTGCGGTCATCGATAATTACCTGAAGCGATCGCGAATCAATATCACGCCAGCTCACGAGGCGGACCACGTCACCATGGGAATTTCCCTAATAATGTCGACTCGCGGCGTGGGGCTGTTACCCGCCTACGCGCAGAACTTTCTACCCGCGTCTGTAACGAGCCGCCCTCTCAAGGGAGATGTGCCAACTGTCGATCTGGTCCTCGGCTACAGAAAGTCGAACCAGTCTCCAATCCTCAAGCTTTTGCTTTCGCGATTGGACGAGCTGGTCGCTCGTGCGTCGAAGAAGATCCGATAAAAACCGTAGTGCAAGGAGACTGTTGTGAGCTGTTTTTGCACGATCGGAGCAACGTCGGGTTAGAGTTCAGTGGGCGACGATTTATCGCCAACCGAGGGCTGGGGCGACAGCGGTGAGAACTGCCTCCATGACGTGCACATTGTAGGCAACACCTAATTGATTTGGAATGGTCAGCAACAGCGTGTCCGCCTCCGCGATCGCTTCGTCTTCCCTGAGTTGCTCGATGAGAATGTCTGGGTCAGCAGCGTAGCTGCGGCCGAAGATCGCCCGCGTATTTTCGTCAAGGAATCCGATTTTGTCCTCTTCTTCTTGCGAGCCTCGTCCGAAATAGCTGCGATCACGGTCGTCGAGCAGCGCAAAAATACTGCGGCTAACAGAAACGCGCGGAGTACGCGTGTGACCAGTTTCCTTCCAGGCTGCGCGGAAGGCGCGAATCTGGGCGGCTTGTTGGATGTGGAGCGGCTCACCGGTCTCATCGAATTTGAGGGTTGAGGTCTGCATGTTCATTCCTAGCTTCGCGGCCCACTCTGCGGTCGCGTTGGAAGCAGACCCCCACCAGATTCGATCGCGCAATCCCGCAGAGTGTGGCTCAAGACGTAGAAGTCCCGGAGGATTGGGAAACATTGGACGCGGGTTCGGCTGAGCGAAGCCTTTGCCGCGCAGCAACTCAAGAAATTCTTCAGCATGCCGCCGACCCATATCTGCATCGTCCTCGCCCTTTGTCGGGCGGTAGCCAAAATAGCGCCAACCATCGATGACCTGCTCGGGGGAACCGCGGCTGATTCCCAACTGCAGTCGGCCGCCAGCGATGACGTCCGCAGCGCCTGCATCCTCCACCATGTAATGAGGATTCTCATACCGCATGTCGATTACGGCGGTGCCAATTTCAATCTTTCGTGTTTTAGCGCCAACAGCTGCGAGCAGTGGAAACGGGGATGCCAGTTGCTGTGCAAAGTGATGAACCCGGAAGTAGGCTCCGTCCATTCCTAGTCGCTCGGCCTCCATGGCGAGGTCAATGGATTGCAGAAGCACATCAGCGGCGGACCGTGCTTGTGATTGCGGTGAAGGTGTCCAGTGGCCGAATGAGAGAAAACCAATTTTCTTCATGCAATATTAGTGTCACATACCGTGGATATGGCCGTGCGCCGCCACTCCGCGTCGCGTCGCGCTAGCTGATCCCAGGCTCTGACTGATTGATCATGAAGGTAGACATCTCATTGAAGAATTACCGAAGGACTTCTTCGGCGTTGCTTGGCAGCGACGCTTCCCCCAACGCATTTTCCATCAGCCGCATCCAGCGGTCGCGGATAGTCTGATTGATAGCAAACGGCGAATGCCGCGCCCGGAGGCGGGGATGGCCTCTTTGTTCAATGTAAGTCTGAGGTCCCCGAACCTACCGATCAGGAAATCTCGGAGGCGCTGCTCGGCCCCTGGAAGATCACTTGCCGGGTAGATTGGCCCTAGAAGGTCGTCTTGAGGGACTTGTCGATAAAAGGCGGCGACTAACCTTGCGAAACCTGCAGCGCCAATCATAGAATAAATTTCAAGTTCCGGCATTCCCATTAGCTCTCCTCATCGAAAAGTTCGGCGATCAGTTCTTGACGAAAAACTGTTCGCCATACGTGACGCACTTCGATCTCTGAGGAGGAGACGTCAGGAACTTCAACAAAACGGACAACAAGTTTTCGGAAATGCAGGGAAATGGCAGACACCGTGACAGGGCGAACAGATGCGGGTTGTACTAAGTTGCTGATTTTTGAATCGCTTACATCATTGTGACGGTGAGAAAGGAGCGTTCTAACCAACTGAACTACGTCCCCACTCGCCAAATCAACAAGATGCGTAATCGCCTGTGTTTATGCGGCGTTGCGCAGTTTGCATAAAATCCCCAATCTGCTCAGGGCGACCCAGATTGCTTCTACTCGGGTCAAAACCGCTAATAAAACGCCAATAAGAAACTGAGCAAATCGTCGTCACACAAATATCCTAACAGCTTCTCGCAGAACACGAAAGACCACCTTCATTATCCTGGGTCGGACTGCACGAAATTCTCAAAGTCGGCCGCAACGCTGATACCAGTTGTTTGTGCGACCGAGCAGCGACCTCTGCCTTGTCGCGACAAAGGCCCCAGCACTGTGCTCATCCGGGTCCATGCATTCAATTCGTTTACGTGGCCGACCAGAAGGAGTAGGGGGTTCGAGGGGTTCGATTGCCGGTGCACTATTACTGTTTATCTCGCGGCCAAAGATCAGAGACAGCTTTGTCTAGAATCTCTTCCGAAGAAATTCAAAAACGATATAGCCAATGAGCCCGGCTATCGCGGCAATTTCGAAATTGGCAATAGTGAAGACATCCTCGATTGCTCACACTACGCCCCTCTTCAGCCCCATTCCTGAACGCTCAAATTCCCCCATCAAGAGATTGGAATAAACAGGAAGATGATAAATCCCACCTCGATTGCCGCCCTCCAGATATTTTTCTTCATGGCAAGAATCATCCCCTTGGTCGCTTCGATTGGTGAGAGACGAGAAGCTCTCCTGGGTTGCGTGCTGAACAGCCTGCATCGCTGTCCGTTCCAGTTGTGAGAATACTAGCCTAAATAGCACAAGCAGTTGCAGTGCTCACTATTGACCAGTAATGGCCCATTAGTAACGCCTAGAATCTTGTTTAAGGCCACCGCTGTAACCAGCAGAAAAAGGAAATGCGACGAGTCAAATCAAGTTCGCACTGATGTGCGTTGGAGTGACTTGCTTTGTGGAAACGTACCGTTCTGCTCTGAGCGAGCCCTTGCTTTAACGAGTTCAAACTTGAATGGAGATAACAATGTTGAAACGTATTTTGGCCGTAACAATTCTAACAGCGATTGCGAGTCTAACCGCTGTCGCCTCGGACCGCGACGATGATGTGAATCGTACCCAGAAAGCCGCCCAGGTCTTCAAGGAG
>PMSQ01000167.1:0-5815 GCA_003168355.1 Acidobacteriaceae bacterium | reverse complement strand
GCTGGAGCGCTCCCATGTTTGTGGCCATCGATAGCGGGAGTGTGGGATATCAGATCGGCGGCTCGTCCACCGACCTCGTGATGCTCTTTATGAACGACCATGCTCTGCAAAGTCTGATGAGCGACAAATTCAAGCTTGGAGCAGACGCTTCTGTGGCGGCCGGACCAGTGGGCCGGAATGCCGCTGCCAGCACCGACCTTAAATTGAATGCGGAGATTCTTTCTTACTCGCGGTCCAAAGGCATTTTTGCCGGGGTGAGCCTGAATGGTGCCGTAATGCAAGCCGACAAAAGTGGTGACAAAGCGATGTATGGCGACGATGTAAACCGCCGTGAAATTCTTGACGGCAAAGTTGCCGTGCCTGCATCGGCCCGAGCGCTGGTAGAAGAACTCGGCGGATACGCCCACGTAGCTAAGGCTGAATAACGGGTCCGGGCGAAAGCGCTAGTACAACGGTTTGGGCGATTGCTCATGTACGGCAAGCGCCCGAACCTCGCTTCCTCAGTCCAGACCGAATGGACTTTGCCGGCTAGACAACCACCCGTCGAGCCATTGAGAAGAGGTTATTGAAATGAAAAGAAACAGATCATTCCCAGCTTTAATATTCGTTGTGGTTCTGGGCATTGGCGCAGCGTTGGCGTATGCCATGCACAGGGCGTCTGCTGACTTCGCAGCCATCGGTATTCTTGCCGTCTCTTTTGTTCTTGCCTGCGCCATCTCTTCCGCAATTCAGGTGGCGGATCAATGGAGCAAGGCGGTTGTCCTGCGGTTAGGAAAGTTCCGTTCCCTTGAAGGACCGGGAGTGTTTCTGATTTTTCCGCTCATCGAAACCATTCCTTATTGGCTCGACACCCGCGTGCTCACCAGTTCCTTCAAGGCGGAAAAAACGTTGACCAAAGATACGGTGCCGGTGGATGTGGATGCGGTGTTGTTTTGGAAGATTGTGGATCCCAAGAAAGCGGCTCTGGACGTAGCTGACTATCAAAGCGCAATAAATTGGGCCTCCCAAACTGCCCTGCGGGATGTGATCGGCAAGACCGTGCTTGCGGAAATGCTCGAAGGCCGGGACAAGATCAGCGGGGTTTTACAGAAGATTATCGATGAGCGCACCGAACCGTGGGGAATCAATGTCATCTCGGTGGAAGTGAAAGATGTGTTGATTCCTCCCGCTTTGGAGAACGCAATGTCGATGCAAGCCCAAGCCGAGCGCGAACGTCAGGCCCGCGTGATTCTCGGAGATTCGGAGCGGCAGGTAGCGGAGAAATTCGTCGAAGCCGCTAGGACCTATGCCAACGACCCGGTCGCTTTTCATTTGAGGGGCATGAACATGCTGTATGAAGGGTTGAAGCAAAATTCTACGATCGTCATTGTTCCCAGTTCCGCCATCGAAACGATGCAGTTAGGCGGTCTGGCCGGAATGACAGCGCTGACCATGGGATTGGGCCAAGAACGCGCGAGCAAAGAAAAAGAAAGCGAAGTCAACGCCAACGGCAACCACAATGGCGCCAAGCAATTGACTTCTGTTTAGTGTTTTCAACTTCGGTGACAACTTAGATTGGTGGAGGCCAATATGGCAAAAACTGCAGTGGGTTTGTTTGAGAATTCAGAGTTGGCCAACGATGTTGTTCGCGATCTCGAGGCTACAGGCTTCCTTCGAAAGGACGTCCGCATTTTGAAAGAGCCTCTGGAGATGGCAGGGAGCGGAGTCATGAGTACGCCACACACTGATTTTGAAGTGGAGTTGACTCGTGATCTCACGGCATTCGGGGTCCTCGAAGCGGACGCGGAAGACTACGTTCAAGGAGTACGGCGCGGAGGAGTGATGGTTTTCGCAACCGGTGCTGGCGACAAGGCTCAGGCGGCAACTGAGATTATGAACCGCCACGGCGCTGTAGAGGTCGAAAAGATCAGCGCATCGCGGCCGGAACTACCTAGCGCCGACCACGGTGAGGAGCCTCTCGTCCACGATCTTTCCGTCCAAACTGGAAGGTCCCGCTCGCCGGGCTCCGGTGCTCGCTTGTTCGTGTGGTAGCAATTCTGTCAAATCATAGCGCGCCGTGAGTCATGGGCGCCTGAGGACATTCGGTCGGGCGTACCCGCGAACTCCGACGAGTAGTGTTCGCGGCAGCGGGACACCCGAACAATGAAAATACCGAGGAGGTTCAGGAACATGAACATTTCCAACCATGTCGCAGGCTTTTCACGGTTTCGATTGGGCAATCGGGGTCTGGTTTGTCTCTTGTCCCTAGTTCTGTGCTTCGTGGCTTGGCCTCAAAACCTGTTTGCCGATCAAGACCAAGGCGCGCAAGCCGCAGCGCCGCCACAAGACCAGCAGACCGCGCAGGCGCCGCCCTACACCCAACAGACTCCTGACCAGTTGCAGCAGCTGGTCGCGCCGATTGCGCTGTACCCCGATTCGCTGGTGGCGCAGATTCTGGCGGCGTCGACCTTTCCCGAACAAGTCGTCGAGGCCGACCGATGGGTTCAAGCGCATCCTGATTTGAAGGGCGCCGACTTGGGTAACGCTGTGGACCAACAGCCCTGGGACCCGAGCGTCAAGGCGTTGGCGGCGTTTCCATCCGTTCTGGGAAATATGGACAAGAACTTATCTTGGGCATCGTCTCTGGGCGACGCATACTACAACCAGCAAGCGGACGTTATGAATGCCGTACAGGTGATGCGCCGGCGGGCGCAAGAAGCTGGCAACCTCAAGACCACGCCGCAGCAAACCGTGGCGACGCAGGACTCTGACATCAGCATTGCGCCAGCCGACCCCGATGAGGTTTACATCCCCGCCTACAATCCGTGGGCAGTTTATGGAGGACCTGTAATAGCTTGGCCGGGATGGTACCCGTATCCCGGAATCTGGTTTGGTGGCCCGTACCTCTCATTCGGAATGGGGTTCGGGATCGGCTGGTATGGCGGTTTTGGATGGGGCTGGAATAATTGGGGATTCAACTGGCGTGGCGGATACGGGCTGTACGGCGGTGGCAGGTACTACTCGCGCAGTAACACGTTCTATAACCGGAACAACTACTACCGAGGAGGGGGCGAGCGGGGCGTAGCCAGGAACGTGCAGCGCGGAGCTAGCGGCAACCGCGGCGGAGAGAACGCCCGTTCCGGCGCAACCAGCAGGGCTTTCAACGGAAACACTCGGGCGGCACGAGGATACGCCGCACCCCGCGGACAAAGCGGCGTTCGTTCGGGCGCGTTCAGCGGCTACCAGCGCGGCGGACAGGCCCGGAGTTTTTCATCACGCGGAAGCGCCAGCATGGGCGGCGGCGCGCGCGGCGGGGGCTTCGGTGGCGGAGGCGGGCACGGTGGCGGCGGGCATCGGTAATCGAAGCGTCATTACGTTCTATTAGCTTGCAAAAGTTAGAAATGGAGAGAAGCCATATGCAGCGAACCAAGCTGAACCTCGACAAATTTCATTTCGCTAATCTTCCTACACTGGTTGCGGTCGCGATCCTTTTGACGGGTTGCTTTCCCACTCGTTCTATGGCACAACAACCGGGCCAGAAAACATTTTCATCGCCGGAAGACGCAAGCCACGCGCTTCTCACGGCGGCGCAGAGCAACGACGAGAAAACGATGCTCGATATCCTTGGGCCAGACGGGAAGCAAATCGTCTCGTCGGGCGACGAAACCGAGGATGCCACCAGCCGCGCTAATTTTGTGGAAAAATATCAGGAAATGCACCGTTTGGTGAAAGAACCGGATGGAACCACTACCTTGTATATCGGCGCGGAGAATTGGCCTACGCCCATACCGCTCGTGAACAATGGGAATTCGTGGTATTTCGACACCGAGGCGGGCAGGCAAGAAATTTTGTACCGGCGAATTGGCCAGAATGAAATATCGACCATTCGCGTTTGCCAGGAGCTCGTGGCGGCGCAAAAGGAATACCACTCAGCACAGCACAATGAGTACGCTCAGACCGTCTTCAGCGATGAAGGGCAGCACAATGGCCTTTACTGGAAAGCTTCGGACGGGGCACCAGAGAGCCCCATCGGACCGCTGGTGGCGGCGGCAGTTGCAGACGGCCACGCCAGGAGCCAGGACGACGCGTTGACTCCCTATCAGGGTTACTATTTCCACGTCCTAACTCGTCAGGGAAAAGACGGCTCAAGCGGCGCGAAGAACTATGTCGTAAACGGCAAAATGACCGGGGGATTCGCTTTCGTGGCCTATCCGGCGGAATACAGATCGTCCGGCGTGATGACGTTCATCGTTAACGAGGACGGAGTAGTTTATGAGAAGGATCTCGGCAAGAAGACCGATGTTGTCGCCAAACGCATGAAGGAGTACAAACCCAATTCCAGTTGGCAAGAGGCTGAAGAGCAACGGGAGGAGACGGCTAGCGACCAGAAAGCCAAGTGAAAAGGATTTTGCCGCTGCACTCTTTCCAACGGACTCATGCCTACTGCGGACAGCGCAAAATATGCTTCTTCAGAATCTCCTCTGGCATTGGGTCGTAGCCAACGCCGAGTAAGCCTTTCGATCGCCGCCAGCGCGATGGTTCCGAGTTCGGTAGTTCACTCACATTGTAGAGTTGCTGAACTTCCTACAGATCGCATTCGAGTCCATGAGATGTGCGGCTTTCCGAGACGCCCAGCTGATTTGAGTCAGAATGGCAAGCTGGAATATTCTTCTACCCAACCACTGTTTGAGGAGGAAACGAATGCAACTCGGAATGATAGGCCTGGGACGAATGGGCTCGAACATGGTGCAGCGGCTGATGAAAGCCGGTCACGAGTGCGTAGTGTCTGACACGCATCCGCAAGCCGTGAAAGATGTGGTGGCGAAAGGCGCCAAGTCGTCCGACAGCATCGCGGATTTTGCGAAAAAGCTCAGCAAACCGCGCGCCGTATGGATGATGGTTCCGGCCGCGGTCGTCGATTCGGTATTGACTTCACTCACACCTGTGCTGGAACCGGGCGACATTGTTATTGACGGTGGCAATTCCTACTACCACGACGATATTCGCCGCGCGGGTGAATTGAAGAGCAAAGGAATCCACTACGTGGATTGCGGAACCAGCGGGGGCGTATGGGGATCGGAGCGGGGATACTGCCTGATGATCGGCGGGGAGGAAGCAATCGTGAGTCATCTCGATCCGATCTTCAGGTCGTTGGCTCCAGGTGTTGGGTCAGCGGCGCGGACGCCAGGGCGAACCGGCGAGCCTTCGACATCAGAAAACGGCTACCTGCGCTGCGGCCCGAGCGGCGCGGGTCACTTCGTAAAGATGGTCCACAACGGTATCGAGTACGGCATGATGGCTGCGTTTGCCGAGGGATTGAACATCATTAAAAGTGCCAACATCGGCAAGATGAAGCGCGATGAGGACGCCGAGACAACTCCGCTGCGCCATCCCGAGCTCTATCAATATGACATGGACATGCCCGAGGTCGCGGAGGTCTGGCGGCGCGGCAGTGTTATCGGTTCCTGGCTGCTTGATCTGACTGCCGCGGCTTTGCGGGGGAATCCTGATCTCTCGAATTTTGCGGGCCGCGTGTCGGATTCCGGAGAGGGACGGTGGACGGTACAGGCAGCGGTGGACGAGGGCATTCCGGCGCCGGTGATCAGCGCTGCGCTCAGTTCCCGTTTTGCGTCACGTGGCAACGAAGAATATGCTGCCAAGCTGCTTTCGGCGATGCGCTACGAATTCGGCGGCCACAAGGAGAAAGCTGCCGATAAGCAGGAGGCGGCCTGATGGCGGATTTCCAGTCTGACGCCTTTGTGTTTTTCGGCGCCACCGGCGATCTCGCGCACAAACAGATCTTTCCGTCCCTGCAGGGGTTGATTCGCGATGAAGG
>PMSQ01000200.1 GCA_003168355.1 Acidobacteriaceae bacterium | reverse complement strand
TTTTTCCGCAGCCTGCTAGGACAAACTCCACAACTTCGATGAGTAAGTGCGGAGACGTTGCTTCTGCTCTGTCACCCGCGGCCAGCGACCGGGCACGCGCGCAAAGGATTTTTAGCTTTTCTTCCGGGCTAGGAATGAGTCTCCGCTTCAGAGCGGAATAGGACGCGTCCAGGCGACGGTGAAGCTCGGCCCAGCCAAGCTCGCCCTTATGCTCCACGCCGGGCGCAATAGCGGTCGACAATTCCGGTGTTGTGTCTTCTACACGCATAGAACTACCGTCTGCTCCGTTCGAGTTTTGCGACCTGTTGCGGAACTCGAATATGTGATCGTCCAGTCTGGGTCGCTGCCGTTCCTGGACCAGGTGGAGCGATCATCTCTCTCAGCCTGCCGGCAGAAAGGCCCTCGGACTCCGGCACAATGTCTTCTGGCTCGTACCGCGCCAAGAGCGATAGAGCATTCGCGAAGTGCTTCTCGGATTCCTTCAGTCTTCTCTGCTTCAACGCCAGACTGCCCAGAGCAAAATGACCCAGCATGAATTCCGGTTCCGCGTACACGGTTTGCTTGAACGCTAGGAGTGCTTCTGGCAGGGAACCTTGTTCCTGCAGGATCGTGGCCCGCAGATAGTGGGCCCGAGCAGCCATCTTGTCGGCCGCAATTGCCTGGTCACACAAGACAAGCGCTGCCGTCAGTTTTCCTTGGTTGGCGTAAGCACGCGCCAGCAGAAGCAGGGCGGACGCGTGATTCCCGTCGTCGGACAAGAGAGCACGGATTACCCGTTCCACTTCCTCATAAAGCCCCTGTTCATAAAGCGCCAAGGCTTGCCCATAGGAGCCTGCCGGTAGTGCTGTGTTTTGCGAAAGGGCTTCGCCACGTGAATCATCCTGGCTCGTGTGCAAGGATAGGGTTCGTGTTGGCTCAAGGGCTTCCACGATTCGCTCAGGCGGCTGAACGCTTAACCTGCTCGCGGCATACACAGGCAGAGCAAGCGTCGTTGGTAAGCGCGTGGCTGACTTCCTATACCAGGTGACGTCGCCAAAACTCACAGTTGCGAACTCGGAGAACAGTTCACGGGAGGTTTCTGCGGGGCTCACGATCAACCATCCATCCGTGGCCAAAGAGCGGTGGAGTTGCCGGACTACTTTCTTCATTCCTTCAGGAGTCAAGTACATGAGGACATTCCGGCAGAAAATCACGTCGAGGCCGTTTGGACAGGTTGAAACGAACGGATAGGCGTCATCCATCAAGTTGAGCTGAGCGAAGTTCACCATCCTCTTGATAGCCGGGGCAATGGCCCAACGGTCTTCCCCGACCTGCTCAAAATATTCGCTCCGAACCCCCGCCGGAACTCCGCGGAAAGACCACTCCCCATAGATTCCCTCGGATGCTTTTTGCAGCGATTTGGAATTCAAGTCGGTCGCCAAAATCTCTACGTTCCACTTCTTCAGGCCCGCCATCAACTTGCTGAGCATGATCGCGACGGAATACGGCTCTTCACCTGTGGCGCAACCTGCGCTCCAGACTCTGATTGCCCTTCCCAGACCTGCACCTTCCCGAATCAATTCCGGCACGATGTCTCTTTCAAACACTTCGAGACTCCGCTTCTCCCGGAAAAAATAGGTCTCGCCGACCGTTAAGCGACTGGCCAACACCCCCAGCTGCCTCTGAGTCAAGGCGGGTGACGACAGTTCCTGAACGTAGCGGTCTAAGTCGTGCTGGCAGCCGCATTCCTGGGCGGCACCGCACACCCCGCGCTGAAGATCGAGCCAACGCTCTTTCGGAAAGTGCAGTCCGAGATGGCGGGCGACCACGTCGCCGAGCTGCAAAAGCTGCGCGTCTGAGATCTCTTTCGTCATTCTCTTCCCGCCGCTTGGGCCCGGAGTTCGTCCAGTTGCTTCTCTTCCTTCTTCGACAGAAAGTGCTCAAGATTATGAATGAATAAAATACCGTCGAGTCGAGTGATGCCTTCCACGTATTGAGCGCCAGGTACGATCTTCTCGGCTTCCGTAACTGCCTCTGCCGTCCGTTCCAAAACGCCGGTGACAGAGTTCACAACCAGCGCAACCCTCCGTGTAGCCGTGTCCGCCACGATGAGTTGGTCGCTCAAACTAGTTTCGGGCTCTGGTAAGCCGAATCGCTTTCGCATACTCATGACGGGAATGATGTTTCCCTGAAAGTCGATCACTCCGAGCACAATCTCTGGCGCTTTCGGCAAAGGAGTGACTTCCACCATGCGCACGACTCGCTGGACAGTTGCCAAGGGGAGGGCATACTGCTGGTCACCGAGGATGAAGGCTACCAGTTGATTTAACATGGCGGGTCTGTCGCGCGCTCCCTTCCATCACTCCTGCCTAACCACGATCTGCGGACCGTACAATGTCGGTTGCGTATTGGGTCTCATAAGGTCGAAGGAAAAAGGCAGACGAATTCTTAGCAGTGAATACAGTCCTCTCTCCTTGCCGCTAGTCATAATTTAATCTGCAATGCGTTCACGATTCCACGCACAAACGGTCAAAAGGATGACCGCCATCGAGCCCCTGGTTGCCAGCAAGTTTGCTGAGTTGCAAGAAACCATTGACCTACGGAGAACCAAAGGGTTCGGACCGGCCGAGCAGGTGGTCGTCACAGATAAGGGCAAGAACGCAATGGATTCCATCCGGAAGTTGGTCGGCGAGATGCGGGAAGAAGAGACCGAGTTATTGGCCAGGCGGTCTGGGGAAGAAAAAGACCGTGCACACCGGACCGAGATGACCATCATTCTAGGGAGCCTGTGGGCATTCGTACTACTGAGTCTGGTCGGCGTGTTGCTGACGCGGAATATCGCGGTACCGCTCGGCCAACTTTCGGCTGCGGCACAGAAGATCGCCTCCGGGGACTTGTCGGGCGGGGTGATTTCCAATGGCCGGCGAGATGAGGTCGGGGTTTTGGCCGCGACCTTCACGGAGATGACGGCGTCGCTGGGACAAATGGCGCGAGTGGCCGAACAAATCTCCGATGGTGATCTAACGGTTGACGTGAAACCAAAATCGGACAAGGACGTCCTAGGAAGGGCCTTTGCGGTCATGGTGGAGAAACTCCGGCGAATCATCGGAGAAATGCAGGAATCGATAGGTATTCTCTCCTCCTCCGCGCAGCAGATTGTCGCCACCACTACGCAGGTGGCCTCCGCAGCCACCGAGACCGCAACCGCCGTCGCTGAAACGACGACTACCGTCGAAGAAGTAAAGCAAACGGCGCAGCTCTCAACCCAGAAAGCGAAGTTTGTGTCGGAGAGTGCTCAAAGGGCAACACAAGTCTCCGAGAGCGGAAAGAAATCGGCTGCGGACTCGATCGAAGCGATGAAACAAATCCGCGAGCAGATGGAATCCATCGCCGAGAGCATCGTGCGCTTAAGCGAACAGGGCCAGGCCATCGGAGAAATCATGCTCACCGTCAAGGATCTTGCCGAACAGTCGAACCTGCTGGCGGTGAACGCTTCGATAGAGGCTGCCAAGGCAGGGGAGCAAGGCAAAGGCTTCGGCGTGGTGGCGCAAGAAGTGCGAAATCTGGCAGAGCAATCGAAACAGGCGACAATTCAAGTCCGAGGCATTCTAAGCGATATTCAAAAAGCCACCAACGCTGCCGTGATGGTGACCGAGCAAGCCAGCAAAGCGGTGGAAGCTGGAGTAAAACAATCCGTCCAGGCAGGAGAGTCGGTGCAGAAACTCGGAGACAGCGTTGCGGAAGCGGCCCAGGCAGCCACCCAGATTGCCGCTTCGAGCCAGCAACAGATGGTCGGCATGGACCAGGTGGTCCAAGCGATGGAGAACATCAAGACGGCGAGCACGCAAAACGTAGCTAGCACCAAACAGACAGAGACGGCGGCAAGGAATATTGGAGAACTAGGGCGAAAACTGGAGGAGCTTGTGGCCCTCTATAAGGTTAAGGTGAAAGATCGGAGTATGGCAGCCACTGCTTCCTGAGAGTAGAAATGGGATCTAGAGACAAAGAGCTTCTCAAAAGGCTTCTCGCGACCTTTAGGGTCGAGGCAGAGGAACACGTCACCGCCATTTCTTCAGGCTTAGTCGAACTGGAGAAAGCGTCCTCGCTTGAACAACGAATGGAGAAAGTCGAGAGTGTGTTCCGGGAAGCGCACAGCCTGAAGGGCGCGGCGCGCGCCGTCAATCTGGTCAAAATCGAAGGTACTTGCCAGTCCCTGGAGAGTTTATTTGCGCAACTGAAGGCCCAAGAAATAGCACTCTCCCCAGAACTCTTTGATCAGCTTCATCAAGTGGTGGACACCTTGGGCGCGCTGCTTTCGGCCGAGACTGCAACCACGCGAGTCGATGGACCCCATCCACTTCAGCGGTCGGGAACACCCGATATCCCTACCATTACCGTAGTCTCCCAGGCGAGGCCACCAGCATTGCAGTCTGCGGAAAGTGCGAGTACCCGTCCATCGACCATTCGCCAATCCGAGAACGCTCCAGAGCCGGGACACTTCGCGGATCAGAAGCAGGGATTGTCCGAGACTCTGAGAGTTCCGGCAGCCAAGCTCGACGCACTTCTTCGCCAATCTGAAGAATTGATTCCGGCCAAGGCCACAGCGGCCCAACGGGTAACGGAGTTGCGTGAAATCAGTCAAGCACTGGTTTCGTGGGAAACGGAATGGAGGAAGATACGGCCTCACGCGCGTGCCTTGCCATCTTTGGTTGGTGGGGAACATCGGTCCAATGGA
>PMSQ01000207.1:61452-77364 GCA_003168355.1 Acidobacteriaceae bacterium | reverse complement strand
GGTGGTGGCGAACGAGGCGAGAGATATCGGGATCGTCTTCGACGACGAAGATGCTGGGTTTCACGGGTTTATTGTAGCTGGAAGGAGTACCGAGTACCCAGTACCGAGTAGAGAGTATGGGGCGTGGCGCGTGATTTTTATCGGATTGTAACAATCAGGTTGGAGGCGGCGTCGAGGTGGAAGGCCTTGCCGGGCGGGATGACTGTGGTGGCGCTGTATTCGGTGATGATGGCGGGGCCTTGATATTTTTTCCCGGGTGTCAGCGCCTCGCGGGAGTAGATTGCGGTGCTGAGTTTCTTACCGTCGAATAGGACCGGGGCCTTGGGAGTGAAAGGCGAGCCGAGCTTGGCTCGCCCGGGACGGCCGGGGGCGGCCGTCCCCACATGGGCTGTGGCGGCCTTCAGCGGCGGCGATTTCACTAGGGCGCGGAGGCGTAGGGTTACTAGCTCCACGTCTAGAGCGGCATGGGCATAGCCGTAGCGGCGGTGGTGTTCTTGCTCGAATTCCTTCAGGAGATTCCTGGTGAATGGCAGGTTGAGTTCGTAGCCCTGGCCGCGGTAGCGGATGTCGACGCTTGCGTGATAGCGCGCGGGTCCTTGCCAGGCTTCTTCTCGATAATCTTCTGCAGACTGCTTTTTCAGAGCCGCGAATTCATGCGCCAGTCGTGCGTGCGGAAGCTTGCCCGCAGCACGCCACAGAACCGTGCGGGAATAATCCTTGACGACGTCGCTGACCAGAATGCCAAACGCGGAGAGAGCGCCGGGCAGAGCGGGAACGATCACGTGGGGGATGCTGAGGGCTTCGGCCAGGGCGCAGCCGTGGAGGCCTCCGGCGCCGCCGAAGGCGACCAGGGCGAAGTCGCGGGAATCGCGTCCGCGCTCGATGGAGACGACGCGGATGGCTTTCTCCATGGTAGCGTTGACCACGCGGACCACGCCGGCGGCGAAGCGTTCGAGAGTGAGAGGACTGCGCTGCCGTTTCAGCCGCTCTTTTTTCAGCCACTCGGCGGTGACGCGGCGAGTGCGATCGAGATCGAGAGTGAAGTCGCCACCGAGAAAGCTATGCGGTTGCAGGCGGCCTAATAAGAGGTTGGCGTCGGTGACGGTAGGCAGGGTGCCGCGGCCGTAACAGATGGGGCCGGGATCGGCGCCCGCGGATTCGGGACCGACGCGGAGAACGCCGGCTGCATCGAAGCGGGCGAGCGAGCCTCCACCGGCGCCGACGGTGTGAATATCGAGCATGGGGACGCCGATGGGGAGACCGGCGACTTCGGCTTGGCTTGCTGTGGTGATGACGCCTTCGACCAGGGAGACATCGGTGGAAGTGCCTCCCATGTCGAAGGCGATGATGCGCTCGAAGCCGCTGGCGCGGGCGCTGGCGGCAGCGCCGACTACGCCTCCCGCCGGGCCGGAGAGAACGGTGCGGACGGGCTCGCGGGCGGCGGCGGTTAGAGCGGTGATGCCGCCGCTCGATTGCATGACGAAGATTCGGGGATGGGCGCGCTGAAGTACCTCGGGGGCTAAAGCCCCGGTGGATTTCGGACTGCTTTTCGCGACGCTGAAGCGCCGCTCTACACGGTATTTCACAGGCCGCTCAAGAGGAAGTGATTCTGCTCGGCGCTCAAGATTCTCCAGGTAGCGCTGCATTACTGGTTGGAGGTAGGCGTTGATTACTACCGTCGAAGTGCGCTCGTATTCGCGGAACTCGGGAAGAATCTGGTGAGAGATGGAGAGCGGGACGCCCAGGGGATTGAGGGCTTCGGCGACGGCTGACTCATTTTTCGGATTCGCGAAGGAAAACAGTAGCGAGATGGCGATGGACTCGGGCTGCTTCGCTCTTACTCGGGAGGCCAACGATTTCAAATCCGCGGGCGTGGGAATAGTGAGGATTTCGCCGTCGCTGGCAGTGCGCTCTTCGATGCCGAAGCGGAGATCGGCGGAGACTAGAGGTTCGACGCGGTCGAAAAAGAAGTCGTAGAGTCTTGGGCGGGCCTGACGACCGAGCTCGATGGCGTCTTCGAAACCGGCGGTGGTGACCAGGACCGTGCGGGCACCTTTGCGTTCGAGCAGGGTGTTGGTGCCGACGGTGGTGCCGTGAAGGAGAACGAACGCGCCTTGGTGATCGATTTTGCGCAGCGCTTCGACGATGGCCTGCGAGGGATCGGCGGGAGTGGAGAAGACCTTCAACATGCGCAAGCGGCCGCTGGCTTCGATCCAGACACAGTCGGTGAAGGTGCCGCCGGTGTCGGTGGCGATGCGGAGGGGCTGGGGGCGGCGGGGCATGGAGTCGATTTGGAAAATTAGTGGGTACCGAAATCTCCCAGGTACCTCAGGGGCTGAAGCCCTCACTCAGGGGATGGCACTTATCGCAGCGCTGGAAGCGCTGCGCCACCCAAAATCGGAGGATTTCAGCAGCTTGTTAGGGTAACATTTGCGGCTATGAGATACGCATTTCTCGTCGAGACATATGCAACGGAGCGGGTGAAGGTGATTAGCGTCTGGAGCGAGTTCCGGGACGAGGATCTTCCGGTGCGTCCGCGGGAGGGCGATCCACGAGGACGCAGCGTGCGTGAACAGATGGTGCATCAGTGCGTAAGCGAGGACTCGTGGTTCCGCAATATGTTGGGAATCGACGTGGGAGCGCCCCCGCTGCCGAAGCAGGAGACACGGTGGGAGTTTATGACGCGGTATGCCGAGGACAGTGGGAAACGGCTGACCGTATTGCAGGGAAAGGACGATGCGTGGTGGGAAGAGAATGCGAAATTTTTCGATGTGCAGAGATCGCGGGCGTGGGTGATGACGCGACGGATGACACATACGTCGCATCATCGCGGACAGTTGATGGCGATGCTACGGATGCTGCGGAGAGACGTGCACAGCAATTACGGGCCGACCGCGGATACAGGCGGGTTGATGCAAAATCATGCGCCTACGATTTATGCCTATCCGAGTTTGGAGGCGCTGTTCGAGGGAGAGGGTGCCGGAGGTGCGAAGGCGAAGTTGCCGGGAGCTGGCGGGAAAGTGGTGACGGAAAGACCGGGGTAGGAGGGCCTCAGTCGAAGTCGGCTCTTTGCAGGTCATGATGGCAGCAATGTTCTGAATTCGTAACACGGCACATTCTTTTGCGGATAATCCCGAGTATTCGGCTACCGTTGCGGACCATCGATGATCAGGCACGCTCGCCTTGTCAGGACCTTCGCCATCTTTTCGAAGGTGAATAAAAGACAGCTCCCAACTTCGGGAAGAGGAGGATCTAGCGATGTCGACACCGGCTTTGCAATTTGCCATCAGCTTGATTTTTGTCTATCTGCTTTTGAGCGCGTTGAGTTCAGCCATACAGGAGATCATTGCAAACCTGGTGAAGTGGCGCTCCAACACGCTGGAGACAGCGATCACGAACCTGCTTGGCGACTCTCATCTCAAGGACAGTATTTACGACCACGCGCTCGTCAAGGGGATCTTGCGGCCGAGTTGGCTGTTTACAAAGGTGGAGAGGATGCACAAACCTTCCTATATTTCCTCGGCGATATTTGCACAGGTGCTGCAGGATCTTCGAACTACGGGAACCAGCATGCCGGCTCAAACGCAGAAGGTCCTGAACGTGATCTTGCAAGGGGCGACGAATGCCGAGGAGGAGCGGAAGAAGATTGAGAAGTGGTTTGACGACGCCATGGACAACGTCTCTGGCTGGTACAAACGGAAAGCGCATGCCTGGCTGTGTGTGATTTCGTTTGGCGTTTGCATCGCAATCAACGCGGATACGATTGCCATTGGCAAGGTTCTTTGGAACGACCCGAGCGCGCGGGCCGCAATGTCCGATGCCGCGAAGAAGTATGTAGACAATGCGGCTAACCAGAATCAACAAAAGCAGGGCGCCAATGCAACCGCGACTCAAATCACGCCTACTGAACAGGTCAAAAATGAATTGCAGGGCGTGGTGCAAGCCCGCAATAACCTGAACAACCTTGCTGTTCCGCTGGGCTGGTGCAAGGCTAGCGCAGCAGACTGCTCCGAAGACCGTCAATGGCCGACCGGAGACGAATGGTTCTTGAAGGTCCTCGGCATTCTGATCACCGTCCTAGCGGTGTCTCAGGGCGCACCGTTCTGGTTCGACTTACTGCAAAAGGTCGTGAACCTGCGCCTGGCGGGGGATCCTCCGCAAGACAGCAGAAAGCAACCAGCAACGAACTGAGTCGAGCGCGGAGGGCGACAGCTCTTGCAATGGCTCTAAAGTCTCGCGCTACGCTTGGTAGGGACAGCCGAGGCAGCTGTCCCTACATGAGTCGTGGTGATCTTCGGCTCTGCTATCCCTTGGTGGTGAATGCTAAGGTCAGCAGCGTTCTTTGTTCCACCTCGTGGGCTTTGGCACTGCCGGTGGCGGGGCTGGCGCTGGAGCTGCGTTTTACAGAGAGCACATGGCGAGCGCCGGCAATGCGCTGGAGGCGAGGAAGCATGTTGAATAGAGCGCCCATGTTGGCGGGCTCCTCTTGCACCCAGACAATGTCACCCTGCTCGCCATGGCGGGCGAATTCGGCAGCGAGTTTTTTTTCCGGGAAGGGATAGAGCTGTTCTAGAAAGACGATCGCGGTGGAAGTGTCTTTTCTCTTCTTGCGTTCGGCCTGGAGTTCGTGGCCGATTTTGCCGGTGCAGACCAGGATGCGGTCGGCTTCTCCGATTTCGGCGTCGGGGATTACATTGAGAAAATTCTTGTGGCTAAAGTCCGCGATGGGCGAGGATGCGTCGGGATGGCGCAGCATACTCTTGGGAGTGAAGACCACCAGTGGTTTGCGCCAGTGGCGCAAGGCCTGGCGGCGGAGCAGGTGAAAATATTGTGCAGCGTTCGAGGGCTGCGCGATCTGAATGTTGTGTTTTGCGGCGAGTTGCAGAAAACGCTCGATGCGGGCGCTGGAGTGTTCCGGTCCCTGGCCTTCGTAGCCGTGAGGAAGAAGCAGCACGAGGCCGGAGAGCAGGTTCCACTTGGCTTCGCCGGCGGAGATGAACTGGTCGATGATGGCTTGCGCAACGTTCACGAAATCCCCGAACTGTGCTTCCCAGAGGACCAGCGCTTCGGGATAGTCGCGGCTGTAGCCATACTCGAAGCCAAGCACGCCTTGTTCGGACAGAGTTGAGTTGTGAATTCCGCAGTGGGCCTGGCCGGGCGCGATGTTTTCCAAAGGGACATACTCATTTTCGTTTTCGATATCGACGAGAACGGAGTGGCGCTGGTTGAAAGTGCCGCGGCGGGAGTCCTGGCCGGACAAGCGAACTGGAATGCCAGCTTTCGCCAGGCTGGCGAAGGCGAGAGCTTCGGCCATGCCGTAGTCGGCGGGACGTTTGCCTGCACCCATCTCGGCGCGCTGCTCAAGAAGCTTTTTCACTTTAGGATGGATGTGGAAGCCGTCCGGGTAGGTGGTGAGGTGATTGCTAAGCTCAGCTAATTCTTGGGACGAGAGTCCGGTTTCCACTTCGAACTCAGGCTTGTGCAGGCCGCCGTAGTAGTGGTCCCAATACGTGGGCAGGTCGCGCATCAGCGGCTTCTTGGTAACCTTGCCGGCATCTTTCTGAGCGGATTCGAATTCGGCTTTGATGGCTGCGGCTTGCGCCGGAGCATCCGTTCCGCCGATATCGTCCGCATAGATTTCCCACAGCGGCGGATGCTCTTTGATCTTCTTGTAGAGCAATGGCTGAGTAACGGTTGGGTCGTCAACCTCGCTGTGTCCGTGGCGGCGGTAGCCGATGAGATCGATCACCACGTCGGTGCCGAACTGGTAGCGATATTCAGTGGCGAGGCGGGCGACGCGGACCACGGCGTCCACATCTTCGCCGTTGACGTGGAAGATGGGAATGGACTGGCGGCGCGCGATGCAGGCGGCAAAGCGCGTGGAGTGCTCCTCGAGGTAGCTGGTGGTGAATCCGAGCAGATTGTTGACGATTACGTGAATGGTGCCTCCGACGGTGTAGCCGGGAAGGTCGGCGTAGTTCATGGTTTCGGCGAGGATTCCTTGGCCAGCGAAGGCGGCGTCGCCATGGACCAGCAGGGGAAGATATTTTTCGCGTCCGCCTTCGCCAGTGCGATCCTGCTTGGCGCGAGTACGGCCGACGGTGACGGGATCGACGGCCTCGAGGTGGCTGGGGTTTGAAACCAGGTGGATGTGAACTTTGTTGCCGCTGCGGGTGATGTACTCGCCGGTCGCGCCCATGTGGTATTTGACATCGCCGGAACCAAGAACGCTGCGCGGGTCGACGTCTTCAAAGCCGGCGAAGATTTCTTCGGGCGATCGCTTGGCGACGTGGGCGATAACGTTGAGACGTCCACGATGGCTCATGCCCATCACGAGTTCGGCGGCGCCGAGGCGCGAGCCGGTATCGAGAAGTTCATCGACCAGCGGAATCAGCGCGGTCACGCCTTCGAGCGAGAAGCGCTTGCTCCCGAGATAGCGCTGCTGCATGACCTGCTCGAAAATATCCGCGCGAATGAGCAGATCGAGAATGCGCTTTTGGTCTTCTGGCTGCGGCTCGGACTCCATGCGTTCGTAAATCCAGAGGCGGCGCTCGGGAGCGTAGATGTGGTTAATCTCGACACCGATGGTGCTGGAGTAGATGGCGCGGGCTTCGCGGGCGTACTCACTGTCAATCTTCAGTTCGGGCGCGATGCGCGGTCGGAGAAAGCCGAGCGGGTCGAGGTCGCCTTCGAGATATCCCCATTGACGAAAGGTGTTGAATACAGTTTCGCGTTCGGCGGATGTTTCAATGACGGCGGCTCTTGCGCCGCCGTTGGACGGCTTGGATTTCTGGGTTGGCATATTAGTTCGTTACTAGGATAACGGATGCATGGCGGGATGCGGGAGATTCCGGAGTGGGAAGCCTTTAACATAGGGGGCACGGAGGGACGCAGGGTAGAACGCCTTGAGGCGACTGGGTGCGCGTAAGAGGGTAGGGATCCTTCGACTGCATGAGCACTTCGCTTCGCGAAGTGCTCACTTCGCTCAGGATGACAGACTAATAGGAGTCGTTTTTCAGGCTATGATTTTGTAGGGGCGCATCATTTCGTTGTCTTCGTGTTCGAGAACGTGGCAATGCCAAACGTAGCGAAATTCGTCGCCTGGATTGACCTGGGTTCCGGCGGGTAGGTCGAAGCGGGCGATGACGCGCGTGATGTAGCCGGAATAGGTCTTGATCGTATCTTTCCATGCGGGGCGCTCGTTCGATTCTGGTGGCATGGGAATGCCCGTGAAGACGAGCTTGCCGGTTTGCATGTAGGTCTTCACGTCGAACGTCTGGCGATTCAGCACCTGGAACTGGACCAGGTGAATGTGCATTGGATGAACGTCGCCGGTCGTATTCGCGAAAGACCAGATTTCCATGGAACCAGCTTTGGGATCTTCGGTGATGGGATCGTCCCAGTGCTTTTGACCCAGGAGGCCGATCATGGTGTAGCCGTCGGATGGGCGATCCATCTCGGTGAGGGCCAGAGTTCTTTCGCGGACGGCGTGGGAGGGATCGAGCGGAGTCCAGGACACTAGCGTATCTAGTAGCGAGCTGGAATCTTTTCCGGAGAGTGGCTTGGTGACCTTGAATAGCATGACGTCGGAGGGAACAACCTCGCCGCCGCGCGCATAGGGAGCGGGTGCGTCATTAACGAGAGCGAAGTTCTCTCCTTTGAAGTCAGAGAAGTCAATGACGAGGTCGAAGCGCTCTCCGGGGGAAAAGATCAGGTAGTGCATGCTCAACGGAGCAGGCAGGAGGCCGCTATCGGTTCCAATCTGACGAAAGGGCGGAGCGTCCACGGGCCTGCCATTGGGCTTGCCGGCGGCATCGGCGGGAACCAGCGTCAAGTGATAAAAGCGGGAGTTTGAGCCGTTCACCATGCGGAAGCGATATTTGCGCGGTTCCACTTCTAGAAATGGGGCGGCTTTGCCATTGACGCAGATAGTGTCGCCGAAGAACTCCTGCATCCACATGGGATGGGTGCCGTTTTTAGCCGGAGGATAAAGCAAGGAGCCATCGACCCCGAACTTGCGGTCCTGGATCATGAGCGGGATTTCGTAGGGGCCGCTGGGAAGGTTGAGGGCGTCTTCTTCGTTGTCACGGATGAAGTAGAAGCCGGCTAATCCGGCGTAGACATTGAGACGCGTGATGCCGAGAGCGTGATCGTGATACCAGAGGGATCTGGCGGACTGATCGTTTGGGTAGTGAGTAGGATTGGCGGCGGCGACGGAACCGGTTTTGCCATCCGAGGTGAACCAGGAGTCGGGATAGCCGTCGCTTTCCGGCAGAACCTGGGCGCCGTGAACGTGGGTGACGGTGCGGACTTCCGGGACGGTCTCTTCGGAGCCGTGGATGGTGTAGTCGATGGGAAGAAAGTGTTTGGTGGGCAGCTGGTTCGACCATTTCACGGAAAGAGGCTGACCTTTGCGTACTTCGAATGTGGGTCCGGGCCACATGCCGTTGTAGCCCCACATTGTGGCGGCAGGGAGGTCGTGATGCGCCTTGTGCTGGAACGGAACCATGCGAATAGGGACAGTTACGCCGGGTTGGGGGCGAATCACCAGCGGTACCGCCAAGGGAGTCACATAGCTGGCCAGAGGGCCGGCGGGTTGCGCCTCATGAAACTCGGGCACACTGGCATGCTGCGCGTTCTGCCCCATATTCATGCCGGAGCTTTGCATGCCGGAACTGAGGCTTGCTTGTTGCGCCGACAGGCGTCGCGGTGTGGATAGAAGACCCGCGCCAGCACAAAAACCCATTCGCAGCAAGTCGCGCCTACTTAAACCCAAGGACATTCTCCAGATGATTATTCTAGTGCCAGATTCAACAGGTGGGATTCCGCCACATGCTCTGTTTGCCATGATTTCACGCCGCGAAGCCGATGCGGTGTGAAAATCTGATTAAAATGCCGCTACTCTGTCAAGTGCGGCCGTGCAATTAGAAGCCGACCAGGGGAGTTCATTCCCTGGTCGGCTGGTTTGTGGCTGACGTGCGATTGAAGCCAAAATCAGGCCGGTGATCGCCGTCCGTCGAGGTTAGAAGCTAAAGACGTCAAACAGGTCGTCAATCGCCGGGCTGTTTGTCGGCACATACGGATTGCTCTTCGCCGTTTTCGGGTTAGGCAGGTTATCACGGCTACGGCCCGTCAGCGGCTTCAGGCCGAAGTTGCGTTCAATGAATTTGATGATGGAAACGTGGTCGCCGTAGGAGTGGTTGACGTGGCCACCGATGCTGAAGGGAGAAACGACTAGCAACGGAATACGGGTCCCGTCTCCGAAGAAATCGACGGGCTGGATGTAACCGGAATCATAGTAGCCGCCGCCTTCGTCCTCGGTGATAAAGATGGCGGTACTAGCCCATACTTCGGGTTGGGCCTGCACTGCGTTGACGATGTTTTTCACAAACCCTTCGAATATCTCGAGCTTCGAAGATGCGGGATGCCCATCTGAAGGCCAGCCCGGTTTCACGATGGAGACTGACGGCAGGTCGTTCGCCGCAATGTCCTCGTAGATGTTCTGAGAGTCCTGGATGTGCTCCGTACGGAGCGTGGCGTTGGTCATGATATCGGTTGCGTAGTTGAACGGGTTGCAGATGTTGCAGTAAGTGTTCAACGGGTTGCTGAAGGTCGGATCCGACAGGAAAATGTTCCAACCATCGCCGTAATACTTCCAGGAAATGTTTTTCTCCAGCAGGGCATCGCCGATGTGGCGAACTGAAGATCCGGGAAGAGTAAAGGGAGAGAGTGGAAGCGACGAAGATCCGTCACCGTTGAAGCCGGGGTTGTAATTGTTCAAGATGTAGTAGTGGGTGGCATCGCAGTTGGGGGTGACCGGACGCGGCAGGGCCTCCAGGTAGTTCACGATGGCGGGGACGCCGGGCTGGCTGAGATCGGCGCAATTGACGTAACTTCCGCCACCGGTGCCGTTGCTGGCTCCGTATCCATCCGAATCGTACCAGTTGTTGGTTCCGGGTTGTGGGTTCGGGTTTTCAATCTGGTTGGTGGGCGGCGTGAGCGCGTTGCCATTGCCATCGCTGTACCAGATCGAATCGGCGAAGCCGAACTCGATGTGGTTCGCCATGGTTCCGCCCATCACGGATTGATGGAAGTTGTCGCTCAGCGTGTAGTTGTCGGCCAACTTCTTCATATAAGGCGCATCGCCTTTGAGCACATTGAAGAATTCCATGGCGGTAGAGCCTTCGCCGGTGCCGAGGTCATTGGTCGGAGGGTTGAGAGTGCCGGTTGAGCAAGTATCGCTGCCGCAGCCGATGGTGACTTCGACCCAGGGGAACAGGTCGCTCTGGCAACCGCTCGGATTGTCTGCCGTCGCATACGCTACGCTGCAGTCCGTCTGCTGCCACATCTGGAAGAAGCGGTGAACAGGGCTGTTGGCGTAATCGTTGTAGGTGAGCGTAGGAGAAGTGAGTTGGAAGACGCCCTCGGGGAGGTTGAATACATTCGGAATGCGTGTGTCCGGGTCCACGTAAGCTTCGAGGCCAGTACCGCCGATCGTCAGAAGCGGGTAATAGCCTGGGGCCAGCTGTCCGGGTTCAGTTTCCTTGGCCTGAGCCACGGTCGAAAAGTAGGGGGTCGTGGGGCCGCCAGCAACCACGGGCGGATCGTTGGTATAGACAGTCTTTTCCGGAGGACTGATCGCATAGGTGCCCGCTCCGACTGTGGTGCTGTCAACTGCGCTGTATTGCGCCGCCAGCGAATAGTTGGGGCCGGGAGTTCCATCCTCTTTAATGATCCCTTTGGAGAGCAGGTTGGAGACGGTTTCTCCACTCTTGGGCTTGTAGGTCGCGTAAACGTGATCGAAGCTGCGGTTTTCTCCGATGATCACGATGACATGTTTAATGGGCGAGGCAGTGTGGACGTTCTGGGCAGGTTGCTTGGCGGGTGGTTGTGCGGTGACCGGGGCCGGCGCTCCGAGGTTGATCAGCAGAGCAAACAAGCTCGTGCCAACCGCTAGGTGCTGTCTGGCTCTAACCACGAAACTTGACGACGACATGATTTCCTCCTGGGACTTACAAAGACTACACAGGCCAAGGTAGTGGCCGCTTGGTTACGGACAGGTGACAGAGAGATGAATTCCCCATGAAAAAATATCCACAGATCAAGGGAGCGGCAGGAGAATGCACTTCTGTCCAAGTTAAGGTGAATATATTCCCACAGGAAGACCGACTTGGCTACAGTAGTTCCCGTTGAAGCTGTGGAAAACGAAGGCGAAATAGCTGGCGGCTCGCTCCCTGAATTCGATCGGATTGGCGGACTGCGGTCCACGAATAATTGGTTGGACGAGCATTCTCCCCGTGCCAGTCGTAGCCGTCCGTGACACCCTGTATGGCAAACTTTCCTGCCATTTTGTCGCCGTCAACCGTTCCCGTGAAAACGAGGGTAAAGGGATGGGCCCCCTGAAAATCAAGGTTCAAACTGATGCTCTTGTCCTTGATGGTGCCGGATATCTTGGGAGAAACCAAATGCCCCTGGAAGCTCCCGGTGAGTTTTGAGTCCACTTGTTCGAGCAGCATTGTGCCGCGCTCGGTTCCCAGGCGGGCTTCCCAAGATAATTGCCATTTCCCCATCACGTTCACGAGCTTGTTCTCGCCGCCGGCGGCGAAACTGGACGTCAGCATGACAAGGGGCAGAAAAAAGCACAACCATCGGCTCTTGTTCGTCATTATCGTTCCTCCAAAACTTAGGATGATACCGGCCAAGAGGCGAGACGCCCTTGGCCGGTTAACGTCACGGCAGCCGGCGCGATCTTGATTATCGCGACAGCCATGACCTTCATTTCTTTGGCGGAAATTTGAAGTCGTCAAACAGATCGTCTAATGCCGGGCTGTTGGTCGGCACATAAGGATTGTCCGCAGTGGCCGTCGGGTTTGGATAATTATCCCGGCTGCGGCTGGTGATGGGTGCGAGACTCCAGTTTCTATCAATGAACTTGATAATCGAAACGTGGTCACCGTAGCTGTGGTTGACGATACCGCCGGTCGTGTAGGGAGAGACGATGACCAGCGGAATACGCGTGCCGTCGCCGAAGTAGTCCAGCGGTTGAATGTAGCCGGAGTCGTAGTACCCACCGCCTTCGTCGAAGGTAATGAACACCGCGGTGCTCGCCCAAAGCGTGGGGTTCGCCTGCAGCTTGGCGATGATGTTCTTCACGAAGCCCTCAAACAGATCCAGCTTTGATGAAGAGGGATGACCATCGGTGAATCCACTAGGCTTGACAATCGAAACCGCGGGCAGATTCCCATCGATCAAATCCTCATACAGGTTGGTGGTGTCCTGGATGTGGGCCTCACGCTGGGCTGGAACGGTCATAATGTCCGTGGCGTACTGGAACGGGTTGCAGATGTTGCAATAGCGGTCGTAGGGGTTGGCGCCGGTCGGGTCGGAAGTGTAGAGGTCCCAGCCTTCTCCGAAATAGGTGTACGACAAACCAGCCGCCGACAACGAGTCTCCGATATGCTTTTGGGCCGTGGGAGGAATCGTGAACGCCGTGTATTGGCTGTCCAAAGTTCCGTTGCCAACGTACCCCGGGTTGTAGTTGTTGAGCAGGTAATACGCGTTGGGAGCGCAATTGGGACTGATGGGAGGATTCAACGACTGCAGATAGTTCACGATTGCTGGTACGGCAGGCTGAGTCAGGTCATTGCAATTGGTGTAGCTGCCGCCGGAGTAGCCGTCCTGATCGTAGTAATTGTTGGTTCCGGTCTGGGGATCGGGGTTTTCAATCTGATTGGACGGCGGAGTCGCGAGATTGCCGTTGCCATCGCTATAGGCAATTGCATCCGCGTAGCCAAACATGATGTGGTTGGCCCCGGTGCCGCCTTCCACGGACTGATGGAAGTTGTCGTTAATGGTGTACTGCTCGGCGAGCTGCCTGAAGTAGGCAGCATCACCGCTGACGACGTTGAAGAATGCCATGGACGTGGAACCCTCGCCGGTGTTGAGGGGCGACGCCGGCGGGTTTCCATTGCTTCCCGCTCCGATCGTTGTTTCGACCCAGGGGAACAGATCGTTCAAGCAACCGCTGGGATTGCTCGAAGTCGCCGTGGCCGCGCTGCAATCGGTTTGCTGCCACATCTGGTAAAAGCGGTGGACCGGACTGGCCGCGTAGGAGTCGTAGGGAAGAGTCGCGGAAGTGAGTTGAAACACACCGGAACCGAGGCCACTAACGTTCGGGATGCGAGTGTCTGGTATGTCGTGCGCCAGTCCCGTCGCACCGGTGAGCAGGAATTTCTTGTAGCCGGGGGCTAGGTCCGGCTCGGCAAGCTCTGCCAACGACAAAGTCACAAAGGGTGCCGGATCGCTGTCACTCGCGGCCGTGGGTGCTCCGCCGGTTTCGGGCGCAGGAATGTTGCTGTAGGCAAATTTGCTGCCCGGGGAGATTTCGAAAGCTCCGCTGTCCACTGCCCTGTACTGCGCGGAAAGCCCGTAGTTTATCCCCGGTGTACCGTCGGCATTGACAATGCCTTTGGATAGCAAATTGGCGACCGTCTGTCCATGCTTCGGTTTGAAGGTTCCGTAGACGTGATCGAAGGTTCGATTTTCACCAATGATCACAATGACGTGCTGAATGGGAGTGACCGGTGTGGGGGGAGTGGTTTGAGCAGCGGCCGGGGCCGGCGCTCCCAGGTTCACAAGCAGAGCGAACAAACTTGTGCCAACCGCGAGGTGCTGCCTGGCTTGCGCCAGGAAACTGGGCGAAGACATGAACTTTCCTCCTGAGCGTGACGAATTACTACAGGCGTCAAGTTAGCGGTCGCAGTGTGCGTGGCAGGTGAAGCGGCGATGAATTCCCGGAGAAAAGAAATCCACAGCGACGCGCAGGAGAGGAATCGGGATACTCAGATTTAGGGGAAGATTTGCGGGTCCCGGAGAAATGTGGAGTACAGGTTAAGAAGTTTCCACAGATTGTTTCAATCTGGCTACGGGATCCTCATCAGACGCTAACCGAAGGTGAAGCAATGTAGACTGCGAGAATCCTCGACTGAGGGGAAAGGCAGATACATGCCAACTCTGCTCGGAATTCCATTGGATGTGAATTCATCGTATCTGCGTGGACCGGCGTCCGCGCCGGCGAAGATTCGCGAAGCTTTGCGCTGCGATGCTTCCAACAAATGGACAGAGCTGGGTGTGGATTTAGCCGCGGCGGGTGCGTTAGCGGACGCGGGCGATTTGCCGTTGAAGAATCTACGAGAGAACGTCGGCGATGATTTTGCGGAGATCGAACGAGCGGTGGGCGAGTTGCTAGAGCAGGGCGAGCGTCCGGTGTCGCTGGGCGGGGATCACTCGGTTACTTATCCCATCCTGAAAGCTCTTGCGCGGCGCTATCCCGAGTTGACGATCGTTCATTTTGACGCGCATCCGGATTTATATGAGGAGTTCGAAGGCAGACGGCTGTCGCACGCGTGTCCGTTTGCGCGCATTATGGAGGAACGGCTGGCAAAGTGGCTGGTGCAGGTGGGGATTCGGACGATGAACGGGCATCAGCGCGAGCAGGCGGCGAAATTCGGCGTGGAGGTCGTGGAGATGCGTGCGCTTCCGGCTTACGAGCGGCTGAAGATTCACGGGCTGGTTTATATTTCGTTCGACATGGACGCGCTTGATCCGGCCTTTGCACCGGGTGTCTCGCATCGCGAGCCGGGCGGGATGACGGTGCGGGAGGCGATTGCTCATCTGCATGCAATTGAGGGAACGATCGTTGGGGCGGATATCGTGGAATACAACCCGGTGCAGGATGTTTCCGGAATGACGGCGACGGTGGCGGCTAAGATTCTGAAGGAGATTCTGGGGAAGATGATTGCGGGGTAGGTGACACAAATGGTTTGCGAGGCCGGTGATGGCATCGGCATTTCGCGGGCAGGAGTGCCCGCGCCACACTAAGCGCAGATTTGTGGAAGGAGTGAGGTTATGGAAGGAAACGGTCTGTTACAGGTGGCGAGCCCTTATACCGTGGACGAAACGGTCAAGCGGCTACAATCGGTTCTTGAGGAGCGTGGTGTGCAGTTGTTCGCGTTGATCGACCACAGTGGCGAGGCGGAAAAGGCCGGGATGAAGATGCGGCCGACGAAGCTGCTGATCTTCGGCAATCCCAAGGGAGGGACGCCGGTGATGGTGGCCGCGCCTTCTTTGGCCATCGATCTGCCATTGAAGGCTCTGGTATCGGAAGACGAAAACGGGAAGGTTTGGGTTTCCTACAATAGTCCGGAGTATCTGCAGCAGCGGCACGGCGTGCCCGAGGACTTAATCAAGAATATTGCTGTCGCGGGCACGCTGGTGACCAAGGCTGTGGAATAATGCTGCGTCGTCATCCTGCCGTCATCATAGTTGCCATGGGGAGGCTGTGTGGTTGAGGATTCCAACCGAGCCCGTGATCATCTGGCGAACGAGCGCACATTTCTGGCGTGGGTTCGGACCAGCGTGGCGATTGTGGTGTTTGGATTCGCCATTGGGCGATTCGCGATTGCCATCCGGCAGTTGACAGCGTTCCAGGGCCTGGCTTCGAAGACTACGGGGCTCTCGGTGTGGATGGGGATGAGTTCGATTCTGGCGGGCGTGGTGATGGTGGTGGCCGGACTGGCGCGATATCGAAAGACGCGGGCGCAACTGGACCAGGGCAAGTTTGAGCCGGCTGGATTTATTGTGGATCTGGTGACGATTTTGACGGCATTGTTCGGGCTCGTGCTGGCGGGGTATTTGATTTACGTGGAGAAGAGCTTCGGCTAAATGAAGCAAAACATCTGAAGAGCGCTTCCTTCGACATCCAAAGAACTTATGGCGAACGATCAGGAAAAAGAGGCGGCGGCGCGGGCGAGCCTGCGGTTCGTAAAGGACGGTCAGATCGTTGGGCTGGGCACAGGATCGACGGCGGCGTATTTCATTCAACTGCTGGGCGAGCAGGTGAAGAATGGGCTG
>PMSQ01000207.1:0-61407 GCA_003168355.1 Acidobacteriaceae bacterium | reverse complement strand
GCGCTGCTGCGGGAAAAGATTGTGGCTTCGGCGACCAGGCAGTTGGTGATTGTGGCCGATGCGACGAAGAGAGTTCCAGTGCTGGGAAGGTTTCCGCTGCCGGTGGAAGTAATCAAGTTTGCGCAGGCGGTGGTGGTGAAAAAAATTGAGGCCCTCGGTGCGGAAATCAGGCTGCGGCACGAGTCGGATGGGAAGCCGTTCTTGACCGACGAGAATAATCACATTCTGGATTGCCGGTTCGGGCAGATTCAGGACGCCGACGGTCTGGCGCGGCAGCTTAGCGATATGCCTGGAGTGGTCGAACACGGTTTGTTCATCGGTATGGCGAGCGTGGTGCTAGTGGCAAATGGGAGCGAGATTGTGGAACTGCGGCGCTGACATTGAGTTCTAAACGGAAAATGCTCTCACCACTCGGTGGTGGAATAGCTCTTTCATGATCCTCAAGCGAACTAGAGGGACGGAATGGCGGCAGGGGGACAAGCACCGGGTCAGGATCAACCGTCGCGGAGGCGTGGGTTGCGGTTCCGCGTTCAGGCACCCTTGGATGTCACAGTGCTACGTTCGGGGATCCCGGATACTTTGCCGGGGCGGTTGCTGAACCTGGGCGAGGGCGGAGTGGCCGCGGTGCTGGCGGGGGAACTGTCGCCGGGTGAGGCGGTGGGAGTGGAGATCAGCCTGCCGTTGGTGGCGGGTCTGTTGCGCACACGGGCGCTGGTGCGGCATCACGACAAGTTGCGCTCGGGGCTGGAGTTTGTTGGTCTGTCGGAGGAGCAGCGCGCGGCAATTCGCGATTGGGCGGGAGAAGCGAAGGCGGAACCGGAGCTGGGGGTATGGCCGCGAGTTCCAATCGAGGCCGCCGTCGGGAAGGGTCCCGAGGGTGGGGGATTGGGCGGTGCCCAGCCTCCATCCCGCAAGCGGCCCGGGCGGAGATGGATTCTCTTGCCGGTACTGGCCACAATCTTGGTGACAGTTTTGTGGTGGCGCTGGAATCAGGGATGGGAAGATCTGGAATCGAATCTGCAGGGAACCGAAACCACAGCGGAACAGCAGCCTCAGGCGCAAGTTCCGGCCGACGTGATGGAGAAGCTGGTGACTCACCGAGTGGATCCTGATTATCCCGAGGCGGCACGGCCAGATAAGCTGCAGGGAGTGATTGTGCTGGATGTGGTGGTGGGACGAGATGGATCAGTGCTGAACGTGCATGCGCTGAACGGGCCGGAGGTGCTGGCGCGTGCCGCGATGGATGCCTTGCACTGGTGGCGGTTCGAGCCCTACCGGGTTGACGGCAGGCCGGTGGTGGTGGAGACGACGGTCGCAGTGGAGTTCAAGCCGTAGGGTGAGCTTCAGGATCTCGGCTTCCGGCTTTCGGCGTCCGGGTATTTGAGGTCTCCTGTTCTCAGATCCCAAACGAAAAACCAGAGTACGTCTTCGGCACACCGCCGCTGGGTATCCGAAGGCCCGAAAGCCGGAGCCGGCTCACCTGCCTTTGCGCAGGGCGCCGAGCACGATAATGCCGCTTACCGCAAAAGACACGACGGCGGCAAGCGCGGTGATCACCATGAAGACTCCGTTGAGGTGAAGAACGTCGGCGGAAACCGCTCCCATGGCGAAGATGACGCCAAGGCCGCTGAGCCAGAGTGGACCTCGAATGGAAGATGATCGAAGAGAAGAGGAAAGATTGGGACGCAAGCGAAGTTGCAAGAGCAACGCAACCACGCCGATGGCAGCCACTACGACCAACGCTACGGGACTGAGGAATGCGCGGCGGCTGGTATAAAGGACGACCAGCGCAAGAGCGGCGAGCAGCAGACCGGCGGCGATGATGCTCGCGCCACGCGGCTGAGGATTGGGGCCGGGGTTGGAGTGGTTGTCAGGCACGGAGTTCCGTCCCCAGATTTATACAGGCGCTGGGCAAGGTTTTCAAATTGAAGTGTGACGGGGTGCTTTCCGAATCCCTCTTTAGGAGGCTGGCGAGGGAGGACTCATTCCGACCAGCCATTCGGCCTGGCGGGGATCGCCATGGTTCACGGCATAGAGGACGAGTTCGACTCGGGACGAAATGCCCAGCTTATCGAAGATGCGAAACAAGTACTTCTTGATGGTGTGCTCGCTGAGGTTGAGCTCCCGGGCAACGTCGCGATTGCTGAGGCCTTCGGCAACGAGGGCGACGACTTGTTCCTCGCGTGGAGTAAGGAGCCGGCGGCCGTGAGAGTTGAGAACGCGGAGCGAAGGCACCTCCGAGACCAGGTCGAGCAGAAAGTTCATCTGTTCCGTGTTGGCCCAGATCTGACCGGCGGCGACCCGTTGAATGCACCGGCAAAGCAGGCGGAAGTGCGCATCTGAAATGCAGAAGATGCCGCGGGCGCCGGATCGGAATGCGCTGACTGTCAGTCCGCGGTCGTAAGACTCGACCAAAAGAACTTTGGCGACGGTGGGATTGGAAAGATGGACGCGGCGCATAGCCGCCATCTGATTGGCGATGTTGGCGGAGTGATTCAGCGTGAGAATAACCACCTTTGCGGGCGTAGAAGCGACGGTCTGAAGGATCAAACTGATATCGCCCGGACAAGTGGAAATGCGGAATTCGGAGCGGCGGCGTAAGGCGCTGGTTAGTAACTGCGCCTGCATGCGGTTGGAGTCTGCGATGAGGACGGTGATTGCGGATGAAGCTGCGGCCAGAGACGAACTCATGAAACAGAGCTCCGAATGAACCGTATTTAAAGTGACGCGATCTTAGGCGTACTCGCAGACGTACTCAAGGAAACATGTCACAAAATTTGATGGAGACTTTCAAATCGGGAAAACAAGTTCCGATACTGTGGAAAAGCGGAGAGTAAGCATCGAGTCTGGAAATCTTCTTGAAGCTCATGGTGAATATCGCAGCAGCATTGCTCTGATCCCGCATCATCAGGTCCCACTCTCCTGCCGGAATGTGATTGAGCGAACATGCAAGTCTACTTTTGTAGGTAGCCCGTGAGGGGAACAGTCCTGCGGCTTCATCGAAGCATCCATCGCGAACAAGACCCGCGGCACTCAGGGTTTCGCACCTTCCGCGCCCGAATCTGGCATGACCACTTTAGTGGACAACACTTCCCATGTCTTGCCGCGTAATTCGCGCCGAAGTACCTTACCCAAAGTAAAGAGAGAGTCGCGGAAGCGGAGAGACTCTCGGAACACCACAATGGAGCCCATCGCGCAATGAGACCCTTCGTAGACGGCACAGGATTTGCGATGATGGCGCTGTTGTTATTGCAACTTTGCGTGGCCGCATTCGCCCAGGTGGAAAAGAGGGAGCAGTGCCTGGGAGCAAGCCTACAGTCTTCTCAAATCGGCCAAACCGGGGCTGAGGTGGGAAGCACGGGAATGGCGGCTGCAAAACCCGGACAAGCGGACGGCCTGGGAAACCCTCAGCTCGGAGGGGAACGCCGTCCGCTTTACCGGATAACCCGAAGTGATGTTGTGGCGTTGAGTTTCACGCTTTCGCCGGAGTTTGACCAGACGCTCACGGTACAACCCGACGGCTACGTCTCCTTGAAAGATGCGGGCCCGGTGTTCGCGCAGGGACTGACGCTGGAGGAGTTCCGCATTGCTGTGCGCCATGCATACACCGGATATCTACACGATCCGGAGGTGGCGGTCGCACTCAGGGAGTTCGAGCATCCCTATTTTGTGGCAGGCGGAGAAGTAGGAAAGCCCGGCAAGTACGAACTGCGGGCGGATACAAGCATCATTGAGGCAATCCAAATCGCAGGTGGTTTTACCCATGAGGCCAAGCATTCGCAGGTGCTTCTGTTCCGGCATGTTAACGACAATCTGGTAGAAGCGCACATTTTCGACCTGAAGAAGATGTTGAAGGAGAGACGTCTGGGCGAGCCCCCCCAGTTGCGCCCGGGTGATCTGGTGTTCGTTCCTCAAAACTCCATCTCCAAGATCGAGCAGTTTCTCAGCAAGCCTGCCTTAAGCATGTACGTGAGTTCCACGCAATTTTAGTAAGACAAAGTTCAAGCTGCATGCCAAACCAAGATCTAATGCGCAAGAAGGAAGAACCGGTCTCGCCGACGATGCGCGAGCTGGCGATGGTCCTGTTCCGCCAGCGGAGACTTTTCGTCGGTGTCTCAGGCTTAGTCCTCGTCCTGACGATGGCCTATGCGTTCGCCGGAGCCACGTACCGCGCTCACCTGCGAGTGCTGGTGCGTCGAGGACGCTCCGACCCTCCCGTGGCCGCGCAGGAGAATGCGCCTCCTGATTTTTCGCGGGTGGAAGTAACTGAAGAGGACCTGAATTCAGAAGTGGAACTACTGAAGGACGACGATGTCTTGCGTCGCGTGGCGGAGGCCAACGACTTGGCTGCACATGACTGGTTACGACGGCTGCGGCCCCACGAAGAGCAGGCGGCTCATGTGGAGCGAGCGGCGAAGAAGCTGGCCAACCAGTTAAAGGTGGAATCGATCAAGAAAACCAACCTGATCGCGGTGAGCTATGACGCGGCAGATCCTCAACTTGCAGCCCAGGTGCTGCGCTCGGTAGCGAGCATCTACCTGGAAAAGCACATGGAGGTCCACCGGCCGGCCGGGCAGCTTCATTTCTTCGACCAGCAGACCGGAGAGTCGCGACAGCAACTGGAAGAGGCCAAGCAGAAGCTGGTGAGATTCACTAACGACCATAGCGTGGTGATGGCCGCGCAGCAGCGTGATCTTGTATTGCAACGACTCGACGCGGTAGAAGCGATTTACAAGCAGACTCGGGTGGAGATGTCGGAAACTGCAAAGCGAGTCCAAGAGCTTGACCTCCAGTTGGCGAAGTTGCCGCAGCGCGCCATCACGCAAGTCCGCACGGCGGACAATCCGGAGCTGTTGCGGGCGTTGAAGGCGAGTCTGCTGGATCTTGAATTAAAGAAGACTCAGTTACTGACCAAGTTCGAGCCCAACCACCGGCTGGTGCAGGAGATAGAACAGCAAATCCTTCAAGCCAAGTCTGCGATTGCGGCCGAGAGCACGACGCCGGTGCGCGACGAAACTACAGACAGGGATGCCGACTATGAATGGGCCAGGGCAGAACTGCAGAAGGCACAGGTTGAGATGAAGGGCTTGGAAGCGCGGGAGGCAACCACGAAGGCACACTTGGCGGAATATCGCACTCTGGCCCGCCAACTTGGGAACGATGCAATTACCCAGGACGATCTTGCCAGCAGCGAGAAGGCGGCGCAGGAGAATTATCTGCTCTATGTGAAGAAACGGGAAGAAGCGCGGATGGGCGACGCGCTGGACGAAGGCGGCATCGTCAATGTAGCCATCGCCGAGCAACCGGTGGTGCCAGCATTGCCGGTGTGGCCACCCGCAGTGGTCCTGATTGTGGGCTTTGTGGCGGCCCTGACCTCAGGCACGGGAGCCGCGTTCGCCTCGGATTATCTGGATCCTGCTCTGCGCACTCCAGAGGAAGTGTTGACGTGCTTGGAAATCCCGGTCTTGGCTTCGATACCGGAAGGAAGGGGTAGGCGGTTATCCGCCTAAGGGAGATTAAGATGAGCGCGACTGCGGAAGTACTGGGAAGATCCGTACCTATTGGGTCACCGGAGCAGGGAACAGTGTTGCCGCGGGCTGGGGCCTTTGGCGAGACGAACGATTGGAATCCGAAGGACTTCGCTCGCGAGCAGATTCGGGGCCTGGTGCGGCGCGTGTTTTTTGCCAGTGGGGAACGGCCGGTAAGACAAGTCGTCTTCAGCGCGGCGGAAGCGCGCATCGACGTGGCAAGCATATGTGCCCGGGTGGCACAGGCTCTGGCCTTGGAGACACGGGCCCATGTCGCCATCGCGGACCGGGGACCCGGGATACCGCAGATCGGCGGCTCTCATCCTCATTCTCCAGATTCTCCAGGGACTGCTGTGCTCAAGTCCTCGTCGATTCAAATGGCGATCAATCTGTGGCGCGTACCGGGGATCGGATCCGGCGAATACGGCGAGGAAGTAGGAACAGGACTCAATTGGCTTGCCCACTTGGCGGCGCTGCGGAATGAGTTTGAGTATGCCGTGATTCACGGGCCATCTGCGGACACCTCGAGCGAGGCCGCTTTGCTGGGACAGTTGGCGGACGGAATTATTCTCGTCCTGGGGGCTCATAGCACACGGAAAGCGACCGCTCGCCAGATCAAGGGAACACTGGAAGCTGCCCAATGCCGGATTCTCGGAACAGTACTGAGCGCGAGAACCTTTCCGGTCCCGGAGCGGATTTACCGGCGGCTGTAGACAGTTGAGTTAAGCGCGGGTGGAAGGCCATTGGAAGACGATTACAGCGCGTGGACTGCGGCGCTGAGGACTGAAAACATTGTGCAAAAGGGAATGAGAATAGCAGTGGGGCTCAATGAGCGGTAGCTATGGGGTTGCGGCGGCAAATGTCGTCCGCCTGACACAAAAACAGGCGCCGCTGGCAGTAGCGGCAACCCCACCGCAGTGGTTTGCAATACAGACGCGATACCGATTTGAGAAAAAAGTTGTCATCGAACTGAACCACAAGCGCTGCGAAGTCTACCTGCCAATGCGGACCGAACGTCACGTGTGGAGCGATCGAAAGAAAGTGGTGACGATTCCTTTGTTCCCGGGATACGCGTTCGTGCGTATCGATCAGTCGCGGGATGCCCGGCAGGCGGTATTGAAAACTGCAGGAGTGATGGGCTTCGTAAGCTTTGGCGGGATCGTTGCCGCCGTGCCGCCGAAGCAGATTGAAGATCTGCAGCTGCTATTGCAAGAGAAGGGCCTCTTTTCCCTGCACCCGTTCGTGAAGGCGGGACAGCGCGTCCGGGTCCGGGGCGGTTGCCTGGACGGATTGGAAGGACTGCTGCTGCAACATGATGAGGGAAAGCTGGTGATATCGATTGAGTCAATCCAGCGCTCGCTGGCAATTGAGATCAAGGGATACGAGTTGGAATTGATCTGAAGTGTGTCTTCCGTGTCTCCTCCTTTTTTCCATCTAAGGCAAAGGAAACCTCAGGGAACCGATTGGGCTGCGCGGCTCATCCCGGGGTCAGCCTCTGCCAGCCACCGCCGGAAGGAAACTCCGCGGGTGCTTAGGGACTATTTATTGGTGATGCTCAACTGGGTTCTGGTCGCTGAGATATGGCAGCGGCTTCACGGGGCATTCCCGTACGTGTCAATGTTTTCGGGCCAATCGCTCACATCGTCGATTTCGCCGACTCTTCTCGGCATCGCGCTGCTTCACGGAACTCTGATCCAGCTAGCCAGCGGTCCTGAACGGCTGCGAGGTAGGGACGCGGATTTGCGCAAGCAAATGCGGACGGTGGGAACGGCTGTTTTCTGGGCTACGGTTATGCTGAGCGCCGCACTGCAACTGCAAGGTCTATCAGCGCCGGCAGCGGCGCCTGTATGGGCCGCGGGGGTCCTGCACTTTTGCGCCCTTTTCGCGCGGCGATGGGCGGAACGCGCAGGACACGTGCGGGGCGTGCCCGCCATGCGAGGCACGCGGAATGTGCTCATCGTTGGGGCGGGCCAACTGGGCCGTCGAATAGCGAACTATCTGGCCCAGCATCCGGAGATGAACGGTTCAGTTTGCGGTTTTCTGGATGACAGGAAGCCGCTGGGAAATGGCATCGTGGGTCGCACGAGCGACTTGGCGGAACTGGCCCGCACCGGATTCGTGGATGAGGTGATTCTGGCCGCGCCGCATGATCGGGACTTGACCCTGCGCGTACTGTGCGCAGCCCGGCGACTGCGGCTGGACGTGAAGATGGCACCCGACCTGTTTGGTTGCGAGCCGACGCGGGAATCGCAAGCGATTGGAAGCATCCCGCTTATTTCCCTGCACGAAGAAGAACTGCCGGTTAGGGGATTGCTGGTGAAACGTGTGCTGGACGTGGCCGCCGCTACGATCGCCCTCATCCTCTTGGCGCCGGCACTGGTGCTAATCGCGATTCTCATCAAACTGGGTTCGCCCGGGCCTGTGCTTTATACCGCGCCGCGCGCGGGACGCAAGGGCAAACCGTTTCACTGCTACAAGTTTCGCACCATGGTGAAGGATGCCGACGATCTGAAAGAAAAACTGCGGAAACGAAATCAGAGGTCGGGTCCATTTTTCAAGATCACACACGATCCGCGAATCACACGGATCGGACGATTCCTGCGCCGCTACAGTCTGGATGAGCTTCCGCAGCTGTTGAATGTGCTGAAAGGCGAGATGAGTCTTGTCGGACCCCGGCCGCATCCGCTGGATGATGTTTCCGCGTATGCGATCGAGCACTTGCCACGGCTGGACGTGATCCCGGGAATGACCGGACTTTGGCAGGTGACTGCAAGGCGGGATCCGTCCTTTCAAAATGGAATGAACTTGGATATTGAGTACATCCACTGTTGGAGCCTGGGCATGGATATGCGGATTCTGCTCAAGACCGCGGGAGCGGTTCTACGAGGGAGTGGGGATTGATGTCATCCGCCTCGGCGAGGATGTTGGCACCCGCTGCTTTGGCGGGGGAGGCGGCCAGGAGAGGTCTTCTGGTGTGGCTGCGCCTGTTGCAAGCGATGACGACCTCGCCCGCTACTCTGTTCCTCGCGGCTCTTACGGCCATGCTGTTGCGTCATCCTGATGTGCCGTTCTACGAAATCGATCGGGTGGCGTTTGCTCTATTGGTGCTCGGCGTAGCGGGACGGGCGGTTGTGACTCGGCAGAGGTTGATGGTGATGGAGCGGGCGACGTGGCCGATGATCGGACTGACACTCTTGGCGGTGGCGAGCGCAATAGGGCAACCGTTCGATAACCAGACCTGGTGTCTGCTGGCGGCAAAGTTTATTGTGCCGTTCGCACTTTTTCATCTCGCGGGGTTTGTGTTTCGAGAGGAGTGTGGACTTCGGCGGTTCGAGTGTTTCGCGGTCGTGGTGCTTGCCTATCTCTGTTTCACGTCGATCGCATTCATGGTTGGCGCTAGGTTCTGGATCTTTCCGCGCTTCATCTTGGATGAAAGCCTCGGCTACCACGCCGACCGGGCCAGAGGGCCGTTGCTGCAGGCTGTGGCGAACGGGGTTTCATTGAACCTCCTGGGTGTGCTGGCGCTGCATGCGTTTCTACGAGGAAGAATTCGCGGTCTGAAAGCTGCAGTGCTGCTGGGTTCCGTGCCGGTTGCAATTCTGGCGACGATGACACGCGCCGTCTGGCTTTCCTTCGTTGCCAGCGTGGGGGTTTTGATCCTGCGCTCGAAGAACCGGAGGCTTCGGCGCGTCTGTGCTGGCGTGGCATTCGTGGGAGCTGTGGGCGTACTCATCACGCTGAGTTTTGACGATCAGCGGCGTGCTCTCACGGATCGTATGCAGGAATCTGGGCCCGTCGATTATCGCGAGGCGGTCTATGCTGGCGGCTGGCAGATGTTCCTGGAAAAACCCTTCACCGGGTGGGGAGTAAATCAAATGCCCGCAGAGTTGGCGCGTCACGTAAGCGGATACAAGGAAACGGAATTGTATCCGCATAATACCTACCTGGAACTGCTGGTGGAGCACGGTATCTTCGGTCTGGCGCTCTATGGCTGGTTGATGTGGGAGCTTCTGAGGCTTGGGCGAGGCCCGGTTCCGCGGGCCGAATACGCTGGTCTGCTGAACAATGATTTCCACGAGATGTGGCCGGTATTGCTCGGTATCTACTGGGTGAATGCCGCAGTTGTCGTCATGAACTACCAGTTCGTGAATGGACTACTGTTTACTTTGGCAGGGATGCTGGCCGCGCAGCGGCGGCGCGCAGCAAGAAGTGTGGAACGCCATCCAGACCGTTCTTTTCAGGCATTTCGCGCCGCCACTCATTAAATCCCACCTCCTTCCAATACCGTACCCTCCGAGCCCGTGCTTACCATCGCTTATCTCGCGAATCAATTTCCTGCGGCCGTCGAGCCCTATGTGGGCGAGGAAATCCAGGAACTGCGGCAGCGGGGAGTGAAAGTCATTCCGGGGAGTGTGCGAAGGCCGGATGCGGGCCTCCACGGATCAGCCAACGCAGATGCCGAGCCAGAGATTCGCATTCAGCCGCTTCGAGTTCTGATTCTTCTAAGATCCCTCGGGCTGGCGGCGCGGCGCTGGGACCGGATTGCCGATCTAGTGAAGCGGGTGCTCCTGACCGGGAAGGAATCGCCCAAGCATCGACTAAAAGCACTGCTGCACACCTGGTTAGGAGCTTATTACGCCGTGCTGCTGCAAGGGCGGGGAGTGGATCACGTCCGTGTGCATCACGGCTATTTCGGGTCGTGGATCGCGATGGTGGGGGCCCGGTTGCTGGGAGTGAGTTTTAGCCTGACGCTGCACGGGTCAGACTTGTTGGTCGACGGCGCCTATCTCGACACGAAGCTGAAGAATTGCCTGTTTTGCGCGACTATTTCCGACTACAACCGCCGCTACATTCTGGAGCATTTTCCCGAGATCGACCCCGGGAAAATCATCGTGTCGCGGTTGGGTGTAGATGTTGTGGCACGCGCGGATTCCGAGGGGAGGACCTGCAAAGGTGAGCGCTGGCCTTTAACTGTGCTGGCCGTTGGGCGCCTGCATGCGGTGAAGGATCACGCATTTCTGATTCGCGCCTGTGCTCGACTGCGCGAGGGTGGACTCGACTTTAAGTGTCTGATTGCCGGCGAAGGCCCCGAGCGGCGGCGTCTGGAATCGCTGATCCGGGAAAACCAGCTAGAAGAAGGGCTCACGCTGCTCGGCCACGTCGGCCAGTCGCAGATGGATCCACTCTACCGGCGCGCCGATGTAGTTGTGCTCACAAGCCGTAGCGAAGGAATTCCGTTGGTGTTGATGGAAGCGATGATCCGGGGCCGATTGGTGCTCGCTCCCGCGATTACGGGGATCCCGGAGATCGTTATTCCGGGGAAAACGGGATTTCTATATACACCCGGAGAGGTGGAGGATTTTGTGGCCAGGATTCTCTTCCTCGACATGCTGATGCACTCCGAGGATCGCTGTGCGGTGAGTCGACTGGACTGGATCCGGCACACGGCGAGATTACAAGTCCTTCACAACTTCAATCGCAGGAAAAACCTGACCCACTTTGGCAATCGGTTCCTGCAGTTGATCGCCACCCCGGATTTTGCGCCCCAGAATTTCACGAACCAGGATTTCACGAACCAGGACTGGAGTCCTCCTCATGAGGATATTGTTTTGCAACAAATATAACTACGCCTTCAGCGGGACCGAAACCTACCTGTTCGGAGCCATGGAACTCCTGCGTTCCAGGGGACATGAGGCGGCCCTTTTTTCCATGACCGACCCCCGAGGCCAGCCCACTCCGTACGACCACCATTTCATGCCTCGCATTGATTTCAAAAAGCAGGGCGGATGGGTTCACAAGGCGCGTCTGGCGGCGCATGCGATTTATTCCCGCGAGGCCCGGCATCGTATTCGGGGAATGATCGCAGACTTCCGGCCTCACGTTGCTCACGTGCGGAACATCTACCACCATCTATCACCGTCAATCTTGTGGGAGCTGAGGGCGCAGAAAATTCCGGTGGTCTACCACCTCAACGACTTCAAAGTGCTGTGCGCCAGCTATAACCTGGTGTTGCGCGGAGAAGCCTGTGAGGCATGCAGGGGGGGCGAATTCTGGCACGCGCTGACGGAGAAGTGCTATCCGGGATGGGGCGAGCGGATGACGCTGGTGGCGGAGGCCTACGTCCACAAATGGCTGGGCACGTACCGAAAATGCGTGGATTGCTTTCTTGCACCCAGCTTGTTTGTACGGGACAAGTTTGTCGAGCATGGCTGGGACCCCGCTAAGTTTGAAGTTCTTCCCCACTTCCAGTCAATCAAGGCCGTTGCGGAGCGCGGCGCAGAAAACGCTCCTCTGCTTTACTTCGGCCGGTTGTCGCCGGAAAAAGGCGTAGAGGACCTGCTGCACGCAATGCAGCGCCTGCCGAATCTTCGCCTGCTCGTTGCGGGGGACGGACCCGAGCGCGGGAGGTTGGAGCACTTAGCTGCCGAGTTGAGATTAACCAATGTGGAGTTTGCCGGCCACATGGCGGGGGCTGATCTGGAGCGCGCGATTGCGAACTCGCGCTTCACCGTGCTGCCGTCGCATGCCTATGAAACGCTGGGCAAGACGATTCTTGAATCCTATGCGGAAGCGCGGGCCGTTGTGGCCACGGACCTGGGATCGCGGCGGGAATTGGTACACGCGGGCAAGACGGGGCTCCTGTACAAGATGGGCGATGTAGAGCAGTTGGCAGCGGCTATCCAGTTTCTCAGCCTACATCCGGAACTGGCCGAGAAAATGGGTCAGGCCGGCCGGGAACAAGTGCGGCAACGGCACACTCCAGAGGGGCACTACGCGGCCCTGGTGAGCTTGTATGAACGCCTGGCTGGCCGAACGAAACGCTCTTCGGACGATGGCAAGCAGGGAAGCACACAGAATACAACTCCCACCCCGAATACAGCACGAACTGCGATGGATCGAGTGGAAAGCCATGGCTTCGCGAAGCAGATTGCCTTTCGGCCAGACCCGCGGGCTGGCGGCTTCCTTGTGAATAGACAGTTGCAGAAACGAATGCTCAGGGTTGCATTCATTGGTGGTAGGGGTGTGGTGTCGAAGTACAGCGGGATTGAGACCTACTACGAAGAGATTGGAAAACGCCTGGCCGGCATGGGGCACCAGGTCACAGTGTATTGCCGGGCGTATTTCACCCCTCCGGGGAAACAGCATAACGGCATGCGAGTGGTGCGGTTGCCCACCCTACGGTCCAAGCACCTGGAAACGTTAATACACACATTTCTCAGCACCCTCCATGTTTTGGTGCGGCCTTGCGACGTCGTGCACTACCAGGCGCTAGGTCCGGCGCTGTTTTCGTTCATTCCACGGGTTGCGGGCAAGAAAACCGTGGTCACCGTGCAGGGGCTTGATTGGCAGCGCAAGAAATGGGGCCGCCTGGCCTCTGCCGTCCTGCGGCTTGGCGAGCGGGCGGCGGTGAGCTTTCCCACCAGTACAATGGTCGTCTCTCGAACGTTGCAGCAGCACTATTGGGAGAACTATGGCGTCGAGACCTCTTTCATACCGAATGGCGGCCTACTGCGTGAATGGTCTTTACCTGACAAGATCTTTGATTCGGGTATTGAGCCGGGGAAATACATTTTGTTTCTGGGGAGATTCTCTCCGGAAAAGGGCTGCCACCTCCTGGTGGACGCCTATGAGAAGTTGGACACCGACGTCAAATTGGTAATGGCGGGAGCGTCGAGCCACTGCGACGATTACTCACGCCAACTGCGAGCCCATGCCAGCGAGCGCATCAAGATGCTGAACTGGATTTCAGGCGAAGCTCTCGACGAGTTGCTGACCAATGCCCTGTTGTTCGTCTTGCCATCCGATCTCGAGGGTTTATCCCTTGCCTTGCTGGATGCGATGGGCGCAGGGCTATGCGTGCTCACCAGCGACGTTGCGGAAAATAGGGAAGCCATTGACGACGCGGGATTCACTTTCCGGCGTGGCGACGTTGCCGACCTGGCGGACCGCCTGCGATTCCTGATTGCGAATCCCGTGGTGCGGGAGGCCGCCGGACGGGCCGCAAAACGCCGCGTTCGCGAACATTATCAATGGCCGGACATTGCCACAGAAATTGAGCGAATCTATTTCGAAATGATGGGCTGGGAATTGGCAATGCCGGCCAAGAAGCCAAGTGGGCGTGCATTAGCGCCCGCACCCGCGAAGAAGCGAAGGGCAGGCTAAGACGGCGGGCGTGGTGCTTTACGAAATGTCCTAACTCATACAGAACCGAATGCACCAACAGGAGGACGGGGTGAATCCCGTCCTTTTTGTTTACAATTGACATTCGCTCGCAGGCAACAGAACAGCAAACGGGCACGCGATTGAATCCAGAGCGACCTCCCATATGGAAAACACGATCCTGGTCACGGGTGGGGCAGGTTTTATCGGATCCAACTTTATACTGCAGCGGATGGAACGGGATTCGGCTTCTGTTGTGAATCTGGACAAACTGACTTATGCGGGGAATCTGCACAACCTCGAGACCATCGCAGACGAGCGGCGGTATGAATTCATGCGCGGCGACATTGCAGACCGCCGCCTAGTGCGCGGGCTGCTGGCACGCTGCAAGCCGCGAGCCATCGTGCATTTTGCAGCCGAAAGCCACGTTGATCGCTCCATCCGGGGACCGGAGGATTTCATCCGTACCAACGTGGATGGGACGTTCGCACTGCTGGAGGAGGTTCGAGCCTATTGGGGAGGCTTGGCTGAGCAGGAGAAATCCGGCTTTCGTTTCTTACACGTCTCCACCGATGAGGTGTTTGGCTCGCTCGGGATCGATGATCCTGCTTTTTCGGAGACCACGCCTTACGCACCCAATAGTCCTTATGCCGCGTCCAAAGCAGCCTCAGACCACCTTGTGCGCGCCTACCACCACACTTACGGATTGCCCACGCTGACCACGAACTGCTCCAATAACTACGGGCGCTTTCAATTTCCGGAGAAACTAATTCCGCTGGTGATCCTGAACGCTTGCGATGGAAAGCCGCTGCCGGTCTATGGAGACGGTCAAAACGTTCGGGACTGGCTTTATGTGGCAGATCACTGTGAAGCGATTGCAGCCGTGCTTGCGCGCGGGCGAGTTGGGGAAACGTATAACATCGGGGGCTGGAACGAGAAGCGCAACATCGACATCGTCGAGACAATCTGCGACATTGTGGATGAGATGGCGGGGAGTCGCGGATCTTCGCGCCGCGGCCTGATTACATTTGTGAAGGACCGTCCCGGACACGACCGGCGTTATGCCATGGACGCAACCAAGATCGAGCGCGAACTCGGCTGGCGTCCATCGGAAACATTTGAGAGCGGCATCCGAAAGACGGTAAAGTGGTATTTGGAGCATGAGGAGTGGGTCTGCGATGTAACTAGCGGCGGCTACCGGCAGTGGATTGAAACGCACTATTCTTCTTGAATTTAGAACTGTTGAATTGCGGACCGTTGCATTGCAGCCGCAGCTGAATAATCGTCCTATGAAGCAAGCCTCGAACACGAGTTACAAGGGGATCATTCTCGCAGGGGGGTCGGGAACTCGTTTATATCCTGTGACCCACGCCATGGGGAAAAGCCTGCTCCCGATTTACAACAAACCCATGATCTATTACCCGCTATGCACGTTGATGCTGGCGGGGATCCGCGACATCCTCCTTATTACCACACCGGACGACATACTCAAGTTTCAAACGCTGCTGGGGGACGGAAGTCAGTTTGGAATCCGGTTGCAATACAAGGTGCAGCCCAAGCCGGAAGGAATTGCGCAGGCTTTTCTGGTGGGGGAGGCGTTTCTCGCGTCCAGCGCTTGCGCGCTGGTGCTGGGCGACAATATTTTTTATGGTCACGACCTAGGCAAGGACTTGCGGGAAGCCGCTACTAAGAATCAAGGCGCCCGTGTATTTGCTTATCCTGTGCACGATCCCGAACGCTACGGAGTTGTGGAGTTCGATGGTGCGGGGCGTGCGCTCAGTATCGAAGAGAAGCCCAGCCAGCCGAAATCCCGTTACGCGGTCACCGGACTTTATTTTTATGATGACCAGGTAGTAAAGATCGCGAAGTCGCTGAAGCCCAGTCCGCGTGGCGAGTTGGAGATCACCGACGTGAACAAGGCATACCTGGAGCGCGGCCAATTGGACGTGGTGGTCATGGGACGGGGAATGGCCTGGCTGGATACGGGCACGCATGAGTCCTTGATGGACGCTGCACTCTACATTCAAGCCATTGAAAAGAGGCAAGGGTTGATGGTCGCGTGCCCCGAAGAGATCGCATTCCGTTCCGGTTACATCACGGCGGAGCAAGTGGAGAAAATTGGTAACTCGATGAAGAACAATAGTTACGGCGCTTACCTGCTGCAACTGTTGCGAGAGAAGGTATTCTGATGGATGCAGTCGAAGCAGCCCGTCCGGCGATGAATGCGCTCAAGAAAATCCCGACTTCGCTGCCCGGGGTATTCGCGCTCGAGCCGCGAGTATTCGGAGATGAGCGCGGATTTTTCTTCGAGAGCTACAACCAGCGGATCATGGCGGAGGCCGGAATCACGGAAAACTTTGTGCAGGATAACCATTCCTGTTCCTCCCGCAACGTTCTACGGGGCTTGCATTATCAGGTAAAGCATCCGCAGGGAAAGCTTGTACGTGCCGCCGAGGGGGAGATTCTTGACGTCGCCGTGGACATGCGCCGAAGTTCTCCCACCTTTGGCTGCTGGGAAGCGGTGCGATTGTCAGGTGAGAACAAGCGCATGCTGTGGATTCCTGCGGGCTTCGCGCACGGATTCCGTGTAATTTCCGAGAAGGCCCATGTGCTTTACAAAGCAACTGATTTTTATGCACCCGAGCACGAACGCACGCTCGCCTGGAACGATTCCCAGCTCAAGATCGACTGGGAACTGGACGGCGAACCGATCATATCGGCGAAAGACCAACGGGGCGTGGCATTCCGCGACGCCGAAAGTTACAACTAGATTTCCATGCGTGTCACAATTTTTGGCGCCTCCGGCCTGCTGGGCAAAGCGCTATTGCGCGAGTGGAGCGGCGATACCTTAACGGGGCTCAGTTCGCGCGATGCGGACATTCGCGATGCGAAGCGCGTGCGGCAGGTGGTGCGGGAAACGCGTCCGGAGTGGATCGTCTTGGCCGCAGCTTACACGAATGTGGACGGATGCGAAAGCAATCCGGACCTGGCTTTCGCGGTGAATCGCGATGGCGCGGTAAATGTCGCCACGGCGGCGAAGGAAGTTGGAGCGCGGCTGGTCCTCCTCAGCTCCGATTACGTGTTTGATGGAAAAAAAAACACCCCCTATGAGACCGGAGACCGACGAAATCCGCAGAGCGTGTACGGACGAACCAAAGCTGAGGCGGAGATCAAACTGCTGGAGTTGATGCCGGATTGTTGCGTCGCCAGAACGTCGTGGCTGTTTGGAATCGGTGGGAAATGCTTTCCCGATACGATCTTGAATCTGTCCGCCGGCCGTCCAGCGCTCGATGTGGTCAATGACCAGCGCGGGTGCCCCACGTATGCGGTCGATCTGGCACACGCGATCGCTCAATTATGCCGGAAGAACACGAGCGGAATCGTGCACGTGACGAATGCGGGAGACTGCACCTGGTTTGAGTTTGCGCAAGAGATTGTGGGGAGTGCGGGGCTTGCCACAACCGTGCGACCGGTGAGCAGTCAGCAGATGGCACGCCCTGCGCCTCGGCCCACATATTCGGTTCTGTCGCCGGTTCGTCTGCGAGCTCTCGGAATTGAAATGCCTTCCTGGCGTGATGCACTGAGACGTTATTTGGAACAGCGACAGCTAACAATCTAGTGCCGAAATTGCCTCCCCTCCGCCCACCCTGTTACGATTGCTGAGACCTGCCTGGGCTTCTCGTGAAATTAATCCAGAATTACATTGATGGCCGCAACGTGCCCGGGAAGCGCGAGTTTGCGGACGTGAATCCGGCGGACGGAACAGTGATCGCAAAGGTCACTGAAGCTGACGAGTCACAGGTGGGCGAAGCTGTGCACGCGGCTCGGCGTGCGTCGCGCGGAGAATGGGGCCGGCTCGGAGTCCGCGAGCGCGCGGCGCGATTGCACCGGGTTGCGGATGCGATAGAGAAGCGCTTCGATTGCTTCGTCCAGGCCGAAGTTGCCGACACGGGCAAGCCGGTCTCTCTGGCCTCCAAGCTCGATGTTCCTCGTGCGGCGGCGAACTTCCGCGTATTCGCCGACCTGGTGAAAATGTCCGGGCTGGAATCCTTTCAGACGGAAACTCCTGATGGAAAAAATGCTCTTAACTACGCGGTGCGCAAGCCGCTGGGTGTCATCGGCGTGATTATTCCGTGGAACCTGCCCTTGCTCTTACTTACCTGGAAAGTCGCTCCCGCGCTGGCATGCGGCAATGCGGTGGTCGTCAAGCCTTCCGAAGAAACTCCGGCCACAGCTGCGCTACTCGCCGAGGCGATGCAGGAAGCAGGAATTGCAAACGGCGTCTATAACGTGGTGCATGGCTTCGGGCCTGGGTCGGCGGGTGAGTTTCTTACGCAGCATCCTGATGTGGATGCGATCACATTTACCGGCGAATCTCGCACCGGCGCTGCCATTATGAAGGCGGCGGCGCCCACGGTGAAGCCGGTTTCGTTTGAACTGGGCGGAAAGAATGCGGCGATCGTCTTCGCGGATTGTAATTTTGAAGAAGCCGTGAACGGATTATCCGACGCCGTGTTTCTTAACACCGGGCAAGTCTGCCTTTGCGCCGAGCGCGTTTATGCCGAACGAAAGGTTTTCGCCGAATTCGTGGAAGCGCTGAAACGAAAAGCGGAAAGTTTGCATCCGGGTTGGCCGAACGACCCGAAGACTGATCTTGGGCCTCTGATTTCGGCGCAACATCGGGAGAAGGTCCTCTCCTATTACCGGCTGGCCCGGGAAGAAGGCGCGACGCTTGTAACCGGCGGAGGTGTTCCGACATTTGGCGACAATCGCGACCACGGTTTCTACGTGCAACCAACCATCTATACTGGACTTTTGGAATCGGCACGCTGCGTGAAAGAAGAAATCTTTGGGCCGGTTTGTCACATCACGCCGTTTGACTCGGAAGAGGAAGCCGTCGCCATGGCCAATGACACAAAGTACGGACTGGCCGCCTCGATCTGGACCAGCGATCTGAAGCGTGGTCATCGCGTGGCGCAGCAAATGAATGTCGGCATCACGTGGGTGAATTGTTGGTTCTTGCGCGATCTGCGAACGCCGTTTGGTGGAGCGAGGCTTTCCGGTATTGGACGCGAAGGCGGAATGCACTCGCTGAACTTCTATTCTGAACTGAACAATATCTGTATCGGGCTGTGATACTGTGCGGCTGCACACAATTCAAATGAAGATACGTGGGGTGGAGAGCAAAGTCGTCGAAGGCAAAGCGACCCCGCGCGGCAAGTATCCCCACGTCAAGCGTGCCGGCGATTTTCTTTTTGTGTCCGGCACCAGCGCCCGCCGCGCCGATGACACGATTGCTGGCGCAGAAGTGGATCCATTAGGTACAACACGGCTCGATATCCGCGTGCAAACGCGCGCCGTGATCGAGAATATCCGCGACATTCTGCAGAGTGTGGGAGCCCAACTGCAGGATGTGGTCGAGATTTCCACCTACCTGGTGAGCATGGATGATTTTGCCGGCTACAACGAGGTCTATGGCGAATGTTTCGGGTACGATGGTCCCGCGAGAACAACCGTCGCGGTGCATCAGTTGCCGCATCCCCACTTGCTCATCGAGATCAGAGCGACGGCTTACAAACCGTTGAAATAGGAGGCGCGATGGCGTCCATCAAGAATCTGAAGGCTTTCAATTTTAAATCTTGGATCGAAGAGAACAAAGAGAAGCTCAAGCCTCCGGTGGGAAACGCGCAGGTGTGGGAAGATGGCGAGTTGATGGTGACCGTAGTGGGTGGGCCAAATCAGCGGCGCGACTATCACGACGATCCGACGGAAGAATTCTTCTATCAGCTAAGAGGCAATATCTCCCTGCGCATTATGGAGACGCCCGGCAAGCCCCCGCTGGAAGTACCGATCAAAGAAGGCGACATTTTTCTTTTGCCGAAGCACATGCGTCACTCGCCGCAGCGACCCGCCGATACCGTGGGAGTGGTCGTTGAAGTGCCGCGCCCCGAGGGCTCTCTGGATGCCTTCGAGTGGTACTGCCCGAACTGCCACCAATTGATCTATCGCGCGGAAGTAAAACTGAAGAGCATCGTCAAGGATCTGCCGCCTCTGTTTGAACAGTTTTATTCGAATGAGGGCCGGCGGAAGTGTAAGCATTGCGGCACGATTCATCCGGGCAAATGAAACATGCAAGTCATCGACATCCATAACCATTTTTTCCCCAACTCATGGCCCGACCTGGCTGCGCGTTATGGCACGCCGCACTGGCCGTGGATCAAGCACACTGAGCCGGGGAAGGCCGACATTATGGTTGGGGACCGCTTCTTCCGCCATATCTACTCGGCGTGTTGGGATCCGGAGGTCCGGCTGCAGGAGATGGATCGTGACGGGGTCGACTTGCAGGTCATCTCTGCCACTCCGGTATTGTTTGCGTACGGGCATATGGTGGCGCATGCGCTGGATTGCGCGCAAATGTTCAACGATGCCGCGCTTGAACTATGCAGCCGGGGAAAAGGCAGGTTGAAATCGTTCTGCCAGGTTCCCTTACAAGACACTGACGCGGCTTGCAAGGAGCTGACTCGATGCATGCGAGCAGGTCACCTCGGCGTACAAATTGGTAATCACGTTGGCGACAGAAATCTGGACGATCCCGCCATTGTGACTTTTCTTCACCACTGCGCCGATGAAGGCGCGGCGGTGCTTGTTCATCCCTGGGAGATGTTGGGCCAGGACCGGATGACGAAATACATGATGCCGTGGACGGTCGGCATGCCGGCGGAGACTCAACTCTCCGTGGTGGCACTTATTTTGAGCGGAGCCTTTGACCGGCTACCGAGCACGCTGCGTATCTGTTTCGCGCATGGCGGAGGGAGTTTCGTATTTTTGCTGGGCCGGCTGGAAAATGCCTGGCATCACCATCCGGTCGCGCGTGGTGAATGTCAACATCCACCCAGCTACTATCTCAACCGCTTCTACGTCGACTCCGCGGTGTTCGACCAGCGCTCACTGCGATTCCTTGTCGAGACTATGGGAGCGGATCAGGTGATGCTCGGTTCGGACTATCCCTTCCCGCTGGGCGAAGAACGAGTGGGCTCGCTGATACGCCAAAGTAATTTGCCACAACATACCAAGGCTAAGCTGCTGAGCGGAAATGCAACGCGGTTCTTGGGGCTCAGGCCCGGGCCGCTCGAAGCCGGTGATAAGAAAGTTGACGCGGCCGCTAGCTCATCGCCGCCCGCACCTCAGCCCGAGCAGCTTACCTACAGCTCGTATCTGAAAGTTCCGGAACTGCTGGAGNNCAGACCTACGAGCTGTGGTTCAAGGAATTGCTCCATGACCTCGATGCCGTGGTGGGGAACTTGCAAAGAGCCGGTATGGCTCCACAATCGCATGACGAAGTGTATGAGGCGGCACGACTGCTGCGCCGCTGTACGGAGATCACGCGGGTGCTGGTGGAGCAGTTCACGATTCTGGAAACGATGCTGCCCACGCATTTTCTTGCGTTTCGTGGTCTGCTGGAGCCTGCCAGCGGATTCCAGTCCGAACAGTTTCGAGAGATTGAATTTCTATGCGGATTGAAGGACGAGAAAATGCTGCGCTATCACCGGCCCACAGCGGAGGCGTATGCAAGTCTGAAGCGCCGGTTAGAGGAGCCCTCGCTGCGCGACGCATTCTTCGGAGCATTGCAGGCGATGGGCAAACTTACGCCGGCCGCCGAAGACGCGACCGACCGGGAGCAATTCGAAGCCCGCGCCCGCGCAGTACATGCACTGTACCAGGATGAGCATCATCATCGCGACTGGATCGATGTCTGCGAGCGGTTGACGGAGTTTGACGAGCTGGTCGTGAGCTGGCGGTTGCGCCACATCCAGCTAGTCGAGCGCATCATCGGAATCCGCATGGGCACAGGGGGAAGCGCGGGAGCATCCTACCTTAAGCTGACACTCGATAAGAAGTTTTTCCCCGAATTGTGGGAGGCGCGGACGTTGCTGACCGAGTAAGGCATATGTTTTTTCACTTTGTTCGTCGAAAGAGTCGCTCGTCGAATTTCTCAGATGACCGCAGCTGACAGAATCACACTGATTGGCGCTGGACTGAATGGTCCTCTTCTCGCCATTCTTCTGAGGCAGCGTGGATTTTCAGTTGAGATCTACGAGCGACGGCCCGATATGCGGCGAGTGCAAGTGAGTGCCGGACGGTCCATCAATCTCGCGCTCTCGACTCGCGGAATTCATGCTTTGCAGCAGGCCGGCCTGTGGGAGCGTATGCGGAGCATCATCATCCCGATGAGAGGACGGATGATGCATTCGACTGCCGGAGAACTTACCTTCCAACCTTACGGAAAGAATGAAGCCGAGGTCATCAACTCGATTTCGCGGGCGGAGCTGAACATCGCTCTCATCAATGCCGCGGAGGAAAATGGTGCGTCCATTCACTTCAATCAGCGCTGTACGGGATACGACCTGAAGACTGGCGCAATTCGAGTCCGCAACGACGAGACGAGTGAAGAGGCGGCTCATGAGGCTGGGGTTGTGATCGGCTGCGATGGTTCCGCGTCGGCGATTCGAGCGGAGATGCTCAGGCTGAGCCGGTTCAACTTTTCGCAGCAATATCTCGACTACGGCTACAAAGAGCTGACGATTCCGGCTGGTTCAAATGGGCAGCATCTGCTGGAGACTCACGCCCTGCACATTTGGCCGCGCGGCAACCATATGTTGATCGCATTGCCCAATGTCGACGGTACGTTCGCCTGCATTCTGTTCCTGCCGTTTGAGGGCGTAGACAGCTTTGCCAACCTGACCACGGAGGCACAGGTGATCCGGTTTTTCGAGTCTCGCTTTCCGGATGCCGTTTTGTTGATGCCACAACTGGCCGACAACTACTTTGCGAATCCGACCGGAGCGATGGTTACGATCAAGTGTTCGCCGTGGCATATGGAAGGACGAGCGTTGCTCCTCGGGGACGCCGCTCATGCCATCGTTCCTTTCTTCGGCCAGGGATTGAATTGCGGATTCGAAGACTGCACCTGTCTAATAGAGTTGCTCGAACGGCGCGGGGTGGACTGGCCGAGAGTGTTCGCTGAGTTCGAGAATGAGCGCAAGGTTAATACCGATGCCATCGCGGACATGGCCATCGAGAATTTCACGGAGATGAGAGATCAGGTTGCGGACTCGCGATTCCTGTTGAGGAAAAAGGTGGAATTGGCACTCGAAGCAAAGTATCCGCGGCTTTTTGTGCCGAAATATGCCATGGTTACCTTTCATCGCATCCCCTACTCCGTGGCCCAGGCTCGCGGCACGGTTCAGGACCGAATGCTGGCCGAACTCTGCGAGTCCCTCGATTGCGTGGAGGATCTCGACTGGGGCAAAGCGAAGTGGTTGATTGGCCGCGATCTCACTCCGCTGGAGCTGCGGCCGTGACCAAGCTCGAGTCTCAACCAGCGTTTCAAGCAGGCGAAGATTTTGCGATCACGATGGATGAACGCGATCCCCTGAAGGGCTATCGCGAACGCTTCTTGTTCCCTAAGAACGCAAACGGTGACTGCGTGTACCTGTGCGGCCACTCGCTTGGACTGCAACCGAAGACAGCGGCTGCATATATTGAGCAGGAATTGACAGACTGGGCTCAACTTGGCGTGGAAGGCCACTTCCGAGCGAAGAATCCGTGGATGCCCTACCACCGGCTACTTACAGAACAGACAGCGGAACTGGTAGGAGCGAAGCCGCTCGAAGTTGTGGTGATGAATTCGCTCACGGTGAATCTGCATTTGATGATGGTCTCGTTTTACCGTCCGACGGCAAAGAGATACAAGATTGTCGTAGAGCGCGGGGCTTTTCCCTCCGATCAGTACGCAGTACAGTCGCAGATCAGCTTCCATGGGTTTGACCCCGCGACTTCGCTAATCGAGTTAACGCCGGCTCCAGGCGACTTCTGCCTTCGCGATGAAGACATTGAAGCATTCATCGAGCGTACCGGAGATGATGTCGCTCTGATCTTGCTGGGAGGCGTGAATTATGCGACTGGCCAAGCGTTTGATATGGCTCGCATCACGCGATCAGGCCGGACGCGGGGGTGCATGGTTGGTTTCGATCTGGCTCACGCGGCCGGTAATTTGCAATTGAAGCTGCATGAGTGGGGTCCGGACTTTGCTGTCTGGTGCAGCTACAAATATCTGAATGGCGGTCCCGGATGTGCCGCTGCTTGTTTTGTCCATGAACGGCACGCGCGCGCCTGGGATCTGCCTCGCTTTGCGGGTTGGTGGGGACACGACGAAGAATCACGCTTCGAGATGGGGCCGAACTTTCGGGCGATGTCCGGCGCCGATGGCTGGCAGTTGAGCAATCCGTCGATTGTCAGCCTGGCGGTGCTCCGGGCGTCGATGGACATCTTTCACGAAGCGGGCATGGAGCGGCTGCGGACCAAGAGCGTCTCGCTGACCGGCTATCTGGAATTCTTGCTAAGTCAGAAGGCATCTCCAAGCTTCTCTATCATTACCCCGCACGAAAACGAACGGCGTGGAGCACAGATCTCCATCCGAGTCGACCATAACGGGCGGCGCGTGTGTGAAGGGTTGGCCAAGGAAGGCATCCTCGGCGACTGGCGGGAACCAGATACTTTCCGGGTTGCACCCGTGCCCCTCTACAACTCCTACCAGGATGTTTTCCGGTTTGTTCGTCGATTCACGGCAGCAATTCGTTAGAAGTCTTCATAGCGCGGTCCAGCAACGTGCGCGATTACTTCCGTAATGTCCCCGCCTTCTCGGCATGAACATACACTCTTAGTCGTGAGCTTAATCTCTGTGGGACGACCGAACAGGGGGACGGGACTCGTGTGCGCGGTGGTTTGCGTACAAGTCCTCGTGTCTCTTCTGGCCCCACGCGGTATTGGATTAACCGCTTTCGGCGACCTGACGCAGTGTGTCCTGCTCTTTTGTGCAACGCTGTTCATTCTTTCGAACATTCGAACCAGCTATAAGAGAGCCCGGCTTTTCTGGGCTCTCATGGCATTTGGTTGCGGGATGTGGCTCTGCGCGCAGGTTCTGTGGACCTACTTCGAGGTTTTTCTGCGTCAGGATGCGCCGAATCCGTTTGTTGGAGACGTGGTTCTGTTCCTGCACGTAGTTCCCATGATGGCGGCCCTGGTGGTGCAACCGCACATTCAACGGAATGACCATTCCCTGCGGTTGGTATCGCTCGACTTCTTCCTTCTGCTCACGTGGTGGCTTTACTTATACCTCTTTATCGTGATTCCGTGGCAATACGTTTCGCCAAACGAAATTGCCTATGGCCGCAGCTTCGACTTGCTTTACGCCTGTGAACAGATCGTTCTGATCGTTGGCGTAGGCCTGGTTTGGAAGCGGAGCCACGGGTACTGGCACAACATTTATGGGAAGCTTTTCAAAGCCTCTTTGTTCTATAGCGTAGGTTCCATTCTTGCTAGTGTGGCGATCGATTTTCACCAGTACTATACGGGTGGTCTTTACGATGTTCCGCTGGTAGCCGCCATGGCGTGGTTTGCAGTGGTGGGTTTCATAGCGCGTGAATCCTCGTCCCACCAACCCACCGACCAAGAACCCCGCCACAACCACAGCATGTGGACCGCACGATTGGCGATGATGGCTGTATTTTCCACGCCGCTCATGGTGGCATGGGCGGAATTTGGAGGAGGATCGCCACCGGCGGTTCGCGCCTACAGGCTACTGCTCACCGCGGCAGCCATGATCTTCATAGGTGCACTTGTGTTCCTTAAGCAGCACTGGATGGACCGGGAACTGCTTCACTTGCTGCGCCTGTCGGGTCAGAATCTCGATGAGATGTGCAAGCTGAAAGACGAATTGGAGAACAAGGAACAGAGTCTCCGGTGGCACAGTCTGGAACTGCAGCGTAAGAATCTAGAACTACAGGAGATTTCTTACACAGATCCGCTGACCGGTGTGTGGAACCGTCGCTATCTGGAAGAAATTCTGACGGCGGAAGCGGGACAAGTTTTGCGAAACTACGAGCGGGCTCACGGCAACGACATTCGCAAGTTAGATCATCGCGATCTGATCTTTCTCATGGTCGATATGGATTTCTTCAAGCAGGTAAATGATCTGCATGGCCATCCGGCGGGCGATCGTTTGCTGCAATTGGTGGCGGAGCGTCTAGGCAAGGTTGTGCGTAAATCCGATGTCCTGGTTCGTTGGGGAGGAGAAGAATTCCTGATCATGTCCCGCTCTGCGGATCCCTCCGGCACCCCCGCGTTCTGCGAGCGCATTCTGGATATCCTGGCATCGGAGGCGTTTGATCTGGGACACGGCGTTCATGTGCGAAAGACTTGTTCGGTGGGATGGGCTTGCTTTCCCTGGAGTCGCCGCGCTTATGAGGCGGTTTGTGTCGAGGAAGTCATCGAGCTTGCCGACACAGCGCTTTACCGCGCGAAGGCCGCGGGACGAAATCAGGGCGTAGGAATTTTGTCCGGGGATGATGGAGCCGTTGGCACGCCCCACGCGATTACGCTGCAAGCTTTACAAAACGACGCCGGCGTTCTGACGCGCACTGTGAGAGTTCAAAATCCTGGCTCCGCGAATTTTAGCCATGACCATGCCGAACACCTGGCTTCCGGGGAAAAACGCGGCATCTGATTCCTCTCAAAAACTGGCGAACTTTTGCCTTGGGCCGTCAATCCAATGCAGGTTGTCTTTCCTTCCCGCTTGACCACAAACGCCAGCTCGAATAGATTGAGGAGCCGCCTTGCAGGTTCGCTGCGTTGGCACTAAAGTGAAATCACGCTGTACGACGGCAAGAACTCTAGTGAGGCACATCCGACGATGAACACAAAACCTTCTCTCCGTAAGACAGGTCTGCACCAGAAAACGCAACTGATGTCCGCATCAGAAATTGAGCGTACGCTAGTCCGCTTGGCTTACGAAATTGTGGAGAAAAACGGGGGCGTTGCGGGTTTGGGATTGGTGGGAATCCGCCGCCGTGGCGTGCCCATCGCAGAGCGTCTCGGCAAGATTATCGCCCGCATCGAGAACGCCGAGGTTCCCGTTGGCACGTTGGACATCACTTTCTACCGCGATGATCTATCGACACTCGGACCGAAGCCTGTAGTGCATGACGGGGAGATTGGGTTTTCGATCGAGGACAAGAACATCGTTCTGGTCGACGATGTTCTTTTCACCGGACGTACAACGCGGGCCGCGCTGGACGCACTGTTTTCGCACGGCAGACCGCGAAGGGTACAGTTGTGCGTGCTGATTGACCGCGGACACCGGGAACTGCCGGTGGAGGCCAGCTTCGTCGGTCGCAATGTTCAAACTACCATGAGTGAAGTGATCGAGGTTAAATTGACTGAGATTGATGATGCGGAGAGGGTTCTCCTCATGGAGAAATAAATAGAGAAATAAGATCGAGGAACGCCGGACAACACAACGCACCCGGCAAGAATAAAAGGACGGTGGCAAAGGCCACCGTCCTAAGTTTTTGGGGCGCAAGACTACGCGATTTTGGTGCAGATCGCCTTAGTCTGAGTGTAAAGGTTCAGAGCATCGTGCCCCATCTCGCGGCCCCATCCGGATTGCTTGTATCCGCCGAAGGGCAGCGCAGCGTCGAAGATGTTGTAGCAGTTGATCCACACCGTGCCCGCGTGCAGGTGTTCGGCCATGCGGTGAGCCTTGCTGATGTCCCGCGTCCAGACGGCAGCAGCCAGGCCGTAGTCGCTGTCGTTGGCACGTGGCAGAATTCCTTCAGGGTCGTCGAACGGCATCGCAGCTACCACTGGCCCGAAGATTTCTTCCTGCACCACCTTCATGTCTTCGCGAGTATTCACGAGAACGGTGGGCTCGACGAAATAGCCCTTGTCGCCTTTCTTGTGCCCTCCAGTAACGGCGGTCGCGCCTTCCGAGAAGCCAGCTTCGAGATAACCGCAGACCCGGCTTAACTGTTCTTCCGAGACGAGGGGCCCCATGCTCGTTTCCGGATCGAGGCCCGAACCGACTTTGATTTTCTTCGCATGGTCGGCGATTCCTTCTACAACTCGGTCGAAAATCGGCTTCTCTATGTAGAGCCGCGATCCGGCACAGCAGCACTGGCCGTGATTGAAGAAGATTGCGCTGGCGGCGCCAGGGATAGCAGAGTCGAGATCCGCATCCTTGAACACTACATTGGGAGACTTACCGCCCAGTTCCAGCGAAACTTTCTTCAAATTGCCCGCTGCGGCGTGCACGATCAGCCTCCCAACTTCCGTGGAGCCGGTGAAGGCTATTTTGTCCACGTTCGGATGAGCGGCCAAAGCTGCGCCGGCCGTCTCGCCATAGCCCGGCACGATGTTCACCACGCCTTCGGGGAACCCAGCTTCCGTGATCAGTTCGCCGAGGCGCAGCGCCGAGAGCGGCGTTTGTTCCGCAGGTTTCAATACTACGGTGCAGCCGGAGGCCAGCGCTGGACCCAGCTTCCACGCTGCCATCAGCAGGGGAAAATTCCAGGGGATAATCTGTCCTGCAACCCCGACCGGCTCGCGCAGCGTGTAGGCAAGATACTTGGCTCCCGGCGTGTATGGAACCGAGATCGGAATCGTATTGCCTTCGATCTTCGTGGCCCAGCCCGCCATATAGCGAAACAGGTCGACTGCCAACGGCACGTCGGCGGCCCTTGCGATGGTGAGGGGCTTGCCGTTGTCGAGGCTCTCCAGATAAGCGAACTCTTCGATGTGCTCCTCCAGCAAATCAGCCAGCTTCCAGATCATGCGTCCGCGTTCGGATGCGGTCAACCGCCGCCAGGGGCCTTGGTCGAAGGCTTTGCGTGCGGCCTTCACCGCCTGTTCAATATCTTCACGATCGCCTTCCGCCACCTGCGCCAGAACTTCACCCGTGGCGGGATTGTAGGTGGGGAAAGTCTTGCCGGAAATGGAGTTCACCCAGGCCCCGTTGATTAACATTTTGCGCGGCTTGTCGATGAAATCCGCGACCTGCGGATGAATCTGCGGTGAAACTGCGATGCCCATAATGTCCTCCTTAGATCAAGCACGAACGTGGTGATGTGACGCTAAAGATGCCAGGCGGAGATGACCTCGAATATGCTAGTCCCGAGTCAGAACAAAAGCAATTCCGCCGCGATCGGTTTCGGGCGTGCATGAAGAGGCCTGGTCTACTGCAAGAAAAAGCGGTGAATCGTTTGTCCAGGGTTTACAATGGCGCACGCTTCAGCTGTGTTGTAGCGAGACGATTTTCATCATGTCCAAGAAACCTCTGCCCGCTGACGCACAAGCAAAACTATTGCGGTCCGCGAAGAAAGTCATGAAGAATGCGCATGCACCCTACTCGAAATTCCGGGTCGGCGCCGCCATTCTGCTAACCAACGGCAGAGTCTTCTCTGGCTGTAATGTGGAGAACGCTTCGTACGGGATGACCATCTGCGCAGAGCGTACGGCGATTTTCTCGGCGGTCGCGCAACTTGGGCCCAAGATCGAGATCTGCGCGGTCGCAGTAACCAACGACCACCGCGTGCCCTGTTCGCCCTGCGGCGCGTGCCGTCAGGTGATTTACGAATTCGGCCCCGACGCAACCATCTTCTTCGCAGGGACCAGGGGGCCGAAACAGGCCCACATTACCGAACTCCTTCCGGAAGGATTCCGCCTCCAGTGAATCCGACACTCGCTTCAGCGCAGACGTTCCGTGCGATCGATGTGATCCGCAAGAAGCGCGATGGCGGCGAGTTGTCTCGGACCGAAATCGAGTCCTTGGTGAACGACTACACTCGCGGCGACATTCCCGACTATCAGGTCTCGGCGTGGCTGATGGCGGTAGTGTTGCGTGGCATGACGCGTGCCGAGACCGCCGCGCTGACGGATGCCATGTTGCGCTCGGGCGACGTGCTCGATCTGTCTTCACTCCCGGCAAAGAAAGTCGACAAGCACTCGACCGGCGGCGTGGGTGACAAGACTTCGCTGGTGCTGGCGCCGGTTGCAGCCGCCGCAGGCATAGTAGTTCCCATGATCAGCGGCCGTGGCCTGGGACATACGGGAGGTACGCTGGACAAGCTTGAGGCCATCCCCGGCTTCAATGTGAATCTTCCGGTCGCTCAATTTCGCCGCGTGCTCGAAACCTGTGGTTGTGCCATGATCGGCCAGACTGCTGAAATTGCTCCTGCCGATCGCAAACTCTACGCTCTCCGCGATGTGACTGGTACCGTCGAGAGTCCCTATCTGATTTGCGCGTCCATCATGAGCAAGAAACTTGCGGAGGGCATCGACGCGCTGGTGCTCGACGTCAAGACTGGTTCGGGGGCATTCATGAAAAGCGACAAAGACGCGGCCTTTCTCGCCGAGCTCATGGTCGAGACTGGCGAACGCATGGGCAAACAAATAGTGGCGCTCATCACGGACATGGATCAGCCGCTGGGGTGCATGATCGGAAATGCGCTTGAAGTTATCGAAGTAGTGGAAGTTCTGCGCGGAGGTGGACCAGAAGACTTGCGCCAACTTTGCCTTGAACTTGCGGGTTGGATGCTGCATCTGGGTGGGGTCGCTACTACGGTTACGGAAGGAAGAAAGCAGAGCGAAAAACTGATCGCCTCCGGCGCGGTGCTCGACAAGTTTCGCCGGATGGTGGAATTGCAGGGCGGAGATCCGCAATCGATCGACGATCCGAAAAAACTGCCCCAAGCTCAGCGTACGATGAGCATTTCCAGCCCGAAAAACGGATACGTCGTATCTCTGCAGTGCGAGCAGGTTGGCACCGCGTGCGTGATTCTCGGCGGTGGCCGCGAACGCAAAGAAGATGCGGTCGATCCCGCGGTGGGAATCGTGCTTCATAAGAAAGTTGGGGATGCCGTTTCAGTTGGCGAGTCCCTGGCAACGATTTACTACAATGCAGATGTGCGCGTGGCTCGCGCCAGGCAACTGCTCGAAGAGAGCTATCAGATTGCCGATTCGCCCGCGCACGAGAGGAGACCTTTGATCCATCGCGTGATCGGAAAGCCCGGAGAGAAAAACTGATGGGACGCTACACTGGAATTCTCGGCCTCGTGACCATGCTGACATTGGCTTACGCCTTTTCGACCAATCGACGTGCCATTCGCCTGAAGACCGTGGCGTGGGGCTTGGGCTTGCAGTTTGCCTTTGCCGTTTTGGTGTTGAGAATCGACGCCGGGCGGCGGGTTTTTCAAAAGGCGGGCGATGTAGTGAGTCGGCTGCTCAGCTACTCTTTTGTCGGTTCACAGTTTGTTTTCGGTGACCTTGGGAAGCAAGGCTCCCATCTCGGATTTTATTTCGCTTTTCAAGTGCTGCCGGCCATCATTTTTATCTGCGCGTTTTTCGCCGTGCTTTATCACTTCGGTGTCATGCAGCTCATCATCAAAGTCGCGGCGTGGCTGATGACCCGGGTAATGGGCGCCAGCGGCGCGGAATCGCTCAACATCGCGGCCAGCATTTTCATGGGACAGACGGAAGCGCCGGTGACCATCCGGCCGTTTCTGCCTGATCTGACGCGCTCGGAACTCATGACCGTGATGACCAGCGGCATGGCCCACGTCTCCGGCGGAATCATGGCGGCTTACATCGCATTTGGCATAGAACCCAAACACCTCTTGAGCGCGGTGATTATGACTGCGCCCGGAACGCTCTTAATGGCGAAGATGCTCGTGCCCGAAACTGAGCAGCCGAGAACCGCCGGACGAGTTGTCATGCCCGAAGGCGAAGAGGAAGCCGAGAAAGAAGAAAATCTGCTCGGTGCTGTCGCCCGGGGAACGACCGATGGTCTGCATATGGCTTTGAACATCGCTGCCATGCTCATTGCATTCCTGGCGCTCATCGCGCTGGCGGACGGCATTCTTGGCGGAATTCACCATTGGGTGGTCTGGATTCCAGAAAGTCTGGAAAAGATTTTCGGAGCCGTCTTCGCCCCGGTTGCCTGGGTGATTGGCGTTCCCTGGCGCGACTGCGGCGTGATAGGAACTCTGCTCGGCACGCGCATGGTGCTGAACGAGTTAGTGGCATTCTCCATGCTTGGACCGATGAGAGCAGCTCTCGATCCGCGCTCATTCACGATTGCTACGTTTGCACTTTGCGGCTTCGCGAATCTCAGCTCCATCGGAATCCAGATTGGCGGCATCGGAGCTCTTGCGCCGAACAAGAAGAGCGAACTGGCGCGGCTCGGGATTCGCGCCATGCTGGCGGGAACCATGGCCAACCTGATGTCAGCATCCATCGCGGGCATGCTGCTGTAACACACACCGACATTCGAGAAAGGACTTCTCCCCGTGAAGCAACTTCGCTCGGCGCCCATCCTGATTTGGCTCTTCGCACTGACTTTTCCGCTAAGCGCCTTTACACAAGCTACGCCCAAGCGCGTGATCATCGACACCGACCCCGGCACCGACGATGCCATGGCCATCATCCTCGCTTTGAATTCTCCGGAGCTCAAGGTGGAAGCGCTGACGGTAGTGCCTGGCAACGTGGACGCGCGGCAAGGATTGGAGAACGCACTGAAGATTGTTTCGCTGGCGGGGCGCTGCGACGTTACGGTCGCAGGGGGAGCGCAGCATCCGCTGAATCAGAAGCTGATTACGGCGCAGTTCTGGCATGGAAAGAATGGCCTGGCTAATGTCGAGTTGCCGCCTACCAAATGCAAGGCGGATCCCCGGTTTGGTCCGGATCTCATCATCGAAATGATTCACAAATATCCGCATGAGATTACGTTAATTCCGGTGGGGCCGCTCACGAATATCGCGCTTGCGGTTTCGAAAGATCCTTCGATCGCGACCCTGGTCAAGAATATCGTTATCATGGGCGGCTCAATTACTGGCGGGAACGTCAACGGAGCGGCAGAGGCAAACATTTATAACGATCCCGAAGCGGCGCAGATTGTGTTCAATGCCGGCTGGATGGTGACCATGGTTGGCTCCGACGTGGGTGAGCGGACGCTGATTACGCGAAAGTATCTCGCGGAGTTGCAGTCGTCGCATGGACCGCAAAGCGACTTCATCGCCAAGATTGCGGACTTCTATTTGACCCGCAGCGAAAAGAGCGGTTACAGCGGGGCCGCAATGTATGATCCGCTGGCCGTGGGGATTGCTCTGGACCCAACTCTTGGTACGCTCAAGGAAATGCACGTCGATGTCGAGACCAAAGGCGAGTTTACCCGCGGAGAAACCGTGGCGAACCGCATGGGCTCCAACGAGAACAACGTTTTGCATGGGGACCATTACGAGATCGAGGGCAGCATCGAGCTCAAGCCGAATGCGCGAGTCTGCCTTGCTTCTGATGCCGAGCGATTCTTGAATCTGTTTATCAGTCGGATCAGAGGCAAATAGATCTCATCCATTCGACCGCGCAACCAGAAAAATTGCCAACCCATAGAAGACGAACATCAGGCCAAGGTACGCTTTGGCGCGAGGTCCGGAGTTTGCGAATTCCTTCCATGCGAGGATTCCCCAGAGCGCCGCAACCATGGGAGCGGATTGGCCGATGGCGTAAGAAATCGCAACGCCGGTAAAACTCGCGGCTACCAGATTGAAGACCGTGCCAATGCCCCAAATGAATCCACCGAAAAGGCCCAGCAGGTGCCCCGAGGCCGGCCCGCTGAAAAATCCACTGAAACTTACTGGCTCTCCTACCAGCGGGTGTTTCATGAAATAAATATTCCAGATGAAACAGGAGAGTAATGCTCCCATGGTCAGAAACACGGCAGCGCTGTAAGGTCCTAACGTGTTGCCGCGAGTCATCGCGTGCGTCATGAATGGAGCCCACAGGCCCATCAGGACGCCGGAAACCACGCAAGTGATCAGGCTCTTCTTTGAGACGGTGCGTCCTGCGGCTGCGAGACTGCCATAGGCCTTGCCGTCCAACAGCACGGCAATAAAAGCGCACGCGACACCCAACGCCAGAAGAGTGGCGTTGCCCCTGGGCTGAAGAGCATAACTCAGCACCGTTCCGACCACCAGCGCGATTCCAATGGAAATGGGAAACGCGACGGCGAGTCCTGCCATGTCAATCGCAGCCACCAGCAACAGATTAGCGAGGTTGAACAGCGCCCCTCCGATAAGTGCGTTCACAATGTTCGAAGTGTCCGCCGCGTGGACGTTGTTCAGAAAGCTGGAAGCGTTGTTCCCTGTGCTCCCCATCGTAAAGGCAAGCACAAGGGAGACTAGGAAAATGCCGACGGCATAGTCCCAGTAGAANNGCCCATGAGCCCCAGCAAACGGCGCTCGTGATCATCATCAACAGCGCAATGCTTAGACTCGAGGGTGTGAACATCAATTCTCCTTAACGCGTTGTAAGAACAAAAACGTGTAACTGTACTCCTCTTGTATTCACGCGACAAGCGTCGGACAGGCAGGATTCCACGAACTAGCCGTTCACTTGCGAGTAGGTTGCCCGCCGGAGGAACTTGCCCTGCCCGGCACGGCCCAGAAACTTGTCTCCTTCCACCACAACGCGGCCTCGACTAAGAACAACGTCGGCCATGCCCGTCACCTGAATGCCTTCGAACATTGAGTAATCCACTCGCATGTGGTGAGTCTTGGCGCTGATGGTGTGCTTGCGGGTGGGATCGAAGATCACGAGATCGGCGTCGCTACCGACGGCAATCGTTCCCTTGCGCGGATACAAACCAAATAGCTTTGCCGGAGTTGTCGATACCAATTCGACGAATCGATTCACGCTGAAACGTCCCTGGACAACGCCGCCTGAGTAAATCAGGCTCATACGATGCTCAACGCCCGGACCACCGTTCGGTATCTTGGTGAAGTCATCGCGCCCCAGTTCTTTCTGCTCCTTGAAACAGAATGGACAATGATCCGTAGAAACGACCTGCAGATGATCCCGCTTGAGGCCGTTCCAGAGCTTCTCTTGATGCCATTTTTCCCGAAGCGGCGGAGTGAAGACATATTTCGCGCCTTCAAAATCCGGCACGTCGAAGTTTTCGATCGAAAGATACAAGTACTGCGGGCAAGTCTCGGCATAGACCGGCAGGCCGCGGTCGCGCGCCTCTCGCACTTTCTCCAGAGCCTCGTTGCAGCTCAAATGCACGATGTAGATCGGCGCTCCCGCCATCTCCGCCAAAGCAATCGCGCGGGACACGGCTTCAGCCTCCGCCGTTGTAGGCCGGGTCAGAGCGTGATACTTCGGCGCCTTCTTTCCTTCCGCCAGCGCTTGCTGCACGATAACGTCGATCGCGCTTCCATTCTCTGCATGCATGCAGATGAGGCCGCCGTTTTTTGCAGTGGTCTGCAATGCCCGGAAGATGCTGGCGTCATCAAGCATGAAAACGCCAGGATAGGCCATGAAGAGTTTGAAGCTGGTTACCCCTTCGCCCACCAGGGAATTCATCTCCTGCAGTTGACCATTTCCTATATCAGTCACAATGCAGTGAAAAGCGTAGTCGCAAACGGCCTTGTTCGAGGCCTTGTCCATCCAGGTGTCGAAAGCCTTGCGCAACGCCTGGCCGTTGTACTGGATGGCGAAGTCGATCAGCGTGGTTGTTCCACCGAATGCCGCTGCCCTGGTGCCGGTTTCGAAATCGTCTGCGCTGGTCGTACCACCGAAAGGCATATCCAGATGCGTGTGTACATCGATGCCGCCCGGGAAAACATACTTTCCTGACGCCTCCAGAATCTTTGTGGCGTTCTGTCGAGGAAGGTCTTTGCCGATAGCCACGATCTTGCCATCGGCGATCGCAACGTCGGCCACATAAGTATCCGTTGCAGTCACCACGGATCCGTTGCTGATGATCGTGTCGAAGCCCATCGAGTCCTCCACACACGGCTGAGATGAAAAAAGAATTCTATGCTAAACTGCCGCACTTCACTTCCATAGCTCCGGGAGTGACGAAAGGGGCCGCGCCATGCACTTCGGCATCACGCTAAAGCCAGACATCTCGGTTGAGCGCATCATTGGCTTGACGCGTCAAGCCGAAGCTGCCGGTTTCGAGTACGGCTGGATTTTTGATTCCCATGTTTTGTGGAAGGAACCGTACCCTTTGCTAGCGCTTATGGCCGCGAACACGCAGCGCATGCGGTTCGGTACGTGCGTGACCAATCCCGCGGTTCGCGATCTCACCGTTACGGCCAGCCTGTTCGCCACGCTGAATCTGATTTCGGGCGGCAGAATGGAATTGGGCATCGGACGCGGGGACAGTTCGAGACGTGTGCTCGGCAAGAAGCCGGTGAGTTGGTCGCAATTGGAAACCGCGGTAAAGATTTTTCGCGACCTCACTGCCGACCGCGAAATTGAGTACGAAGGTCAACCGACACGCCTTACCTGGGCAACGGTCTCCCCGCGAGTTTGGATCGCGGGGTACGGACCCAAGGTGCTGCACATGGCAGGCCGGGTCGCCGATGGAATTATTCTGCAGTTCGCCGATCCTGATTTGATTTCCTGGTGCCTTAGTTTCGTGAAAGAGGGCGCTCGCGCTGTAGGCCGCGATCCGAGCCAGATCGAGGTAATGTCGGCAGCTCCTGTTTGGGTTTCTGACGATCTAGCTGTGGCGCGTGAACGCGTGCGCTGGTTCCCGGCGCTGGTCTCCAATCATGTGATGGATCTCATCCGCCAGTACAAGCCGGAGGATCTGCCTCCGGCCCTTACGTCATACGTGCAGGACCGCGGCGGTTATGACTATCTCCATCACTGCGTGGTGGAAAGCGACAACGCGGACTTTGTTTCCGACGAAGTGGTTGACCGTTTTTGTCTGGTCGGGCCGGTTGAAGCTCATCACCAGAAACTGCGCAAGTTGGCTAGCGTAGGTGTTACGCAGTTCAATTTGTACTTGATGTGCGGAGACGAAGAACAAACGTTGGAAGTTTACCAGCGCGATGTTCTGCCCGCGTTTCAGGAAAGCGCGAAGGCGAAACGCTAGAGTCTACGAGGCCGCCATCGGCGAAAGCACAGCCGGGTGGTGAGATTTCATCATCGCGTAATAAACTGCGAAAGAAACCAGAAAGCCTACGAACCAGGAATAGTCATAGAGAACGCGCACAGAGGGAACGGCCAGCCCCACCAGCGCCGTACCAGCTCCCAGCACAAGCGCAATCACCGCTCTCCAGTTAAATCCATTTGAATATTCGTAGATTCCGCCGCGAAGATAGAGGTCATCAATCTGCAAAACACGCCTGCGCACTACGAAATAATCGCAGATCATGATGCCCGCGACCGGCCCGAGAAAAGCGGCATAACCGCCTAGCCAGCCGAGGATGAATGTGTTGTAGTCGGCCAGTAGCTTCCACGGCATCAGCGCAATACCCATGAAGCAGGTAATCACGCCACCGGTGCGGAAGCTGATTCGCCGAGGCCACAGATTGGAGAAGTCGTTGGCCGGTGATACCACGTTGGCCCCGATGTTCACATTCAGCGTTGCCAGCAGAATCGCGATCAAGGAGATCACCACCGCTACAGGCGAGTGAAAGCGGCTGAGCAGTTGCACCGGATCCGAGATGGCCGTCCCGTAGATCACGACTGTGGCCGAGGTCACGGCGATGCCAATAAAGGCATAAAGAGTCATCGTCGTCGGCAAGGCCAACGCCTGTCCGATGATCTGTTCTCGTTGGTTGCGTGCGAATCGCGTAAAGTCGGGAATGTTCAGCGAAACCGTCGCCCAGAAGCCCACGGTGCCGTTCAGTGCAGGAATCAGAAACTTCAGAAAGTCGGAAAAGTTGCTGAACCGCGAGGGTGCAGCCAGCATGGGACCGAAGCCACCTGCAGCATGATACGCCCATCCCAACAGCAGCAATCCAACTCCCAATAATACTGGTGCGCTGATCCCCTGCAGAATCCGAATGTATTCAATCCCCATGAGAATGACGGTGAGATTGATTAACCAGAACAGAAGAAAACAAACAGCGGTAGCGTATGGAAAATTCTTCCAACCCGGCGCGAGCGTGGCCAGCAGGGTGCTGATGGCCTCGCCGCCGATCCAGGTTTGAATGCCGAACCATCCGCACGCTACCAACGCCCGCAGGACCGCAGCCACGTTGGCGCCCAGCACTCCGAATGATGCGCGAGCCAACACCGGGAACGGAACCCCGTACTTGGCTCCAGGATGCGAATTTAAGAGCATCGGGACCAACACAATCACGTTGCCGATAAAAATCGTCATCACCGCCTGCTTCCAGTTCATCCCACCCTGAATCAAGCTTGCAGCCAGCATGTAGGTGAGGATGTTCACCGACATCGAAATCCACAGCGCTGCGAAGTTATATGTCCCCCAATGCCGGCGGTCGGCTTGGGTGGGCGCGAGGTCAGGATTGTAGAGAGAACTGGATTCGATTCGAGATCGGAGAGTGGAAGATTTGGCCGTGGTCATGGTCTGGATTCAGAGGTTTGGTTCAGAATTGCCGCAACGGAAACTGAGACTAAGCTCTGCAACGCTTGCGCTTCAGTCCGCGGCTGCTGTCTCGCCTGTCTGCGCGGTGAGCGGCCCGTAGCTTTCCGGCCGGCGATCGCGGAAGAACTGCCAAACCTTGCGCACTTCCGCGATCATATCCAGGTCGAGGTCCGCCACTACCACTTCGTCTTTATCGCGGCTGGCCTGCGCCATAATTTTTCCCCGCGGACTGCAGAAATAACTCTTGCCATAAAACTCTCCGATGCTCCATGGCTTCTCAACGCCCACTCGATTGACGGCGCCGACAAAATAGCCGTTAGCTACCGCATGCGCGGGTTGTTCGAGTTCCCACAGATACTCCGACAGACCGGCAACCGTGGCTGAAGGATTGAACACAATCTCCGCGCCATTCAATCCCAAAATGCGCGCGCCCTCGGGAAAATGCCGGTCGTAGCAAATGTAGACTCCGACCCGCGCGTACTTCGTCTCAAACACCGGATATCCAAGATCGCCCGGCGTAAAGTAGAACTTTTCCCAGAACCCGGGATGGCAGTGCGGGATGTGGTGCTTGCGATATTTCCCCAGATAGCGGCCGTCGGCATCGATCACGGCGGCCGTATTGAAATAAACGCCGGGCATCTGCTCTTCGTAAACTGGAACTACGATCACCATGCGATGTTTCGCGGCGAGCTTTTGCATCAGGCGCACCGTCGGACCGTCCGGTACTCGCTCCGTTAGCTCATACCAGCGTGCATTCTGCTCCGCACAAAAATAAGGACCGTAGAAAAGCTCCTGCAGACACAGGATTTGGGTTTTCTTCTTCGCAGCCTGTTCGATCAGCTTCAGGTGCTTGTCGATCATCGCTTTTCTGATCTGTGCAAGCGGGCGCTCCGTGCTAAGCGCATTGCTGGCTTGAATCAACGCACAACGCACAATTCGAGGCATGAGAGGCGACCTCCAAGGAACGCAACTATAGCAGAAAACTCAGGCGGACAATCCTTTGCGCATCGAACCTTTTAGAAGCTCAAATACGGCAGTGTCATTGCGCGTGGCACCTGCCGTACAATGCAAGACGATGTCAAAGGAGCACAAAAATCGTTACCACATTGCCGACCGTTTGAGTGACGGTGCTTCGGAGAAATCCGCGTCAAATTCTGGCGCGCCCGTCGCCACGCTTTCTGGCCGGCCTCTGCTTTCCAATCGCGGTATTCCCCTGAATCTTGACTGGGTGAAACAGGTGCGCGCGAACACCAGCGCCGTGGAGCGCAGAGCGCAAACGCACGTTGCCCGGCGAACGGTGAAGAAGGAATGGCAAGCCGCATGGCATTTGCGCGCAATTTCCTGCATGGACCTCACCACCCTATCGGGCGACGATACGGAAGACCGCGTACGCCGACTTTGCGCCAAGGCGCGGCAACCGATTCAACAAGAACTTCTAGCTCAGTTGCAGATTGAAGAGCTCGAGATCAAGGTGGCCGCAGTTTGCGTTTATCACCGATTCGTTGAAACTGCGGTTCGAGCGCTCGCGGGCAGCGGAGTTCGAGTGGCCGCTGTTTCCACGGGATTCCCAGCAGGCCTGTCGCCGGTGCAGGAGCGGGTTGCGGAGATCCGCCGCTCCGTGGAGGCCGGAGCCGATGAGATCGACATCGTAATCACACGAGCTCACGTATTCGGCGGGAGATGGCAGGAACTCTACGACGAGATTGCTGAATTCAAACAAACCTGCGGCCAGCGTCACATGAAGGCGATCCTTGGCGCAGGCGACCTCCTCACACTGCGCAACGTCGCGCGGGCCGGCTTCGTTGCGATGATGGCCGGCGCTGACTTCATCAAGACCTCAACCGGCAAAGAATCCACCAACGCCACTCTTCCAGTTGGGTTCGTGATGACGCGTGCCATCCGCGAATATGCTCAAGAAACAGGCATGGCCGTTGGCTTCAAGCCAGCTGGCGGGATTCGCACGGCCAAGCAATCTACCGAATGGTTGGCGCTCATGAAAGAAGAACTCGGAACGCCTTGGATGAAAGCGGACCTCTTCCGTTTCGGAGCAAGCGGACTTCTGAACGACATCGAACGGCAATTGGAACACTACGTCACCGGCCGCTACTCGGCGGGTTACCGCCATCCGATTGCGTAGTCGGAGATTGAAAAGAAAGCGAAATCACGCGAATGAGCATTGCTGAGAAGTTCCTCACCATGGAATACGGCCCGGCGCCCGAAGACACGAAGGATGCACTGTTCTGGCTCGACCGCCATCAAAGACGCTTCGGCCACTTCATCGATGGTGCATGGCGCCAGCCAGTCGAAGGCGTTTTTTTTGATTCGAGCGATCCCTCTTCCGGAGAGAAGATTGCAACGGTGGCCCAGGGATCGGCCGCGGATGTGGATGCCGCTGTCCAGGCCGCGCGGAATGCGCTTCCAAAATGGCAGGCTCTCACCCCTCATGCGCGCGCCCGCTATTTGTACGCTTTAGCTCGAGCCGTTCAGCGACATTCGCGCCGGCTCGCGGTGCTCGAAACAATCGACAACGGCAAGCCAATCCGTGAGAGCCGCGACATCGACATCCCGCTCGTAGCTCGCCACTTCTACCATCACGCAGGATGGGCACAACTATTGGAAGTCGAGTTCCCCGGCTATGCGGCTTGTGGCGTGGTCGGACAGATCATCCCGTGGAATTTTCCTCTGCTCATGCTGGCGTGGAAAATTGCACCCGCACTCGCCACAGGAAATACTGTGGTCCTTAAGCCCGCGGAGTTCACCCCGCTTACCGCGCTTGCCTTTGCCGAGCTTTGCCAGGAAGTCGGCCTGCCCGCCGGTGTCGTCAATATTGTCACCGGCGATGGTTCCACCGGTGAGGCTTTAGTGAAGCACGCTGGCGTCGATAAGATCGCCTTTACTGGATCCACCGAGGTTGGCCGCGCGATCCGGGGTGCTACTGCAAAGAGTCATAAGCGGCTTTCATTGGAACTGGGCGGCAAATCTCCCTTTGTTGTTTTCGAAGACGCCGACCTTGACAGCGCAGTAGAAGGCCTGGTGGATGGGATCTGGCTTAACCAGGGACAGGTTTGCTGTGCCGGTTCACGCCTGCTCATGCAGGAAAGTATTGCCGAAACCCTTATGCAGAAGATTCGCGACCGCATGGGCACGCTTCGCGTCGGCTCGCCACTGGATAAAGCCGTCGATATTGGCGCCATCGTTGCCCAGGTGCAGCTCGACCGCATCCATCGTCTCGTAGAGGAAGGAATTGCGGAGGGCGCAACCTGCTGGCAGCCGCAGATGGAAATGCCCTCCCGTGGGCTCTATTTCCCTCCGACTCTGCTGAGCAACGTGCATCCAACTTCGGTGGTTGCGCAACAGGAGATTTTTGGTCCGGTGCTCGCCGCAATGACGTTTCGCACGCCCACCGAAGCTGTGGAACTTGCCAACAACACGGTTTACGGGTTGGCGGCCTGCGTGTGGAGCGAAAGTATCAACGTGGCTCTGCAGGTAGCGGCACAGATCAAAGCCGGCGTGGTCTGGGTTAATTGCACGAACCTGTTCGACGCTTCGTGCGGATTCGGCGGTTATCGCGAGAGCGGCTACGGTCGTGAGGGCGGCCGGGAAGGTTTGCTGGAGTATCTCGATCTGTCCTGGTTTAAACGTGCCCCTGTACTTCCCGCTGCGGAGCGCGCCCCCAGCGAGTCGACAACTGGAGAGCAACGGATAGATGCAGCAATCGACCGCACGGTGAAACTCTACATCGGCGGCAAGCAGGCAAGACCGGACTCCGGTTACAGCTTCGAAGTGCGCGGCCAACAGGGCCAGTTGCTCGGCGAAGCGCCGCTCGGGAATCGAAAAGATATTCGGAACGCTGTTGAAGCCGCGCGCAAAGCTGCCAGTTGGGCCAAGGCCACGGCCCACAATCGCGCGCAGGTTCTCTATTACATGGCAGAGAACCTCTCGCTGCGCCAGGAGGAAATCGCCCGCAGGTTGGCGCCGGTGGTTGGAGAATCGCAGGCTGCCAGGGAAGTAGCCGCCAGCATCGAGCGGATATTCTCCTACGCGGCCTGGGCCGACAAGTTCGATGGCGCGGTGCATAACCCGCCGTCGCGGATGATCGCTATCGCGATGAATGAGCCCATCGGAACCGTTGGGATCATTTGCCCAAACGAATCTCCTTTGCTCGGCCTGCTCTCTCTCGTGTTGCCGGTACTGGCGGTTGGAAATACTGCCGTCGTGGTGCCCTCGCAGACATACCCGCTCATCGTGGGAGATCTCTACCAGGTGCTCGACACAAGTGATCTGCCGGGTGGCGCGGTAAATATTGTGACGGGCCAAACGTCCGAGCTTCTCAAGACGCTCGCCGAACACGATGACTTGGATGCGATCTGGTGCTTTTCGGACGAATCCAGCGTGGCGGCGGCAAAGGCGTTTTCCGTCGGGAATCTCAAACAGGTATTCACCAATGAAGGCCGCGCCATCGACTGGTTCGATGCAACGCAAGGGGAGGGTCGATGGTTTTTGCGGCACGCCACGCAAGTGAAGAACATCTGGGTTCCGTACGGCGAGTAATGGCGGGCTAATCCTGCGGGTTCCTGGTCGACGATACGCCCGCGCTTCGCCATCTCCATTGACACAGTCAGGCGCGCCAAATAGACTCGGCGATCGCAAAGTTCTCTGAATAAATTATGGATAGGCGCCCTCGAATTGCAGTGGTTGGCAGTGCCAATATCGATCTGACAACATTCACCGATCGGTTCCCAAGACCCGGAGAAACAATATTCGGGCAGGCATTCAATCTCGGGTTCGGAGGCAAAGGCGCGAATCAGGCCGCCGCTGCTCGTCTCTGCGGTGCGGATGTATTCATGGTGGCGCGTGTTGGAAGCGACCTGTTCGGCCCGGCGACAATTGAGAACTTCAAAGCGCTGGGTATCGATACAACCCACGTCAAGCAGGTCGAAGGCTTGTCCAGCGGCGTCGCGCCGATCTTCGTTGAGCCCAACGGACAAAACCGCATTCTAGTCGTGAAGGGGGCCAACGACGCGCTGAAACCGGCAGACGTTGACGCCGCCGCGAATCTGCTGAAGGCCGCTGACTGCATCGTCCTCCAGTTTGAGATCCCGTTGGAAACCGTGTACTACACAGTAGCGTTCGCGCGGAAGCATGGCATTCGCTGCATCCTAAACCCGGCACCCGGGCAATCCGTCGAAATGCGCGCACTGACCCACCTCGATTACTTCGTTCCGAATGAGAGTGAAGCCGAAACCATTACCGGGGTTGCCGTGCGGAATGTGGAAGACGCGAAGAAGTGCGCGGAGAAACTGGTAGCGGGCGGTATTCGCCGCGTCATCATTACGTTGGGAGCCAACGGATCGCTTCTGATTGGCGAAGGAGTAAGCGAGCACGTGCCTCCGTTTGCCGTAAAAAGTGTCGACAGTACTGGCGCGGGTGACGCATTCATCGGAAGCTTCGCTGTCTTCCTCGCGGAAGGAGCTCCGGAACGAGAGGCAGTACGACGCGCCAATCTGTATGCCGGACTTTCGACGACAGGCATCGGGACGCAAAAGTCTTTCTATGATCGCGCGCGTTTTGATGCGGCATGGGCTGTTCAAGGCGCAAGCTAGCTTGGTTCTCGACGGCCCTCGCAAATGGCTCATCATCTTCGGCCAGCGGTTTCCCGCGTGAACTTGTGCGAAAAGAGAACAGGAAGTAGCAGCTAATATTTTTCTGCGACCGAAAATTCTTGACTTTGGAAGCAGCGGGCATTTATAAGGCCGTTCTACGGTCCAAGACCTCCAACTTTTAATGTTGTGCGGAGACGGCGTTCGTCATTCGGTGCGGGGCCGCCGAAAAAGGGGCTTTAATGCTGAAGAAGAGGGCGTTGCTGGTTATCTGTGCGCTGATATTGTTCATCTGTCCCATCCTGTACGGTCAGGCAACCGGCAGTTTTTCAGGCACGGTTTCAGATAAAGCTGGCGCGGTGGTCGCAGGCGCCAGCGTGAAAGCCATTTCTCAGGACACAGGTCTTTCCCGCGAAGCCAGGACTGACGATTCGGGACATTACCTCATCCCCGTGCTGCCCGTGGCGTTCTACAGGATTCGAGTCGAGTCCCAAGGTTTCCAGCCGGCCGAACAGAAGGACATCCGCCTCCAGGTCGATGAGCACCGCGAAGTGGATTTCTCCCTCGTGCCCGCATCGGTGACTTCGTCGGTGGAAGTCAATGCCACCGAAGTGGCCGTGGAAACTGCGAATGCAACCCTCGGGCAGGTAATCACGTCGGAGCAAGTCGCGGACCTCCCGTTAAACGGCCGCAACTTCGTCCAACTTGCGACTCTGACGCCGGGTACTACCTCATCCACCAGCCCGGTCAGCTTCTTTACCAGCGCTGCCAGCAGCGAGGCCGCCACGCGCGGATCGTTCTCGCTTTCGTCTGGGGGTTCTCGCGAACAGGAAACCGACTGGCTGCTCGATGGCAACGATAACAACCAACTCGATGAGGGTGGGATTGCGATTTTCTCCTCGATCGACGACATTCAGGAGTTCAAAGTTCTGACCTACAACTACTCCGCGGAATACGGAGAGCGCGCAGGCCCCACAGTGTTGGTTACCACAAAATCGGGATCAAATCAGTTTCACGGTTCGTTGTTTGAGTTCTTCCGCAATACATCTCTTGATGCCACTCGCTATTTCTTTTCGTCTCCGCAAAAATTCAATTTGAATCAGTTTGGAGGATCGCTGGGTGGCCCGATAAGAAAGGACAAAACGTTTTTCTTTCTCGATTATCAGGCCAAAATGCAGCGTGAGGGCGTACCCTTCACCGGCTTCGTTCCCACCACTGCCATGACAACGCCCTTCGACGCCGCCGGGGACTACGACTTTAGCAGCGATCCAGTGGGCATCACACCTACAAACCCCTACGCGGGCGGTACCGCGTTTCAGTGCTTACCGGGAACGAAGACGCCCGAGCCAGTCAATCTTGCGAACGGAACACAATCGCCGGGCCAGGCCTGCGCCACAATTCCCGCGGCGTTGGTCAATCCGATCGGCGCAGCCGTAGCTCAGCTTTATCCTGCCCCAACTCCCGGTCTTCCGAGCAATGCCGGCTTCAACTATGAAAACCAGCCGGTGAGGAAGCTCAACGAAGGGACCTGGGACGTTCGTGTCGATCACAATTTTTCCAGCAAGGATTCTATCTTCGCCCGCTTCAGCTACGACCAGGCAACGAACTTTGTCCCGGGCGGCTCGCCAACGTGGTCGGAAGCCAACGCCTTTGGTAGTAACCAACACATCGAAAACCACGGGCGCAATGCGGTAGTGACGGAAACCCACGTCTTTTCCCCGAACCTGATTAACCAAGCTACTGCCGGCTACAACCGGATCTTCAACCACATTCTCTCGTACGGCACGGGCAGCTGCGAAGGAGCGCTCCTCGGCATCCCGGGCGCAGATCTCGCCAGCTCGTGCGATGGCATAACCGGCTATCCCGCGAGCCTGAACCAGTCGCCTCAGGAATGCGTTAGCTGCGGCATGACTTCGTTCCAGATGTCCGCCTACTTTTCTGTGGGTGATCGCGGATATGCGCCTTACCAGGGCGGGACCAACGTCTATTCACTTTCCGATACGCTCGACTGGATTCACGGCAAACACGAGATTCGGACCGGACTAGTGTTTCGTGCCAATGAAATGAACGTAAGAAATAATGCATTCCAAGACGGCTATGTTGTAGAAGCCGGCACTGCGACCGGCGACGACATCGCCGACCTCCTGCTGGGCAGCATGGGGGTTTTTGCGGCCCACGATCAGACATTTCTGGGAGCTACCACAGGCCGCCGCTGGAAATTGTTTCGTCCTTTCGTGGAGGACAATTGGCGGGTTACCAACAATCTGACCTTCACCCTCGGACTTGCCTGGGCCTTGGCGACGCCGGAAACCGAGGAGGCCAATCGACAGGCAAACTTCGATATTGCCAGCCTTAAGTGGTACGTTCCATCAGGCAGTCCGGGGATAAGCGGCTGCGCGATTTGCGTCCCTACGAATGGGGCTGTAGGCATTCAATTCGACAAAACTGCTCTGGAACCCCGAATCGGATTCGCGTGGAAACCCATGGGAAGTGAGAAAACGTCGGTTCGAGGTGGATATGCGATCTTCCACGATTCCGCCTGGAACCAGGGCGGACAGGGGCTGTGGCAGAATCCGCCGTACTATGCGGAAGTGGATCCCGATAATTTTCCGAATGTGCTGTTGACTCCCTTCTTCAGTTCAACGGGCCTCTGCAATCCCTTTGGAAACACCCAATGCGGTCTTTCTTACGGCTTCCAGCAGGACACTCCCGCGAACCCCGCATGTCCTCCGGCGGGCATTCTTACTTCGCCCGTGAACCCCGGCTGTTACAGCGGGAGCATTCAGTCTGAGAACCGCAACTTCAAGCAGGGGGTGGTTCAGCAATTCAATCTGAACGTTGAGCGCCAACTGCCGGGGAATGTAGTGCTGACCGTGGGCTACGCTGGCTCGCGCAGCGCGCACATTCTGGTAAGTCAGTTAAACGAAAACCTTGCGTCGCCCAGCGCATGCCCTGGCGGATTCGATTTCACGCCTGGTTCCACCTATAACGTGGGCTGTGACTTTCCGTCCTTCCCCTACGCTAACCCATTTCAGAGCGTCGACACCAACAACAGCGTCGGCGCCGCGCGTTACGATTCTCTTCAAGTCAAGGCTGAAACCAAGAGCGCGCGTCATGGCCTCTATGCTCTGATCGGCTATACCTATTCCCGTAATTTCGATTCTGGCCTCACTGACGGCTTGGGTACCAATCCCGGCGCGATGTACTACCCGCTCCCCGGTTTCAACAAACTAGATTGGGGTCTGTCTCAGTTGAACCTCAATGACAGTTTCACCGCCAGCGTCCTCTATGACTTGCCATTCGGCAAGGGCAAGCGTTACGGCAGCGGCTGGAGCGGAGCCACCAACGCCATTCTTGGGAATTGGCAAGTGGATTTGATTGAAAGAGCGACGTCCGGTTTCCCGCTATTTGTGGTCGATAGCGCCGATGAGTCGGGGGTCTTTTTCTCCTATAACGGAAACACTTTTCAGCGTCCGAACGAAGTTGGCGATCCCAACAAGGCCGGCAACGAAGGCGGCAATACGGGCTGCCCTACGCAGATCCACACGCTGCAGCATTGGTTCAACCCCTGCGCTTTCGCGCAAGCCCCGGTCGGCGAACTCGGAACAGCTCCGCGCGCTCCGGTTTACGGCCCTCGTTTCATCAACACGGATTTCTCCGTGATCAAGGACTTTCCTTTGTCCTTCCGCGAAGGCATGGGTCTGCAATTCCGGGCTGAGTTCTTTAATCTCTTCAACCATTCCCAGTTCTACCTGGATGGTGTCGCCGGCACAGGAGAGCAGGACATAAATACTCCCTCTAGTTTCGGAGTGATCAATAACACGGTGAACAATCCGCGCCTGGTTCAGTTTGGCTTGAAGCTGAAATTCTAGGCCGGCTGGGTTGGATTGTTTTTCAGGCAGACTGGAACGAACCAGTCTGCCTCAGCTTTTCTAGCGAAGACGCTGACAAAATACGCAGAATCCGGGAAACTGATGGATGCTCGCAAGATCGCTCTGACTGCGCTGTTTCTTGTGCTCTCTGGTTGCTTCGCTTTCGCGCAGCAGCGGCGCAAAGTGATTGTCAATGAGGATTTCTCAGGCCCAGGCGGTAGTAATGTGCAGACTTTACTGGTGTTGGCTCAATCGCCGCAGGTGGACGTGCTGGGAGCGACGGTGGTCAGCGGAGATCAGTGGCGCGATGAAGAGGTGGCACACACGCTCCGCCTGCTGGAAATCATCGGCCGCACGGACATTCCCGTCGTGCCCGGCGCCACTTTTCCCCTGGTGCGGCGCCGCGACGAAACGCAATTGTGGCAGGAACGCTATGGGAAAGTAGCTTATGCGGGCGCTTGGGATGATCGCTGGTGGCACGAGCCCTTCGTTGTGCCGCCGCTCCCCGAGGGACAGCCCACCACAAAGCCCAGCGACGAAGATGCTGCTCATTTTCTGATCCGGATGGTGCACAAGTATCCGCATGAAGTGACAATCTACGAAGGCGGTCCCATGACCAACCTGGCGCTCGCGATCTCGATCGATCCCCAGTTCCCCGAACTGGCGCAGGAATTGGTCTTCATGGGAGGAAGTCTGAGTCCGCAGACAGACAATCCCGAGTTCGCCAATAATCCCCGTCACGAGTTCAATTTCTGGTTTGACCCGGAAGCGGCGGAGATCGTTTTGCGCGCGCCTTGGAAGAAGATCGTCTGCACGCCGACGGATATTTCAATCAAGACTCACGTAACGCCGGCCATGATCAAACAAATCGAAGCCAGCGGGACCCCTCTGGCACACTACGTCTCTCGTTTTGCCATGTATTCACCCGGTGCCGATATTATGTGGGACGAACTCGCAGCCGCCGCTTGGATCGACCCGACTCTGATTACCAGGCGTGAAACTCGTTACATGGCGATCGACCTCGACCACGGGGCGGGATACGGCAACACGCTGACGTGGACTGAAAAAGACAAGCCGCCACTGGCTGGGCAACCGGTCGAGATCCAGGTGGATTTGGATTTGGAAAAGTTCTATCGAATGTTCGTAAGCTTGATGACTGCGTCCACTCCTGTTGCCCACTGATTAACCTTTACGGTTTTTATTTCTGCTGCACAGCGGAGGGTTGATCCCGCAACTGATATACAAATTGCCGCAGCTCGTGCCGCTCGTGGTTAAGTTCCTCTTCTTTCTCCTTCGAAATCTGCGCGTAGAGTTGCAGCTCCGCTCGCGCCTTCGAAGTCTCTCCCGCCCGCCGGTAGGCCTGCACCAGGCGATAGTGCGCCTCTTCCAGCTTCGGCGAGGCCGCGATCGCTCGTTGATATTCGGAAATTGCCTTGGAAAAATCCTTCTGCTCTGAATATAAAACACCGAGTTGCAGGTAAGCGGGACCAAGCTTGGGATCAAGATGGATAGCCTTCTCCAGCAAGGCTTCCACTTGCGCCACGTCTGCAACTTCCTCCGGGGACTGCCGCCGCTTCCAAAGACTTGCCGCGTAATAATAATTGGCTAAGGCATTTTCTGGCTGAAGCCTGGCAAACCGCGCGAGTCTTTCCACAACCGCTTCTGACTGAGCGGTCTCGACAGCTTGCATTTCTCCCATGAAAAGGTAGGGGGCCGAATCGTCGGGATCCAAATCCGACGCCTCGCAGAGACGCTGTACTGCTTGGTCGTAGGAGCCGCGAACGTACCAAGCCCCGCCGAGGCCGGCCAGCATCCGGACGGAATGTGGGAACATTCGATTGCCTTTTGCAAAAACTTCGATGGCCGGCTCCGCCGCGCGATGCATCAGGAGTTCGGCTCCCCAATCGAAAAGATTGGATTCGCTGGGGTTCAGCTCCGCCGCGCGCTGATACTCTCGAACTGCTTCCAGCGGATCGCCCCGTTTCTCGTCCGCGTCTGCAAGCGAGTGGTGCCGTCCGGCCTCGTCCTCGTCTGTGCTGCCCCGCGGTGCCTTCCTCAGCGCAGCGGTCGCCTTGGCCAGCGCATCCCTGTTCCTCACGATCGCATCGGAGCCGTGTCCGCCAAGATTCGTGGTATCGGTGACACCAGCCACGGTGAAATGAGGTTCGTCGAAAAATTCAGGCCGCCCTGCAGAAGAATTCTGCGGCTCGGATGTTTTTGTATATCCGATAGTGAGGTCCATCGTTCTGGATTCTTTCTGTCCAAGAACAAACGAACTGGAACTTATGCCGCTGTAGCCAGGCATCTCCGCGCGCACTGTGTAAACACCTTGCCGAACCGATGAAAAACGATAGATGCCCGCCGAATCGGTCCGCACGGTGAGCGTTTGGAAATCCATGGCCTGAAGGCATACCGTGACGCCAGCAACCGGATGGTTGCCCGAGTCTCGCACAACTCCCTGCAATATCGCGGTCCCCGCGGAGTCGGGCTGTACCTCAAAAGATTGCCCCTGAACCGTCAACGCGCCAAATACCGCGGTCAGCGCCAAGATGCAGGGCGCGAAGCGACGGTGGTTTGCGGTGACACGGAAACGGTCCATAAGCCAAGCGCAAAATCGAAGAGGCAAACGAAATCAGTCGTGCAGGCTGGTCCGCATTTTAGTCGCTCGAATCGCGATCCGCAATCCACCGGGAGTGTCGGGGAGGAGTTACACCTTGAAAGTCTCGCAAGAATGTTGGTTTATCGCGGAAGTTGCGCCAGCATGCTCTGCGCCTGCACGTGATCTGGATGCTGCTTGAGGAGTTCGAGCAGGACTCCGCGAGCTTTGTCCGGCGCGTCTTCCACGCTGTAGACCCTGGCCAGATTCAAATAAGACTGATCGAAAGCTGGGGCGACGCGGATGCACTCTTCGAAGCTGGCGACTGCTTCATCTCGCCTCTCGGTGCGCAAATAAAGTATTCCGAGGTTGTTCAAGGCTTCCGGGTAAGTGGGACGAGCCTTCAAGGCTCTCTGCAGATACTCGTAGGCACGCGGGGTGTCATTGGCTTGCGCAAAGACCATCCCTAGCCCGTAGTTCGCCTCAGCATCCGTGGAGCTGACTTCGAGAGCACGTTCAAATGTCTTGCGAGCCTCGTCCCAGTTCTTGAGCAGGCGATACGCGTTGCCCAGATTGTTGAGGGCGATCAGATGATCGGGGCTCAACCGCACGGCCTCTTGAAAGCACCGTCTCGCTTCATCCGGGCGGCCTTCCCGCGTGGCCAAAAGCCCTAGGTTGTTCCAGGCGTTCGCAAGAGTATCGGGATAGCTCGCAGGAAGTCTGAGCGCGTGTTCAAAACTCTCCCGAGCCTCGACCGTCTTCTGCAGGTTCAGATAGGCGCTTCCCAAACCGTAGAACGCTTCAGCGCTCGATGGATCGTCGCGAAGAGCAAGCTGGAACGACGACACGGCTTGCTCGTAATAGCCTCGTTGAAAAAACACAGAGCCGTAGGAGAGATAATTTCGCCCGAACTCAAATGTTTCGGTCACTCCAGGAAACGGCAACGCCCGCGCCAATCGCTCTGCATCGGTTTGAGGAATGTGCCGATAGTCGTATTCGACGTGCTCCGCATTCAGCGCCCCCTGATAAATCCTGACGATGTCGCCACGACTGTCGATTAAAAATGAGGTCGGCAGCCCAAGGTCACGATGCCGGTCAAACAGATAACGGTAGAGAATGTTGTAGATACCAGCTACATCATCCGATCCGCGAAGGATGGGAAACGAAAAATGCCGCTCGCGAGCCAGAGCTGCCAAACTTACGGCATCGGCAGGATCGTCTACGTTCACGGTGAGCAACTGAAGGCCCTGAGCCGTCCACCGCGTATGAACCCGGCTGAAAATCTTCAGATCCTCCTGGCAGCTCGCCGATTTTGTAATCCAGAAATTAAGCAGCAGCGGTTTTCCGCGAGACGCGGCTAGAGTGCGAACGTGTCCCGCCAAGTCGGACAAAAAGAAGTCCGGCGCGGAAACAGGCGTCAGCAACCAGGTCTCAACTATCGTAGGAAGTGGTTCGATTGATGGCGCCGGAGCATTCACAAACTGGCTGCGCGATGAGGCTTGCGTTCTGAACGGTTCCATCCGGGCACCTTCCGCACCCTCTTCCACCCAAACTCTGTGATTAGGCGAAAGGTCATGAAAATCCTGTACCAGTCCGCCCGGCCAGCGGATCGATGCGCGCACCGGGCCTTTGGCCTCTCCCAAGCCAAAAAACACTTCCTTGCTGTGCTGTGAAAGAAATCCTGATCCCGCTTGAAGCATACGAGTCTGGCGTCCGGATTCTGTTGTCACCGTAACCTCCGCTCCGATGGCATCACGGTTGCTCTTCGTGCCGTGCAGCCGGAAGGCAATCGATGGCGGCAGATTGTCGATCACGTTCTTCAACACTCGCAACTGCGGACCGTTGCGGTTTTTCAGGAGCACTTCCTGCCGTCCATCTTGATCGAAATCGGCAAGGGCAAACGCCCTGCCGTCCTCGAGAAAGTCCAGTCCCACCACGCCAGAAACATCGGAAAACGTTCCATCACGGTTGTTCGCATAGAAAACGTTCCGCTCGAAGCCGCTCCAGGTACCATCTGCCCGGATGAGTTCGTTGATGGCATTCCATCCCTGTTCGTAATCGCGAGAGAGCTTTGCGTGATCAGGCGAATTGGCAACCACTTGCCGCCAAAAAAAGCTGTTCAGGTCCTGCCGGGATGCTCCGGAAACCATTCCATTCGCGATGTAGAGATCAGGAAAGCCATCATGATCGAAATCAAACGCATCGCTCGACCACGCCCAGCGGCCCATTCCAACTCCGGCGGAAGCTGTTCTATCTTGAAAAATGCTCCCGCCATTTCGAAATAACGAATTGCCCATGGCGTGTTTCCGGTAAAGAGCCCGCACTTCTTTCGATGTGTCTTTTTTGAAGATGTCTTGCGCGGAAATTCGTTCACCGGCAGCCGTCCACATATCACCGACATAAATATCTTCAGCGCCGTCATTGTCGAAATCGAGCCAACAGACGCTCATGCCCGCGCCGATGTCCTCAACTCCTGCCTGCGCGGCAACATCGGTAAAAGTTCCATTGCCATTGTTGCGGTAAAGGTTCTTGCGGCCAAAATCGTTCACCACATAAAGGTCGGGCCAACCATCGCGGTTGTAATCGCTCCATCCGCAGCAAAAACTGTAACGCGTGTTGTTCTCGCTCAGGCCCGATTCCGCGGTAACGTCGCGAAAGGTTCCGTCGCGATTGTTCCGCATCATAAAGTTGGGAGGACCATTCTCAGCATCATGATAAGGAACGGGATACTTGTATTGGTCGGTTCCCTGGTAATAGACGTAAAGACAAAAATAAATGTCCAACCACCCGTCGCGGTCATAGTCGGCAACCGCCGCGCCCGTAAAGGTTCCCCGGGTAGGCTTGGCGAACTGGAACGCATCGAGCTTCTGGCGGAACATGCCGCCGCCCTGGTTCAAGAACAGAAGCGGGCCGCTCGCGCGCACCACGATTACATCCTGGCGTCCATCGTTGTCGAAGTCGGCAAAGAGCGCACACGCCGTGTTGTCCAGTATCCCTAAGCCAGACGATTCCGTGATGTCTTCGAACGTGCCATCTCCCCGGTTTCGATAAAGCCGGTTAGGAAGACCTCCAGGCTGGCAAACGTAGAGATCGTCAAAGCCGTCGTTGTCGATGTCGGCAACCGAGACTCCATTGTGTCCGTAAATGTCGATGCCGCACGCACCGTCGAGAACCGTTCTCCAGTAATCAACTCCGCGAAGTAGTTGCGCAGAGTGCGAAGCATTGCCGCCGAGAACTGGAGTGGTGATGTCGACGAAAACCGGAGAGGGGGAGCGGCTTCGTGTCTCGTCCAGTGCCTGCCAGCTTTGGAGCCGAAATTCTCCAGGCGCGGATGAAGACGAAATCCATTCGAGGTCCCAATACCCCACGCGCTGCTCGCGGTAGAAACCACTGCCGGAGCCCACCAACTCGTAACGTACGCGGGTCTGCATACGCTCGGGAAGTTGGGGAGGAGCCACTGCACTCGCCGCAATGCTCGTCACCTGAAATTCAGCGGTCGTGATATTGGAGAAAACGCTCATGGCCGCTTGCAATTCCTGAACAAAAGCATCTCGCCCGAGATTAGTGCGAGAGGAGAATTTATTTTCGAGGACTTCAAGCGGTGACCCGGAACGCACGAGCCGCGAGTCAACCGGACGTAAGAATGACCCTGAAAAATCCAGCGCCAAAACTTTCTTAATCGCCTCCACTTCCCGCGGAGATCGAAGCAAGCTCGATCTCCATTCCGCAAGAATCGCTGAGATCTGGTCGTGGTACTTTTCTGTGATGAAATCATCTAGTCCCGCTTGCGCTTTGAGGAGCAAAGCGTCGAGCGGTCTTTCCGCTCGATAGCGAGGACGCAGATAGAACTCACCCTCGGATGAAAGCGTGCCGGGAGAAGCGATAGGAAAAATAGAGGGAAAGCCGAAACCGCGAAGCCGAGCGGGGACCAGCGCCGCAGAAGCGCCCTGGCAGCAGCGTACAAGAAAATCGCGGCGGCTCGGGTCAACTAGCCTTGGGTCAACTGGATGAAGATCGACCAGATGCCGCGTCTTCCCTGCACGACTCAGAGCGATGCCCCCGCATATTCAGGTGTAGCACCGAAATCTAACAGCCACACCTGAGCCCGTCAAGGTTGGGCACAGCGCCCGCCAGAAGTTCTATCGCAAGCGGATGCACGCGTACCGTCAACGCGTGCCGGCGTCGAACTGAAATACCGTCTCACTGCGAAATGTTTCCCCTGGTTTCAACTCCGTCGAGGGAAAGTTCGCGTGGTTCGGAGAGTCAGGGAAATGCTGCGTCTCCAGACAAAGCGCGAAGCGCGCCTTGTAGACCCGGCCGTCTTTCCCGGTGATCGACCCATCCAGATTGTTTCCTGTGTAGAGCTGCACTCCCGGTTCAGTGGTGAGCACTCGCAGAATCCGCCCAGTCGTCGGCTCGTAGACTTCGGCCGCCTCGACCAACTGGCCCGGCGGATGATCCAGTACAAAATTGTGGTCGTATCCTTTACCGAGATGCAGTTGGGCATCATCCGCGTCGATCCGCTCGCCGATGGCATGCGGCGTTCGAAAGTCGAACGGCGTGCCTTCCACAGCCTTCAGTTCTCCCGTCGGAATCTGAGTTGCATCCGCAGGAGTGAAGCGGGAAGCATCGATCTTCACAACATGCCCCAAGACATCGCCCTTCCCCTGGCCTGCAAGATTGAAATAGGAATGGTTGGTCAGGTTGAGGACGGTGTCTTTACCGGTGGTAGCCGAGTACCGGATTCGCAGAGCGCTTCCATTCAAGGTGTACCGCACGGTTGTCGTGAGCGTGCCGGGAAAGCCCTGATCGCCATCCTTGCTCACATAGGTAAGCTCTACTCCATCCGGGACCTTTTTGGCCGTCCACACCACTTTGTCGAACCCGCGGGTTCCTCCGTGCAGCGCGTTGTCGCCATTGTTCTTTGGAATAGAATAGGTCTTTCCGTCGAGCTGGAAACTGCCATGCGCGATACGATTCGCGTAACGGCCAATAATCGCTCCGAAATAAGGCGTCTGCGCGATGTACTTGTCGACTGAATCGTAGCCCAGCACCACATCGTCGACCTTTCCGCTGCGATCCGGCGTACGTAGGGAAACGATGATCCCTCCGTAGGTCATAATGCGGACTTCGAGTTTGCCATCCGCCAATGTGTAAAGATCGACGGCAGTTCCCTCGGAGGTGTGTCCAAAGGCTTGCTTGGAAACGCTTGTCTTCCCTTGCATGGATATCGTGAGCATAATCAGAATAGTGAAAATTGCAAACAAGCAGTTGCCGTTGTTTGAAAGCATGGTTCCTCTTTCCATCTGCGGTTTTCTCTGCATGGATCGGCTTCCTGGGCAGTATATTCTAAAGCTTGCGGTGCGCTTGACACAGACTTCTACCTTGCATACAGTCTGTGAGTTCAAGAATCGCGATAAGGACTGAGGAACCATGAAACGCGTTGCAGCTTATCGCGCGCCATATCCGGGCACCCAGCCGAATCATCTGCATCCGCCGTATGTGTCCTCGATCAAGCGTGCGCCCACAAGACCGCCGGTCCCGATTCCTTACACTCTGTCCGAGCTCACGGGGCCGTCATTCGAACCGGAAATCGTCGCGCCTAAGGCCAGCGATTTGACGCGCCAGCACTCAGCGGAGCCGCTCGGCGAGCGGATCATCGTGAGCGGTCGCGTGCTCGACGAGAACAACCGTCCCCTGGCGAACACGCTGGTGGAAATCTGGCAGGCGAATGCCGCGGGCCGATACCTGCACGCAGTCGATCAACATGATGCACCGCTTGATCCGAATTTCACGGGGTGTGGACAAGCCGTCACCGACGCCGAGGGCAGCTATCGCTTCGTCACCATCCGTCCCGGCGAGTATCCCTGGCGCAATCATTACAACGCATGGCGGCCGGCGCACATTCATTTTTCTCTCTTCGGTCCGGCGTTTGCTACGCGCCTGGTGACGCAGATGTACTTTCCCGGTGATCCGCTGATTCCGTTTGACCCAATCTTCAACTGCACGGCGGACGAAAAAGCCCGCAACCGTCTGATCTCCTCATTCGATTGGGAAACTACCATGCCGGGACTTGCGCTGGGTTACCGCTTCAACGTCATCTTGCGTGGGCGTGACGCCACGCCGATGGAGGAATGAGTGAGTTTGCAGGCGACTACGTCGCAGACGGTCGGTCCGTTTTTCAAGATTGGTTTCGAGTGGCTATACCGTGACAGCCTGGCTGCCGAGGGCGTCTCAGGCACTCGCGTCACCATTCAGGGGCGAGTTCTTGACGGCGACGGAATTCCTGTGTCAGACGCGATGCTGGAAATCTGGCAAGCCAATGCGCACGGGAAGTATGCGCACCCGGAAGACACTCAAGACAAGCCTCTGGAGCCTGGTTTCAAAGGATACGGCCGTGTGCCAACGAGCGCAGACGGGCGGTTTCGTTTTGCCACGATCAAGCCGGGGCGGGTGGCCGGTCCCGACGGCAACCCGCAGGCGCCGCATCTTCTGGTCGCGGTATTCATGCGCGGAATGCTGCGGCGACTGGTCACTCGGATCTACTTCCCCGACGAACCGGGCAATGCCGCTGACCTTATTCTCAATCTGGTGGAACCGGCGAGGCGCTCGACTTTGATCGCGAAGAATACCGCTGGCGATCCCGGTACGCTGGAATGGAATGTTGTTTTGCAGGGAGCGGACGAAACGGTATTCTTCGACTTGGGGTTATAGACCCACCTAGATGGCCTTGCTAGATCCACTGTTCGGTTCACCGGCGATGGGCGAAGTCTTCTCGGACGCCGCACGCCTCCAGCATATGCTGGACTTCGAGGCCGCGCTGGCGCGCGCTGAGGCCCACTGTGGTGTGATTCCCGCTGCCGTAACCCATGCGATTGCTTCGAAGTGCAAGGTGAAACTGATCGACGCCAATGCGCTCGCCGCTGCGACGGCCGAGTCGGTTAATCCCGCGATACCGTTGGTGAAGCAGCTCACGACGCTGGTCGCGAAAGATGATCCTGAAGCGGCGCAATTCGTTCACTGGGCCGCAACCAGCCAAGACGCGAACGATACCGGTTTGGTTCTGCAGATCCGCCAAGCGCTCGACATCCTTGAAGCTGATCTGGATGTCCTCTGCCGGGGTCTGGCCCAATTGGCTCAGACTCACCGTTCCACGCCGATGGCTGGCCGCACTCTTATGCAGCATGCGCTGCCTACAACTTTCGGTGTCAAGGTTGCCGGATGGCTGGACGCCGTGAATCGCCATCGCGACCGCCTCGCTGAGACCAGGGCACGTGTGCTGGTTTTACAGTTTGGCGGCGCGGTTGGAACGCTGGCGGCTCTGCATGAGAAGGGATTGCAGGTGGCCGAAGCGTTGGCCTCAGAACTCCAGCTCGGAGTTCCAACCATGCCATGGCACACCCAGCGCGACCGGGTAGCGGAAGTGGCAACCGTGCTCGGTCTTTGCACCGGCACCTTAGGAAAAATGGCTCGCGATATTTCCCTTCACATGCAAACCGAAGTCGCGGAAGTGTTCGAACCCGCCGGCCCCGGCCGCGGCGGTTCCTCGACCATGCCGCACAAGCGTAATCCCGTGAGTGCTGCAGTAGTATTGTCGGCAGCCACGCGGGTTCCCGGCCTCGTCAGCACCATGCTGAGCGCCATGGTGCAGGAAGATGAACGCGGTCTTGGCGATTGGCACGCAGAATGGGAAACGCTCCCGGAAATCTTCCGTCTGACCGCCGGAGCGCTCCATCAACTGGCGACGATTGTCCCTCACCTCGAAGTCGACGCGGCGCGGATGAGGCACAATCTCGATGCGACACGGGGTCTGATCTTTGCCGAGGCCGTCACCACGGCGATGGCAGGGCACATCGGCGAAGCCGCCGCTCACAGGCTGCTGGAAGAGGCGATCCGGCAGACGCGCGAGTCGGGAAAGCATCTCCGTGAAGTGCTGGCCCATAACCATGCCGTAACCGAACGGCTGACCTCAGCAGAGTTGGATCGCCTGTTCGCTCCGGAGAACTACCTCGGCGTCGCCGAAGAGTTGGTGGATCGCGTCATCGATGACAGTCGTAAGCATCGATAAATCAATGTAGAAGAGGCATGAAATGCCGTTTATCGATGCCGGAGAACTGAAGACGCATTACGCGCTAACCGGCGACCGGGAGCCGGTTTTAGTGTTTTCCAATTCACTGGGCACCGATTTTTCCATGTGGGACCCGCAGATGGCGGAGTTGCAACGGTGCTTCCGCATTCTGCGTTACGACACTCGCGGACACGGACAGTCCTCTATAACACCGGGCGAATATACAATCGAGCAACTGGGTCGCGATGTAATCGGTCTGCTGGATTCCCTTCACCTCGACCGTGTACATTTCTGTGGGCTCTCGATGGGTGGCATGATCGGCATTTGGCTGGGGATTCACGCCCCGAGCCGCCTGTATCGTCTGGTGCTCTGCAACACTGCAGCTCGCATTGGCACCACAGAGATGTGGAACGCGCGCATCACAACTGTCCGCAAAGACGGCATGAGATCGGTGGCTGCCGCGGTTATCGAGCGGTGGTTTACGCCGGGGTTTCGGGCATCGTCTCCGGAGAAGGTGGCCCGGGCACAGCAAATGCTTGAGAATTCGTCCCCGGAAGGTTACGCGGCATGTTGTGCCGCGATCCGCGACATGGATCAGCGCGAAGCCGTGGCGAAGGTCAAGGCCCCGACGCTTGTGATCTACGGCGGAAGTGATTCGGTTATACCTCCTTCCGATTCTCATTTTCTTACCGCCCAGATTCAAGGAGCTGCCGAGCTTGAACTGCCTGCTGCACATCTCTCGAATGTGGAGCAGGCCGATGCGTTCACGGAGGCGGTGAGTAATTTCCTTTCCAGTAAGCAGACGCGAGGCCGCACATAATGGATGACACCAAGCGCTACCAGCAGGGCATGAAAATCCGGCGCGCTGTTCTCGGCGATGAACACGTGGACCGAGCCGTCGCCGGGACAACCGACTTCAACCGCGATTTCCAGGACTTCATCACCCGCAACGCCTGGGGCGAGGTATGGTCGCGCCCCGGCCTTCCCCGCCACACGCGCAGCTTGCTGACGCTCGCCATGATGGTTGCTTTGAACCGCGGCGATGAATTCCGCATGCACGTGAAGGCTGCCTTTAACAACGGGGTCACCCGCGACCAGATTAAAGAAGTCCTGTTGCAATCCGCTATCTACTGCGGCGTGCCGGCGGCGAATTCCGCCTTTCACATTGCGGCCGACGTTTTCAAAGAAATGAATGACAAGCCCAAGACAAATTCGAAGAGGAGACGGCCATGACCGAAGTGCAGCTTCTCATCGGTGATCGTGATGCCGCCGCAACCACTGCGGCAACATTTGTCCGGCAAAACCCGATTTCGGGTGAGATTGCCACACGCGCAGCCGCTGCCGGCGCTGACGATGCGATCGCCGCCGCGGAAGCGGCCGCGGAGGCTTTTCCTGCCTGGTCTGTGCTCGGCCCTCATGAACGGCGTAAAAAGCTCCTGCGCTCCGCTGACTTGCTCGAAGCTCGCACCGCCGATTTTATTTCTGTCATGATGGATGAGATCGGCTCTACGGCCGGATGGGCGGGTTTCAACGTTTATCTAGCGGCCCAAATGCTGCGCGAAGCCGCATCGATGACCACCCAGGTCTCAGGCGAGGTCATTCCCTCAGAGATTCCCGGAAGCCTCGCATTTTCGATCCGGCAGCCGGTGGGCGTCGTCCTCGGGATCGCGCCCTGGAACGCCCCGGTCATTCTCGGAGTGCGTGCGATTGCTGTGCCGCTCGCCTGCGGAAATACGGTGGTTCTGAAGGCGTCGGAAGTTTGTCCAGCGACGCATCGTCTGATTGGGACAGTTCTCCGCGAAGCGGGGCTGGATCACGGAGTGGTCAACGTGCTGACTCACGATGCCGCCGGTGCTTCGGCGATTGTCGAGACCCTCATCGCCCATCGCGCGGTGCGCCGCGTGAACTTTACCGGATCAACGCGTGTAGGAAAAATTCTTGCCCTTACTGCGGCGAAGCATCTGAAGCCCATTCTTCTCGAGCTGGGAGGTAAAGCTCCGCTCATAGTTCTCGACGACGCCGACCTCGACGCTGCTGTGGACGCTGCGGCGTTCGGAGCGTTCATGAACCAGGGCCAAATCTGTATGTCCACCGAACGCATCATCATTGATGAGAAGGTGGCGGACGCCTTCGCCCAGAAATTCGTCGCCAAAGTGAAGACTCTGCCGTGTGGCGATCCACGAAAAGGTGAGGTCGTGATCGGCGCGGTCGTTGGCATGCCTACGGTCGATCGAGTACGCGGGCTTGTGAAGGATGCGGTATCTCGGGGCGCGAAAGTTCTTTTGAGCGGTGACTCGCGGGGCACGATCATGCCCGCAGTGATCGTCGACTACGTCACTCGAGACATGCAAATCTTTCGCGAAGAGTCCTTCGGCCCCTCGGTCTCCATCACCCGATTCAAAAGCGTGGAAGAAGCGATCACGCTGGCGAACGATACCGAGTACGGACTTTCGTCCGCCGTCTTCGGGCGCGACATTGCTCGCGCCGTGGAGGTTGCCAAGCGCATCGACTCAGGCATGTGCCACGTGAACGGACCGACCGTACACGACGAGGCGCAAATGCCTTTCGGCGGTGTGAAGGCCAGCGGCTACGGCCGTTTCGGAGGAAAAGCCGCGGTTAACGAATTCACAGAGTTGCGCTGGATCACGATCCAGACGACTCCCCGGCACTATCCTTTCTAGAGCCGCTTTCGCTCGGTTACGCTCGCACCGCACGCTCGGCCACCAGCGAACGCACCGCATGCGCGATCTTGTCTTCATTCGGCAGCAGGTAGTTCTCGAGCGGCTCGCTGTACGGCACCGGTGCATCCAGAGCCGTGACCAGGACGACGGGTGCGCGCAAATATTCAAAACCTTTCTCCGCAACTTCGGCGGCGATCACCGCAGCGGCCGACGAATGGCGCGGAGCCTGATCCACCAACACCAGCCTCCCCGTCTTCTTCACAGACTTGATGATGGTGTCCACATCCAAAGGCGCGAGCGTTCGTGGGTCGATAACTTCAACGCTCATGCCTTCGCGCGCAAGTTGATCGGCTGCGGCCAGGGATTTCCTGACCATCCACCCCGTGGCAACAATCGTAACGTCGCCGCCCGTGCGCTTGATGTCGGCGACGCCGAAGGGCACAACGTACTCGCCCTCGGGCACATCGCCGGTGTCGAGCGTCAGCATGTAGTGGTGGAGATATACGACCGGATTGTCGTCGCGAATTGCTGCCGCCATCAGTCCCTTCGCATCCGCCGGCGTGGAAGGAAGCGCTACTTTCAACCCCGGGATGCCCATCATGGTGTGATACAGACAATTGGAGTGCTGCCCACCCCAGCCGGCGGCGAATCCGTAGCCGGC
>PMSQ01000170.1 GCA_003168355.1 Acidobacteriaceae bacterium | reverse complement strand
GCGCCCGGCAGTGAGGGCAGAGTTCAGGTCATCATCGACCGCGCGGGAGCCGACATCACGATCGCAGTCTCCGACAACGGCCCGGGCATAGCGGAGCCTATTCGTGACCGGCTGTTTCATCCATTTGTAAGCTTTGGCAAAGAGAATGGTACCGGGCTGGGACTGACGGTAGTGCAGAAGATTGTTCAGGATCATGGGGGCGGAGTCTTGATGGAACGTACATCGGACGCTCGAACGATTTTTCGGATTACGCTCCCCGGCCGCTTTTCGACAAGCTCTCTGGAAGAAAGCGACAACAAGCAGACGCCCCTTCCCGCTGTGCCCGTAAGCAGCGATCGAGCGAGTGAAAACTCAATTCGGCATTCGGACACGTAGTGCCCGTTCCCTATCTATTTTTCAGTGATCCGCGTGTCGCGCAGGAGGATGTGTGAACACCCTTTGGACTTCGACCGTTGCGCTTCGTTCAAGCGCCCTAACGGCGGCCGCCTTTGTCCTCTTAAGCGCTAGCTGCCTAGCGCAGGAAAGCACACCCAAACCGGTATCTGATGGCGGGGATGCCTCGGTGCGTGACCTCGCTTCCCAAGTGCGGGAATTGCGGGCGCTGATTGAGCAGATGCGAACCGAGAATGCGCAGTCGCGCGTCGAAATGCAGGAATTGCGGCACGAGTTGCAAGATACCCGCAAACTTCTGGCGCCGCTCGCTCCTTCGGCGACCGATTCGGTCTCGACGGCAGAATCCGCACCGTCCGGCGAGAGTGCCAGCGCGCCCACGATCTCCGCATCCGGCGCCACGACCTCCGACACGCCGATTGCTGCGGGCTTGGGGAGCCGACTTCAAAAACTGGAGGAATCGACCCAGTTGCTGAATTCGAAGATTGACGAGCAATACCAAACCAAGGTGGAAACCGCGGCCAAATATCGGGCCCGGCTTTCAGGAATTGTGCTGATGAACGCCTTTCGCAATGTTGGGGGCTCCGACAACCTGGACTTGCCCGACTACGCGCAACCACAACCGCTTGGCGCCCCTCAAGCCAGTTTTGGGGCTACATTGCGACAGACTGAGATTGGCCTGGAAATTTTCGGCCCAACCCTGGCCGGCGCGAAGAGTTCAGCCAATGTGCAGTTCGATTTTGCCGGCGGCTTTCCGTCGACTCCCAATGGCGTCAACTTCGGCCTTGTACGCCTGCAGACGGCCAGTTTGCGCCTCGACTGGGAACACAATTCCGTGATTGCCGGACAAGATTCGCTTTTCATCTCGCCGCTTTCTCCGACATCCTTTGCGTCACTCGCGATTCCGGCGTTCGCCTATGCCGGAAATCTATGGGGCTGGACGCCGCAGCTTCGCGTCGAGCATCGCTTCGATCTTTCCGACCAACAAACCCTGACATTCCAGGGGGGGATACTGGACAACCTGGATTGGGAACCTCCCACTGACCAGTTCACCCGCACAGCCCAAGCTGGCGAGGCCTCGGGTCAACCAGCCTACGCAATGCGCACGGCATGGTCGCGGCCTGTGTTTGACCATCCACTCAGCTTTGCCGTGGCGGGTTACTACGGGCGGCAGAATTGGTCGTGGGGCCGTTACGTCGATGCCTGGGCCGGTATGACGGATTGGCAGATCCCGATTCTTCGCCACTTGAATCTCTCCGGAGAATTCTATCGGGGCCGTGGAGTGGGAGGTCTGGGAGGCGCCATTGGCCAAGGTGTTCTGTTCGGCGGCAATCCGTTGAGCCCGTTCACGAGTATTCGCGGTTTTGACTCGGCCGGAGGATGGACCCAGCTCAAGTTTCAACTCACGCCTAAGGTGGAACTGAACGGCGTCTTTGCCGAAGACAACGCATTTGCCAGTGATGTCCGAGGCTTCGCCACTGACGCCAATAACTTCGGCCCGATTCTCGGGCGCAATCATGGCGCGCTCGGCAATCTGGTCTACCGGCCGCGGTCCGACTTGCTGCTTTCCGCGGAATTCAGACGATTGCACACGTTCCCCGTCTATGACAGCGCCAGCGTTACGAACCAAGTCAATCTCTCCATGGGGATCCTGTTCTGATGATGAAGGCCTTTGCCTACTACCGGACCGCCTTGTGCATCGTGTTGTTGCCGTGCGTGCTAGCTTCGGCGCAACTGGTTGAACTCAAGGGCGTTGAACTCAAGGGCAAAGTGCAGCTCACGAAGAACCGGCGCCGCGTGAATGATGCTTCGAACCTTGTTGTTTGGCTTACACCTCTGGGTAGCACGCGTGCGATTCCGCCGCCGCAGCAGGAGAGTTCACAAATCCCCCAGCTCGTGCAGAAGGACAAGAGTTTCCAGCCGTCGCTACTGGTAATTCCAGCGGGCGGGAAGGTCGAGTTCCCCAACCACGATCCTTTTTTTCACAACGTTTTTTCGTTGTTCGACGGAAAACGGTTCGATCTTGGACTCTACGAAAGCGGCACGACTCGTTTTGTCCAGTTCGACAAGCCCGGCATTTCGTTCATCTTTTGCAACATTCACCCTCAAATGAGTGCCGTGGTGATCGCGCTGAACACTCCTTACTATTCGATATCGGACAGGCACGGCGAGATCAGCATTAGCGGCGTGGCTCCCGGCCGCTACCAGTTGCACGTCTTCCATCCATCCGTTTCTCCCGATGCGCTGCACGCCGCGGAACGCGAAATCACGGTGACTCCCGGCGACACCTTCCTCGGAACCTTCAGCCTTGCCGAGTCTAATTTCGAGCTCGCGCACAAGAACAAGTATGGCCGCGACTATGATCGCCCCGATCCCGACAGCCCGGCGTATGCCCGGCCTTAGGTCGCGGGCCCTGTTGATTTCTCTGGGAAATAAATGGTAATAATATAGTTGACTAACCATGGTTAGTGTGCTACCTTACTGACATGGAACAGCCAAAGACACTGCAAAAGGCCATAAGGCACTTCTCGAATGAGCGAGTTTGTATCGACACTATCGCCGCTCTGCGATGGCCTGAAGGTAAGCCCGTTTGCCCAGCTTGCGAAAAGACTGAGCACTATTACCTCGCAACCCAGAAGCGCTGGAAGTGCAAAGAATGCCACAAGCAATTCTCCGTCAAACTGGGAACGATCTTCGAGGATTCGCCTATCACGCTAGACAAATGGCTCACCGCTCTGTGGATGATCGTAAATTGCCGCAACGGTGTCAGCTCTTACGAGGTCGGACGCGCTATCGGCATCACTCAGAAGTCGGCATGGTTCGTCCTGCATCGGCTGCGCTTCGCTTTGCAAACTGGAAGCATTACCAAACTCGGCGGCAACGGTGCTCCAGTCCAAGTGGATGAAACGTTCATCGGCGGGAAAGCGCGTTTCATGCACCGCGTAAAGCGTGAGCGCCTGTCGCGCAATGGCGGGATGCAGGGTGGTTCCGGCAAGGCTGTAGTTGTGGGCTTGCTAGAGCGCGGCGGAAAAGTAAAAACGGCTGTGCTCGCACATCGCAGAGAAAATGGCCCTGAAAAGATCGTGCGCGAAATGGTAGAGCCGGGAACAGAAATTCACACTGATGAATTCCCCGGCTACTACAACCTGAAAGACGGATACATGCACAAGGTTGTCAATCATCTGGAAGGCTACGTGAAGGAGAATATTCACACGAACGGAATCGAGAACTTCTGGTCATGCCTCAAGCGTGGGCTAGCCGGAACGTACATTGCTGTCGAGCCGTTTCATCTTTTCCGATACGTCGATGAGCAAGCGTTTCGATTCAACAATCGCAAGGATGCAGACAACAAGCCGCTGAAAGACTGGCAGAGATTCGAGTTAGCTTTATCGCAGATCGCGGGGAAGCGGTTAACCTTTGCGGAGGTAACTGGCAAGGTGGGGGAAACGGCTTTCTAATCCTTTGCGCGGGAAGCGCGGTCGGAAGCCCGTTTCGTCCGTTGTTTCCGCACTCGCTTCTCGCGGTCGAGTTGTTCCTTGAGAGCGGAGTGCGGGACAGACAAAACTTGTTTCAATGCTCTTTCAAAATTCGCGTACTCTCCGGGTTGATCGCTCTTGTTTGCTTGGCGGCTCACTAGCGTATGCCCGTCTTTACTGGCAACAGATTAGCACGTTGCCGGAAAAGACGGAAGTGTGCGAAGTGAAAAATCTAAACTCCCGATTTCAGAGATTGACATTGCGAGTGAAGCGCTCGATAAAACTCTGGATCGTATCGTCGCCAAAATACTTGCTCGGCGGCCACGAAAGATGGTCACCGTTGTAAGGCCAAAAGAGAGTGGCCGCTTGCTCCCAGTGTGCATGGGGAGTGAGAGACAGCAGGGGCTTGCCTCTATCACTTATGTGCTTCCATCGTGGAGCAAAAAGCTGAACCACCAACTGCCCGATAGCGTAAGAGTAGCTACAAAATTCCAGCCCATCGAAGGGGCTGTTCTGCCATCCAGGATCGATTATTCCGTTATCGTTCTTAGCGCTCAGTCGAGACCTTCCTCTAAACGCCGCAAACCACATCTTGGTAACGGGAGGGATAGTGAGATCACCTCTAAATCTCTCTCTAGCGGCTCTCGTAAAAAACGGCTCATAATCGATGATGTAGTTAGTAACAACAGCTTTCAGAAAAGTAAACGCGGCAAGAATAACAGCGTCTCTAGCGCCAAGAGAAAAAGGCTCGCCCTCTAGGATGGATCGGCCAAAGCGATCCTTTACTTTAAGACTGAGAGCGCTCATCCAACCGCTGTTGCATTGTGGGCATACTGCTGGGAGTTTTTCGTTTAGGCTGTTGGCATCGAATTCAATAATCGTGGAATTGAGAGAATATCGCCTGCGAGCACGATAACGAGTTGCGGGGAGAGCTTTGTTGATCCAGTTATCCCAGATGTGTTCGCCGCCGTGTTCCACTGCATCCGCTGGGCAGAAAGCACACATCCTTCCCATTTCAACAACTTAGCACAATCTGGTTAGCCTTGTATATTAGTACCAAATAAATCTTCTCCGAGGGCCCTCGGAAGGGGATGGTGGGCTTCCCAAATCAGAGGTATCTCCCGACCCCTACCCATCACCCCGTAGTGGAATCATCGGGTTAGCAAGAAAATCCCCGTAAATCTGGACGTCTAAAGAGCTTAGAGACAAAATCTCTGAAACCAATGACATAGGGGCGACGACTTGGTGTGTAGCGGGCCGTCACGGCCTCGACCATGATTGCGCGGGTGATGGGCTGTGCGCAAGGTCAGATGTCACAATGGAGAGCTGGAAATTCTTCTTGGGGGTAAGCTATGTTTCGCGTGGGTCGGTATCGAGCGCATGAAAGTCAAAATCCCCGCCCAAGCGGAGCAAGGACTGATTGGATAAGA
>PMSQ01000152.1 GCA_003168355.1 Acidobacteriaceae bacterium | reverse complement strand
TCACTCTTATCGAGGGCCACCCCGCGGATTCGAGCCCAAAGTAGAACTGGCTGCCCTATTTTTGGGTGTTAGGGATACCCGGTTGTTACCTTTCGCTATTTGTGCTATAACTCCTCGAACTTGGGCACCTTAAGGAGTTCCTATGGGCCGTTTTCTACTGATCTGCGCCGGGGCCCTGTTGGCGTTTCCGTGCTCCGCTCAGGTTGACCAGGTTTCTGCCCAGCCAGCGCGTCCCGGCAGCATCGTTGGCACGGTTGTGGATGAGGATGGCAAGCCGGTACTCGGGCCAATGGTCACCTACTCGGTTTTGACGGCTAGTGGCGGGAGCACAAGCGCCACGAGTTCAAACGCTCCGAACGGAGAGTTCGAGATAACTCAGGTACCCCTCGGAAAAGTTGAACTGAACGCTGCCGCGCCCTTATCAGGTTACTGGCATAACGACGCCAGCCCATACAAGCAGACGGTCGTCCTGACCGCAACGAACCCCACTGCCCATGTTCGGCTGAAGGTGGGGCCTAAACCAGCCGTGTTGGTACTTATCGTAAGCGACCGCATCACCGGCAAAGCCATCGACGGCTTTATGATCAGGACGATTGGTGCCGATGGCGGCGGCGCTGGAACAGCCGGCTTGGCATATTTCCCGCAAACCGACGAAGGCGGCAGGGAAGTTGCGATTAGCCCGCTCTTCGACGTCCTCCTTGGAGTAACCGCCAAGGGTTATAAGAATTGGTTCTATTCGAACCCGACCGATCCATCCGATCCAACCTTGCATCTTGAATCTGGTGAGCGAAAGACTGTGCAAGTCACCATGCAACCCAAATAGTGTCATCGTGCTTTGCTCCTCTATACCCGCGTGAGGGGCCAGATGATATTGCGATGGGGGGGGGGCCGGCCCAGCTTTGATTCTTGCCGGCAGCATAATAACTGAGGCTGCCCCACCCTTCGCGTTTTTCGAAGGTGAGCACCACGGATCTCGACTTAGGATATGCAGTCGCCGCATCCAATGGCCACCTTCTACGGACGGCCAAGTTCGGCGTACTCCAACTCTCTTCATTTCCATCGTCCGTGGTGCCCACCTTCCGAAAACCGCGGAAGGTGGGGCAGCCTCGGCCGTGATAGTGCAAACAATAAAAACCATAAACGTGGGCCAGCCCCCGTTATCGAGGGCCACCCACAATGTAGGGTCGGAAAATGACTTGTTTTTTTGGCGGCTCCCAGAGTAACTTTGGCGTGAGCGTCGAGATAGTCTCTTGAAAATTAAATGGGCCGATGGCGAAAAACGGAAAGATAAATTCTCGGAGGAGTTAAGCTCCCGGACTCGGGCCGTCAACCTGGGTGTGCTCGCGGTGACATGGAGCATCCTCGCCGCAAGGGATTCTTTGTCAGCAGCGACTCAGTATAAGACCCCGCTATTGGAGGCCGATGTCTTAGCGGTGACCGCAATATTGCTCGACTTCGTCCAGTACCTTGCGGGTTTTGTAACGATGAGCCGATTCCTAACCAACCTGCAGATTGGGCAGGAGGACGAGGGCTACCTGAATCCGAACGACCCTGTGTATAGAGCGAGCCACATCGCATTCTGGGCCAAGTTGGTGCTTTCCGCGGTCGGCTCTGTTTGGCTGCTAGCAACGCTCGCGAGGATCATAAGGCACCTGTAAACACCGCATTCGCTTCTAGGGAGGTAATGATGCGGCTGAGTTCAAGATCGTTGAATAGGACCCTCTCCGTAGGGCTTTTATTTTTCTTCTGCCTGGGGCGCCATTAGTCCAGGACGCTCCTGCCGAGCGGGCGAAGGCGTCGACATGCTGGGAGGGAAAGGTTCGTTACACAAACCCTAACCGCGACCCGGAGGTCCTTCTTTCGATAGGAGACGAGAAGTCGAGCGACGAATTCAAGTGCATCATAAACCACGACCCATGCACCCTTTCCTATCCCTCCGGTGGTGGTGACGATGAGTTCAACATAGAACCAGATAGTCTAGACGCCTATCTGGTCGGGCACATCGATCCCTCCGACGGGAAGATCGCTGGTACCTGGAGGGAACCGAGGGAGGGAGAAGGAGCGGAAGAATACGGCTACGAGTTGAGCCCAATAACCGGATGCACACCGAACTACTAGCTCCGGGCGGGCCAGTCTTCGAAAACTGCGAAGACTGGCCGATCCTCACTAAGGATGGTGTCGGCAAAAAGCAAAGGGGGGCTGGGCCAGCCCCCCAGGTTAAGGTGGCGGCGAGTTGCATAGGTCCTTCGTCGGGAGTCGCTCGCATTTGCGAGCGACTCCGCTTCCTCAGGATGACAGCGGAAGTCAAAGGCAAAGGCAAAGGCAAAATCAAAGGCAAAATCAGAACCAAGTTCAAAGTCAAAAGCAACGGACAGGAGTGTCCGTTCCACACGAGCAAAATCGAAAGCAGTGTTTATTGCAGGGTGTGGCTGGACGATTCGGAACCCGGCGTACCACTGATGTTGTAGCGCTTGAGTTTGCGGTAAAGCGTGGCGCGGCTGATGCCGAGCATGCGTCCGGCGAGGGCTTTGTCGCCTTTGACTTGCTCGAAGACGCGCTGGATGGTGGCGCGTTCGATGTCTTCCAGATCAGTGGTGGAGAGTGGAGTTGAAACCGAGCCCTCGCCGGAACTCACAGCAGCGGCGAGATCGGCGACTGATTCGGGCGCGGATTCCGAAGCGCGAGGAGAAGCGGAGGAATCCCCGGCGGCGATGGAAGCGGGCAGATCGCCGAGGTCGATCAGGTTTCCGTTGCCCAAAGCGACGGCGCGTTCCACGCAGTTTTCCAGTTCGCGTACGTTGCCGGGCCAGTCGTAGCCCATAAGGGCTTTCATGGCGGCATTGGAGACGTGCAGATCCGTCCCGGGAGAGTAACGCTCGCAAAACCAGTTCACCAGCATGGGAATATCGCTGCGGCGTTCGCGCAGGGCGGGCACGTTTACGGTGACAACATTGAGGCGGAAGTAAAGATCTTTGCGGAAGGTTCCGTTCTTGTAGGCGGCTTCGAGATCGCGGTTGGTGGCGGCGATGACACGCACGTCCACTTTGACGCGCTGATTGCTGCCCACCGGACGCACTTCCTTTTCCTGCAGCACGCGCAGCAGCTTAGCTTGCAATTCGAGCGGCAACTCGCCGATTTCATCCAGGAAAACCGAGCCGGTGTCGGCGGCTTGAAATAGTCCCTGCTTGGATCTCAGGGCCCCGGTGAAGGCACCTTTTTCGTAGCCGAAGAGTTCGCTCTCGATGAGCGTAGGCACGAGTGAACCGCAATCCACGGCGACGAAGGGACGGTTGGCGAAGGCGCCGCGAAAATGAATGGCGCGGGCGATCAGCTCTTTGCCGGTGCCGCTTTCGCCGGAGATAAGTACGGAGGTGCGCGTGTCCTTGAGCCGCGAGGCCACGCGCAGCACTTCCTGAATCTTGGCGGAGGAGCCGATGATGCCGTGGACCGCGGTTTCGGAATCGGTGCGCTGGCGCAGGAATTCGTTCTCCTCAACGAGGCGGACTTTCTCGGCCATGCGGCGCAAGAACAATCGCAATTCTTCGAGCGGAGAAAACGGTTTGGTGATGTAGTCATAGGCGCCCAGCTTCATGGACTGCACGGCGGTTTCGATGGAGCCGTGTCCGGTCATGAGCGCGACTTCGGTGCGAGGCACAAGCTTCTTCACCTTCTCCAGGAACTCGAGCCCTGACATGTGAGGCATGACCATGTCGCTGAGAATCATGTGGACGGGTTGCTCTTCGAGAAGAGCCAGAGCAGACTCGCCGCTCTCGGCTTCGAGGCAGATGAAGCCCAAAGCCTCGCCCACGGTGATGCAGAGTTTGCGGATACTCTGTTCGTCGTCGACGATGAGCAGACGGATGCGAAGCTCTTCTCTGCTCACTTCTCTGCTCAGATCTCTGCTCGGATCGGTCTTGCCCAGAGGCGGCCTGCCGGGGGTAGGGATCACCGGGCTTTCCCCATGGTTTTTTCGACGGCTGAGATAAGGTCCTGCACGCGGAACGGCTTCTCCAGATAGAGTGCGCCGATTTTGCGCAAGGTGGTGACGGTCTCTTCGTTGGCGTAGTCGCCGGTAATGATGACGACCTTGTCAACGAGATCGGGACGATTGGCGGAAATCCAGGAATGGACCTGGGCACCGTCGACGCCGCCGGGCGTCCGCATGTCGGAGACCACGCCCAGGAATTGACCCTTCTCCAGCAGGTGAAGGGCTTCGGCGCCGGATTCGATGCACATCACATCGTAGCCGTTGCGCTCGAGGGTGGCGCTCACCAGAGCCATGATGGAAGGCTCGTCTTCGATGAGCAGAACAGGCAAAAGAGACCGTTGAATGGCTGGGGTGGTCATGGCTGATTGACTCCTGCGGCCACACTCAGGGAGGCAGTGTGGGACGCTGCGGGAAAGCGGACGATGAAAGTGGCGCCCTGCCCATCGATGTTGTTGTGGCAGAGAATCTCGCCTCCGTGCTCCTTCACGATGCCATAGCAGATGCTGAGGCCGAGGCCGGTTCCCTTGCCGACCTCCTTGGTGGTGAAGAAGGGATCGAAAATGCGGTCGGGATGGGAAATGCCGTAGCCGTTGTCACAGAAGGACACTTCGACGGCATCGCCGGCCTTGGTGGTCATGATCTCAATGCGTGCAGGGCGGCCGACTTCGTGCACCGCATCGTAGGCATTGTTCAGGATGTTGAGAAAAACCTGCTGCAGTTGGTGGGCGTCGCCAATTACCTCGGGGAGGTCCTCGTCGAGGTGTACGACGATGTCCACTCCGTGGCTGTTGAAGTCGTAGGAACGCAACTGGATGGTGCGGCGCAGGATGAGGTTGAGCTGAACGGCATTGCGCTGCGGCGGCATCTGGCGCGCGAAGCTGAGCAGGTTCTGCACGATCTGCTTGGTGCGCTGCGCTTCCTGCAAAATCACCCGCAGATCTTTTCGCGCACTCTCCGGAATCTCAGGATTTTCCATGAGGAGATCGGCGAATCCGAGAATCGCCGTCAACGGATTATTTACTTCGTGCGCGACGCCGGAGACGAGCTGTCCGACCGCCGCCATCTTCTCGGCGTGAACCAGTTTGCCGCGCAGTTCCGCCGAGTCGGTAATGTCGGTCATGACCACCACGATGCTGTTGATGTTTTCCTGCTCGTCGCGCATGGGACTGAGGTTGACGGAGAACTGGCCAGCATGACCATTGCCGCGCATGATCTGCAGCTCCAGATTATCGACTTGCACGCCGCGCAGAGTGGCCTGCAGCGCATCCGCCAGCGGACGGACATAGCCGGGTGCGGCCAGTTCCAGCAGGGGACGCCCCAGAAGTTCGCGCTGCTCGAATCCGGCTTCATACCAGCGGCGGTTGGCATAGCTGACCAGCCCCGCAGTGTCGGAGACCAGGATGAGGCTCTGCGTATTGCTGAGAATCTTGCCCGAGAAGTCGCGCTCCCGTTGCAGCTCCGATTGAAAGGTATGGAGGCCGGTAACATCCAGCATCAAGCCGCGAATCTGCAGCAAGCGCCCCAGATGGTCATACATGCCGAAGGCGTTGATGAGGACGTAGATGGGGGAGCCGTTCTTGCGGCGCAGCGTGGCCTCAAAGTTACGCATGTGGCCATCTTTTTCCATGGCCTCGGAGTGGCGCTCACGCTGCTCGGGAGAAAAATAAACCTGGGTGGGGATATCGACCTGCAAGAGTTCTTCGCGGCTGGAGTAGCCCAGCATGGCCACCAGGGCATCGTTCACTTCGATAAAACGGCCCTCGGGTGTGCTGAAGAACAATCCTTCCTGGATGTTGTCGAACAGTTCGCGATAACGGCGTTCGGCCTCGCGGCGGTCGGTGATGTCCTTGAGCACGTGAATGGTTTGCAGGCCTTCGCCGGAAGCGCCGTGCACGCGAGAAGTGGAAACCAGAAAGGTGCGATCCAAGGCGGGATGAACGAACTCGTCGCTGTCTTCACCCATGGCACGGCAGAAGGGGCAGGAATAAAGAGCGGCTTCGCTGGTGAGAGCCAGGAGCGCGCGCATATTGACGCCGATGAGTTCACTCGGGGCAACGCCGATCATGGTCGCCAGAGAACGGTTGACCCGCAGGACTTTGTCGGTTTCGTCATGGACTACGATCAAGTCGGTGATGGCATCGAAAATTTCCAGCCAGTGGCGGTTGGCCCGTTCGATGCGAGTGAACAGGCGCGAGTTTTCCAGGGCCATCGCCGCGTGCACGGCAATCGCCTCCAGCAAGTCGCGATCTGCGGGCGCAAGAGGCCGGGAACGACCGGAAAGGCAGAGCAAGCCGGCAAGTTCTCCGTTGGAACCAGGCATACGCGCTACCACGCAATCGTTCCAACCTAAGCTCGAGGCCAGCTCCGAACCCAGCAGATCAGTGGCGGAGCCGGAGACGATTGCATCCTGGCGATGAGCGACCAGTTCGGAAAGCGCGGTGGCGAATTTCTGCTGCAAGGCGCGATCTTCACCATTGCTGCGGGTAGAGGCCTCGACGCGATTCTGGCTCGGGAGGCCGGAATTCGACACCCCGGCACTCAGAGGATCGTCGCGGTAGGCCGGCGCGGGATGACTCTCCAGTTTGCGATGGTCGCCCGATCCGGGCGAATGATCGGCCGGCGCGGGTAGCGGATGCAGCGCCACGGTCTGGAACCGTCCATCCTGAAACAGAGCGAAGGCGCCGGCGTGAGCTCCGCACAATTCGACGGCGCGCTCGACAAACTTACGCGCGAAATCCGGCAAGCGCAGCAGGCCATCAATCTCGCGCGCCAGTTGAATCAGCACGTCGGAGCGATGGCGGTTCACCTCGGACTGGTGCAGGTTGTGGGCGACTTCGAGAACCACCGAAACCTGGGCGGCCAGGGCGCGGGCGCGGCGAATATCCTCCTGGGAGATGCCGGTATCGTCGCGGCGGTCGAGGACACCGAACATGCCCAGCACCCTTCCGTCAGCCCCCAATAAAGGCACGGTGAGCAACTGCCGGGCTTTGTATTGAGCGAGAATCTCAGGATCCACCTCGGGAACCTGGTTGAGATTATCGGACCAGAAGACTTCTTTCGCGCGCAGGGCGCGTGTCGCAACTCCCTCGGGGAAAATGGTATCGACGCGTCGCGGCTCGCCGCGGCTGACGCCATAGCGCACATGGAACTGCCCGTCTTCGAGCAGGGCGATGAAGCAGCGCCCAAAGCCGAGAAAATCAGACGCACGGACGACGAAGGCCTGCAGAAAATGCTCGAGGTCGCCGCTGGAGCTGAGCTCGGAAGAGATCTCCAGCAGTTGATGCAGTTCCTGGGCCTGGCCTTGAGCGGTGGCGGAAAGTTCGGCGTGCGCCACGGCGACCGCGCCGAAGCCGGCAATCGCAGAGAGCAGGGATTTCTCCTCAGCGTTGAAAGCCCCGTCGTCACGCGGATAAACCAGAATTGCTCCCTGCGTGTGCGAGGTGCGGAATGGGGCGGCAATCACCGTTCCGGGAGGAAACAGGTTGCCGAGCGAGTGCTGATCGGTGCTGATGGAAACGGTGATGACCTCCCCGGCGGCAACGGCTCGTTGCGCGAGATCGGCGGCAAAGCGAATGGTCTGGCGGTCGTGCGCAGCCCGGAAAGAATTGGCCAACTGGGGGGTTTCGGCGGACACGGCCCGCAATTCGAAGGGTCCCTCGCGGCGCAAAAGGACGGAGACCAGACGCGTGCGCAACAGCAGCCGGAGACGGTCGGCCAGCGCCTCAATGACTGCGGCCACGTCCGGAGTTCCGTGCAGTGTCGTGGCCACCTCGGCCAGGATTTCTGCCCGGCGGTGCTCCTCGCGCGATACTTCGCCGAGCCGGGTCGCTTCCAGCAAGCTGCCCAGTTGTCCGGCCAGGATGGTGGCCTTGGCGGCAAGGTCCTCATTGAAAAACTCGTCGTCGGAATCATGTAAAAACGTCACCGCGCCGATGACTTCATCGAAGACCACGAGCGGAGCGGCCATCAGGGAACGGGCGTTGAATTGTCGCGCTAACGGGAAGATCGTGGACTGCACCCGATTGACGACGATGGTCCGCCGGGAGCGCACGGCATTGGCGGTAACTGCGCTGTGTTGGGGAAGCAGGCGCAGGCCGATGAAACCCTCGACCAGCTTGCCCTCGGCCTGTTCACCGACCAGTTCGTCGCCCGGGTGGCGCCGCCAGAAATAGACGCCGGTGACCTGAAAAAACTCGCGGGTAGCGTGGCAGAAGAGCTGGATCAGCGCGGTGGGATCGGAACGTTCCGCGGCCTTAGCGGCAAATTGCAGGAGGAGCTTCTGAAAAGCCTCGTCGGAATTGGGCAAGAGGTGGCCGTCGATCGAGGGCGTCGAATTGCCTCCGGCCATGTTCAGAATGTCACCCGCCGACACAGGATTTTCGCAATTCTCACAAGTGATTGAATCTAATGGAAAAGTATCCCGCCATCTCAATTTGAGTCAAGGGAAATGGAGAGGTGGGGTGCCTAGGTGTGAAATCCCGAGAATTAGGGGGATACGGCCTCTCACTTTGAGAATGGCCCGCATGCGATGCTGAAGATGAGACGGGGCTAATGGTGGAATGGAATCGAGAAAAGAGGTGAGAAATCGAGTTAAGTCTTTATTTTTGCAGGGACATGCGACGAGTGACTTTGGTTTTTTCGAAAGACGAGGCATGGCCCCGGCGTTGCTCCAACAGGATCACCAGGTCTATTGCCAGGGAGGAACTGTGTCTTTGCGACGGATGGGGACGTTGTTGGCAGTGATCGCGACAATGGTTGGGACGGAGGTAGTAGCGCTGCCAGCACAGGAAGCGCCAAGCGAAATCGTGCGCCGCGCGAAGAGCAAAGTGCAGCCGGCTTATCCCGAACTAGCCAGGAAGATGAATATCACGGGCACGGTAAGGATTGAAGTGGTGGTCTCCCCGAACGGAACGGTGAAGGACGCAAAGATAGTGGGCGGGCATCCGGTACTGGCTACGGCGGCGCTGGAAGCCGCCAAGAAGTGGCGCTTTGAGCCCGCACCGGCGGAAAGCTCGGGAGTAGTGGATTTCAAGTTCGAAGGTCATCAGTGAGCGAGACGCAGAGGGGCGGCCGGGAGGAAATCGCATGACGATCGGCAAGAAGCTTTACTTAAATTTCGGAATCATCCTCAGCATGGTGGTGGTGCTGTTCCTGGTGAACCTGCTGGCGGTGCAGCGGGAGCATGCCGCCAAGGCCGCGGCCACAGCCTCGATCGAGCTGACGGATGCCACCAACGAAGTGCGTTTTCAGATGATGCAGAACCGCCTCTACCTGAGCAATTACCTGCTCAGTGGCGACACCCGTGAAGTGGACCGGATGAATGACGGTCTGCACACGCTGGCTGACAAATTGCAGCAGGGCACCTCCCTGGCCAACTCCGAGCAGGAGCGAACCGCACTGAACAAAGTGGAACAACTGGAACAGGCGTGGGGCAAAGAGTTCGCCCAGCCCCTGATCGAGAAGCGCAAGGACGTGGACTCGGGAAACGCGACCGTCGCGGAATTGCAGATTTACTACTTGCAGAAGGACGCTTCTTCCTGGGTGAAGAACTCAACGGACGCGCTCGATCTGGCCGATGGGGAAAACCGCAAGCTGGTGGAAGCGCGGCGGAAATCGGATGAAACAGCCAGCACCTGGACGATCCTGGCCTCCGTGGTAAGCACCTTGTTTGCTTTAGGCTTGGGCGCGGTGGTTGCTTTCACCACGGCGAAGTCGATCACCGGGCCGCTGACCAATCTTATGATCGTGTCCCGGCAGATCGGCGACACCGGCGATCTGGAACACAACATCGACGTGCAGCGCGAAGACGAGATTGGGGAACTGGCGCGGGGCTTCGCCAAGATGGTCATCTATCTCAAAGAGATGGCGGGGGTTTCCGAAGCCATTGCCGGAGGAGATCTTACGGTTGAAGTCAAACCGCGTTCGCCGCACGATACCCTGGGCAACGCCTTCGCGCGGATGGTGGAGGGTCTGGGCCGGCTGGTGAGCAGCGTGCGCGACGCTTCGTCACAAGTGGCCAGCGCCAGCGGGCAGGTGGCNNGTCACCAGCACCATGCACGAGATGAGCGTGAACGTGCAGAACATGGTGAAGAGCACGCAGGTGCAGGCTTCCAGCGTGAGCGAAACCTCGGCGTCCATCGATCAGATGGTGGCTTCCATTCAGCGCGTAGCCGATACGGCTAAGGTGCTGCTCGACATCTCGAACCGCTCACGTGAAGAGGTGCACAGTGGAATTTCCACCATGGAGAAGGCCACCGACGGCCTGAACCGGATCAACGCGACCATCAACAGCTCGGGAGAAATCATTGGCGCACTGGGACAGCGGGCCGATGATATCGGGAAGATCATCGAGGTCATCGACGATCTGGCCGAACAAACCAACCTGCTGGCGCTGAACGCGGCCATTGAAGCAGCGCGTGCCGGCGAGCACGGACTGGGCTTTGCAGTGGTGGCGGATGAAGTGCGCAAGCTGGCGGAAAAGTCGGCGCAATCGACCAAGGAAATCTCCGAACTGATTCAAAGCATTCAAAAGGAAGCGCGCAAGGCCGTGGAAAACATGGATCGCTCGACCGGCATCGTGAACGAAGGCCTGGACCTGGGCGGCGAGCTGAACGCGGCGCTGCGTAAGATTTCGAACGTGGTCACCGAAGTCTACAAGTTCGCGCAGGAGATTGGCGCGGCCACCAACGAACAATCGCATGGTTCGTCACAGATCGCCCGCGCCACCACCCGGCTCAACGAAATCACCCACGAAATCAATTCGGCGGTGGAAGAACAGGCTTCCGGAGCGCAAGCCGTCGTGAAAGCCATGGAGCGGATGCGAGAACTGGTACAGCAATCGACTTCGGGATCGACCGAACTGGCGGCTTCGGCTGAGCAGATGTCGAAGATGTCGCGCGGGCTGCTCGAATTCATGGATCGCTTCACTCTGGGTGAGTCCTCGTCCTCACGGTTCGCTGAGCCCGACGAGAGGCCGCAGCAGGCGCGGCGCGCCAGCGCGGGATCCCGCAGCTAGTGGGAATACCTGCGGGAATACTTTAAGGACCAGCGATGAATGACGAATTCCATATCGTGGGCTTCCAGATCGGGCGCGAGACTTATGGCGTGCCCATCACTTCGCTGCACGAAATCGTGCGGGTGCCGGAGATCACCGCCGTGCCCGACGCGCCCGACTACCTGGAGGGCGTGATCAACCTGCGGGGCAAGATCGTTTCGGTTATGGACCTGCGCAAGCGCTTCGGCGAGAAGCAGGCCACGCTCAAGAAGCGGAACCGGATTCTGGTGGTGGAACACTCCGGCAGGCTGGCCGGCCTGATCGTGGACTCGGCGACCGAAGTATTGAAGATTCCCAGCAAAGACGTGGAACCCCCTCCCGCTGCATTCCAGGAGGGCGGGCTGAACTGCGTCACGGGGCTGGGCAAGGTTGGCGGGCGTCTGATCGTATTGCTGGACATGACCAAGTTGCTGGCTCCGGCCAGTCTGCTGCAGGAGAGCGCAAAGGCGGACAGCAAGACCACAAAAGCGGAGGCGCGGGCAGCCGCGGCCACCAAGTAGTTTCGTCTGGGTCTGACTATGGCTGTGGGAGCGGAATGAGCTACAGGCGCGAGGAACGAGACAACGCATGAGTACATCCGGAGCGGCACCGGCTCCTATCCTGACAGAAGCGGAACTTAAACTTCTGCAGGCGCTGGTGTATCAGGAGTGCGGCATGCACTTCGACGAACGCCGCACGCACTTCCTGCAGGACCGACTGTTGCGGCGGCTCAGGGAATGCCGTGTCGATTCCTTCTACTCGTATTACCGGCTGCTGATCAGCCAGGAAGGCAAGGCGGAACTGGCCAAGCTGCTGGAGAACCTTACGGTCAACGAAACCAGCTTTTTCCGGCACAAGGCCCAGCTCGATCTGTTCCAGAAATACGTGTTAGAGAACATGCTGAAACACAAACAGGCGCACCGCGAATATTCCCTGCGAGTGTGGAGCGCGGGCTGCTCGACCGGGCAGGAGGCCTACACGCTCGGCATGATGGCCGCCGACACGCTGGCCTACTACTACCTGCGAAATCCGCTGCCGGTTGAGATAGCGCTGCCCAAACCACTGATTCCGCCGCCGTGGCGGGTGGAAATCCTGGCCAGCGATATCAGTTACTCGGTGCTCCGCACCGGGCAGGAGGGTGCTTACAGCGAGCACCAGATGGCGGCGGTGGATTACACCTTCCGGCTGCGTTACTTCGACAAGGTCGGCGACCGCTACGCGGTCAAGAAGACGCTGAAAGAAATGGTCCATTTCGACTTTCACAATTTGAAGACGGAGTACCTGCCGCAGCGCAACGACGTAATTTTCTGCCGCAACGTGATGATGTACTTCGACGAGGCGGAACAGAAGCGGCTGATCGAAAAATTTTACCGCTGCCTGAATCCCGGCGGCTACCTGTTCGTAGGCCACGCGGAAAGCCTGCTGGGACTGACCGAGAAATTTCACATGGTGCACCGCGATAGCGGTACGGCCTATCAACGGATTGAGGTGCGAGAGTGACGAATCCCCCCGATGAACGCGGAGCTGAACTGCAGGAGTTGTTCTTTGAGACCTCGCAGGAACTGCTGCAGGCGCTGAACGAAGAATCCCTGAAGCTGGAGAAAAATCCCGGCGATGAGGAGATCGTGCGTTCGATCCGGCGGACCGTGCACACGTTAAAGGGCGACTCGGCGGCTTGCGGGCTGCGTGAGTTGAGCGAACTGGCGCACCAGTTCGAGGATGCGCTCTCCCTCGATTCCGCCGCCAGCCATGCCGCGCTGGCAGAGATTGCTTTTGCGGCGGCGGACGTATTCGGGGGAATGATTGCGGCCTATCATGGCGGAGGCGCGATGCCCGCCACGGAAGCTCTTCGGCAAAGAATCAACGAACTGACGTCGGCCCCGGCAGCCAAGAAATTGGGGCGCAAGAAAAAGTCCGCAGAGGCTGTTTCGCAATCGGGCAAAGACTGGACCGAGACGGAGAAGCGCGCTCTGGCCGAGGCCCAAGCTGCCGGCCTGGCCATCTACGACATCGCGGTGAAGATCGACCCCCACTGCACCATGCCGATCGCGGCGCGGCAACTGATTCAGAACGCGATCAGCAGGATCGGTAATGTCCTGGTGGCGCGGCCGGACGCCAAATCGCCAGCCGCATCGAAGCAGGTCGAGTTTGTGGTGGCCAGTTCGCAGACGGAAGAACAGATCGCCGCCAAGAGCCGCATCCCGACGATAACGGGCGAAGTCAGCATTACGTTGATCGCCGCCGCATCGCCGTCGAAAAGCTCCGCAATCACCGCCCCGGCGGCAGTTCCTCAATCTCCAGCCTCCGCGCCTGAGGCTTCGGCGGCGCCCGCTTCGCCGGCGCCAGCGCCGGTTGAGCCGGCTCGGGTCGAAGCGCAAGCCGCGGCGCCGGAATCCGCGCCGCAGGCGATGATGGAAAACATCTTACGGGTGGAAGCGGGCCGGATCGACAACGTTTTGAACCTGGTTGGAGAGCTCATCATCGGCAAGTCGATGTTCCAGCAGGCGCTCAACGAGTTTGGCAAGCGCTACCCCAAGGAGCTGTTGCGCGGCAAGTTTGCCGACGTCATGGCCTTCCAGGCGCGGGTGCTGAACGACCTGCAGCGCTCGGTGATGAAGATTCGCATGGTGCCCGTGGACCAGCTGTTCCGGCGCTTTCCGCGCATCGTGCGCGATGTGGCGCGGCAGTGCGGCCGCGAAGTGGATCTGGAGCTCAGCGGACAGGAAACCGACCTCGACAAAGGAATTCTCGACGCGATCGCCGAGCCGCTCACTCATCTGGTGCGGAACGCGGTCAGCCACGGCATTGAATCCCCCGAAGAACGCCGGCGTCTGGGCAAATCTCCGCGGGGACATATCCGGCTGAATGCGTTTCACCAGGGCAATCAAGTGGTGGTCGAGGTTAGTGACGATGGGCGCGGCATCGACGCGCAGAAGATTCGCGCCAAGGCCCTGGAAATGAGGATGGTCTCGGTGGAAGAAACGGCGCGCCTGAGCGAATCCGAGACCCTGGAACTCATCTTCCGGCCGGGATTCAGTACGGCGGAGGAAGTCACGGAAGTTTCCGGGCGCGGGGTGGGCATGGACGTGGTGCAAAGCGTGCTTCACCGCTTGAAAGCCACGATTCACATTGAGACTCGTCCCGGCCAGGGCACCACATTCCGAATGAAGCTGCCACTGACCCTGGCCATCATCAAGGCGCTGATGTTCTGGGTGGAGCGACGCCTGTATGCCATCCCGCTGAACGCGGTGAGTCAGATTGCGCGCACCACCGAATCCGAAGTTCACCAGGTCGACAACTACGAAGTTCTGCAATTGCGTAACCAGGTGCTTCCCCTGCTGCGCCTGGGACGCCGTAGCGCGATCGAGGGAGACGGGAAATCGACCAAGCTGTTTGTGCTGGTCATCACGGTCGGCGAAAGGAAATATGGGCTGATCGTCGATGCCCTGGAAGGCGAAGAAGAGCTGGTCATCAAAGCGCTGGACGATCAGACTTTCTCAACCGATCTGGTGAACGGAGCTTCCATCCTCGGGGATGGCAAGGTGGTGCTGATTTTGAATCTACCCGCCGTCGTGGAGCACGTCGCACTGTCGCGTCCGGAACAATCCGGCCTCACTAATTGTGGAATACTGCTGAACCATGCCGATCGCGCGCGGCTGGCTCTCGGCGCCGCGGGAGGCCAAGCATGAGCGTGAATAAGGTTCGCGTACTGGTGGTAGACGATTCCGCTTTAATGCGGAAGATGATCCCGCAAATGCTCGAGGCCGACCATTCGATCGAAGTGGTGGGCACCGCGATGGACGGAACTTTTTGTCTAAAGAAAATCGAGGAGCTGCGCCCCAACGTGGTCACACTCGATCTGCAAATGCCGGGTATGAACGGCATCGATACTTTGAAAGAGATCGTGCGCCGGCATCCGGTGCCGGTTATCGTGGTCAGTTCCCACAGTACGGAAGGCGCTTCGGTCACCTTGAAGGCGTTGGGGCTGGGCGCCTTCGACTTTGTCACCAAGCCGCAGGACGCTTCGGGGCACATGGCCGACACCACCCGGGAGCTGATCGCAAAAATCAAGGCGGCAGCGAATTGCAAGGTGGTTCGCCCCGGAATTTTGCGGGGGACGCCGGCGCCTCTGGAAAAGATTTCGGCCGGCAAATCCGCACCTGCACCCACCAAGATGGTCGCCATTGGAATTTCCACCGGAGGTCCGCAAGCCCTCGAATTCCTCCTGGCGCAACTGCCGCCGGACTTTGCAGGAACGATCCTGGTCGTGCAACACATGCCCGAGGGCTTTACCGAGATGTTTGCCCGCCGCCTGAATGAGTTGAGCGGGCTGCGGGTGAAGGAAGCCCAATCGGGCGACGTCCTGCAGGCTGGGCGCGTGCTGATTTCCCCCGGGAGCCGGCATATGAAAGTGAAGCGGCTTCCCATGGGCGACGTGGTTGTGCTCAGTGACGACGCCCCGGTCAATGGCCACCGTCCCAGCGTGGACGTATTGTTCCACAGCGTGGCCGAGGAATTTGGCCCGCTCGCCATCGGCGTTTTAATGACCGGGATGGGCGAGGATGGCGCCCTGGGTCTGGGAGCGATGAAGAAAGCCGGCAGTATGACCATCGCCCAGAGCGAGGAGTCTTGCGTGGTTTTCGGCATGCCCAAAGCCGCCATCGAACGCGGCTATGCCACGCGGGTGGTGGGTTTGGATGTGCTTTCGTCGACCTTGCAAGCGCTATGTGGCCGCAATAATGGCCACGGGGAGAGTGGCGGGGCGGAAAAAACACTCCGCGCCGGACGCTGAAACGAGTTGCTGACACAGGGTCTGTGACCTGCGTCATCTGGCCGGCGGGAGACCGCCGTGATGGAATCTAGAAGGGGAGGTTGTTATGGAGCAGTTTGCACCAGTTAAACGCAGCAAGGACGGCCAGCCGATCCGCTACTTGATCGTGGACGATTCCGTGTTTGCGCGCAAGAATCTGGCCCGCATGATCGAAAGTTTTGGCGGGCAGGTAGCGGCCGAGGCCGGCGACGGGTTGACGGCGATCAGCGAGTTCGATCGCACCCATCCCGACATCGTACTCATGGACATCACCATGCCACAGATGGAGGGCATCGAGGCTGCCGAGAAGATCGTGCAGGCTCACCCCGAGGCCCGTGTGGTCATGGTGTCTTCCGTGGGCTATCAGGAAAACATCGTGGCCGCGTTGCAGCGCGGGGCACGCCATTTCGTGCAGAAGCCGGTAAAGCCGGAAGTGCTGTACGAGGTCATCAAATACGTGCTCGGAGAAGACGGAGTTGTGGCGACTGCGGCCGGCGCGGGGGTCTAATCCCATGAAGATGGATCTGATTCAGCCTTTCATCAACTCGGCCGACGCCGTGTTGTCACAAGGTCTGTCGGGTACCACGAAGGTGGGCAGTCTCTCGATGGAAGAGGATGGCTACCGCCGCAAAGGTGTGGCCGGCATGGTGGCGCTCTCTGGCGACATCGAGGGCCGCATCATTCTGGACCTCGAACCGCAGACCGCCGTGCGCGTGGCCAGCCACTATGCGGGTGCGGAATTGCCCGAATCCGACGCGCTGATCAAAGAGACTATCTTCGAACTCGCGAACCAGGTCGTCGGTAACGCGGTCTGCGCCCTGAACGATCAAGGGTTCCACTTCCGCGTGCACCCTCCGCTGCTGCTCACGTCGGACGAAGGCGACAAGACCAGCGAAGATGTGGAAGCGTTGATGATCTGCTTTGAAACTTCCCTGGGAAATGTATTCATGAATGTCGCTCTGCGCCACAACAAACGGCGCATGGCGGACCACGCGGCCGCGAGCAGGTAAGAAGCCAGCTGGCGAGTGGCAGGCTTGCGCCTCCTTAGATACAAGGGTTCATTTCAAAATCCCTAAAATCGATCCCTTCGAAACATCACCCTCCGAAGCATCTTGGGCGCAACGGACTTCAGTCGCGTCCTGCAGTCGCCGCCGCACCTAGCGCTCAGGCCCACATCGGCGCCTCCTGCGGCGGGATCCGTTTCCGTAAGGTAACCCCATTATGCAAAGTGCATTCTTGCTTTTTTGCCCTGGCTGCGCGAGTCTGCTGCCAGAGGGTTCGAATGATCATCGAAATGCGCACCTATAAAACCAAGCCCGGCACACGCACCAAGTTCCTCGAGATATTTCGCTCGGAGTCTATTCCGGCGCATAGAGAAATCGGGATGAAAATTCTGGGTCCATTTCTGTCGATCGAAGATCCTGACACCTTCTTTTTCATGCGCGGCTTTCCCGACCTCGCCTCGCGCGAGCCAATGAAAGCAAAGTTCTACAAAGGGGATCTTTGGAAAAGCGAGCTGGAAACAATCCTGATGCCCATGCTGGAAAAGTATGAAGTCGTGCTGGTGGAAGACTCTGAAGACCTGATCCACTGGGAAACTGAATAAGCAACGCACCCAGCCGTCCTTCGCTGGCAATTGCGTCGAGCCCTTCGCGAGTGTGCGCTTCGTCTTCTCAGCAGCCGGCGCGCAAGAGCGTCCCCGTGTCAGTGCAAGCGGGTCCGCACTCCGCGGAGGCATGCGCTTGGTTGACTTGACTTCTACGCGCACCTAAGATGCCCCCATAGTCGCTGCCGTTCCCATGGCGAAACATGATTGGTGAAACCATCTCGCACTACCGAATCCTGGAAAAAATTGGCGGCGGTGGGATGGGTGTCGTCTACAAGGCCGAGGATACGCGGCTGCACCGCTTCGTCGCGCTCAAGTTCCTGCCAGAAGACGTAGCGCGCGACGCGCAAGCGTTGGCCCGGTTCCGGCGGGAAGCGCAGGCGGCCTCTGCTCTCAATCATCCCAACATCTGCACCATCTACGACATTGGCGAAGAAGGCGGAAAAGCTTTCATCGCGATGGAGTTTCTGGAAGGCCAGACGCTGAAGCATCGCATCGCGGGATCGCCCATGGAGCTGGAGGTCCTGCTATCACTCGGCATCGAGATCGCCGATGCGCTGGATGCGGCGCACACCAAAGGAATCGTTCACCGTGACATCAAGCCGGCGAATATCTTCGTGACCGCTCGGGGGCACGCGAAGGTTCTGGATTTTGGGCTCGCGAAGGTTGCACCCGCCGCGCGCCCGTCGAGCCAGAGCAGCATCGACAATAACGAGCAGACTCGCACGATCGATGATGAGTTCCTCACGAGTCCAGGCGCGGCCATCGGGACCGTTGCATACATGTCGCCGGAGCAGGCGAAAGGAAAAGAGCTGGATACACGCACGGACCTCTTCTCGTTTGGAGCCGTGCTGTATGAGATGGCAACGGGCGCTTTGCCGTTTCGCGGAGACACCTCCGCCCTGATCTTCCAGGCAATTCTGGATCGCTCGCCGGTGCCTCCGGTCCGCCTCAATCCCGATCTGCCTCAGCAACTGGAAGACATCATCAACAAGGCGCTGGAGAAGGATCGCAACCTGCGGTACCAACATGCTTCCGACATGGGCGCCGACCTGCAGCGACTGCAGCGCGACACCAGTTCGGGAAGGACGGCAGCGTACACAATCCCAGCCGTGACCATCCCGAAAAGTCGCCGATCCATCTATGCCGCCATAGTCGTCGTGGTTCTGGCGGTCATCGCTGCAGGAGTCTATTTCTGGAGCGCCCGGCCGAAAGGATTCAACCTGCAGAAAATGAAGATTGTGCAAGTAACGAACACGGGCAACGCAGGTGCAGCCGCGTTGTCGCCCGACCGGCGCTATATCGTCTACGTGTTGCATGATGGCGCTGAGCAGAGCTTGTGGGTACAACAGTTGGCCACCGGCAGCAATTTGCAGATCCTCGCCCCTGACCAGGTTCAATTCGGTGCCGTTAGTTTTACGCCCGACGGCAACTACGTGATGTTCGTGCGCTCCGACAAGTCAACCACAAATTTCCGCTATCTCTATCAAATGCCTGCGCTGGGTGGAACGCCCAAGCAGCTCATTCGGGATGTCGATTCGTCCGCGGCGTTCTCCCCGGACGGTCAGGAGTTTGCCTTTGTCCGCGGCATTCTGAGCCTGCCTGGGAATCAGATACTAGTTGCGAAAGTGGACGGCAGCGACGAACACATACTGTTCGAACGCAAAGGCTTCGGTCCAGGAACAATCCACGTGGTCTGGTCGGACGACGGCAAGACGCTGGCGACGGTTTCCGCCGAAACGCGCGAAGGCGCCAGTCGCTGGGTTTTGGAAACTATCTCCAGAAAAACCGGCGAAGTGCGCGACCTTCACTCCTTCTCCTTGCCGACGGTGGCGCTTGACTGGCTGCCGGACGGCAGTGGCTTGCTGGTCGTGGGCACCGATCCGCAGAGCAGCCGAGGCCAGATTTGGTTTGTCAGCTATCCCCAGGGTGAAGCCAGCCGCTTTACCAACGACCTGACCAACTATGCCACCTGCTGTCTGGCGGTTACGCGGGATGGCGACTCGTTGGTCGCACTGCAGAATACAATCTTGAGCGATGTCTGGGTGGCCAAGGCAGACGGATCCGAGGCCACGCAAATCACCACTGGCGAAGCTCTTGGATTCGGACTGGACTGGGTGGGCGATCGAATCGCTGCGGGAAGTGCGTTAGGCCGCTGGTCTCTGATGAATCCCGATGGAAGCAACGAAGTCCCACTCACTAACGACCGCGATCCACATCTCCAGCTTTCCCCGTGCAGCGACGGCAAGCGCGTGATTTACAGCACTTGGCACGATGGATCGTATTCCCTTTGGCGCAGTGACGTTGATGGCTCGAACGCAGCGAAGTTGACCTCGCTGGCCCTGGCCGGGACGGGCTTCTGCACGCCCGATTCAAAATCGGTGGTATATGCGACGGACAGCGGTCTTTGGCGCCTCCCGATCGATGGAGGAACTCCCGAACGGCTCGATCTCCCTCTGTCCGAGCTGCGCTATTCCGAAGATGGCAAGCTGCTGTTCTATACGCTCTTCAAAATCGAAGGCGGCGCCATGCAGTCCAAGTTTATAGTTACGCCCGCCGGCGGTGGCGCGCCCTTGCACACATTCGAGATTCCCTACGGAATGCGATCGCCCCGCTTCACTCCGGATGGCAAAGCCATCGCTTTCATCCTCTCGCGCAACCGCGCCGCGAACATTTGGGAAATTCCTTTGGCGGGGACAGGTTCTCCGGTGCAACTCACCAAATTCACCAACGGGGAGATGTTCGCCTTTGCCTGGTCGAGAGACGGCAAGCGGTTGGCGTTCTCGCGGGGACAGACCAAGACGGACGTGGTGATGATGAGCGGGTTTCACTAGCGAAATGGAAGGCCAAACGGGAGCGTATATTTACGCTTTACGTAACGCGTAACTTACCTTATAATTAAGTTGTGATTCTCAGTTACCGCGACAAGCGGACCGGGGATTTCGCCCTTGGCAAATGGGTCAAGGCTTTCTCAGGCATTGATCGCCCCGCCCGTCTAAAGTTGGACCGCTTGGAAGCGGCTGTGACTCTGAAGGATCTTGTCGTATTGCCCGGCAACCGTTTTGAAGCGTTGAAGGGAAACAGAAAGGGGCAATACAGCATACGCATCAACGACCAGTGGCGAATTTGTTTTACTGGACGGAGAGTGCGTCCGGTCCATCAAACGTGGAGATTGTTGATTACCATTAGGAGAAGCTATGCCCGTAACTGCAATTCACCCCGGAGAACATTTAGCCGAGGAGCTTAGCGAACTGGGAATGAGCGCCGCCGAACTGGCACGGCAACTCGAAGTTCCGACCAACCGCATCACCGAAATCCTGAATGGACGGCGCGCCATCACTGGCGACACAGCGTTGCGCCTGGCCCATTTCTTTGGCACGACTGCGGAATTCTGGCTCAATCTACAGAGCCTGTATGAGATCCGGCTCGCCCAGCAAAAATCAGGGAAATCCATCAAGGGATTGCCCACGTTGAAGCGCCTCGAACAGGTTCACGTCTAGGATGTGATTCCGCTTCAGTCCAGCGACAGCACCACCCAATACACGCCCGTAGGATACGTCTCGGTGCGCGCATAGCAGGCGCCTACCGAGAAGCTGCGCAGATTGTGGCTGGAGAGCACGTGGTCGGCATTTGCGGGGAGCGTCTCCGGATGAAGGCTGGTGTAGGTCAGCACGGTGTAGCGCTGGGCAAGCTGATGAATGGGCGAGGTGCCGAGCTTGTCTGCGTGCGCCATGGAGCAGGCCGCATCGTCCGCAGCGGGCAGATCCTGGCGGGCGAGATCAGGCTGTTTGGCCTGATGTCGTGCTTGCGCCACCGTGGCTGCAACCCGGTCCTTCACTTCCGCCGCGGAATAATTGGGGAGGGCGTGGCCGAAGTCCTGCACAATGTACAGCCGGTCTCCGCTACGGACCACGCCCAACCCGACCACGTTGTAAGCCGGGTTGAGCAGGTTCGCGCGATGAGGGGGGGAAAGCATCAGGTGTCGCTGGGCCTGCGTGGCGTCGAAATCGAGTGCGACGTTCTCGCCTTCCTGGTCGAGTTGCGTTCCGGTCGCGGCCGCCAGGCGTTGGGGTAGGGAGGGCTCACCCTCAAACTGGTGCGAGAGTTGCCGCGCCGCAAGCATGGTTTCCGCGTGGGCGCGCGCAGCACGGCTCAGGCCGGCATCGAGCGTCAGCCGCGGCGCACCGGCTTGCGCTCTCGCCTGATTTGCCAGGTCTAGAAGCTGATGTTCGGCCTCCGAATCGTAGTCGCTGAAAGGAATATCGGGGGAGGTTGCCGAGGCCGGCTTTAGAGTCGCGGGTTGCGCGGACCGCTGCGCACCGTTTGCATTTCCGTCGGAAGAAGATGCCATCAATCGAGACGACGGCTGAACCGACGCAGCGCCGATCACCAGCAAGAACGCGGCGGCGAATCTTCCACCGACTGCTTTTCTTCTCGACGATCTTCTTCTTGACGATCTTCTTGACGATCTAGGGGCCCTTAGCATTCGCTTGTGCCTACGCAACTTGATCCTGGGATGGACCGTAACTCGGCTCAAACTTGCTGCTGGTGCTACGCTAGAAGCCGGAATTCACTCTGAGAAGTTACCTTCGCTATGGAACCAGGTGTCGTAGGGGTCATTGGCCTGTTGTTTGGCAGCTTGATTGCTTGGCTGGTGCTGCGCTCGCGCACGGCTGGGCTGAACGCGCGTTTGTCCTTGATGGAAAAGGAATTAGCGGCTGAAAAGGCCGATCTGGCGCGGCTTCAGCAGGCTCACACCGAGTTGGTGGCGGGCAAGGCCCGGGCGGAATCCGCTCTGGAAGCGGAACGGAAGACCAGCAACGAAAAGATCGAGTTAGTCACTCGCGCCAGTGAAGAGTTGCGCAATGCCTTCAAAGCCATGGCTTCCGACGCATTGAAAAGCAACAACTCGTCTTTTCTTGTGATTGCTGAAGAGACTCTAAAGCGCTTCCAAAGCCAGGCCAGGGGCGATCTCGAAGCCCGGCAGAAGGCTGTGGCCGACTTGGTCGCGCCGGTGCGCGATTCGCTGAATAAAGTAGATGCGCAGATTCAGCAGATGGAAGTGTCGCGGGGCGACGCTTACGGGGAGTTGCGCGCCCAGGTGCAATCGCTCATCACGACGCAGAAAGAGTTGCAATCGGAGACCGGCAATCTGGTACGGGCGCTGCGCACTCCCAACGTGCGTGGGCGCTGGGGTGAGATTCAGTTGCGGCGCGTTGTCGAGATCGCCGGCATGCTCCCCTATTGCGATTTCACCGAGCAGGAGACCGTAACCACGGAAACGGGAAGGTTGCGTCCTGACCTCGTCGTGAAGTTGCCCGGCGGCAAACATGTGGTGGTGGACGCGAAGACGCCGCTGCAAGCCTTCCTCGATGCCTTCGAAACTACGGACGAAGAAGCACGCCGGGCATGCCTGGCCAACCACGCACGGCAGGTGCGCGATCACATGAATACTCTGAGCGGCAAGAAATACTGGGAGCAGTTCGACGCCACGCCGGAATTTGTCGTGATGTTTCTTCCCGGCGAAACGTTTTTCAGCGCCGCGCTCGAGCAAGATTCCAGTTTGATCGAGCATGGAGTTCTGAACCGCGTGATTCCCGCATCGCCGACAACGCTGATCGCGCTGCTGAAGGCCGTGGCCTACGGATGGAATCAGGAAAAACTGGCGCGCAACGCGCAGCAGATCAGCGCTCTCGGCAAGGAATTGCACGAGCGGCTGCGCAAGCTCGCATCGCACATCACCGGAGTGGGCACGAGCCTCGATCGCGCGGTCGAGGCGTACAACCAGGCGGTGGGGTCGCTGGAAAACCGTGTGCTGGTCTCGGCCCGCAAGTTTTCCGAGCTGGGCGCGTCGGTGGCGGAAGACATTCCCGAACTCGAGCCCATCGAGACCACGGCGCGAGCGCTCTCGTTTGAGTGGGACGAAGATGACAGTCCTGCAGAAACCGCGGAAGAAGATGAGCGGAAGGCCGGCTGAGAATCTTCGACCCAAGCGAGAATCTCAGAAAACGCTAATCTCAGAAGGCACTTATCCTGCCGAGCAGTTCCCCGCCTGCTGCAGTAAAGGCTGTACTTCGATCTCTTCCGAAGGGGCATAGGCAGGCGTGCACTCCTGGTCTTCCGGGACACGCCGCCCACCTGCTTTCAACCTAAAGATTGCCCTCTCACCGCCGATAGCCTAATTGACGAGCCTGCGTCGCAATGTGGAATTGCGGGCGGACTCTTTTCAGGAAAAACAATGCAGCTAACACCTGTAACACCTATCAAGGGTCTTCGCGTACCTGCTGATGTGTCAATGGTGCTCTGCCTGCTGTTAGTTGTGAGGTTGGTCAGCCCGAGTTGGGCCGATACAACCAAAGACGATCCAGCTAGCGACGCGCCCCTCAAACAACTGAACCTAGAGCAGCTCGGCGACGTCGAGGTAACGACGGTTTCCAAAGAACCGGTGAAGATTGCGCGCACGCCAGCCGCGATCTATGTCCTTACCCAAGAGGACATCCACAGGTCCGGAGCAACCAGCATCCCGGAAGTTCTTCGGCTGGTGCCGGGGGTTGAAGTAGCCCGGGTCGACTCCGATCACTGGTCGGTGGGCATTCGCGGGTTTGGAGCAGCGCTGGCCAGCAAGCTGCTGGTACTGATCGACGGGCGGAGCGTTTACACGCCGCTGTTCGCGGGCGTCTATTGGCAGGTGCAAGCCACCCCACTCGAGGACATCGAGCGCATTGAGGTGATCCGCGGGCCGGGCGGCACCATTTGGGGAGCGAATGCCGTCGACGGCGTCATCAATATCATCACCAAGAAGGCTACGGATACCCACGGGGCCATCGTCTCGCTGGGCGGCGGCAACACTGACGAAGGCACCACCACCGTGCGCTATGGGGGTGGAAACGACCGGGGCTTCAACTATCGCGTGTACGGCATGGGCTTCGACCGCAGTCCGGAGTTTCATCCCGAGGGCGTTGGAAATTTCGACGATTGGCGAATGGGACAGGCCGGGTTCCGCAGCGACTGGGACCGCGGCGCTCGCGATACATTCACCTTCCAGGGCGACATCTACCGCGAGATTTCCGGCCAAGCAACAACTTACGCACTGTATTCGCCGCCCTCCCAGGTGAACGTCGACGGGTACGCGAATTTGACAGGTGGGAATCTGCTGGGCCACTGGAAGCGGGTGCTGAACGCGGGATCGGACTTCCAGATTCAGGCTTACTTTGACCGCACCAACCATTTCGAACCTGAATTCGGAGAGACGCGCGATACCTTCGACGTCGACTTCCTCGACCATTTGACTCTGCCGGGGCAGCAAAATTTTCTGTGGGGGCTGGGCGCGCGTGTGAGTCCATCGAATCTTGTGCAACTGGTCCCGAGCATCGACTTCCTGCCGCGCCACCAGACCGACGAGATCTACAGCGGCTTCGCGCAGGATGAGATTCCCTTCTTCAGCCACCGTCTCTCGCTGACCCTGGGATCGAAGCTGGAACACAACAACTACACCGGCTTCGAGGTACAGCCGAGCGGGCGTCTGCTGTGGGCACCCACGCCCCGACAATCCATCTGGAGTTCCTTCACCCAGGCGGTCCGAACCCCGTCCCGTCTCGACGAAGACGTTCAACTCACGGACTTTGCGACGGCAACGCCGTTGCCCATTTATCTGCGCGTCGACGGCAACCCCCAATTCCATTCCGAAAAATTGCAGGGCTACGAAGCCGGTTACCGGGCCCTGGCGACCTCAAGCCTGTATCTGGATGTTGCGCTGTTTTACAACAATTACAACGATATCTATAGCTTTCAGGTGGGCGCTCCATTTCTTGAAGCAACTCCATTGCCGGTGCATGCGATTATTCCCCTGCTTACCAGTAATGGAATCGAAGGCAACACCAAGGGGTTCGAAGTGGTGCCGGATTGGAAGCCGGTGGGCTGGTGGGAGCTGCGGCCCTCCTATTCGCACCTGGAAGTGGAGTTGGAAAACAAGTCGTGGAGCAATGACCCCACCAGCGTCGCCGGTTATGAAGGATCGAGCCCGCGCCACCAGGTGGCGATTCAGTCTTTCTTCAATCTGCCCAAGAAACTGGAGTTTGGACAGACCTATCGTTATGTCAGCGCCCTGCAAGCACAAACAATCAAGAGCTACAGCACGGCGGACGCGCGAGTGGGCTGGCCCTTCATCCGGCAGATGGAATGGTCGCTGGTTGGTCAGAACCTGTTGCAGCCGCAGCACGCGGAGTTCGGAGGCGATCCCGGAGGGCTGGTGGGGATCAAGAGAAGCGTCTACGCGCAGATCACGTGGAGAAAAACGGAGAAGTGACTTTCATGAGGCCCACCCACGGCGCATACGGAGCCGCACGCACTCTATCGGGTCTCTCGACCTGGTCGAAACGCCCCCGTCGGCTCGGACGGGCGGCGCTTGTTGTGGGCTGGGCGCTGGCCGTGATTTCAAGCTTGCAAGCGCAGAAGTCGAGCCCTACTGAATACGAGGTAAAAGCCGCCTATCTCTACAACTTTGGCCGGTTCGTAGAGTGGCCCAACAAGGAACGACCCGTCCAGGCCACAGCGCTCAGCGGAGGGCGATTCACGGTTTGCGTGCTCGGCCAAGACCCTTTTGGTCAGGCTCTGGATGCAGCCCTTGCCGGGGAAGACATCAATGGCGCGAACGCGGCTGCGATTCGAATCTCGAAGCCCAAAGAGGCGGTGAATTGCCGCATTCTCTTCATCAGTTCGTCGGAAGATACCCAACTCAAACAGATTCTTGTGGCGCTTGAGGGCACAAGCGTCCTAACCGTCAGTGATCTGCCGCAGTTTTCGCAGCGCGGCGGCATGGTTCAGTTCGTTTTGGACGGTAAAAAAGTACGCTTTGAGGTGAACCTGACGCCGGTGGAGCATGCTCACCTGGCAATGAGTTCCCAACTGCTCAAGGTGGCAGTCAATTTGAGGAGAAGCGACCGACCTGGAGAATGATTCGCGATGTTCCGTTTCCGTGATTATTCCATCGCCAAGAAACTGAGCTCAATGAACCTGCTGGTCAGTGGCGCCGCCCTGTTGCTGGCCTGCTCGGCGTTCGTAGCGTTTGGTCTGATCGCTTTCCGGGATACTCTTGTCGCGAATCTTTCAATGCAGGCCCAAATCGTCGGAAGCAACAGCATCTCGGCTCTGCTGTTCAACGATCCTGGTTCGGCGGAGAAAACTCTGTCAGCGCTGCACGCTTCCCCCCATATCGAATACGCCAGCATCTACACTGCGGACGGGCAGCCCTTTGCCGGCTACTGGCGCGATCCCGCGCACCCGGCTACGCTGCCTTCGATTCCGGCGGCTCAGACGGAGATTCACTGGTTCAAAGACCGGCAGATTACAGTAGTTCGCCCCATCGTATTCCAAGGCAAGCCGGCTGGCATGGTTTGCATCCGAACCGACCTCGGGGAATGGACGGCGCACCTGCAGCGGTACGGCGTCATCGTCGCCACCGTGCTCTTTGTGTCCCTCATGGCGGCATGGTTGACCTCGTCGGTAATCCGGCGCTCGATTGCGGATCCCATCGTGAGGTTGGCGGAGATTGCAAGAATCGTCTCCCGCGAAAGAAATTATTCCGTCCGGGCGCCGCTTACCAGCAACGGCGACGAACTAGCGGTGTTGATTGCAACTTTCAACGAGATGTTGGCGCAGATTCAGGAACGTGACACGGCGTTGCGGTCTGAGATCGCGGAGCGCAAGCGGGCGGAGCACGCGGTCAAAGAAAGTCTCGCCGCGAGCGAAAAAGCGCTCAAGGAGTTGGCCGACCAAAAATTCGCGCTCGATCAGCACGCCATCGTGGCCACGACCGACGTTCAGGGAACCATCACCTACGTAAATGATAAGTTTTGCGACATCAGCAAATACTCGCGGGACGAACTGCTGGGACAGAACCATCGCATTCTAAATTCTGGTCAGCATCCGAAAGAATTCTTCCAGCAGATGTACCGCACCATCGCCAGCGGCAAGGTGTGGCGGGATGAGATCTGCAACCGCGCCAAAGATGGCTCGATTTACTGGGTGGATACAACCATTGTCCCGTTCCTCGAGGCCAACGGCAAACCCCGGCAGTACATGGCAATCCGCGCGGATATCACCGAGCGCAAACGGGTGGAGGAAGCACTGAGAGAGAGTCTCGCCACCAGCAAGGTCGCGCTTAAGGAGCTTGCCGATCAGAAGTTCGCTCTGGATCAGCACGCCATCGTGGCCACGACCGACGTTCAGGGAACCATCACCTACGTAAATGATAAGTTTTGCGACATCAGCAAATACTCGCGGGACGAACTGCTGGGACAGAACCATCGCATTCTAAATTCTGGTCAGCATCCGAAAGAATTCTTCC
>PMSQ01000163.1 GCA_003168355.1 Acidobacteriaceae bacterium | reverse complement strand
ATCACAGTGGAAGAGTCGAAGACGCTGGAGACGCAGTTGGAAGTGGTTGAAGGCATGCAGTTCGACCGTGGCTATCTGTCTCCTTACTTTGTGACCGATCCGGAGCGGATGGAAGTTGCGATTGAGAATGCCTATATCCTGATCAACGAGAAGAAGATCAGCTCGATGAAGGATCTTCTGCCGTTGCTCGAGCAGATTGCCAAGAGCGGCAAGCCGCTGCTGATTATTGCCGAGGACGTTGAAGGCGAGGCACTCGCTACGCTCGTCGTCAACAAGCTGCGTGGAACGCTGCAGGTCGCGGCCGTCAAGGCTCCGGGCTTCGGCGATCGCCGCANNAGGCTATGCTGCAGGATATCGCGATCCTCACCGGTGGCAAGGCCATCACGGAAGATCTCGGCATCAAGCTGGAGAACGTGCAGATCAGCGATCTCGGCCAGGTGAAGAAGATCACCATCGACAAGGACAACACCACCCTGGTCGAAGGCAAGGGCAAGCACAGTGAGATCGAAGGCCGCGTGAAAGAAATTCGCAGCCAGATCGACAAGACTACCAGCGACTACGACCGCGAGAAATTGCAGGAGCGGTTGGCGAAGCTGGTCGGTGGCGTGGCGGTGATCAAAGTCGGCGCCGCGACCGAGACCGAAATGAAAGAGAAGAAAGCCCGCGTGGAAGATGCCATGCATGCTACGCGCGCAGCCGTGGAAGAAGGAATTGTCCCCGGCGGCGGAGTGGCCCTGGCGCGTTGCGTCGCGGCGCTCGACAAGCTGAAGCTCGAGGGTGATGAGCAGATCGGTGTCAACATCGTGAAGCGCGCCCTGCAAGAGCCTATGCGCCAGATCGTCGAAAACGCCGGCGAAGAAGGTGCGGTCGTCCTCGGCAAGGTGCTCGAATCCAAGGACACCAACTACGGCTTCAACGCCCTGACCAACGAGTATGAGGACCTGGTCAAGGCCGGCGTGCTCGATCCGACGAAAGTGGTGCGCACGGCACTCACCAACGCCGGCTCGATTGCGTCGTTGATGCTGACCACCGAAGCGCTGGTCGCGGAGATCCCGGAAGAGAAAAAGGGAGCTCCGGCGGGCGGCGGACACGGTGGCGGCGGCATGGACGGCATGTACTAAGAACAGTTGCCAGCTGCCAGTTGTCAGCTGCCAGTAAAATCAAAGGCCCTGCTCGGGAGAGTGGGGCTTTTTTTTGCCCGTTAATAAGCGCCTTCATTCCGAACCGGGCATCAAGCCCGGTGAGGAACCTGCTTTCCTTGCCGCTCCACGTTCCCGACTTAGACAATCCACAGGTGGCGATGTTCGTTGGTCACACTCAAGCAACGGTGGTGTATGAAAGGATTCTGAAGGAAGCAAGTCGTGAGTCCGAACGTGGTTGGTGCGAAACAGGTTCTGATGGTTGGGCATGACGCGCGCAGTGGCCCCGTAGCTCAGCCTGGATAGAGCACTAGGTTCGCACCTTAGAGGTCGTGAGTTCGAGTCTCACCGGGGCCACACCTAAGTTTTGTTGTAAAACACGTTGTGTCTTGACATCTACAGAAGTGGGCGCGAAAATTTGATTGTAAGGTGCGAACCTGGTCGTTTTCGACTAGGCTGAGTTTAGGGCGGCCGTAAAGGCCGCCCTTTCTGTTACTGGTTCAAGAGCAGCTACAAGGGTCTGATGGGCATCAGGGTGTCGGTCCACCCAAGCGTCACCGCCGCGAAAAAGTCCATAACAACCAATACCAAGGCTCTGACCCTCGCAAAGCTCAATGAGCTCATATCGGACACCCGGCAGCTCGTAACCGCCCTTTGTGACTCGGGATTCCCGGACCGTGAACTTGCGCACTATTGCGAGGAACTTCTAGGAAAGTCGAACCTCGCCCCTGACCGTCTCGTGCAACACTACCTATTAGATTTCCAAGTTCAGGAATTTGGATGAGCCGACGAGGTCGCGGGGAAAAGAAGAATGTCAAACAGGCGCTCCATCGTCGGTCAATACAGAGTTGCAGGAGCGTGTTGGATGAACTCGGACTGGATCGGCAGGTGGCCCTTGAACTCAAGTTGAAGGCGGCATTGCATCAGAAGATTCTGCAGTTGGTAAAGCGGCGTGGGTACCGAGCCCGCGATCTGGAACGAATCCTGCAAATTCAGCAGCCGCGGGTTAGTGAGATGATGCGCGGCAAGCTTTCCACGTTGAGCGTGGCCCGGCTGCTGCTTTATGCCGATCTGTTGGGGGCTGAGGCGGAAGTTAAGCTTAAGAAAGCCAGGGCGCACGCGGCGGCGTAGATAGGCAACTTAGCGGCTAAAGCCGCTGTTAATTTTATAAACTTCTTACGGCGCGGCTGAAGCCACGCCCTTTCAAAACAAAATCTCGCCTTTATCGCAGCGCTGAAGCGCTGCGCCACCCAAAATCGGTTCCTTCATCGCGGCGATTGACGCTGCTTTCCCAATTTGGAACTTTGTGCCCTTCTGAGCGGGTTTCTTTCCCGAATTTGCTTGATGTTGTGGCACTCGGATGGGAGGATTTAGGTAGCGTTAGGAAGTGTGGCAGTAATGGCCTCCACGGGATATCGATCCCGGCGGGGGCTTTTGGTTTTATGGGCGCTGCAAAACAGCAGGTTCCTCACCGGGCTTGGCGCCCGGTTCGGAATGACAAGAGTCCCACGCATCGACCGGATCCTCTACGACTTCGCTCAGGCCATGTCCGCGCGGCGCAAAGAACGCTTGCGCAGGATGACAATTCAATGAAGGCGATGATTCTGGCGGCGGGGCTGGGCACGCGGTTGCGGCCGCTTACGAACAATCGTCCTAAGGCGCTGGTGGAAGTTGGCGGGCGGACGCTGCTGGAGATTACGCTTTCGCGCCTGCGAGCGTTTGGAGTTCGCGAGGTGATTATCAATGTGCATCACTTCGCCGACATGGTTGTGGATTTTTTGAAGAAGAACAATGACTTCGGTATGCGGATTGAAGTTTCGCGCGAAGAAGAGTTGCTGGACACGGGCGGGGGGTTGAAGAAGGCCGCGTGGTTTTTTCTTGAGGATTCAGCAGAACGGGACGAGCCGTTTATTCTGCACAATGTTGATGTGATCAGCACGATTGATCTGGGGCGCATGGTGCAGCTTCATCGGGAGCATCAGGCTCTGGCTATGCTGGCGGTGCAGCAGCGAGAGACTTCGCGGTATCTGCTGTTCGATGAGGGGCTGCAACTTTGCGGGCGGCGAGCCGGGAGTGAACAGCAAGCTGAACTCGTTCGGCCTGCGGGGCAGGTGCAGGCTTGGGCATTTTCCGGCATCCACGTTATTTCGCCTCGTCTTTTTAAGGTGATGACGGAAGAGGGCGCTTTTTCGATCATAACTTCCTATTTGCGTCTCGCGGCCCAGGGAGAAAACATCTTCGCGTTTCGCAGCGATGAATATTATTGGAGTGATCTTGGTCGGGCGGAGAACGTGAAGCAGGCGGAGCGGGATTTGAAGAACAGAGCATTTTCTTTGTGAAGGAATCGACTGAGGCGACCTCGGTAGTTGGAAGGAAACAGGTGTCTGGAAGCGTGCGTGAGGACTGGTGCCGTCCCTGACGGGACTCGGTTCTTCTCTCGCTGGCCTACCCCGCACTTACGTGCGGGGCTATCACATGCCGCCCCTACGGGGCTGGAATGTGGCGATTCCGTTCCTTAAGTTCTTCCCAAAATTTGGCTGACGCGGCGCTGAAGCGCCGCTCTTCCACGGTACTACCCATATTCCCGAGTTTTTCCGCAGACTGTGAGGCCGTGCCCTTCCCAAACCGTTCGTTAGAGGGCTTGGGAAGGTGGCATCACTTCAGGCCTTCGACGACGTAGAGATCGGAAAGGGTGCGGATGTAGCCGTAGACGTAGGCCTTGGCATCCGGGGTAATTCTTACTCCACGGATGGTGTCGATTCCGGCTGAGTCGGCGGGCTCCAACTGCTTCCATAACTTTCTTTTTCCTGTGGACAATTCGAGCTCGAACACTTTGGCTGGAATTTCTCCAAAGCGGAAAACATAAAGGTACTTGCCATCCGCGGACCAACCGGTCGGCGCTTCTTCTGGTTCTGCGCCGGAGACGGGCACGGGTTCGCCACCGGCGACGGGATAAAGGTAGACCTTGTGATCCGGACCGACGCTGGCGGCAAAGTCGCCCTTGGGAGAGATTACCACTGAGGGGTTCACGCCTTCTGGACTGATCGGGTGCGGTTTGCCTTCCTGGGGAGACTCCACATAGAGACGGAAACCGTGTCCGGGCTCATTGCCCGAGAACACGAGCCGTTCCCCGTCGGGAAGCCAACGCCCCCAGAGGTGATTGATGGAGTCATGGGTAAGGACCTTCGCCTCGCCAACGCCGGTCGGCAACTGAACCAGCGGTGAAGGAGTGCTATTGGGTCGCGAGAGCGCCCATTTTCCATCAGGAGACAATGCCATCCCGATCCCTTCGCTCAGACGAATCGCTGGTGAACTATCCGTTTTGCGAATGTAGACGGCGTACTTTGGTCCACCACCCTCGCCGGTTTCGGCAAACAGGACGGTTTGGCCGTCGGGTGACAGATCGCCGGGCGACGACCAGTCGAGCCAGGACAAGTCACGTTCCTTTGCCTCGCCCGGCGCGAGGCCGATCATTCCGGCCCGGTCGTTGCCGCGGGTCAGCAGCACGTTGCCGTCGCGGTCGACATCGAGCAAGGTCAATTCTCCGGGAACGCGGGCGAGCAATCGTACCGTGCCCGAAGGGCTGACCGCGTAGAGAGAGCGGTCGCCACCCGTTCTTGTGGCGGTAAACCAAATTTCGTCGCCGCCCGGCGACCAAGCGATGCCCTGAATACTGTCCCAGCCAGTCGAAAGAGTTGTCTTTTTTCCGGCCAGATCAACCATGGCAACCGCGCCACCATCGTCGCCCAGTTGGGGATGGTCGATGAAGGCGATGGTATCTGCTTTTGGGGAGATGCGAAGATGACCAATCCAGCCATCCGCTTCATAGAGCAGCTTGCCCGGGGGAAACTCCAAGCGGTGCCGGCCTTGATCTTGCCGCACAATGGCCAGGGTATTTCCGTCCGGAGCCCAATCGGCCCACTCCACATTTTCCATGACCTCACGCGGAGCACCACCGACCAGGGGCACTCGTGCGAGTGTGCCGGAATAGAGGAATTGGGCGACGGGATGACTGCGCAGCGAAAGTGCCATCTCACCGGAAGACGAGACGGCCAACACGTCGGCTCCCGCCGGTTCTAACTCATGCGACTCAGGGCTCTCCGGACGCGTGGTGAATAGCTGCAAAGACCCGCCTTCCCAGGCGGCGCTGTAAATGATGGTCTTGCCATCGGGAGCGAAGCGTGCGGCGTGAACCATACCCCGACGGAAAGTGAGGGGATGGTAGACCGGCAGAGCGGCTTGTGCCTGGGTGCGCTGCAACAAAAACTTTCCCGCAGCGAGGCCGATGAGCAGCGCGATGGCAGCGGCTGCCAGCGCCGGGAGCAACGCGCCTCTTCGCGACGTCGCAGTCTCAGGAGCGAGGGTGGTTGCCGTCTCTGATGAGATGGCGGCTGCGCTGGCTGCCCGCACGCGCGAGGTGTCCAGGGAGCGCTTGATGCGCTTGAGGTCTCCGCGTAACTCAGCGGCGGTCTGATAGCGATATTCACGCTCCTTCTCGATGGCCTTGAAAATCACTTCCTCGAGTTTCGGAGGGATTGTGGGATTCGCGACCGACGGAGGCTGCGGTGTGCGGTTCAGAATGGCCTCGGAGATTACGCCGCTGCTGCTTCCGGGGAACGCCAGACTTCCCGTGGCCATTTCGTAGAGCACCGACCCGAAAGCGAATAAATCGGTACGCGGATCAAGTTCCTCGGCGCGAACCTGCTCGGGCGACATGTAGGCCACGGTCCCAATGGTGGAACCGGGAGTGGTCATCATCGCGCCTTCGTCCGCTGTCAGCAGCGCGGATTCTGAGCTGCCGCCGCGGTTCTCCGGAGCCAGCTTGGCTAAGCCAAAGTCCAGCAGCTTGGCCTGGCCGCGCTTGGTCACAAAAATATTCGCCGGCTTGATGTCGCGATGAATGATTCCTTTGGAGTGGGCGGCGTCCAAGGCGTCGGCGATCTCAATTGCCAGTTGCAGCAGCGTTTCCGTGTCGATGGGACGGCCGGCAATGCGGTGTTTCAGGGTCTGGCCTTCGAGGTACTCCATGACAATGAAGGCGTGGCCATTTTCCTCGTCAACTTCGTGGATGGTGCAGATGTTGGGATGGTTCAGTGCCGATGCGGCGCGCGCCTCCCGCTGAAAGCGGTCCAGAGCCTGGCGATCTTTGGCGAGTTCTTCGGGAAGGAACTTGAGCGCGACAGAACGGCCGAGCTTAATGTCCTCGGCACGGTATACAACACCCATGCCGCCGCCGCCCAGTTTCTCGATGATGCGGTAATGCGAAATGGTCTTGCCGATCAATGAAAGGAGCACGCTCCCGTGCGCGACCAGTTTAGGGGGAAGGAAGTGGCAAGTCAATGAACGGCGCGAAATCAGTTGACATGCCAATCTCGACGGAACTACTATGCCGCCGTGGTACGCATGATCTGGCCGCGTGCCATTCCCAGCAGAGCAGTTTTCCCCGCCGCATCTGTTTGAGGCAGGCCCTAACAACCTACTCACCTGTGGAGGACTCGTGAAGCACAAAATCCTGATTGGCTTTCTATTTCTGCTGAGTGTTCCCATTGCGAGCGCGCAACTTTACACCATCACCGACCTGGGACAACTTTCTCCGACAGCGATAAACATCTGGGATCAGGTGGTGGGTAATTTCAACGGACATGCGTTCCTGTGGGAGAGAGGCCAAGGCATGCGGGATTTGGGGTTATTGCCTGGCGGCACATCCAGTTACGCCATAAGCATTAGCGATCTTGGAGTGGTGACGGGGACGGCGGATGGAGCCGGCACGGTGATCTCCCCGGAGTCTTCGTTTCCGAATCAAGAATGTAGTGATCTCACTCAGCCCTTCGTTTGGACACCACAGAAAGGCATGCAGGGCCTAGGTACGATCGGGGTGCCACCGGTTGAAACCATGTTCCCGTTCTGGTGCGAGATTCCTTTCTATGGCACGGGCGTCAATGTTTTTGGTCAGGTGATCGGATACACCACACTTTATTCAGACAATTATCAGTGGGGGTTCCTTTGGACCAGTGGTGAGGTCATGACTCTATTCGGGAGTAGCTTTCCACCGACCATGGCTAATGGAATTAGCGATCCCGGCCAAATAGTTGGCCAAACCGGCATTCTCATCGGCGTGGCGACATCGTGGAAGGGTGGCGTTGCAACGGATCTAGTAACGTTAGGGGGAGCGGCTTTGGATTACAGCAGTTCGGCAAATGGGGTTAACGACTGGGGACAGATTGTCGGCTGGTCCACCACCGTTTCCCTGGATCCCGATTGCGGCTTCAACTTGGTGGGGTGTCCCATGCATGCGGTGCTGTGGACACGAAATGGAGAAATAAACGATTTGGGGACTCTTCCGGGTGATTCACTTAGCGCCGCCTCGAATATAAATTTCTTCGGACAGGTGATCGGCTCTTCCGGAAATACACTGGATGAGCTGGGGTGGGGTGGGACCGGAGGTTCGGGGTTTGACGGAGAGGGAGGTGCGGTCGCAGTCATCGGCCATCCTTTCATCTGGTCGGCGCCCAAAGGAATGGAAGATCTTAACGCTCGGATTCGCGCCGGTTCGGGCTGGGTTCTCAATTCGGTGAGCGGCATTAACTTTTGGGGGCAGATCGTGGGATCGGGTACTTTTAATGGCCAGAGCCACGGCTTTCTGCTGACACCTTAAAACTCCCGTTGTTGATAGAAACGGCGTCTATACACACAACCTGGTCAATCAGTGTTAAAAGCGACGTACTGCGTCTAGAGCGGTTGTCCTTAGTACGGGCCGATGATTCCGGCAATGGGGCGAGAAGCGGGCGAGGGCGCCCGCTCCACACTGGGAGTGTCCAGAACATCCAGATACTTCAGGCCAGAGCCGGTATTGAACAGCACGACCGTATCGTCGGCAGTGAAGAAGCCGCTCGTCAGCAACTTCTGGTAGGCGACGAGCGATGCGGCGCCTTCGGGGGCGGCGAAGA
>PMSQ01000025.1 GCA_003168355.1 Acidobacteriaceae bacterium | reverse complement strand
TCGAGCCCCGTGGCATACAACTCAACTTTGAATCCCAGAGGCGCCACCGGCCACGCGTTTTCCGGCCGCGCCACCAGATCCGGACCATTTTCCGCTGACTTGGTTGCGTAGGGCTGCGGTAAATCGTTCACCGTGATCTTGTGGACCGTTCGCGGCTTCTCGTAGCGGAAGTCGGTAAACGGCGGCGTTGGAGGCGGAGCCTTGAACTTCGACGTACTGGTATCCTCTGCCACCGGCGCGCTTGTCTCGTGATCAGCCAGAGCGGGCAGGGTCGACGTCACATAGGTGACAATCTGCCAGCGTTGCTTTGCGGGCAGCGTTGCCCATGATGGCATACCGTTATCTTTGTCACCCTTGGTGATGAACCAGAACACCTCGCCGGGAGCGACGGAATCGAGCTTCCCGCCCACCAGCGACGGCACATTGCCCGTGCCCTTCCCCAGTTTTCCGTGGCAGGAGAGACAATTGCGGGCATACAGCGGCTTTCCGGCAAGCGCTGCGGAGTCCTGGCCCGCGTAAGGGTTCTTCATAGCCTTGGCCGAAGCTGGCGCGTCGTGGAACTTGGTGTCTACTTCCGTTGCGAGCACGGCTACCGGCAGCAGGATCGCCGCCGCAGTGAGAGCGTATGACCTGACAAACGAGCGCATGAATCCTCTCAGAGATATTTCCACTCGGGATTTTAGAACTTGGATGCACTTGGAGTGCGTTGGGATTGCACGAAATGGATCGGCCTTCAGTTCGGGTTGGAGTTCGCTTTGGGTGTGGTGTTCTGCTGCTGGCGCGCCTTCTCGTAGTCCTCACGCGGATCGCGTCCCGTCACCTTTTTGTACCACGCAGGATGGAATGTCCACGCCCACGCCTCGCTCACCGCGCCGCGTGTCATGGCTTGAAAAGTCCCCGGCTCGCCGATTGTGCTCAGATAAATGTGAATAAATATCCCGCCAAGCATGATTATGGCAGAAAGATCATGCAGCACGTAACTGATAGCCACAGCGGTTGCACCGAAACTGCGCGCTCCCGCCCAGAGAATGATGCCGGTGATGAGGTAGACTATGCAGCCAGCTACGATCTCCCAGAACATCGCTTTCTGACCAGCGTTGAAGAATCCTGTGTCTGGCGGTTCGAGCTTTTCTTGGCTGGCAGCAATCCTCCTGATGTTGCGCATCCATTTGCTATCGCCATCGCACCAAATCATCGGCGTCAGCCAGTTCAGCATCTGGAAAAAAAAGAAAAAAACGAAGGCCACTCCGAAATAGGGATGCAGAATTCGGCTCAGCGCTCCTCCGCCGAAGACGGGAGTGAACCAGCGGAACAGCCACGGTAAATAAATTCCGAAGCCGGTGAACAGCGCGAGAAAGAAAAACAGCGCGACCGCCCAATGCAGAAGCCGTGTGTACACCGAATGCCGCAGCAACTCGCCGCGATACACCTCGGTGCGTCCTATCGAATCGAAAGTCTGCCGCGCCTTCTCGTCGAAGCGATCAATCGCCGTTCCCATTCGCGGCCTCCTTTTCCGGCGGCTCCGGCTGCGGCCGGCGTGGGCCCACGCTGACGTAGTGCATGAGCACTCCCAAGCCTCCAAACAGCGCGAACGCGCCCAGCACCGGCTTGAACAGCCACTTCCACACGGTATAGCTCCACGGGATCGTTGGATTCTTGGGCAATCCGCCGTAGCGCTCCGGATCCGTGGCGTCATGCAGAACGTAAATCACGTGCGTGCCGCCCACCGACTGCGGATCGTATACGCCGGCATTCTCCATCCCGAAATTTTCCTTGAGTTGTCTGGCGCGCTCGTTCGCGATGAACTTCATGTCATCTTTGCTGCCAAACTTCAAACATCCCGTGGGGCACGCCTTGATGCACGCCGGTTCCAGCCCCTCGCCTACGCGGTCCGAGCACAGCGTACACTTATAGACTTTTTTCGTCCCGGGATTGAATCGCGGAATGTTGAACGGGCAGCCGGAGACGCAGAACTCGCAGCCGATGCAGTTCTCCTGGTTGAAGTCCACGATGCCGTTGGTGTACTTCACAATCGCGCCGTCGGCCGGACACGCCGCCATGCAGCCCGGATCGGCGCAGTGCATGCACTGATCTTTTCTCATCAACCATTGAATCGTTCCATCTTCGCGCTGGTGCTCGTTGAACTTAATCAGGTTCCAGAAGTTCCACCGGGTTTCCGGCATCGTCTGGTAAGTGTTGTCGAAAGTGGTCATGCCAAAAGGCATGTCGTTCCATTCGACGCAGGCCACTTCGCAGGCCTTGCAGCCGATGCACGTGGTGGTATCGACTAGTTTGCAAACTTCGAAGTCGCGCTGCATCCCGAGGCCCGGAGAAGGACCGGAATGGCCCGAGATTTTTTCGGTTTGTAACGTCTTGCGATCAGTCATGGTCGCTCACTTCGAGTAGCGCTGGCACCTACCGGCTAAGCCGCCGAGACGGTGGCGCTACGTTCTACACTTTTTCGATCTTCACCAGAAATCCCTTGAACTCGGGCGTAAAAGCATTTGGATCGATCACGGTTGGCGTCAACTGGTTCGCCAAAGTCTTTGCCGTCCTGTCTTCATCTTCGGAGATTCCGCGGAATCCCCAGTGAATCGGAATGCCGATCTGGAAGGTCTCCTTGCCGTCGATCTTCATGGGCCGGATGCGCCGCGTCACCATCGCCTTTGCAATGTAGTGGGCGCGCGCGCTGGTGACTCTCACTTTCTCCCCGCCGCGTATGCCCATGCGATCGGCTAGCTCCGCCGGCACTTCCACGAACGGCTCCGGCACAAGCTGTACGTTCATCGGATTATTCTTCGTCCAGTAGTGGTAATGCTCGGTCAGCCGGTAAGTGGTGCAGACCACGTTGAATCCCTGGTCCAGGGTGCCGTACTTGTCCATATCAGTCTTGTACTTCTTCACGACCGGGTTACTCGACTGCGCGGGATGCAGCGGATTCGCAATCGGGCTCTCGATGGGTTCGTAATATTCCGGGAAAGGCCCATCGGCCATCGCACCCAGCGGCACAAACAACCGCCCAATGCCTTCGGGATTCATGATGAACGGTCCCATGTGATCTTTGGGCGCCGAGTCCGGCTTGAAGTCGGGAACGTCGCTTCCCACCCAGCTTTGCTTGGCCTCGTCCCACCAGACCTGGCGCCGCTGCGGATCCCACGGTTTGCCGCCCCCATCGCACGAGGCGCGGTTGTAGAGCACGCGGCGGTTCATCGGCCACGACCATCCCCAGTTGGGATAAATACCCAGGCCCGAGGGATCGTCGGTTCCGCGCCGTTGCATCATCGCTCCCGCTTCGGTCCACGAGCCGCAATAGAGCCAGTTGCCCGAAGATGTAGTACCGTCATCCTTCAGCCATGCGAAGCCGGGAAGCTGCTGGCCCGCTTTGATGGTGATATTCGTCTTCGGATCGGTGATGTCGGCGAGCGCCTTGCCGTTCAGTTCCTTCGCCACTTCCGAAAGCGACGGGTTGTACGGAGTCGTGTATGCGAAGGTTGCATTCAACACGGGATCCGGGAACTTGCCGCCTTCTTTTTTGTAAAGATCGCGCACCTTCAGGAAGATGGTCGCCAGAATTTCCTGATCCAGCCTTGCCAGGCCCGGCGGCGGCACGGCCGCATTCTTCCACTGCAGCCAGCGCGCCGAATTCACGAACGTTCCATCTTTCTCAGCGAACCCCGCGCCCGGCAGCCGGTACACGGTGGTGTTGATCTTTTTCTGGTCATCGGCGGTGATGCCCGGCGCGCGCCAGAACTCGCTGGTTTCGTCGGGATAGATTTCGCACACCACCAGCCAGTCCGCTTTTTTCAGCGCATCGATATTCTTGTTCGAGTCCGGCCCAATCATCACGCCGTTCATGCCGAAGGCGAATATGCCTTTGATCTTGCCTTCGTACATGTCGTTCCAGATATTAACCCAGGAATAGTTGCGGTCGATTTTCGGCAGATAATTGAAGGCCCAGTCATTGTCCTTGGTCGCCGCCGCGCCATACATGGCTTTCAGCAATGAGACCGTAAACTTCGGAGTGTTCGACCAGTAGTTGAACGAGTCCCAGGGATCGGGCTTCGACACCGTGGGCGTGGCGCGCTTCAAGTAAGTCGCGAGGTCCACGTCATTGGGATTGGGCATTTTCAAATAGCCGGGAAGAATGTCGAAAATTCCGGCCATATCGGTTGCGCCCTGAATATTCGAGTGTCCGCGCAGTGCATTCACGCCGCCACCGGCGCGCCCCACGTTGCCCATCAGCAATTGCAGCATAGCCGCGGCGCGAATGATCTGCGTGCCGAAGCTGTGCTGCGTCCAGCCCACCGCATAAATAATCGTGGCCACTTTCTTCATGTCGCCGTCTTTGCGGACAGAAGTGAAAAGGTCGGCGGCCTTGAGAAATTCAGCCTGCGGAATGCCCGTGATGCGCTCCACCATCTCCGGCGTGTAGCGCTCGTACTGCTTCTTCATCAGTTGAAACACGCAGCGTGGATGCTGCAAGGAAAGATCGAACGCAATGTTCGGCGGCAGCGCTGGAGCACCGGTCCCGGCTTTCGCGCCTGTCGGACTCGCTGCCTGATATCCCAGTCCTTTGCCGGTATCACTGTGTTGCGCACCCTGTCCCGCCGGAGCATTCTGCCCTTCAGGCGTCGGAGCCGGAGGCTTGCCGGTTAGATCTCCACCTTCTTCATAGTTCCAGGTGGATTTGTCGTAAGTCTTCTTCTCCGCGTCGAAGCCGGAGTACAGTCCATCCTCGGGCAGCTTGAATCCGTCTTTAATAAGGAACGCCGCATTGGTGTAGTTGACAAGATACTCATGCGCGATGCGGTTGTTCTGGATGGCGTAGTTGATCACGCCGCCGAGAAAGGCGATATCACTTCCGGCGCGAATCTGAACGTACATATCCGCATTCGCCGCCGTCCGCGTGAGCCGCGGATCCACCACGATGGTCTTGGCATTGCGATGCAGCTTGGCTTCAATGGCCCACTTAAAGCCGCATGGATGGTTCTCCGCCGGATTTCCACCCATGATCAACATCATGTCTGTGTTCTTGATGTCGATCCAGCCATTGGTCATTGCGCCGCGTCCGAATGTGGGCCCCAAACTGGAGACCGTAGGGCCGTGTCAAACCCGGGCCTGGTTTTCCAAATAGCAGACCCCCAGGCTGCGCATAGTCTTCACCGCCAGATAATTGAACTCGTTGGTGTCGGTGCATCCGCCGGTCCAGGCGACGCCTTCGCAGCGGTTCACGGTTTTACCCGACGCGTCTTTTTCGAGGAAGGTGTCGTCGCGTGTCTTTTTCACCTTCTGCGCGATCTCGGTGTAAGCCTGCTCCCAGGAAATATCCTCCCAATCGGTCCCGCCCGGACGCCGCACTTGCGGCTTCAGCAAACGGCGATCGTTCAGGATGTCCTGCTCCAGCGACGATCCTTTCGGACAAAGCGTTCCGCGGTTAATGGGATGATCCGGATCACCCTCGACGTGGACGACCTGCGGAATCGCATTCTTCGCTTTGTCGCCCAGGGTGTAGATGATCACGCCACAGCTGACGGCACAGTAAGGGCACGTGCTCCGCGTTTCCGTGGCGCGGGAAATCTTCAGGCTCTGCGTCTGCGCATAAACGGGAGTCAGATCGAATCCCAGGAGGGAGATGCCCGCTCCACCGGCGAGCGTGCCTTTCAGGAAGGTTCTGCGGGAGAGTTCCATTCGTATCCTCCGACACTTACATCGCAGACCAAAACCCAGAACGCCTTGACTCTGGTTACTCGTTATCGGCCGCAAACTCTGCTTCGCGCGACCGGGCCGCACGCCCAATTTCCAAAAAACTATAGTCCCCGCACGCACCATAGTCAATGCCGTGAAAACCCTGGCGCCGCTTAACTTTTCAGCCGCCGCATTTGCCTCCTGCGAGTCGAAGCCCCATAATCGCCCGGTGGCTGACACTGGCTGGCAGCAGCGTATCCGGCGCGCCGAACAACTGGGCGCCCAGCATCCCTTCGCGGCCGAAATTCTAGCCTTCTATATTCATGAGGCGCGCTTCCAGCAAGATTTTTACCGGAGGCTGGAAAGCGCCTCCGCCCCTGCTGTCTCCCCCAAAAAAGAGCGAGCGTCCCAGCCGCTACCCGGCCAGCAGGATGCTGGCGCTACGATCTCCGGCCCCCCGGAGCTACCGGAACTTCTCGCCAGCTTTCCCGGATTTCTAGCGCTCGTCGAAAATCAAGCCCCCGCTCGCCTCGCCCAAATCGCGCACGACCTCAGCCACTCGTCTTCCAGTCACTGTTCTGACCTACTGAACAATTGCTGGTCCATTCCCGATTCGCCCGCAGACCTCGAAGAATTCCTCGCCCTCGCTTTTCTTCAACCCTATGCCGAATTCGTCCGCTCCCGCGTCCCGCTGCAGCTTGAAGGCTATACGCATGCCCTGTGCCCATTCTGCAGCCGCAAACCCGCACTCGGAGTGCTTCGTCAACAGGGTGATGGCGCCCGCCGCAGTCTGCTCTGCGGCTTCTGCCTTTGCGAGTGGGAATTCCGCCGCATCGTCTGCCCCAACTGCGACGAGAAAGACCATGCCAAGCTTCCGGTGTATACCGCAGCCGAGTTCCCGTACATCCGCGTCGAGTGCTGCGACTCGTGCCACACCTACATCAAGTCCATCGACCTCAGTAAGAACGGCCTTGCCGACCCCCTGGTCGACGAAATCGCCTCCGTGCCCCTTGACCTCTGGGCCGAAGAGCACGGATATGCCAAGCTTTGTCCCAACCTGCTCGGAATGTGATTCCAATGCTCAATCCGCGCGACTATTGCCGTCGTCCGGGGTTTGTAACATTCTGGTTCGCCATACAACCTTATTTACGCAAAGCTTGATCAGACTGCAATAAAGCCGTATAAGCTTAGAAACACAGGACTCGACCCCCAACCCGCAAGACGGAGCGTTTCATGCGATTTTGGAAGTTTCTTCTGCCACTTCTAGCCTCCACTTTATGCTTCGCCCAGCAACCCGATCGCATTGCCGGGATGATCGACTCCAGCCAGATGGTTGCGCTGCCGAACCATGTCTCGCCTCTGGCCCAGCCCCGTCATGAGCAGGGGCTGATTGAGGCTTCCTACCCCTTGCGGGTCACCATGCTGTTTACGCTCTCTGCGGCGCAGCAGAATGCGCTTCACGAGCTACTCGCAGAGCAACAGAACCCCAAGTCAGCGAACTTTCATAAGTGGTTGACGCCCGAGCAGTATGCCGACCGTTTCGGTCTGAGCTCGAACGACATCGGCAAGATCACGGCCTGGCTCCAGGCTCAGGGCCTTAAGGTCGTCTACGTTGCCCGAGGCCGGGACTCCGTAATGTTCAGTGGCGACGCGGCGCAGGTGCAGAGCGCCCTCAAGACGGAAATCCACCGTTACGACCTCAATGGCAAGATTCACTTTTCCAACTCGACCTCGCCCATGATTCCGGCCGCTCTCAGCGGCATCGTCGGGGGCTTCCGCGGACTGCACAATTTTGTTCCTAAGCGCATGAGTGTTCTCCATAATCCCAAATTAGATCTTCTGCACCCCGACTACACCTTTACTACGACCCAGGGTACCTTCACCGCCCTTGCCCCCGGCGACATCGCCATCATCTACGACATCAACCCGCTTTACCAGGCCGCGACGCCGATTGACGGCGCTAACCAGAAAATAGTGATCGTGGGCCAAACCGACATCTATCTTGCTGACCTCAACGATTTCCGGGGCGACTTCGGACTCTCCAGCATCACCGGCTGCACCACCAACACCACAACCGATGTCATCACTGCCTGCGATACCACCAACTTCCAGTTCGTAATCCCGCTGACAGCCATTGATCCTGGGGTGAATGCGGGCGACTTAAGCGAGTCGGATCTCGACATCGAATGGTCTGGCTCGGTTGCGCGCAATGCCCAGATCATCTTCGTCACCTCCGACTACGATTCCGGGGGGGTCTTCAACTCAGCCTCGTGGGCCATCGACAACACTCTGGCGCCCGTCATAAGCATGAGCTACGGCCTCTGCGAGGCCTATAGCACGCCTCCGACCCTCACGGTGCAGGACCAGGAGTTCCAGAAAGGGGCGTCGATGGGGATTTCGATTTTCGTGGCCTCCGGCGACGACGCTGCTGCTATTTGTGACGGCAGCGTTTATGGCAACGTCGACACGGCTACGCTGGGCCCGTCCGTCAGCTATCCGGCGAGCAGCCCCGAGGTCACAGCCGTGGGCGGCACCGAGTTCAATGAGGGCGCTGGCACCTACTGGGGATCGACGAATGGCGCCTTCGGTGCCTCAGTACTGCCCAATGGCCCCCTGAACGGCTACATCCCCGAGCTAGCCTGGAACGATACCGCGACCGGCCTGGCCAATAACGATGGTGTTGGCCTGGACGGCACCGGCGGAGGACCCAGCAACTGCGTGAATTACACGAGTACGATCACGTTAGAAGGTTTTCCTTTTGCCATCTGCGTTGCTCCTCCCGGGGGTGGCTTCGCCAAGCCTGCGTACCAGGCCCTTCTCACTCCGGCCGACAGTGCCCGCGACGTTCCTGACATCTCGTTCTCCGCGTCCAATTTTAACGACCCGTATATTGTCTGTACTGCCCAATCGGAGACCAATGGCTCCACTTCGACCAGCACTTGCGTCACCAGCATTAACGACGCCCTCACAACTTATAACTCCGCCTTCGGAGGCACCTCCGTCTCTACCCCGGTGGCAGCGGGAATGACCGTACTCTTGAATCAGTACCTGGGAACCAGTGGATTGGGTAACATCAACACCCAGCTCTACAATTTCTATAGCAGCAACCCCTCCGCGTTTCACGACATAATTGGCGGCACAAGTTCGACCGACGGCGACACCTCCGATAACATAGTGCCCTGCACGCACCCGGACCCGACATTCGAGCCCGTCGCACTACAATGCCCGTCCGGGGGCAGCTTCGGAAACACGGCCGGCGTTGGTTACGACTTGGTTACCGGCCTTGGCTCCATCGACTTCAACGACCTCTTTACCGCCTGGGCGGCGTCGCGCGCCTCAACCACTACCGCGATTACAACTCCTTCCGGAGCTGTAAATCAGGGAACTAATGTGACCTTTACCGCCACGGTCACCCCTTCAACGGCGACCGGAACCGTTAGCTTCTACGACAATGCTTCGACGACCGCTTTAGGTACATCCCCAATTTCGAGCGGCACGGCAACGTTTTCCACTACAACGCTGCCCGCCGGTTCGAACAGCGTGGTGGCTACCTATAACGGAAACGGGTCGGACAACGTCTCAACCTCCCCAACCCCCGCCGTGGTAGTCGTAACTCAGCCCGACTTCACGCTTCAGACCACCAGCAACCTATCGCCCGTGTCCGTCCCCGCTGGACAATCCGCTATCGCCACCTTGACTCTCACGCTGGTGCAAGGCACCAACGAGACTATCAACTTTACGAACTCCGCGAGCTCCTCTACGAGTTCGACTCCCGGCAGTTGTACCGCCGGTCTGCCCGCGGGCGCGCTCTGCACCTTCAAGAACCTTAGCAACCCGAGCACGCCCACAAGCGTCACGCTTACCACAGCGAGTCCGTCGGTGACCGTGCAGTTGACCATTACCACTACAGCCAACATGGCGGTGCCCACTGGCGCGCAGAGCATCACCGTCACCGGCACTCCCAGCGGCACCGGCGCTACAACGCATACCGCAAACGTCAGCCTGACGGTGACCGCGACCAACCAGACCTTCGCCATCGCATCCACAAACGGCGCTACTTTCCCAGTGAACGCCGGCGGAGCTGCTTCGGTCTCGATTGGTGTCACTGGGACAAATGGTTTTATCTTGGCCACCACTACCCCCAACACCACCGCTCTGCCGCTTACCTATAGCTGCACTGGCTTGCCATCTGAGTCGCTATGCACCTTCAGCCCCAACAGCGGCAATTCCGTCAGCACGGTCGCGGTCACTCTCAGCATCTCAACCACGGCTCCCACCGGCCAGCTTCGTCCGCCACTGGGACGCGGCAACGGCGTCTTCTACGCAATGCTGCTGCCCGGCTTGTTTGGAATTGTTTTCGCGGCGGGATCGCGCACGCGGGGCGCACGCCTGCTAAGCCTGATCGTGGTTCTTGGCCTCTCCACGCTGTGGCTCGGTGCTTGCGGCGGCAGCAGCAATAGCAGCCAGAAAAATCCGGGAACACCGGGCGGGACCTATTCCGTGATTGTGAACGCCACCACCGCCACTCCAAGCGGCGGAACCGCGCTCACCAGCACGATGACCGTCACCCTTACCGTCACGAATTAAGCATCAAACGGCAAAAGGCGCGTCGCATCCGCGGAGCGCCTTTTGTCCGCTAAAAATCCGCAGGATTAGAGTTTCCTCACCGCTGCAAACTGGACCCTTACCATTGTGCTGGAGTCTTTTCTTTCCTTGCCGATAATTTCGCTGTGTCGAATTCCTCTGCCGCCCCTGGTCCAGCCCGCGATGGCCGCAAGGCGGCTAAGCTGCGTTACGTAGCCCGCCAGCCCGTCTTCGACCGCGACGAAAAGGTGTTTGGCTACGAACTTCTATTTCGGGACGATATGGAGAACGTGTTCCACGGTGGCGATTCCGACGCCGCGTCCCGCTCCACCCTCGACAGTTCGCTGCTGATGGGCCTCGATGTTCTATGCGATGGCCGTCGCGCCTTCATCAACAGTACCCGCGAAATCCTGCTCGGCGGCCTGATTACTCTGCTGCCGGCGCACTCCACCGTGGTCGAGATTCTGGAGACCGTCCCCGTCGATGCCGAGGTGGTGACGGCTTGCCTGCGCCTGAAACAAGCCGGGTACCTGATCGCGCTCGACGACTACGTCAGCGACGATCCGCGCCAGCCGCTGGCCGAAATGGCCGATATCATCAAAGTCGACCTCAGGCTCACCACGCTTGCGCAGCGTGCCGCTCTGGTAAAAGAGCACGGACCCTGGGGCTGCCGCATGCTGGCCGAAAAAGTCGAGGACCACGCAGAGTTCGCCGCCGCCCGCGATCAGGGATTCGTTTACTTCCAGGGATATTTCCTGCGCCGGCCGGAAATAATGACCACGCACGACGTTCCCGGCAACCGGATCAATTACATCAGAATGCTGCAGGCCGTTTCCCGGCCCGACCTTGTCGTTCCCGAGATCGAGAAGCTGATCAAGACCGAAGCCTCCATCTGCTACCGGCTCTTGCGCTACATGAACTCCTCCAAGTTCGGATTAAGCAGCGAAATTCGTTCCGTGCGCCACGCCCTCTCGATTCTTGGTGACCGCGAGGTGCGGCGCTGGGTGCGCCTGATCGCTACTGTGGGCGCCGGACAGGACAAAACCAGCGATCTCGTGCTCTGCGCCCTGGTCCGGGCTCGCTTCGGCGAGTTGCTCTCTCCGCTGGTCAATCATGGAGAGTCCGATCTGTTTCTGCTGGGCCTGCTCTCCCTGCTTGATGTGATGCTTGAAATGCCCATGTCCCAGATTTTGGAAAAGATCCCGCTCGATTCAGAAACCAAGGCTGTTCTCAGAGTTGAGCCCAGTTTGCTGCGCCCGATTTACCAGCTCATGCTGGCGCATGAGCGTGGAGAGTGGAAAGCCGCCCGCCTGATCTGCGACGAAATCCATCTCGACCCCGACATCGTCGCAACCTCATATTGGCAGGCCGAGCAGTGGGCTCGCGAAGTCTCCAGCGGAGTGTGAAGAAAGGCGGGCTTCGGGCTTCGGCTTTCGGGCTTCAGCTCAGCAACCACTGCGTGGAACACAAGTCGGGGACGGGAGCGCCCAAAAGCAGCCAGCGCAGGTCCAAGTCGAAGCCCGAAGCCCGAAAACTTCCGACGATGTCCTCTTGTGCAAAACCTATCCACTTTGCCCCTTGCGTGCCCGCTCGCGGACGAGTACCATAAGGTTGTTCTCATTGGCCTCGTTCCCGCGTAGGCCTCCCGCGTCCCAGGCCGTTCCCGGCGGCGCGACGGATCCGAAAACGGATAACCGATACGCAAACATTATAGGGTTTTTATCGCCAGTTACGAGCTTGCTACACCAGAGAGCGGTTGATAACGAGTGCGCTCCAGCCCAACCCGCAGTTTCGCATGCAGAGTGGCCTTGCTCCTCGAGTGTGTGCGCGGATATTGCCGAGCGAAAAGGGTGTTCCTGAGTCACGAGAGAATGCCCTGGCAGGAAATGGCGTTAGCGCGCCAACGTTCATAACGCCTGCCGCAACCAATGGGAAACCTAGAAAATCGGGAATCTGAAGTGAAGTACTGAAGTTTTGCAACACTGCACCGGAGCGAAAGCCCGGCCCAGCAGCTTTGAGAGGACTATGAACGCAGGACCAGGAAGACCCTCCGGTGGCGGAGGCAGAAGCCGACGGCGTCGCGGACGCCGTCCTAACAATCCCCGCAGTCCCCGCCCCGCCGGCCCCAGCCAGTCGCGTCACAATCAGGATGGCATCTACACCGCGCCCATGGATCACAGCTATCGCGCCGCATTGGCCGGCAATGGCAACAACGGCCAAGGCGCGCGGCGCGGCCCGCGGCCGGGCTTCGCAGCGCCCTTTGCGCCCGTCGATCCCGAACCTTTGCCCGCATTGCGCGAAGATTCCAACTCGCGAATTTTTGCCTTCGTCGACGACCTGTTCTTCGCCGCCAAGATTCAGGAGACCGCACGCAAGCTCAATGTCAAGGTGGAGTTCGCCAAGAACGACAAAGACCTGGCCGAGCGCATGCAGCAAAACGGCGAAGAGAAACCTTCGCTGATCATCTTCGACCTCAACAACGCCAACGCCAAGCCACTGACGCTAATCCCAAAGCTGAAGGCGAAGCTCAAGAAGGGAACCTCCATCATCGGGTTCCTCTCCCACGTGCAAGGCGATCTGAAGCAGAAGGCCCACGAAGTGGGATGCGACATGGTCCTGCCCCGTTCCGCCTTCTCGCAGAATCTTCCCCAGTTGCTGCGCCGCCACGGGGCGCCGGAAGAAGAGAATCCCACGGTGCAGTAGATCCGTAGGTTGACGCTCGCTCAGCGAACGAACATCTCCACCAGCACACTGGCAACCTCATGTGCGGCCTTGGTCGAGACCGCGCCGAGCTTTCGCACGAGACGCTGGCGATCCACGGCCCGCAACTGATCGAGAGCGACCTGCCCTGTTTTGCTTCGGAAGGTAAGATTCACTCGTGTGGGATAGCTGCGCAGCGTGGTCGTCATGGGAGCCACCAGCACAGTCTGTAGCGGTTCATTCATTTCGTCTGGGGAGATGACGAGGCAAGGCCGGGTTTTCTTGATTTCCGATCCCTTCGACGGGTCGAGAGCGATAAGCCACACTTCGTCTCGTCTCGGATAGCTCACCACTTCCAATCCTCGAAGTCAAATGCATTCGGCGACGCTGAATCGAGCAGCATCTCCCGCTCCGCCGGATGTGACGCGGCGAAGGCCTCCTTCCACCCATGGCGCGGTGAGCGATGAGGAGCGATGACAAGGCCTTCGGGAGTCACGCGGACCTCCACCACGTTAGTCAAACCGCACTGCATGATGAGTGGCTTGGGGATGCGTATGCCGCGCGAGTTCCCGATACGGGTGAGTTCCAATCGCATACGAAACCCTCAACGTGATTACATTGTAATTACGCAAAAAAATGATGTCAAGCAAGCCGTCTGGAAACCCGAAACCGCGAACCGCCCCTCTATCCCGGAGGCCAGCTCAGCGAACGTCCGCCCAATAGATGGACGTGAAGATGAAACACAGACTGTCCCGCCCCTGGACCCACATTGAGCACCGTTCGGTATCCCTGTTCGATGTTGCGATCGCGCGCAATCTGTGCCGCCGCCAGGTGACACCGGCCGATCAGTTCGGCATCGTCAGCCTGTGCTTCCTTTAACCCGGCAAAATGCTTCTTCGGGATAATGAGCACATGTGTAGGCGACTGCGGATTGATGTCCTCAAAAGCTAATACGTGCTCGTCCTCGTAAACTGTTTTCGCCGGAATCTCGCCGCGCAGAATGCGGCAGAAAAGGCAGTCGCCGGTGGGGGCGGTCATGGGGAATACTCCAGCGTGAGCATAGCATTGCCGTTACAGGGTACGAAAGTGGTCAGTGAAGTGATCGGTGGGTCAGATCATCCGCCGTGGGCCTGGACACTGACCACTGACCACTAATCCAGTCTTACCAGGAAAACTGCTCCCTCCGTCGTCTCCGTTTCAGCCGAGAGCAGCCGCGCGCGTTCGCGATCGTCGTCAAGCACTCTCACCCGCACCCACCAGTCTCCCGCGGGACTGGCGAAGCACAGTACCTTCGCCGTACGGTAGCGGTGCGTCAGATGGTCAGCCAGTTTGCGGGCTTCTGGTTCGTGGGGGAAGCCGCCAATCTGCACCGCCCACTTTCCGCCCGTCTCCAACGGCGCCGGAGTCTGCATGACTTCCACTTTCACTTCCGCAACTCCGGGCATGTAGACATCGAGTTTGCGCGCCGCCGCCAGCGACAAATCGAGAACCCGCCCGGGGATAAACGGCCCGCGATCGGTAATCCGCACCAGCGCCGTGTGCCCGGTCTTCAGGTTCGTCACGCGCACAATCGAGCCCAGCGGCAGGGTGCGGTGCGCCGCCGTCATAGCATGCATGTTGTAGACTTCGCCGTTCGATCCCACCCGATTGTGATACGGCGGACCGTACCAGCTTGCCCGCCCAGTTTCGGTGGCCAACGGCGCGGAACTGGAGGGAATAATGGGCTCGGCCAGATCGACATCGTTACTTTTTGCACCTGGCAGACGATCGTCCTTCACGGTGCCCGCGGGACGGGACACGGCCGGGGATTCGGTCGAAGCAGGCGCAGATGTTGAAGCGGGAGGCGGCGGCACGTCCACGCGCGCCTGCTTGGAATGGCCGCAGCCTGGGAGGAAGAGAAGCCAGATCGTAAGCAGGAAAATCAGAATCACGGTGCGCAGAACGACTACATCGCACCGCCGTCGCTTGCGAAAGTATTGGGTTCCATTCAAGAAGGCTACTTCGGAGGGTGCGGGTGTTTCTCCATGTAGTCGGCGAATTCGGAGAGCTTCTCCGAGGCCACGCGCAGCGCCTTGGTCGAGTGCTGGCGTACCGCGGGCACGACCTCGTCGTTCAGGTATTTGATGAATTCGGGGATCTCTTTCTCGATCCGTTCGGCGGCCTCGGCGACCGTCTTGCTGACGCGCGCCGACGCGTCTTCCACCTTGCGGTTGAAGTCGTTCATGATGCTCCTCGATGCTGCTGGGCGTGAATAAACTCACGCGAATGTTGCGGATGCCAGGCCCACCTATTATTTCGTGCTCGGAACGCGGGGTCAATGGCGGGTGTGATCACTGTCATCTGTCCCTTTCACAGCCTCTTCCGGCAATTTTCCAATTGTAGTTAAGGATACAATCCTTGATAAAGTAAGGGTGTGTCCAAAGTGACCAGCAAGCTCCAGTTAACCGTCCCCAAGGTCATTGCCGACCAGTACGGCATCCGTCCCGGCGACGAGTTGGAGTGGATTCCCGCCGGGGAAAGCATTCGAGTAGTGGTAAGCCGCAAAGCTCGATCCGCACACGAGTTGACAACCGACGAGCGTTTGGCGCTGTTCGATGCCAACACGAAGTGGCTGGACGAACTCCAGGCCGAGCAACTGAAGGAAGCAAAGGCCAAAGGCACGCGCGTTACGCGCGAAAATCGGGGCTGGACGCGCGAGGAACTGTACAACGATGATAGGGGACTTCCTCGTGGCTTCCCTCGTTGACACTAATATTTTGGTCTACCGCTGCGACCCACGAGACCCGCGCAAGCGCGTGGCAGCCCGTGAGATTTTGCGCGCTGGTGAGATGTCCGGGGAATTGCGCATTCCGCATCAATCGTTGGTTGAGTTTGTGAATTCTGTGACGCGATTGCGTGGCCGGGAGGCACCAATCATGAAGCTTCAAGATGCCACGCGCCAAGCGGAGTTGTTTATGGCCGGGTTCCCCGTGCGTTACCCAAATGAAGCGGTCTTCCGCATGGCGCTGCTGGGCAAAGCGGCGTACGAACTCCCCTGGTATGATGCCCACCTCTGGGCCTATGCCGAGCACTATGGCGCTCCCGAGATTCTCTCTGAAGATTTTGAACATGGCCGTAGGTACGGCACGGTGCGGACAAGAAACCCATTTGTTGAGCGGGGTCTCGCTTAGATCGCAGGAACTCTGGTCTTGGTGGGTGATTGCTGCCAAACTCTGATTCTGAAAGGTTCGCTTTTGGGTGGCGCAGCGCTTCAGCGCTGCGATAAGAGCTGAAAAATCATAGGCGGCTTTTAGCCGCTGAGGCACTTGACGGAACTCATCTTGAATCCACCACACGAGCTCCAAGCGTTCTCTAATCCTCTGAAACTGAAGTTTCGTCGCCGTTTACTCACTTGGTACGACGCCCACGCGCGCGATTTACCCTGGCGCGCCAGCCGTGACCCCTACCGCGTGTGGCTCTCCGAAATCATGCTGCAGCAGACGCGGGTGGCGGCGGTGATCGAGCACTATCAGGAATTCCTGCGGCGCTTTCCAACGGTAGAAAAGCTGGCAGCGGCGCGCGAAGCCAGCGTGCTCGCCTCCTGGAGCGGTCTGGGCTACTACCGGCGGGCGCGCATGCTGCACGCCGCAGCGAAGGTCCTAGTGCGCGAGCATGGCGGAGAGTTTCCGGCGACTGACGAAGGACTACGGGCACTGCCTGGGATTGGACGCTACACCGCGGCAGCCATTGCCAGCATCGCATTCGGCGAACCGGTTGCTGTCGTCGATGGCAACGTGGAGCGCGTTCTACAGCGCATTTCAGGCAAGCGGCTGGCGGGAGAAGAATTATGGACGACGGCGGGGAATCTTCTGGATGCGGAGCGTCCCGGCGATTTCAATCAAGCGATGATGGAGTTGGGCGCTGTAGTATGCACTCCGCGCGCGCCGGCATGTCTGACGTGTCCCCTGATCAAGCTGTGTGCGACACGCGGAGAATTTCCGGCAACAACCAAGTCGGCTCCGCAGAAGAAACGCGAAATTCATTATGCCCTGAATTTTCGCAATAGAGATTGCCCAAATGGAGACTGCCGAAGTGGAGACCGCCGCAATGGCGAAGTGTTTCTGGTGCAACGGACGCGTGATCTGTCGCTGATGCCCGGAATGTGGGAATTACCTGAACTAACAGACCTGCATGGTACCGACAGCCCATTGTTCACGCTACGACATTCGATCACTGTGACGGATTACACGGTGCAGGTGTGGCAGACCGCGACGACGGAGCATGTTAGCGGAAAATGGATTCCGCAGGCGCGGCTCAAACAAGTTGCGCTCACGGGGTTAGCGCGAAAGATTTTGCGGAAAGCGGCAATGCTTCGAGGGGAAATCCAGGCTCCACCGGCAGCCGTCTTCCTCCCGCATCATCTAAAATGAAAGCAAGTCAGGGCGAGGAGGCGAATGCGCTGGCTGCGAAACATCCTTAAGAAATCCCCCGGAGGACGACCAATGGCGGCATTAACCGCGGGCATCAAAGCACCCGACTTTGAATTGAAAGCGATGGATGGCAAGAGTTTCGTGTTGCACGAGGAACTGGCACGGGCTCCGGTCGTGCTGGCGTTTTTCAAGGCTGGGTGCCCCACTTGCCAGTACACCTTTCCGTTCTTGGAGCGGCTAAGTCAGATTTATGGGCATAAGAACGTGACTCTGGTGGGTATATCGCAGAACGAGTCTTCGAAGACCGCCGCATTCACGAAGGAATTTGGCGTAACTTTTCCGGTGCTGCTCGACAAACGCGAATCGTATCCCGTGTCGAACGCTTATGGGCTGACCAATGTTCCGACCATCTTCTGGATCGCACAAGACGGCGAGATTGAAGTCTCCACCGTCGGCTGGGTGAAGGCCGACTTCACCGAGATCAACCGCAGGATGGCTGAGGCGGGGCGTGCGTCGCCAGCTTCGGTGTTCGAACCGGGAGAAGATGTGCGCGACTTTCGCGCCGGTTGAGGCTCGAAGAATTGATCCCGCGGTCGCGGGAAAAGCTGAAGTCGGCACAGAGCAGCTTCTGAACCAAAGTTCAGTGCCGCTAGGTCTGCTTGCGCACCGGGTTGTTGCCCTCTAGTGCATCGGATGACAACAGTCCCTTACAACCAAACTCCGTCTGTCCATTACAATTCCCTCAGTCTTTATAACAGGCATTCCTGGCTGTAAGCATTTTCCGCGCCTTTCGTCGGGGGAGAAGACTGACCTATGCAAGTAAGCGTAAGGATAGGTGTTTTTGTCAGCACGATAGCTATTCTCAGCCTGCTGGTGTGGGCGGAAGGAGGTGCTCCTGCTCCAACTCCAGCGGCGCCCACGCGTGAGGCGGTTTCGGTGCGGCTGCCGGGTGCGGCATTTGCGGCCATGCAGACCATCAATCCCGAACACATTCGCTGGCACGTGCGCTATCTCTCGCACGATCTTCTGGAAGGGCGCGGCACAGGCCAGCGCGGCGGCGACATCGCGGCTGAATACATCGCCACACAGTTTGCGGAATATGGTTTGAAGCCCGCCGGGGAGAACGGCTCGTACCTGCAGAAAGTCCCGTTGGTGGGGATCACGACGCTCGCGGAAACGCAGTTCTCGCTGGTGCCGAAGCAAGGTGCGGCGATGAATCTGAAGCCGCTCGATGACTATGTTGCCTACGATCAGACGCAGCAGGCGCAGTCCGATCTGGACGCGGAAATTGTATACGTGGGCTACGGCATCGAAGCCCCGGAATACAACTGGGACGACTACAAGGGCGTGGACGTCCACGGCAAAGTGCTGCTGATGCTGGTGAACGAGCCGCCGTCGGACGACCCCAAGTTTTTCAAAGGCAAGGCGCTCACTTATTATGGGCGCTGGACTTACAAATACGAGGAAGCGGCACGCAAGGGCGCGGTGGGCGTGATTCTCATCCACAAAGAAGATATGGCGAGTTATCCGTGGGAGGTGGTGCGGAACTCGAACTCGGGGGAGAAATCGTTTCTGAAGCTGGAAGGTCCGGTGTTGAAAGTCGCATCGTGGGTGCAACTGGATGTGGCCAAGAAGCTGGCCGCGGCATCGGGATTAGATCTGGAGATGATGATGGCGGATGCGCGTACGCGCGAGTTTCATCCAGTGAACATGGGGGCGAAGTTGAAAGCTCACATGGTGAGCAATGTACGGCACTTCGAGTCGAATAACGTTCTGGCGATGCTGCCCGGTTCTGATCGCAAATTGAAAGACGAGGCGGTAATTTACACCGCTCACTACGATCACCTCGGAATTCGCCCGGACATTCCGGGCGACAACATTTACAACGGCGCCGCTGACAATGCCACGGGCTGCGGCATTCTGCTGGAGCTGGCGCGCGCCTTTAGCATAGTCAAAGATCGGCCGGGGCGTTCGATGATCTTCGCTGCTGTCACGGCCGAGGAGCAGGGATTGCTGGGCTCGGAGTATTTGGGCAAGCATCCCCCGATTCCGCCCGGCAAGATTGCGCTGGATTTGAACTATGACGACGTGCAGCCCATTGGATCGCCGGAAGAAGTAGAGGTTTCAGGGGCCGAGCGTACAACTTTCTATCCCTGGGTGCAGGTGACCGCGAAAGAATTCCGGCTGACCATCCGTCCGGACGCGCGCCCGGAAGCCGGGCACTTCTACCGCTCCGATCATTTCAGTCTAGCGCGCGTGGGCATTCCATCGTTCTCGATCAACCAGGGAATGAAGTTCAAAGGTCACGACGAAGCCTGGGGAGTGGCACAGGACAAGGAATACGTGGAAAGGCATTATCATCAGCCGAGCGATGAGTACCGTCCGGAGATGGATTTTGTCGGCGACGCAGCGATGGCGCGGTTCGGCTTCGCGCTAGGCTGGGAAGCGGCAAGCTTCACGCGCTTAATCGCCTGGCAGAAGGGCGACGAGTTCGAGGCAGCGAGAGTGAAGAGTCAGTAGCGAGTACTTGGTAGCGAGTGCTGAGGGCACAACTTCACCTCGCCGGACAAGGCGCACCCGCTGCCTGCCACTGCTTCACTTTTGCGGCAAACTCATCATGCAGCATGGGCACGGGAGTACGACCTTCGCCAGGGTTCCAGCCCCACATTACCAGCTTATCTTCAGTTAAGTGCTCGACGAGTTGATCCAAGTTCCGGTTTCTGTTTTGCTTTGGATCCTTGATCGATTCGCAAAGCTGCGCATCGGTCAGCCCCTGCCAGATCATGGGCATGCTCGGAGGCGGCAAGTGCCAGCCCGGCGCTCCGGGCGGAAGATGTGAGCCTGCTAGATTGTGATCCTGGTGGCATGTGCTGCATTTTTCCGAAGTCACTCCGAATCCGACCGGACCGCGCCGTACGTTCATGGTGTGCGGATGCCCGTCATCGCCCTGCCGAGGATAATCTCCCTGCGAATGGCAGTTCATGCAGCGCGGGTGCCGCAGTACCGGAACAAACGCGGTGAAGAGCGCTCCATCGTCACTCGCAGCAGCGGCAGCATTTTTGGGCGCGTCCAGCCTTTCCGCCGCGGCCGCGGAATGCGAGAACCAGAGTGCTCCGGCGAAGCCCAACACAATCAGGCTCGCCAAACAAAATCGAACCATGATGTGCAAGCGCTTCATACAGCCTCCGTCAGCCGGATGGGCAACCGGCGGATTCGCTTTCCGGTCACAGCGAACACCGCATTTGCGATGGCCGGCGCGGCGCATGGGACCCCCGGCTCGCCGATTCCTCCCGGCTTCTCATTGTTTTCCACGATGTAGGTTTCGATTTGCGGGCACTCATTCATCCGCATCACCGGAAAAGTGTGAAAGTTGGTCTGCTGCAAGCGCCCATTTTCGAAAGTAAGCTCCTGGAAGAGCGCCGCCGACGCGCCAAAGATCGCGCCTCCTTCGGTTTGCGCCGCGATAATGCCCGGGTTCACGTACTGTCCGCAGTCGATCGCGCAAACCATGCGGTGGACGCGGATTTTGCCATCAGTTACTGATACCTCGGCCACATGGGCAGAGTAACTCCCGAATGCAAAGTGTACGGCGATTCCGCGCCCCATCCCGTTCGGCAGAGGCTTGTCCCATCCTGCTTTCTGCGCCGCCAGATCGAGCACGCCAAGATATCGAGGCTGCTTCAGCAGCAGTTCGCGCCGGAACTGGTAAGGGTCTTTCTGCGCAAGACTCGCGAGTTCATCCACGAAACACTCAACCGCGAACGCAGTGTGGGAATGTCCCACGGAACGCAACCACTGCACCGGCACATTCACTTCCGCCTGATGCGATTCAACCGTCACGTTCGGGATGGCGTAAGGAAGATCGTCAATGCCTTCAACCGACGCGGGATCGTAATCTTTTCCCTGCATCATCGCGGCGAACGGCGTCCCTGTCATGATCGATTGCCCTACAGAACGCGATCTCCAACCGATCGCATTGCCGCTAGCATCGACCCCGCCCTCGATGGCATGCAAGAATGCCGGACGATACCAACCACCCGCCATGTCGTCTTCGCGAGTCCAGATCACTTTGACCGGAGCTCCCGCCGCCTTGGCGACATGGACCGCTTCCACCACAAAGTCGGACTGCGGATTCGCCCGGCGTCCGAAGCCTCCACCCAGGAAAGTTGTATGGAGCTGAACCTTCTCGTTCGGGAGTCCGGCAACTTTCGCCGCGTTGGCGCGATCTACCGTCTGGAATTGTGAACCAGTCCAGACCTCGCAAGAGTCCGCGCGCAAATCGACTACGCAGTTCAGCGGCTCCATCATCAGGTGCGAGAGGTACGGAGCCTCATAGACGGCTTCGATCTTTTTTGCGGCGTTCGACAGTGCGGCCGCCGCATCGCCATCTTTCCGCACGCTCGTGCCCGGCGATTTCGCACGCTCGCGAAAGTCCTGCATCATCTGAGCGGTGCTGAAGCTTGCCATGCTGCCCTCGTCCCACTCCACACGAAGAGCATCCCGCGCCATCTTGGCTTGCCAGAAAGAGTCTGCGATTACCGCCACGCCAGCGGGAACCGCGACGATCTTGCGCACTCCCGGCATCGAACGCGCTCGCGAATCGTCAAAGCTCTTCATCTTCGCCCCGAAGATAGGAGGGCGGGCGATCACAGCCGTCAGCATTCCCAGCAATTTCACATCGATTCCGAAAACAGCTTTGCCGTTCAACTTCTCGGGAGTGTCGAGACGTTTGATCGGTTTTCCGATCAGTTTGAATGTCTTCGGGTCCTTCAGCTGCACGTGTGCCGGCGGTGTCAGCTTTGCCGCGGCTCCAACCAGTTGGCCGTAGGTCAGCTTGTCATTGGATCCGTGGAACACAGCGCCAGATTCTGCGCGGCAGCTCGTAGCATCCACGTTCCATTGCTGCGCCGCCGCGGCAACCAGCATGGCGCGCGCGGCCGCGCCAGCCTGCCGAAATTGCTCCAGCCCCGACCAAACGCTGGAGCTTCCTCCCGTCATCTGCATGCCGAAGGCAGGATGGTTGTACTTGGGATCAACCGGAGCCGGCTCAAAGCCAACCTTGGTCCAATCGGCATCAAGTTCCTCAGCCAGCAGCATGGGCAGCGAGGTGTAGACCCCCTGGCCCATCTCGGAGTGATTCACGATCACCGTGACCCGTTCATCCGTTCCGATCCGCACAAACGCGTTCGGCATAAACGCAGTTGCAAGCGCCTGCTGCGCCGATGCCAGCATGCTGATTCCTGGGAACCGAAAGCCGATCAGCAGGCCGCCGCTTGCCGCAACCGAAAACTTCAGAAAATTGCGCCGTTCTATCCCTGTGTTCGCCCCCGTGCCCGCGCCGGGACGACTCATGTTTTCACCCATCATTTTTCGACCGATCATTGGGCGCCTCCCTTTGCCACCATTTCGGCGGCGCGGTGGATCGCTCTTCGAATGCGCGGATATGTCCCACAACGGCAAATGTTTCCGGTCATCGCCTCGTCAATGTCGTCATCGGTGGGACTTGGTTTCTCGCGCAGCAACACCGCTGCGCTCATTAGTTGCCCGGATTGGCAGTAGCCGCACTGGGGAACGTCCTCTTCCAGCCATGCGCGCTGCAGCGGGTTGCTTAAATCCGGCGAAAGCCCCTCGATGGTAGTCACGGCTTTTCCCGAGGCCCGCGATGCTGGCGCGACACACGAGCGCACCGCCTCACCGTTAATATGCACGGTGCACGCGCCGCATTGCGCCATACCGCACCCATATTTCGTTCCGGTAAGACCGAGATGTTCGCGGATGACCCAAAGCAGTGGAGTGGAAGGATCGACGTCGAGATCGACGCGTTTGCCGTTAACGGAGAAACCGAGCATCGTTCTTCTCCTAATTTTTTTGTGTTAGGACGTTAGACGCCGGACAAGGCCGCCGCGACGCTATCGATTTTTGATTGTGAGCGGAAGACACCCTCGCCGCATCTTTTCACCGGGACTAGCCCCGGGAGTTGGCAGGCCAACATAACCTCGGTAACTTTAGCTGCTGCCGCACCCGTGCTAGCCTCAGTATGTACATGTGTAATCAGCAACTTCCAACAGCCTGAGCCACCAAGAATGCCTCGATTTCCCATCTTCCGCCTGGGCAAGGAGCCCGAGAAACTGGCTCTGCCGGAACTGGTTGCGGCCGTGCCCTCCATCGCGCTCGAAGGTCTGGCGGTCGGCGTCGATAATCTGCGGCATGACGTGGCGCTGAGCTCTCGATTCGTGGATGCGGCGCGCGCGCAGATCGTACGGCTGATCGTCCGCCACGGCGAGTTGGAAGGTCTGCTGGCGGCAGAGGCTCCACAGAAAGCGCAGGGCCCGTCGTGGATGAGAAACGCCGCCGCCGGCGAAACTCGCGTCCCGGTTCGCACCGCCGCGGATCCGTCTGACTGGAAGCCGCTGCTGGCCGAACTGCACTTGGCTGCGCTCAATCGCGCCAAGAAAGAAGAAAAGATTTCCGTCGACCTGCTGGCACGGCTGGCTGTGACCAAGTTCCTCCGCACAGAGATGCACCAGCAGTTCGCACAAGTGCTGGAGCGCTGCCGCGTCCTGCTCAAGACCTACGAAGGCATCCGGCAGGGGAAGGCCGTTGAGTATCGCGAGCGCGTCGCCGCCTTCCAGGTGCGCAAGAAAATCATTCTGCGCAAGGTGGGACAGGAACTGTTCGAGACCTTGCGTGCCGTCGAGAAAGAAACGCTGGCCCGCACCCGGCGCTCGTTTTTTGGCGAGTCTGCGAACCCCGGCCTGGGCAGCTACGGCTTGTTCGTGAACCGACTGGCGTTTTCCGAGGATGGCCGCGACGATTACCTCTGTGCCGAGCACTATGTCATGCTCGGCAACTGGGACCGCGATCCCGACCGCTACCTCCGCCTGCAGGACGTGGTCTGGGGCTTTTTGCGCTCGCTCTACGGCGACGAGACCACGGCCGAGACCATCGATTCCTGGCTATGCGCTTCAGAAAATGCTCGCGCGCTGGTCGGCACCGGCACGCCCGATGATTCCACAGCGGAAGGGGTGGCGCAGCAGGAGCGCTTGGCCAAGTGGGTGCGCCTGCTCGAAGACGAGCAGGTGATGGAGTGCGTGATCGCCTCATACCACACCGTACCCCTGCTCGGCGAGTACGCTCCGCGAATCAATCCGCAGCAATTGAAGAACGCCCTGATCTCGCGTCCCGAATGCGACCGCGTCGAGCGCATGATTCAGGAGCATGGCAAGCTCTCGCCCGCCAGCCTGTATGCGGCCGTGGGCAAGGTCGCCGGTTGCCGGGGCGCGGAGCGCGCCAAAGTCGCAGCCCGCTTCCTGCAGGATTTTTCTCATTATCACCGCGATCTCCGCCGACTGGAGACGCTCAACGCCGCTCTCGACTCGGTAAACCTGGTGGCCACCGAGAAGCTGCGCGAACTCTCCCGCATGAACGGGACACTCTACGAATTCCTTTTGCCCGATGAACAACAGCAGCCAGAAGAAGATCGAGTGCTACGGCATGTGGTTCTCAAGGCCGACGTGCGTGATTCCACCCGCCTCACCCGTACCCTGATGGAAAAAGGACTCAATCCTGCCTCCTACTTCAGCCTGAACTTTTACGACCCAGTGAACAAGTTGCTCGGCAAGTACGGTGCGCAGAAAGTTTTTCTTGAAGGCGATGCCATCATCCTCGCCATCCTCGAGCGCGAAGGTGAGCCCGGACTGGCGGTGAGCCGGGCGTGCGTGCTCGCCCGCGAGATCATCGAAATCGTGCGCGGCTACAACCAGTTGATGCAGCGTTCAGGAATGCCGGAACTCGAGTTAGGCGTAGGCATCACGCTGCAGGAATCCGCCCCACTCTATCTGATGGATGGCGAGCACCAGATCATGATCTCGGAAGCCCTGAACGAAAGCGACCGCCTTTCTTCCTGCAACAAACGTGCCCGTAAGGTGATGGAATCGCAGGCCGGCCCATTCCACGTTTATGTGTTCCAGGCCGCGGAAGCAGACCCGGCTGCCGATCAAGCAGCGAATCCCGAGGATTCTATCCTCAGCTACAACCTGGGCGGCATCCGCATGAATCAAGCCGCCTTCCGCAAACTCGAGCAGGAAATTTCCCTGGTGCCGCTGGCCGTAAAGCTGCCGCCGTCGATGGCGTCCGATAAAGGAGAATACCGCCTCTCCAGCGCCACCGTCCCCGTCGACCGCGACATCTTCCGCAAAATCGTCGTCCGCGAAAGCCGCGTGCCGAAAATTAACGTCGAAGATTTTTCCGTCCAGGGCTGGACCGACCGCACCTACTACGAAGTCTGCACCGACCCTGCAATCTACGCTGCCCTGGAAAAGAAGAAAACCGCTAAAGCGTAAGGAATTCGCGTTTCATCTGCGCTGAATATCGCGACGGTTATACGTCACGGGTGCCGACTCTTGTTACGAAACGCGAACGGAGCACGCTAACGTGCTCAACGGAACAAAGACTGCTGTAACATTCCGCCCATCTCGCTTGGCGTTGCAGGGACCGCTTCTCCGCTATGCCGCCTCGCGAGCCCGTTGAGTCAACTCCAAGAATAACGATTAGGGTGGGCCGAGACGCACGCCCCTGTTCATCGCCTCCGCCCATTCTTGTCCCAGCCTTCGATAAGAAATTAAGGAGGAACGCGATGTTATACGCAGATTCGACCCGGTTGTTTCCTGCCCGCAATTTCCTAACTATTAGTAATCCAAGACGAGTACCGCTCCATCGCATACGCGGAGCCGCAATGATCGTTGCTCTTCTGGCAGCTTTCTTTGCGCTGGCTCCCTTTGCCAAAGCGGCACCGAATTTCGGTGCGAACGTCTACATCTTTAATCCGACCATGCCGCTGACCCAGATTCAGGCGACGGTCGACGCGATAGCAACTCAACAAATCCCCAACCAGTTCGGAACCCAGCGCTATGCGTTGCTGTTTGAGCCCGGCACCTATGGCTCCACCGCCACCCCACTCAATTTTCAGGTCGGCTACTATACCTCCGTGGCAGGCCTCGGCCAGTCTCCGAACGACGTTGTCATCAACGGGTCCATCGACGTCTACAACCAGTGCAGCGACGGCAGTTGCATCGCGCTCACTAACTTCTGGCGATCCCTGTCGAACCTCACCATCAACGTAACCAACCCAACCTTCGGCTGCTACACCGGAGAATTTTGGGCCGTGTCACAAGCCGCACCTATGCGTCGGGTCCTCGTCAACGGGGCCGCTACCCTTATGGATTACTGCACCAGCCCGTCGTTTGCCAGCGGCGGCTTCATCGCCGATTCCGAGTTCACAGGCGGCAGCATAGTCAGTGGTTCACAGCAGCAATGGATCACCAGAAACAGCAATATCGATGGCTGGAGCAACGGCGTCTGGAACCAGGTTTTTTCCGGCGTCATCGGCGCACCCGCCCAGTGCTTCCCCGGGACTCTGCCCGCATGCGGGGGAAACCCGTATACCACGCTCGCGACCAGTCCCGTGACACGCGAGGAGCCATATCTGTACATGGACTCCAGCGGGAACTACAACGTCTTCGTCCCCGCGGTGCAACATAACTCCGTGGGCACCACATGGGGCTCGGGCGCGACGCCCGGCTCGTCCATTCCAATCTCAAAGTTCTTCATTGCGCAGCCGACGAACTCCGCCGCGCAAATCGACGTACAGTTACTCTTAGGCAAGAACCTCATACTCACTCCAGGCATCTACAACCTGAATCTGCCGCTGCTGGTCACACGCCCTGATACGGTTGTGCTCGGTCTCGGCTTCCCCACTCTGATCCCAGAGAACGGAATCGTGTCGATGATCGTCCTTCCTTCCAAAGGCGTAATGGTCTCGGGGATGATTTTCGATGCTGGAATTCCAAACTCTCCACTGCTTCTTCAGTTTGGAACTCCGCTCGGCGCGAGTTCCAGCTCTGACCCCTCGGCGCTGCAGGATGTCTTTTTCCGCATCGGCGGCGCGGAGCCGGGCCAGGCGACGGTTAGCCTATCCGTGGGCAGCAACGACACCATCCTCGATGACATCTGGGCATGGCGCGCCGACCACGGCAGCGGCGTAGGATGGACCGACAACACCGCCGACACAGGCCTCGTCGTCACCGGCAACAACGTGACTGCCTATGGCCTGTTCATCGAGCACTACCAGAAATACGAGGTCATCTGGGCCGGCAACGGCGGCACCGACATCTTCCTGCAAAACGAGATGCCCTACGACCCGCCCAGCCAGGCCGCGTGGATGGAGGCTCCCGGTGTCGATGGCTGGGCCGCCTTCAAGGTCACCAATAACGTAACCAGCTTCAAGGGATACGGTATGGGCAGCTACAGCTTCTTCAATCAGGGCATAAACATCTACGCCGCAAACGCCTTTGAAGTGCCCCCCACTCTCGCAAAGTCGAGTATGAACGATCTGCTCACAATCTTCCTGAGCACGTCCGGATCCGGCGGCATCCTGAACGTGATCAACAACACAGGCGGCTCGTCAACCATCGCCAACCCGGATACTCCGGTTACGGTGGTGAGCTACCCTTGACGATTTGCAGCCGGTGCCCCGTCCCTGTCTCTGAGTTTTTGCGGAGACAGGGCGGGGATTTCGACTCCCTTCGCATTTCAATGAAACGTTCCTGGTCCCTTGTCAGCCGCGAAGCGGCGCAAGAATGCCGCCCACAGCCTGCCCTGAACTCGCCAAAGGGGCGTGAGCCGTGGGTAGAATGTGGAATAGGAACGAGCCCCGACGGGGCCAAAGAGAATCTACGACACAGACTCCGCAGGGACCGCACTCGGCGGGTGGCTCGTTATGAATTATCATGAACGACACGAAAAATCGACTCTGAGGAGATTTGACCATGCGTGTCTCTCGCACTCGATGTCTCGCTGTCTGTGTTGCTCTGATCATTAGTATGACCTTTGCGCAAGCCGCGTTCGCCGGGGAAGTCCTGATTGGTGATGCGAAATCACAGCCGGAAAGTTTGACCATGGCGCCAGGCGGCGTGCTGATTGTCGGCAGCGCCAGTTCGCCATTCGTCTATAAGGTGCGTCCAGGTTCCACCACCGCCGAGAAGTTTATCGACGTCAGCACAGAACCTCCGGGGACCTTCTTCCTCGGCATGTTGGCGGACGCCTCCACCAACACGTTGTGGACCTGTCAACTGACGCCTGTCCCGAACACCAATCCGCAACAGCGGCACACCGCACTGCGAAGCTTTGATCTCACCACTGGCGCGCCGAAGATTCGCTGGAACCTGCCCGGGGATAATAATGTCTGCAACGACTTTACGATCGGACCGGATAAGGCGCTCTATATCACGGACACCATTCCTGGCAGAATCTTCAGGCTACCGGCGGGAGCGTCTACCGCGGAGCTTTACCTCGAGCATTCTACGCTGATGGGTGTGGACGGCATCACCTTCCTGGATGGCACGCTCTATGTGAACAACGTGATCTTCAACAAGCTCTACCGCATTCCTGTCGATGCTTCCGGCAAGCCGGGGGAACCAGTCGATATCTGGATGGACCAGCCGGTAAAAGGGCCCGATGGCATGCGTGCCGCGAACGGTAAGCTCATCCTCGCGGAGAATGGCAGCGGCAAAATCGCCGCGCTCACCGTAAATGGCGATACGGCAAGCGTGACTGTAATCAAGGACGGACTCAACACACCAACCGGAGTCGAACCAGTAGGCGACACGATCTGGATTTCCGAACGCGGCGCAGGCAAGGCCGTGTCGGTCCCCATGCCTAAGTAGTTGCCTGAGTCGACGGATTCGAGGTGTCTGACAGCTTGGAGCTTTTTCCTATAGGGTCACAGACCACGTGTCTTTGCGTCCTCCATTGGACACTTATAGACTTACAGTACCGCAGTGCCGGATAACATCCAACTATCGTCGCTATCGTGGGCGCTAGCGCACGTGCGCAAGTTCGGTGATTCAGACATCTTCCCTGTCCCGTTCGAATATGAAGCAATTGCACATGACTGGAATTCGATAGGTCCGGACTTGCATGCTCTGGACTTTGATAACCATAAGGTATTTGCCGACAGACGGTTAATGGTTATTAAACCCGGTGGCGGATTTAGAGCGGCGATTCAGTTGGATCCGCGTGACCAACTACTTTATACGGCAGCTGTATTTGAGGCAGCCCCATTGGTTGAGGCAGCGCGTATCCCTAGCAGGCTGCGGAAAAATGG
>PMSQ01000117.1 GCA_003168355.1 Acidobacteriaceae bacterium | reverse complement strand
TTGTTGAGGTGTGAGGCGCCGGCGGAAGCTTACGTGAGCGGCCAGCGAGACGACCCAGGAGAAGATCAGGCCGGAGAATGAGGCTCCCATGATGTACAAGAAGGCTTGCTTGGGGGCCCAGTTTTCCATGATGAGCGCGGTTATGATTCCGTAGGAAGAGACCAGCAAGGCCAGGCGGGGCGAGCCAGAGGCATTTAATTTACCGAGGCGCGCGGGAGCCCATCCGGTGCGGCCCATGGAAAAGAGCAAGCGGGAGGAAACGTAGAGTTTGGCATTGGCTCCGGAAAGAGCCGCGGTGAGCACTACGAAATTCATGAGGAACGCAGCGGCTGGAACGTGGGTCAGGCGAAGCACGCTCACGAACGGACTCTCGGAGGCGCCGGCGTGGTTCCATGGCATGACGCCGACCAGCACGGTGATGGCGCCGAGGTAGAGGCCGGCAAGGAGAAAGAAAGTGAGACGGGCGGCGCGGGGGATCTCTTTCGATGAACGCGATTCGCCGGTGGTGACGGCGAGCATTTCCACGCCGCCGAACGCGTAGATAGCCCAAAATACTGCCAGCAGAGGCGCGATTGGACCTTTGGGCAAGAATCCACCATGAGTAGTGTATTGCGGAATGACGCGGCCGCCGAGGAGCAATGCCGCGCCGGCCAGGATGAAGGCGACGATGGTCGCAAACTTGATCATGGCGAACCAGAACTCGAAGCGTCCGAAGGCGAGCACGCTGCGGAGGTTCACCAGAAGAAGTAGGGCCGAAAATAAGATGACCCAGATTTCTCCGGGAACGGCGGGGAGCCAGTAGGCCATGTAAGTGGCGGAGGCGACGAGTTCGGCTCCGATGGAGAAGGCGAGGGCGGCCCAGTAGGCGGCGCGGCAGAGAAACCCTAGATACTGATTGAGATAGAGTTCGCCGTAGAGGCCGAACGATCCAGCGGCGGGGTGTGTGCTGGAGAGTTCGCCGAGAGCCATGGCAACGGTGTAAGCGATGAAGGCGGCGACAATGTAGCTCAGGATCACGCCAGGGCCGGCCAATTCGAGAGCCGCGGCCGAGCCGAGGAGCAGTCCTGTGCCGATGGAGCCGCCGACGGCGACCATGGTCATTTGGCCGGCAGTGAGTTGATGGTGGAGACCCTGTTCGTGAGCTTGATCGGCAACAACCTCAGGGGCGCCGGGGGCTGGATGCATGGGGCACGATAACAAAAGAGGGTGGGATCGACCAAATGTGACGTGAAGAATGTGTCGAGCGGAAACAAGCGGTCGGTGGTTAGTGGCCAGTCTGCGACCCCCAAATTTTCTGACCACTGACCACTGACCATTGAATGCAATCTGATCTGCGGTGACTTTCGTAATGGGGGGCAGTCCTTACGGATTGCTGGGTCCGGGAGTGGCTCCTAGAATCGAAGCAGCAGCAGTCTGCCCAGAACTGACCCATGCCCGAGATCACAAAGCGTGTGGACCGAGCCGAGCTAGCGCGGCGGATAGAGCGTGCGGAAAAACTTCTGCAAAAAGGGAAGGCCGCCGAAGCGCTGGATGAATATCTGTTGGTCCTGCGGGACGATCCAGAAAACGACATCGTACGCCAACTCGCGGCCGATTTGTGTTTATCGCAGAACCGGACCCGCGACGCCGTGGCGCTGCTGGGCGAACTGTTTGAGCGGCAGGTGAATGCGGGAGATGCCACCCGGGCCAGCCTGACTTATAAGAAGCTGGCGCGGCATAGCAGCCCGACCTGGGAGCAGAAATTTCGCTTCGGGCAACTACTGGAAGGATCGAACAAGAAACTGGCTGTGGGCACCTATGAATCCGCTTTGAGCGATCTGGCAAAGCTGGGGGACAAGAAGGGTGCATTGGAAGTGCTGGGGCGCATCGTGGCGCTGGAGCCGATCCAGGCAAATTTTCTACGAGTAGCGGAACTGTCGTCTGAACTGGGGGAGACCAAGGTGGCGACGGCGGCGTTCAAGCGGGTGGCGCAGCTTACCACCGAAGCAGGGAGCGATGCGGCGCAGTGGTATGAGCGTGCTTACCAGGAAGATTCCTCGGACGATGAGATCACGCTGGCCTACGGCAAGAGCCTATTGGGGCAGGGGCAGGTGGGGGCTGCGATCTTCATTCTCGAGTCGCAGGTGAATGCGGGGAAGGCTTCACCGCAGTTGAGGGATATCTATGCCGAGGCTCTGCTGGCGGCGGGGCGGTATGCCGACGCGGAGCCGCTGGTGTGGCAACTATTTGAACAGAATCCCAACCGAATGCAGCAGGTGACGGCGCTGATCGGACAGTTGGTGGATGGAGAGCAGGATGAAGCGGCGGTGTCGCTGGCGCGCAAGCTGGGACAGTTTCAGGCAAAGCGTGGAGAGCGGCGGCAGTTTGTTGCGGTGATGCAGGATATTACGGCGGCGCGGCGGGCGTCGCCGGAGATGCTGGAGTTTCTGAGCGAGTTGTTTAATGCCTCGAACCGGGAGGGCGATTACTGCCATACGCTGCTGAAGCTTTTCGATGTGTATTGCAGTACGGGGGATTTTGCCAAAGCCGCCGAGTGCCTGGACCGGGCCGCGGAAGTGGATGCTTACGAATCCGGGCACACTAAGCGGTTGGAGATGTTGAAGGGCAAGATTGACGAGAACAAGTTTCAGGCCATCGCTTCGCGCTTCACCCCGGTGAGCCAGGCGTCGGCCGAGCCTGCGCAGGAGCACGCGGCCACGCTGGGAGCTTCGACGCTACAGGATCTGATGCTGCAGGCGGAAATTCTGGTGCAGTACGGAATGCGCAACAAAGCTGTTGAAAGGTTGCAGCGGATCCAGGAACTGTTTCCGCGGGAAGAAGAGCGCAACGAAGATTTGCAACGGCTTTACCTTTCGGCGGGTGTGACGCCGAGCTATGCAGGATCCGCGCCGCGGGCGGCGGTCGCCACGGTTGCAGCGGTTCCAGCGCCGGTGGTTACGGCGGCGCCTGCGGCTGATCCGGCGGCGGAGATGCGCAACGTGACGCGTGTGGCGGAGATCACGCGCAAACTGTATCACCAGACAACGGCGGCTGCGGTGCTTACGACGGCGGTGAACGAAATCGGCGCACACTGGGCCGTGTCGCGTTGTGTAGCTTTGATGTGTACGCCGGGTTCGCCGCCGACGGCGGTGCAGGAGTTCTGCGGCAAGGGAGTGAAGGAGGGTAGTTCGACGGCGCTTAAGGAAGTGATGTGCGCGCTGCAGGATTTTTCGTTGGCGGCTTCGTCAGCGGGGTCTACCCCCACGGGGGAGCCTATTCTCATTGCTGACGCGCAGAAAGGTTCGGAGTTGCAAGGGGTTCGCAAGGCCGTGGCGGAACTGGGCGCGACGGCGGTGCTGGCGTTGCCGCTGAGCAATGGCGAGGATTCCGTGGGAGTGCTGGCTTTGCTGCACAACAAGCCGAAAGTTTGGCCCCAGACCGATGCGGTGGTGTTGAAGACGCTGGCCGATCAGATGGTGATCGCGCTGAATAACGCAGGTCTGCGGCGGCTGGTGAAGAATCTGTCGGTAACGGAAGAGAAGTCAGGACTGTTGAAGCGGAGTTCCTATCTTGATTTGCTGCTGGCGGAGAGCAAGCGGGCGGCGCAAAACGCGTCACCGCTGTGCGTGCTGCTGTTGCAGTTCGGGCGGAGTGTGGCGCTGATCAAAGAGTATGGCGAGGCCGCGGTGGAAAGCGCGATGGGAAAAATTGGGCAACAGTTTGCAGCCAACATCCGGACGAATGACCTGGCGTTCCGCTACGACACGACGACGATTGCGATCATCCTCGGCGATACGGCCGAGAAAGAAGCCATGATGGCGATCGAAAAGCTGCGTAAGGTGATTGCGGAAGTGCGGCTCGCCGGCAAGGGTGCTTCCAGCAACGGGCAGGCATTGGAATTCTCGGCGGGGCTGGCCGAGGCGGTGGTGCGGGAGAGCTACGATCCCGTAGACATTGTGACGGAAGTGATCAACCGCGCGGAATTCGCGCTGGCTACTTCGGTGGTGCAGGGGCCAGGGAAGGTCGTGGCGCTGGGAGCGGCGCTGGCGGCGGGAGCTGTGGCGTAGGAGGTTGAACAGTATTGTTTGAGCATCAGTCTGATGTCAGCGGCTAAAGCCGATATTAAATCAAGCCAGTTATCGCAGCGCTGAAGCGCTGCGCCCCCCCAATCAAACGCGTCCCTGAAAACTCGCGAACGCCTAACGCCAAAAACCTACCACAGAGTCAGGGGTGCCAACTATCCCGCTTCCAGAACTTTCTTGCGAAAGCCGGGTTTACGTTTGCGGGCGTCCGGGAAACCATAGGGGAAATCTCGGTCAAAAATAAAATCCCGGCACGGAACATAAGGAGGCTGTGATGCGACTCAATTGTTCGAAACTGGGCCTGGCTTTAGCGATCTTCTTTGTCGTTGTGGGCAGCGTAGCTCGCGCGCAGACTACTGATGTTGCCCTAAGCCTTTATGGCACGTTCAATAGCAGAACGAGCTACAACATCGGCCTCGAAAACCAGACCTCAGCTAACGCCGCGGGAGGGCTGATCGAGTTTCGCCATATCAGCAATCCGCTGGTTGGCTTCGAAGCTACCTATTCCTTCAACCGCGCCAACCAGGTGTACAGCTACACCGGCCCCACCCCGGTCGGGTCCGCTGGGCCTTTTTCGTCCGCCGTCTCCGCTAATGCACATGAAATCACTGGCGACTGGCTCTTCTCATTCCACGTGGGAAATGTCAGGCCATTTGCGCTGGCAGGCGTCGGCCTGCTGCTCAACGAACCCGTGAGTGGGCAGAGCCAAACTACAAGCTCCAACGAGCCGGTCTATGTCTATGGCGCCGGACTCGACTGGGGACTCATGCCGCACCTCGGCTTGCGTTTCCAGTACCGCGGCAATGTTTACAAGGCTCCCGAGATCGCCACGGCCTTCGGCTCCAGCAATGCCTTCACGCACACAGCGGAGCCGATGATCGGGGCTTACTTCAGATTCTGAGAGCTTCATTGCTGCTAGTCAGGAATTCGAATGCTTCCATCTTCTGCCATCAAGAAAGATGGATTCCAGGCGACCTCCCATAGAAACCCATCCGGGTCAGAAAAGTATCCTGAATAGCCGCCCCAGAAGGCTTCCTGGGCGGGCTTCAGAATGGTTGCGCCCGCGGCTGCGGCATCTTTGAGCACCGAATCAACTTCTGCACGGTTGCGAGTGTTGTAGGCGAGCGAGATTCGACTGAATCCGTGGCCGTCGGGAGCAACGTTCGCATCCTTCGCAAGCTCATGTCGCGGATAGAGGGCTAGGGCCATTCCTCCTGCCTGAAAAAACACGACGCCTTCTGCGTTGGCCATTGACCGGCACCATCCGAGGCGCTCGTAGAATTCGCTGCTGCGCTTTAGATCCGCTACGCCCAGCGTGACTATGCTCACGCGCTGCTCCATGGGACTCCTCCTCGGCCGGCGACTGTACCACGATATCGGCGGGCCGCGTCTCAAGCAAACCTCTTGGTGGTCAATCTATTCACGCGCTGCTACACTAAGCAGTTTGATTGTCGCTTTCGATCCGCTCTGAGCGCGGGGTTCTGTCAGGAAATCATGTTGAAACCGGGTGATATCGCTATTGTGAGCGGGGCGCGCACGCCCTTCGGCCGCTATTGCGGAAAGTTGAAGGACTTTTCCGCGCAGGAGTTGGGCGCGGTAGCGGCGAAGGGCGCGATTGAGCGGTCGGGGATCGATCCCAAGGAATTCGATCACGCGGTGTTTGGCAACGCGCAGCAGACTTCGGGCGATGCATTGTATGGGGCGCGGCACGTGGGGTTGCGGGCGGGGCTGCCGATTGAGACTCCGGCGCTGACGGTGAACCGGCTGTGCGGGTCGGGGATGCAGGCGATGGTGAATGCGGCGCAGATGATCCAGACCGACGAGGCGAAGATTGTGCTGGCGGGCGGGATGGAGGCGATGTCGCAGGCTCCGTTTGTGATTCGCGGGCGCGACGGATTTACGCTGGCTCCGGGCGGCAAGCTGGAAGATTCGCTGATGGTGGCGCTGCTCGACAGCTATTGCGGCTTGTACATGGCGAACACGGCGGAGTTATACGGCGAGCAGCAACGTATTACGCGGCAGGCGCAGGATGATTTCGCGCTGCGCTCGCAGCAGAAGGCCGATGCGGCTTATAAAGAAGGACGCATTCAGGACGAACTGGTTCCGGTGGCGCTGCGGAATGCGAAGGGCGAGGCTACCGGTGAATCGTTCACCGAAGATGATCACCGGAGGCCACAGACTACGATGGAGGGGTTGGCCAAGCTCAAAGCCGCGTTCGGAAAGAATGGGACGGTGACGGCCGGCAATGCGAGCGGCATTGTGGATGGCGCGGCGGCGGTCGTCGTGATGTCGCTCGAAGAGGTTCGCAAGCGGAATATGGAGCCGCTGGGGAGAATCGTGAGTTGGGGAATTGCCGGAGTTGAACCGAAGCTGATGGGGCGCGGTCCGGTGCCGGCGACGAAGATTGCGTTGCAGAAGGCTGGGTTGTCGCTCGACTACATCGATCTGATCGAAGTGAACGAGGCATTCGCAGCGCAGTACTTGGCAGTAGAGAAGGAGTTGGGATTAGACCGCGAGAAGGTGAATGTGAATGGCGGAGCGATTGCGCTGGGGCATCCGCTGGGGGCGACCGGGACTCGGCTGGTGATTACGCTGCTGTATGAATTACGGCGGCGCAAGAAGAAGTATGGGTTGGCTACCGCTTGCATCGGCGGCGGGCAGGGGATTGCGATGATTGTGGAGAGCTTGAACTGAATCTTTGCCACGGATTTCACGGATCCGCACGGATGGAAAGCAAATCTTTAATTCCTTGATCTAGATTTTGTGATCCGTGAAAATCCGTATGATCCGTGGCTGGTTTTCTTTGGAGTCATTATGGAAATTAAGAAGGTAGGCGTACTTGGTTGTGGCCTGATGGGTTCCGGCATCGCGCAAGTCTGCGCGGCGGCTGGATTCGACGTAACTGTTCTCGAAGTCGAGCAGAAGTTTCTCGATAAAGGCTTTGCCGGGATCGAGAAATCCCTGGCGAAGTTTGCCGAGCGGCCGGTCGAGAAGGGCGGAATCACGGCGCAGCAGAAGGATGCGATCCGCGCGCGCCTCAAGGGGACGACGAACAAGGCGGACCTGGCCGATTGCGACATTATTATTGAGGCCATCATCGAGAACGTGGAAGAGAAGAAGAAGATGTATGCGTCGATTGATGGCATGGTGAAGAAAGATGCGATCTTCGCTTCGAATACTTCTTCGATTTCGGTGACCGAGTTGTTGACTTCGGTGAAGCGGCCGGAGCGGTTTATTGGGCTGCACTTTTTTAATCCGGTGCCGCTGATGAAGTTAGTGGAAGTCGTGCGGACGATTGCCACGGCTGACGATGTTTACGAGACGGCTTACGAGTTCGGGAAAAAACTGGGCAAAGTTCCGGTGCGCACGTCGGACAAGACGGGATTCATCGTAAACCGGCTGCTGGTGCCGTATTTGCTCGATGCGATTCGCGCGTATGAAGAAGGCGTGGGGTCGATTGAAGACATCGATAACGCCATGAAGCTGGGCTGCGGGTATCCCATGGGGCCGTTTACGCTGCTCGATTTCGTCGGCCTCGACACGACTTACTACATTACGCACGTGATGTATGACGAGTTCAAGGAGCGTCGGTTTGCGTCGCCTCCACTGCTGAAGCGGCTGGTGATGGCGGGGTGGTGTGGGCGGAAGACGGGCAAAGGGTTTTACGATTATTCGGACCCGAATAATCCGAAGGCGAATAAACTGTAAGATCGACGTGCTGGAGTTTTATTTTTGCAACCTGCGCCGCGGCGTGCAGGAGATCCCTCGCTTCGCCTGAAGAACGGCTATGCTCGGGATGACGCCATTCATTCAAGAGATTTCATAGATATGGAGAAACGCAGAAAAACCGATCAGCCGCCGGGTGAAGGCGGACCGGAGGTTATCGCGATGTATCGGCGATCCTGGCGTAGTTATGTGTTGCGGCGAAATCTTGTCGTGGTGCTGTTTGTCAGTTTTGTGCTGGTCGGCGCTTTGATTGGAAAGCTGAAGCTGGGGGAGGCTGCTGATTTAGCGATTTTGCTGGGCTGGATCGGGGTATACCTGGCGGCGGGGTGGTGGCTTACGGACTGGAAATGTCCGCGATGCGGGAAGGTATTTGGCCACCGGCTGTGGACGCAGCGCTGCATCAGTTGCGATTTGGGCAAGGATGAAGTGGAGGCGGTGGGGCGGGGAAAGTGATTCTTTGCCACGGATCTGCACGGATCAAACGCGGATCTAGAATTCCCACTGCAGAGGCAGAGTAACAGAGAAGAATTCCAGGAAAAGCTGCGACGAAGCATGCATTTCCGGCGCTGCCAGAAATTGCATAGGTTCTTCGCTCCGCTCAGAATGACAAAGCTGCTTTGACGACAATGTTGTTTTGACGACAATGTTGTTAGGAACGGCATCGTGTAATTTGTAGCGGGTTTGAATTTATGCACTTCGAAAACATTCTTCTGGAAAAGAAAAACTCGATCGCTTACGTCACCGTCAACCGGCCGAAGGTGTTGAATGCACTGAACATGGCCACTATGGAAGAGTTGCGGGCGGCGTTTCATGACATTAAGAATGATGCGGCGGTTCGCGTCGTTATTTTTACCGGTGCGGGCGAGAAGGCGTTCATTGCCGGCGCGGATATTGGCGAACTGGCCAAGCACGATGCGGTTTCCGGCAAGGAGTACACGCATCGCGGACAGAGTGTGCTTAATTTGATCGAAAACCTGGGCAAGCCGGTGATTGCGTGTATCAACGGATTTGCGCTGGGCGGCGGTTGCGAGATTGCGCTGGCTTGCACCATGCGCCTCGCGAGTGAGAATGCCAAGCTGGGGCAGCCGGAGGTGAAGTTGGGGATTATTCCGGGCTATGGCGGATCGCAGCGGTTGCCGCGACTGGTGGGCAAAGGCATCGCGATGCAGATGGTGCTGGCGGGGGAGATGATTACGGCGCAGGAGGCGCATCGCATCGGGCTGGTGAATGAAGTTACGGTTGCGGCTGAGTTGATTCCGCGGGCGGAAGCGATTGCGGCGAAGATCATCGCCAATGCGCCGCTGGCGGTGCAGTATGCGATGGAGGCCGTGAACAAGGGCATGGAGATGACTTTGAGCGAGGGATTGTATTTGGAGGCGGTGCTGTTTGCGGTGTCGTGCGCGACCGAGGATAAGAAGGAAGGGACTTCGGCGTTCTTGGAGAAGCGGGCGGCGGCGTTCAAGGGGAAGTAGATTTCTTGCCGCGGATTTTCACGGATAACACGGATCAACAATCAAAAAGTGAACCCACCACGAAGGCACGGAGTCACGGAGAAGAAAGACGATAAGGATTTCGTTGTCGAGTCTCTTCCTGCGACGGAAACCGATGCGTTCGAAGGGAAACTGAGCGCTTTGGGCAAGCGCTTTGCCCTGGTTGTTTCCCGGTTCAATGCTTTCATCACCGAGCGGCTCCTGCTCAGCGCGATTGACGGACTCGTGCGCTCCGGTGCGAAGAAAAAAGACATTGCGCTGGCGCGCGTGCCCGGGGCGTTTGAGATTCCGTTGGCGGCGCGGAAGTTGGCGGAGACTGGGAAGTACGATGCGATCATTTGTCTCGGGTGTTTGCTGCGCGGCGATACGGCGCACTATGACGTGATTGTGAACGAAGTTACGCGCGGGATAGGGCAGTCGGCGCAGGAGACGGGCGTGCCGCATTCCTTTGGGGTGCTTACCTGCGAGACTTTGGAGCAAGCGATCGACCGCGCCGGGTTGAAGATGGGTAATAAGGGATTTGAAGCGGCGCTGGCGGCGGTGGAGATGGCGTCGCTGACCGCCGGCATCCGGCGCCCGGCGTCAGGCGCCAGGAAGCGGGTTCCCAGCGGTGAGTCTTCAGCTGCCGGCAAGAAGCAGATTCCTCCCTCCGGTCGGAATGACAAACCTATAAAGAAAGTTCCAAGCGCGAAGGCGAAACGCAAATAGTCCCTTCTCTACAGTAAACTGACAACTAGCAACTGGCTGCTGGCAACTGTCCTATGGGTACGCGCCGAAAATCTCGCGAACTGGTGCTGCAGATGCTGTTTCAGGCGGACATGGGCAAGCAGACGGTGGACCATGTGCAGCGCACGTTTTGGGCGGAACATGGCGGGACCAGCGCCGAGGTGCGCGGGTTTGCGGAAGATCTGTTCCGGGTAGCGACCGACCGCGGGACGGAGATTGATAAGCTGATCGAGCGCCACGCCGAACATTGGCGGATGGAGCGCATGGCCGCGGTGGATCGCAATCTGTTGCGGGCGGGGGTGGCGGAATTTCTGGCCTATCCGGATACGCCGCGCGCGGTGGTGATCAATGAATCGCTGGAGATCGCGCGAAAATTTTCCAGCCTGGAATCGGTGCAATTCGTCAATGGCGTGCTCGACAGCGTGGCGAAAGAGCTGGGCAAGACGGCTTAAGAGCATCGGGTGATTTTGCCATCGGGCGATCGGGTGATTTAAGCCCGGCGCGCCTAGCTCGTCAATTGCCCCACCCACCAGATTTTCCAATTAACAATACTGGGGAGATTTTTTGAGTTTTCAATCGCCAACTTGCGCGATTATTCAATCCCGCATTTTGGTTTTCAATTGTCCAATTGCCAATCTCTACGGCTGCAGGGCCACTAGATTCAGCGCGCAGGTGAATGAGGAATAGCAAAAGTTATTGGAGGAGTTGGGAAGCTCGGAAAAGGGGATTTCCATCACGTCCTGGGCTAGAGAGGTGTTCAGTTCGTGCAGCAGGTTGTCGGTACCGGCCACGTACAGCAAAGTGCCATCGACGGTCATGTCGGCGGCGACAGGCGCGGCCCCTCCGTTGAGTGGAATTGCGGCGGTCACCGATTGGGTGTTGAAGCTGTAAACCAGGACACCGAAGTCGGTGGTAACGATGTAAACCTGAGTGGAATCGGGCGAGAGGAAGAAGTTGATGGGGTGGAAAGTGCCCTGCCCGATATCGATGTGGACTGGTTCAAAGGGTATGTTCTGTGGGGTGTGGGCGATGGCGATGGGCTGCGGACAAAGCGTGCTAAACGGTGCGTTGGACGGTCCCTGGGAGGTATTGGTGGCGATGATGTCGATGCCGGTGTTGTCGATGCCGAAGAAAAAGTCGAGGCCCGCCGTTTCCAGAGTTAATGGGATGGTTGCGTTGCCCATGGACACGTTGCCCGGGGGTACCATTTTCAGGAATGTGGGCGCGGCGGGGAGTCCGGGGCCGGTGAAGGGTAAGGTGACCGCGGAATTGTCGCAGGTGTTGTAGATGGCGAGATCGGAGGGAGAAGCTCCTCCGGATAGCAGGGCAAACGAGCCGCTGGAAGAGAATGCCACGGCGTTGGCGGGCGGAGACAAGGGAATGGTTTGAAGGGCCACCAGGGCCGAGGTGATGTATAACGTGTTGCCGCCATCGCCGAGGATGAAGGCTTCCAGCCCGTCGGGCGAAAAAGCCGCAGCGATCGCGCTGTTGATGTTTAGAGATATGGATGACGCTCCGGAAACGGTACTGACCACGTATACCTGATTGGGGGTGGAGACGGTGTCGGAGAAAATGGCCTGGCTGCCGGTGGGAGAGACGGCCAGAATCTTGCCGGTTACGAGACCCAGCGGGGTAGCAGGAGCGGGCAGGCCTGTGAAGGGGCTCGCGGTGGAGGATCCGAGGTTGGAAGTGGTAATGAGGAGGGCGCCGTACTGGCTGCCCAGGTAGGCTTTGTCTCCTGCCGGATCGAACATCAGCGAATTGGGCTGAGTAGGCACGGAGTTGGGGCTGGCGGCGAGATTTTTTGAAGTGGAAATGTCATAAAGCGCGACGGTGCAGAGGGTGTTGCTGGAGCAATCCTGGCTGGTTGCCAGAACGGTGGTGGCGGAGGTGGCGCCAGTGACTAATCCGGAAATCGCGGTGACAGGGTAGACGGGCTGGGGGATGTAGGGCGCGGGAAGTCCCGAGGGATTCAGCGGGAAGCCGACGTTGCAGGTTGGCGGCGTGCAGGAGGCGGTGATGACAGCGGCTCCGGGTTGTTTCAGGGTAAGGGAGCAGGTCGTGCCAGCGGCGCATCCTGATGCGCTGCTTCCAGCGGCAATCGCGGCCGGCTGGGAGGAAGTCCAGGTCAAAGGAGGGTTGGGCACGATGCAGCCCTGGACGTCGACGGCGGTGGCAGTGATCGTTTCTGTTCCACCTTTCGCACTGGCAACAAAACTTGTCTGGCCGGTGAATTCTCCGCTGGCGCTAACGTTCAGGTTGATGCACTGCACGGGGCAGGTTTCGAAATAGTAAGGTTGGCCGGTGACGCCTGCGGCGGCGGCGATAACCTGCGTCTGCCCCGGGGTGTTGGGCGATGCGGTCGCCTGGTTGGTGGGTACGTTGAGGGTGTTGTTGGTCACAATCGGAGTGACGGTGGCCACGGTGGTGCTGACCTCTGACCAGGTAAACGGCCCGACTAATGTCGTGATGTCGTTGCCATAGCTGTCAAAAGCTGTGGCTTGCAAGGTTTGGATCTGATTCTGCGAAAGACAGTTATTGGTGGGTGTGAAAGTCTTGTGACAAGCGGCGGGAAGAGCGGTCTGCGTGGGGCAGGCCGGCGGCGGAGCATTCACGGGCGGGACCACGCTGATCTGAATGCTGGCCACGGGCGGATGCACGAAGACGTAGGTGGGAGGGCTGGTGGAACCGAACGCCGAAGCGGTGACCTGAACTACACCGGAGGCCCCAGGGGTGCAGACACTGTAATAAGGGGCATTCCAATTGCCGGCGCAGGCGAACCCGGCGGGCGAGACGTCAAGAATTCCGGGAGAGCTGACGGAGGTTAAAGCATAGGTGAAGGTTGTCGAAATGCTTGTGTTCGAGGCGTTCACCGCGCTGGCGGTGAACTGCAGAGTGGCCCCCATTTGCAGAGAGGTGCTGATGCCGGGGCTCAGAATTATCTTTGCGGGGAAGGGCGAGACGCCGGGAGGCTTGTGGCCTCCGCAAGCTGGCAAAAACAAAAATAACGAGATTGTGACGATGACCGACGACCACTGATTGCAACGCAACCTTCCCATGCACCCTCTCCTCGACGCGCGATGTAAAGCGCAGGCGAGCCCTCACCAGGAATTGGAACGGAAAACTTGTAGTTTAGAGGCTGCCGCCGGATTCAGCAAGCCGACAGCACAAACCTCTCCATTGCCGGTCGATAGGACGAGCCGATATAACCATGTTGTTACCGGCAGCCAGTGGGATGCAAAAACATGGGTTGACGATGTTTCGTCTCAGTTGCTATAGTAGTTTGGTTCCGCGAGTTAATCCAAGCTTGCTGTATGCCGTGAGTTTCCCGCAGCGGTGTGGGAGCTTGCAGGTTGAGCTTTTTGAGAAATACGTTTTCGGATTCAGTGTTTTAGAACCGAAAACATTCCTCGCTGAAATGTTCCTGCGCTGCCTTTCGCCCTCGGGCTTCTGGCGCGCCTGAGTCAGGCGCATCGGCGGTCTGCGAAAGGATATGCGGGACAGAGCTGGCGATACGGAGTACCCCCGGAGTTTTGGCCGGGTGCCACCGTCGACGGCGTAAATCTAGATCGGGAACCCAGAATCTCTCTCCGTGACTTGTTGCGCGGCGAGAAGCATGGCAGCCCAGTTGGGCCTGCCAGCCCGGATCGTGCAGTAACGACCGGGAAAGCGGATAGGGCTGTGTGCTGCGTGGCTGCGAAGGCAGATTGCAGTGTGCGACGTTCAGTAAGCGAGAAGGAGCGGCAAACGAGTGCCTACTTTTAATCAGTTAGTGCGGGATGGCCGGAAGCGGCCACGGTATAAGACGGCGAGTCCGGCGCTGCAGGGATGTCCGCAGAAGCGTGGAGTTTGCACCCGCGTGTACACGCAGACGCCCAAGAAGCCGAACTCCGCACTGCGGAAAGTGGCACGCGTGCGGTTGACCAACGGGATTGAGGTCACCACCTATATTCCCGGTGTCGGCCACAACCTGCAGGAGCNNACTCGATTGTGCTGATCCGCGGGGGCCGCGTGAAGGATCTTCCGGGTGTGCGCTATCACGTGATTCGCGGCACGCTGGATGCGGTAGGCGTGGCCGGCCGCCAGCAGGGACGTTCGAAATACGGCGCCAAGCGCGCGAAGAAGGGTTAAGGGCGTCGTTAGTCGATGGTCGTTAGCCGTTGGCCGAGATTCTGGGCGAGCACGAACTGCAAGCCCCTGAAGCTCAGGCTAGAAGCTAAGAGCTAGGAGCTAAAAGCTTAAATGCCTCGTAAAGGACATACAGCAAAGCGGACCGTGCCAGCCGATGCCGTTTATGGCTCGAATCTGGTGACGAAGTTCATCAACTCGATGATGTGGCAGGGCAAGCGCAGCACTGCCGAGGGCATTTTTTACGAGGCTCTGACCAAAGTGCAGGAAAAGGGCGGCGACGAAGCGCTGAAGCTGTTCACCAAGGCCGTCGAGAACGCGAAGCCGCTGCTTGAGGTGAAGACCCGGCGCGTGGGCGGCGCGAACTATCAGGTGCCGGTGGAAGTGAATGCCGACCGGCGGACGTCGCTTGCGATCCGCTGGCTGCTGACTTACGCGCGCGGGCGCGCGGAGCGCGGGATGGTCGACAAGTTGAGCAACGAATTGCTGGACGCGGCTAATGGAAAAGGTGCAGCCATCAAGAAGAAGGAAGATGTACACCGTATGGCCGAAGCCAATAAGGCGTTTGCGCATTACCGGTGGTAAGGAGTGCATTTAGGTCCTTCGCGCCAAAGAACGCCGCTCAGGATGACAAGTCGTTTGCTGACGGCTGAGAGCTGAGAGCTGATTTTCGGAGCCCAGAAAGAGCTAATTGTCGTGCCCAGAACAGTCCCATTAGAACGCTGCAGGAACATCGGCATCATGGCCCACATCGATGCCGGAAAGACCACTACGACGGAGCGCATCCTGTTTTATACGGGAAAGACGCACCGCATCGGAGAGGTGCACGAAGGCACGGCCACAATGGATTGGATGGAGCAGGAGCAGGAGCNNCCTGCACCTGGCGCGATATTCGGATCAACATTATCGATACCCCCGGCCATGTGGATTTCACGGCGGAAGTGGAGCGCTCGCTGCGCGTGCTCGACGGCGCTGTGGCGGTGTTCGACGCGGTGCACGGAGTGCAGCCGCAATCGGAAAAAGTTTGGCGCCAGGCCGACAAGTACGGCGTGCCGCGCATTTGCTTCATCAATAAGATCGACAAGATGGGTGCGGATTTCGAGCATGCCATCGATACCATCCGTAAGCGGTTGAGCGCGAAGCCCGTTGCGATTCAGATTCCCATCGGCCAGGAAGATAAGTTTAAGGGCGTCATTGATCTGATCAATATGAAGGCGATCGTGTGGCAGGACGATACCATGGGCGCCGAGTATCTGACCGAAGAAATTCCCGCCGAGCTGAAGAAGAAAGCGGAAGCGTTTCATGCTCAGCTGGTTGAGAGTATTGCCGAGAACGACGACGAAATCCTGCACAAGTTTCTGGAAGGCGAAGAAATTAGCGCCGACGCGCTGCGCGCGTCGCTGCGCAAGTCGACGATTGCGTTGAAGGTTTTTCCGGTGGTGGTGGGTACGGCGTTCAAGAATAAGGGCGTGCAGCCGCTGCTGGATGCGGTGGTGGACTATCTGCCGTCGCCGCTCGATGTGCCGGAGACGCATGGGACCGATCCCGACAGCGGGGAGCAGATTTTTCGCAAAGCTGACGACAAAGAGCCGTTTTCGGCGCTGGCATTCAAGATCATGGCCGATCCGTTTGTCGGCCAGTTGACGTTTATTCGTGTTTATTCCGGCCAGCTTAAAACCGGTGACTCCGTGCTGAACACGGGCCGTCGCAGGACTGAGCGCATCGGACGACTGCTCAAGATGCACGCCAACAAGCGGGAAGAAATCAGCGAAATTCTGGCGGGCGACATTTGCGCCGCGGTTGGACTCAAGGGCGTGAGCACGGGCGATACGATCTGCAACGAAGATCATCCCATCGCTCTCGAGAATATTACGTTTGCGGTTCCCGTAATTTCGGTTGCGGTCGAGCCCAAGACCAAGGCCGATCAGGAAAAAATGGGGATGGCGCTCGGCCGTCTGGCACAGGAAGACCCCACCTTCAAAGTTCACACCGACCCCGACAGCGGACAGACCATCANNAATACATTCGCCAGACCGGCGGACGAGGACAGTACGGGCACGCCAAGATCCGTCTGGATCCGCAGCCGGCAGGTACAGGCTACGAATTCGTCAACGATATTGTGGGTGGCTCGGTGCCGAAGGAATTCATCAAGCCGATCGACCAGGGAATTCAGGAAGCGCTCGAAGGCGGCATTCTGGCGGGCTATCCCATGGTCGATGTGAAGGCTACGCTATACGACGGCAGCTATCACGACGTGGACTCGAACGAAATGGCGTTCAAGATTGCCGGTTCGATGGCTTTTAAGGAAGCTGCGCGCAAGGCTTCGCCGGTGCTGCTGGAGCCGGTGATGGCGGTGGAAGTGGTTACTCCGGAGGATTACGCCGGCGTGATCATGGGCGACCTGAGTTCGCGCCGCGGACGCATCGAGGGCATGGAGCACCGCGCCGGATCGCAAGTGATCAAGGCGATCGTTCCGCTGGCGGAGATGTTTGGTTATGCGACTCACATGCGTTCGTCAACGCAGGGCCGCGCCGAGTACTCGATGCACTTCGCGCGCTATGAGGAGGCTCCGCGTTCGGTGGCGGAGGAAATCATCGCCAAGGTGCAGGGGACGACGAAATGACTGCCAGCGCGGCGGTTCGTCGTCGACCGCAGGTTCTGGGTTCGAGAAGGTAAGCTGGTTGAGTTCGGAACTGTTTTTGGGCCGGATGGAATCTGGTCAAGGTTTTTACGGCAAGGTAAAGGTTACATCGCCACGGAAGTGAAGTCCGAGTCGGTTAGCGATGGGCGGTACCGGGTTCGGGATTTCTGGAGCGGGCATCGCGGTTTTGAAATCTTTCGCGAACGGTTTTCGGAGGATTTCAATCAGTTAGACCGACAGATTGCCGAGGAACTGGTGGAGAAACAGGAATTCGTTGGCGCGTATTACGAAGCCGACGGCGATGATTTGGTTCCGGCGTAACGAGAAGCCGAGGAGACAGAGAAATGGCGAAGGAAAAATTTGA
>PMSQ01000138.1 GCA_003168355.1 Acidobacteriaceae bacterium | reverse complement strand
ATCAGTGGTTCGAGACCGACGTCCTCAAAGCCACCATGTCGGCCTCGGGCATCATCGGCACATTCTTAGGTGTGCGCTCTCCCGGCACCGCCTACGTTCTGTTGCATCACTACATGGGAGAAATCGACGGCGCGTTCCGCGCCTGGGGATTCGCCCGCGGCGGCACCGGCGCAATTTCAAATGCCATTGCCGACGCCGCTCGCGAAGCCGGCGTTGAGATTCGCACGCAGGCTGCCATCGCGAAAATCATCGTCAAGAACGGCAAAGCCAAAGGCGTTGTCCTCACCAGCGGCGACGAAATTTATGCCGAGACAATTTCTTCCAGCGTGGATCCCAGACTCACGTTCAATAAATTTATCGAAGCCGAGCACCTCCCTGCCGACTTTCTCGAAGACATCAACCGCTTCAAGTACCGCGGATCGTCGGGAAAAGTAAACATGGCGCTCGACGCGCTTCCGAACTTCAAAGCCATTCCCGGACCAGGCGCTCACCTGCGCGGCGCCATCTCGATTTCTCCTTCAGTCGAATACATGGAGCGCGCCTACGACGACGCCAAGTACGGCAACTTCTCGCGAAAGCCTTACATTGACATGGTCATCCCGTCGCTCACCGATCCCTCGGTTGCGCCGCCGGGCAAGCACGTACTCTCCTGCTTCGTGCAGTACGCGCCCTACAAACTGCGCCCCGGTTCGAACTGGGACGACCAGAAAGAAGCCTTCGGTGATACGGTCGTTAACACCATCGCCGAATACGCGCCCAATATCAAAGACATCATTCTCCACAAGCAAGTCATCACTCCACTTGATCTCGAACGCGAGTGGGGATTGAGCGAAGGCAACATCTTCCAGGGCGAACTTTCCCTGGAGCAACTTTTCTTCCTGCGCCCAGCGCCGGGTTATGCGCGCTTCCGCACGCCCATCCAGAATCTCTACATGTGCGGCTCGGCCACCCATCCCGGCGGCGGAATTATGGGCGCCCCCGGACGCCTCGCTGCTCTGGAAATCCTGAAAGACATTAAGGGAGCGGCCTAACCATGCCCAAAACCAAATCCGATCGGCGCGACATCGTCGTCATCGGCGGCGGCCACAACGGGCTGGTCACCGCGTTCTACCTCGCGAAGGCGGGATTCAAGCCTCTCGTCCTCGAGCGTCGGGAGCAAGTCGGCGGCGCTGCCATCACCGACGAATTTCATCCCGGCTTCCATTGCTCCACTCTGGCCCACACCGCTGGCCCCATTCGTCCCGACATTGTCCGCGACATGCAACTGGAAAAGCATGGCTTGAGGTTCATCACGCCAGAGACCTGCGTCACCGCTCTCTCGCCCGACGGCCGTGCCCTCTCGCTGTACCTGGATGCCGACAAGTCAGCCCAGTCGATTGCTGCCTTCTCACCAAAAGATGCGGCGAAGTATCCGGAGTTCGAGAAATCTCTAGGAAAAATCAGCAAAGTAATCGCGGAAGCCTTAGCTACCACCCCGCCCGATATCGATCACCCCAGCACCGGCGATCTTTGGAGCATGCTCAAAACCGGCCGCGCCCTCCGCAACCTCGGCAAGCGAGATTTGTATCGCGTCCTGCGCTGGGGACCGATGGCCGTGGCCGATCTTGTAGCGGAATATTTCGAAACCGAATTATTGCGCGCAGTCATCGCGGCTCGCGGAATCTTCGGAACGTTTCTTGGTCCGTGGTCGGCTGGCAGCAGCCTGCAATTGCTAATCCGCGCCGCTGGCGATTCTCATCCTGCTGGCTCGGCCTTCCTCGCTGCAGGCGGAATGGGCTCGCTCACGCAAGCCATGGCCTCGGCCGCGAAGGCTGTGGGCGTCGAGATTCGCACCACAGCCGAGGTCATCGAGATTCGCGTCAAAGACGGCGTTGCTACCGGCGTGCTGCTCTCCACCGGCGAAGAAATCAACGCCAAGGCCGTCATCTCCAGTGCCGACCCCAAGCGCACACTGCTCAAGCTCACTGATCCCACGCATCTTTCTCCCGACTTCGTGCAGAAGCTGCAGCACTACCGCGGCAACGGCACGGTCGCAAAGGTCAACCTGGCGCTCTCCGCCCTGCCAACTTTTACTGCTTTGAAGAATGGCGACGGCGCCGCGCTCAAAGGCCGCCTTCACATCGGCCCCGAGATCGATTATCTCGAACGCGCCTTCGACGAATCCAAATACGGCAACTTCTCTCGCCAACCCTATCTCGAAGCTACTATTCCATCACTCACCGATCCCACGCTTGCCCCGGATGGTAAGCACGTCATGTCGATCTACATGCAATACGCGCCCTACAAGTTGAAGGGCGGTTGGGAACACCAGCGCAAGGCGCTCGGCCAAACCGTCGTGCAGACGCTCGCGCAATACGCGCCCAATCTGCCCGAGATGATCCTGACCCACCAGATCATTACCCCGCAAGATCTGGAAGATGTTTACGGATTAACCGGGGGACAAATCTTCCATGGCGACCTCGCGCTCGACCAGTTCTTCACCATGCGTCCACTGCTGGACTGGGCGCGCTACCGCACCCCGATTGAAAACCTATATCTTTGCGGCAGCGGTACGCATCCCGGCGCAGGCTTAACCGGAGGCTCGGGAGCCAACGCAGCGCGGGAAATCTTAAGACAACTGAAGAAGTAACCAGGTCAGTCGTGTGAAAAAAACGAAGACGAGCAAGACAACAGCGCTTCCTAAAACCGTGGACGGATACCTGAAACGCGTCCCCGAACCTGCACGCACCACCTTGAAGAAAGTTCGCGCGGTCATTCGGTCAGTTGCGCCACCCGAGGCGACCGAGAGCATCAGCTACGGTATCCCGACGTTCAAATACAAAGGAATGCTCGCGAGTTTCGCCGCATTTTCGGACCATTGCAGCCTGTTCCCAGGCGCGGGGCCGACCATAGAGTTCAAGAACGAACTCAAGAGCTTCCAAACATCGAAAGGCACCATCCGCTTCGCGCCGGACAAACCAATACCGGTCACACTCCTGAAAAAGCTGGTGCAGGCGCGGATCGCAGAGAACGAACGCAAGAAAGGCCGCTGACCGCGCGGCCTTCCAGACTATGAAGAACTCCGCCATCCTGCTTGTCAGTTGCCCGGACGCCAAAGGTGAAGTCGCCACCATCGCCGACTTCGTCTACCGCCACAACGGCAACATCCTGCACGCCGACGAACACGCCGACGAAGAATCCGGACTTTTCCTGATGCGCGTCGAGTTCGATCCCAAAGACTTCGACATTGATCTCGCCGATAAAGACCTGGCCGATTTCGCTAAACATTTCTCACCCATCGCTGAAAAGTTCCGCATGAACTGGCGTCTGGCACAGTCCTCACATCGCCAGCGCATGATTATTCTGGTTTCGAAGTACGACCACTGCCTCGTCGATCTTCTCTACCGTCACCAAAGCGGCGAACTAGCCTGCGACCTCCCGCTGATCATCTCCAACCACCCTGACAACCAACCCGTCGCCGACTTCTACAAAATCCCTTACACCGTCATCTCGATCACAAAAGACAACAAGCGCCAAGCCGAGCAACAAATCCATTCACTGGTCGAAACCCACAAAGCCGATTTTCTGGTCCTCGCCCGCTACATGCAGATTCTCTCCAACGATTTCGTCAGCCGCTACCCGCAGCGCATCATCAACATTCACCATTCGTTTCTGCCCGCTTTTATCGGCGCTCGCCCATACCATCAAGCCTTCGAGCGCGGCGTAAAGCTGATCGGAGCAACCAGCCACTACGTCACCGAAGTCCTCGACGACGGTCCCATCATCGAACAGGACGTGGTCCGCGTCTCGCACCGCGACACCGTCGAAGATCTCATCCGCAAAGGCCGTGACCTAGAGAAGGTCGTGCTCTCCCGCGCCGTTCGCTGGCACGTCGAAAATCGTGTGCTCCTGTACGGCAATAAAACCGTGGTCTTCTGAGCGGATGTTCCAGTCCTCGAAAGTGCGCGGAAGGTCATGCACTTCTGGGAAAACAGCAGCCCGACGCGTATTAGTGTCGCTCCGCTAGTAACTTGCGGCACAGGTGACTTTCGTCTTTACTTGAACACGAGTAAAGAATTCCCTCAACCCACGGGAAGAGTCTCGCTTGCGGAGCGTTTCTTGGCCGAGGACCTGAAGTTTGAATTAGCGATCCTGGCGACAGTCCAGGGCTTTTACCAGAAGCTGCTACGGGACTTGCTCGGCGGCGAGGTTCCGATTCCGAGCGGGCTCGATGAGCTTGCCCTTCGCCATGCCGACCGGGACCTCCCGGAAACTCTCTCCCGCATGTATCGCTGGCTGCATGTGCTGGACATGGCCATCACACCCGCAATGTTGCGGCAAGAACTCACTCCGGACACGGATTCGGAAGTCGCCGAGGCCCTTCTCCGCTATTTCGTGCGCCGCCGCGAGCCCAGTGAGATCAACCGCGACAAAACTGATCTGATTTCAACTTTTCTTTACCGCCATCCTCGCGTCCCCGGCCAGTGGCAGCAGCAAGGCTACGGATTGGACGGAGCGTTGCCGCTTTCTCCTTTCGAAATCGCCCTGATCGAAATTCTTGCCGATACCGATGTGCCCTCGCTTCCCGAACAACACGTACAATTGCTCAGGAACTTCGACCCATTGCGCGAAGAGATTGCCCGCTATCGCGATTTCAACGCGCTCATGGACTCCGGCATTGTTTCGCGAGTGCGTGAGTTAAAGCGCTGGCTGGATTCCTCTTTCTATCATCCCGGCGTCCTGGCCACGGTCGCAGCTCATAATGCCGCGTTCGGCGCGCGTTTTGACCAACTCTTCGCCAAGGCCCTGGGAGAGATCAAACAATTCGCCCAGGCCCTCGATGAAATGGGAGGAAGCATCCTAAGCACGGTGGACGGCGTAGAGGTCACGGTCGAGCACGTGGCCGCGATCGAGCAGAAAGAGATGCTCCAAGCCGACTATGGCAGCGCGCTCGAGAAATTTCGACGCGTCTCCCGCTTGAAAAAGGAACTCGACCGGCGCCCGCCGATCCGCAAGTCGTTGCTCGCGCCTTCCGTCGGTAGCGCCATACCGTCCTCCGGAGGCGCCGCCACTGCCGCCAAGTCGGCGCGAGTTGCAAGTGCAAAAGCACCGGTTCCGCCTCAGGCTTTCCAGCCCCCGGCCATCACGGCCCAGCAACTTTCGGTCGAGGAAGGCAAACTCCGTCGCGTCGAGGAATCGATCCGGGTTTTCGTCCGCGTGGCCGATCCCAAGTACCGTCAGATTGTTCCCATGCGCTTTTTCAATCTGACACTGACCGCGCCCGAAACCGAAGCCTACAATGCCGCCTTCCTCGAAGAAAAGGGCCTGCGCGCCGATGTCGCTCGCACCCTGATTCGCCTGGTTTCCTGCGTGGCCCGGGTAAATACCGAACTCGAAGAGCTCAAACGCAGCCAGAGCATGTC
>PMSQ01000046.1 GCA_003168355.1 Acidobacteriaceae bacterium | reverse complement strand
TCAAACGCAGCCAGAGCATGTCCTCGCTGTGGAAACTCCACGCTGACGCTTTGGTAGTCTTGCTCGACATCGCCAGCACTGCCGCAGAGGACGCCGCAGGCGTTGCCAAAATGGCGGAAAATAGCGATGCTGGCGCATCGGCAAAAGCCATCCACGAAACCCTGCAAAAACTGCGCGACCGTTCCGATCTTGCCGTAAAAGCCTTGGCCCATCCAGGGAGCTAGAAGCAGTTCTCAGCGTCCTGTTCCCTGCACAGTGCGTTGTTTTCCTGCTTCCGCGTTAATGCACGGTTCGTTCGCTCGTGCGAACAGCCGGAGAGCTGGCCGAGCCTTCAAACTTGGGCTTGCCGAGTTTCGTGATCCATAGGCCCGAGTGGATATCGTTGAAGTAAATCAGGCTGTTTAGCAGATCGCTGTCACACGTCACGGAGCACGGTTGTCCTCCCCAGGTAAACGGCAGGTTCGGGCGGAAACCCTTCGCGTCTCCGGTCCAGAAGCGGGCAATTTCACGGCCCTGGCGGTAGAGATCGCCGCGCAGTTCGCCGGAAATATCGAGGATGCGGGCGCCCCCGCTGTAGTAGCCCTCATAGAGCATGTCATTGGCGGCCCAGAAATTGTGCGAGCCGCCTTCCGGCACTTCGTACTGCGCGACTTCCCGCGGATGTTTAATATCAGAAACATCCATCACGTGGCAGATGGCGCGAACCGGGATGCGGTCTTTGTTCTCGATTTCGAAGATGGCGGGAAAGACCTCATCGCCGACAAACAGATAATTCTTGTAGCGGAAGACGCTATGCGTGCCCGCCAGCCAGCCATCCCCATAAAGCTCGTAATGGTTGAAGTGGTATTGGCTGACCAGTTTGGGATTCTCCGGGCTGCCGCCGCTCATGCCGTTGCCCACATCGAGGATGATCAATCCATCCCGCCAGTACGCTAGATAAGCGAGCCCGTCCTTCACCTGCAGATCGTGCAGGTAACGTCCGCTGGTCATCGATCCGTGTTCTGTGTTTATGCTGACGACCGTGGGATTCTCGGTTTGCCAGCGCGCGACTTCCCTGGGATGTTTCGCGTCCTGAAAATCAATGACGCGCAGCGATCCCGTAGCATCGTCGGTGATGTAAACATAGTGCCCATCAATGTAGGCGCTGTGCACACCGCCGGTGACCGTGGCCGTATATTCGGAAAGAACCTTTAGATGTGCAGGGTCGGAGGTGTCGAGAAATACGATTCCATTCTTGCGGTTGGAAGCTCCCTCCCGGGTGAATACTCCAATTTTTTCGTCCGGCGTGGTGCTGATGTCGTTGATGAGGCGAGCGTCTACTTTCAGAGAGTCGAGCAGCTTGGGGTTCGCCGGATCGGCAATATCGTAAACGAAAAGTTTATCGGCAACGGTGGAGAGGTAAGCGTGGTGTCCGATGATCCACTCTTCCGACATCTGCAGGTCCGGCATGGGGATGTGGGACACGACCTCCATTTCGCGCTCAACATTACGCGGGTGGACGACGACCGACGCGGCGGCGCTGTGCTGGCCGCTGCTGGCAATCACTACGTAGGTGCCAGCCTTCTCCGCTACAAATGCTCCGTCGGGGTAAACGGCGGCGCCGCTGCCGCTGCTGCTCAAAGACCAGCGTATGCCCGGATCTTTCAAGTTGGCTCCGCTGGCATCGAGCGTGGACGCGCTGAAGTGCACCACATCGCCCGTGCGCGCTTCCGCCGAAGCTGGCTTCACCGCCAACTTGCGCACTGCATCGCGCACCACCTGAAGCGTAACTTTACTGCTCACCGCGTCCGACGTTGCCTTGATCGTGACGCTTCCCGGTGAAACTCCGGTCACCAAGCCGGCTGCGTCAACTGTGGCAGTCCCAGGTTTTTCCGAAGTCCACTTGATTGCCGCATCGGTTCGGGGCTTGCCGTCGGCTATACGAGCGGTGACCGAAAGCTTTTCCGAGCTGCCGGCGACGATCGGGTACGCCAGCGGCTCAATTTCAAGGGTTGCGATTTTCGGGTTCCCCACGTTGACGGTGGCATAGCCGGATTTCCCGGCGATCACCGCACCAACCGTCACCACTCCCGGAGCGTGGAAAGTCACTTCGCCAGACTCATCCGCGCCCGCCAGGTCGAATGGAGCGGCAAACCAGGTCGAAGGTTTTTCGTCGATTGGATTGCCTGCGGCGTCTTTAGCAACCGCGCTAAACTTGATTTTTTCGCCGACGTGAGCGTCGATGGTGGCGGGGCTGATCTCCACGCTTGCGGGAGCTACCGAAGTAGTAGGAGCTTCTTCCTGTTTCGTGGAGGCCGCATCTTTCGTGGGAGCCGCATCCTGCGACCACAGCCTGGCTCGCGCTGAAAAAATCATAACTGCTACTGCCAACACAAGTGCAATGCGCTTGAACATTCGCCCTCCAGCGTTGAAGCAGTCTGTTACTTTTCGACTATTGTTTGCTCGGTTCCATTTTCCAGAAATCAATGCCTGCCGCTTGTGGCCCCACATCGACGGTAGCGACGGTTTTTGAACTACTAAGATCAATCACTTCCACGGTGCCGGGTTCAGAGCCCACGCCTTCGACCGAAATGAAAGCGTAGCGGTCATCCGGGGAAACTACCGCCCCGTGGACCACCTTCCTTTTCGTGGGAATTCTCGCCAGTTCGCGCCCGGTTTCGGGATCGAAGATGGACACCGATTGTCCACGCTTATTGGTCGCAATCAAGCGCCCGCTCTTCGTCATTGCCAAATTGTAGACACCGGTCCCGGCTGGAAAGCGGCGCTCCATCGTCCACGTATCGGTCTTGACGGCAACAATTTCGTTCGATTGATTGCACGCCACATAAATCACCGATCCGTCGTTCGAGGGCTGCGCCCAGGTGGGAGTGCAAGAACCTTTATGATCAGTCATCGAGTGCGTAGCCGGGGATCCAGTCATTCCCATCTCTTTGCCCTGCCCCAGCATGAAATAGCGATCCACGGCGAGTTTTCTGGTATCAATCTCAACCAGCATGTCGTCCATCATGCAAACCGAGTAATGTTTTGCGCCTGCGTGATTGAGCCGTGACCCGTGAGGCATGGTGCAGGTGGGAATGCGTTTCACCTCAATCATCTGGTCCGTCGCTACCACTGAAATGGATGACGGAACCATATCGCCATAGAAATTCGCGTTGGCGACGTAGATGAAGTTGCCGTCGGGAGTGATGTCCGTGGTTGCGGGGAAGAGGCCCAGGCCAGTGTACTTGATGACTGTATCGGTGCCTGCCTGGAGCTTCCAGACTGCCCCTTCCGGCCTGCCGTGGCCCTGGGAGACGTAGAAATACTGCTTGTCAGGAGACACTGCGATTCCATGCGGGCCGTTGATATCCATGGGCATGAGCCCGATGCGGGTCTGGTTCTCAATGCGTGCGCCACCCGGACCAAAACGAATCAGCACAATTTTGTCGGCGGATTCGCAAACCACGTAGACGAGGTAATCCTGTGTGAGACTTTCCGATCCGGCCGTGGGAGACGTCTGCGCCCTGCCACTAAAACCGAGCGCCAGGAAAACCAGCAAACACATGCCGGACGCGCATAGACACGGCCGAAGGAACCGGGACTCCTTTTCTCGATGAGAGACCGCGCTACTTTTCATCACTTTCTTTCATCTGCTTGTTCCTTGTAACCAGCAGCGTCGGCGAGCCCCGCGCGCCGCACCGACCTCATCAAGGATGCGGCGGACTCCCGTGGAATGAAAGTCTATTTTAGGCCTTCTACCAGGTAGAGGTCTCCGAGGGTGCGATGAAAGCCATACACATATGTCTTCCCGTCCGGAGTCATCAGGATAGGTCCGATGGTGGAGACACCGGTGGGATCGAGCGGGGCAATTTGCTTCCAGACGGTTTTCTTTCCCGTAGCTAGTTCCAATCGATAAACCTTGGCCGGCACCTCGCCGGTCCGGTAAAGATAAATGGAGCGGGCGTCCTGACTCCAATTAATAGGAATATCTCCGGGTTCCATCCCGTTAACGATTCGAGGGTCAGCTCCCGTCGAAGAAAACAGGTAGCCTTTTTGGTCGGAGCCAATCCCCACGACCAATTGGCCGTCCGGCGAAATCGCAAATGCCTGGGCGTCGACTCCTTCGGGGGAAATCGTTTTCGATTTTCCTCCGGAAACATCCTGCATATAGAGCCGCACGCCTTTCCCCGGCTCGTTCCCCGAGAAGACAAAGCGCTTGCCGTCGGGAAACCATCGTGCCCACTGGTGGTTAATTGAATCGTTCGTAAGCGACTGAGTTTCGCCCGCGCCTGTCGGCAACAGCCGGAGTTGTTCGGGTGAGCTTGGCGTCTGCACGATGGCCCATTTCTGGTCGGGGGAGAGAGCGGTGGCGCCACCTTCGCCGAGGCGAATTGCGGGGGTGCCATCGGTGTTGCGAATGTAAACTGCGTAAGTCAGTTCTTGCGCATTTCCGTACTGCACTCCGCCGCCGATTCCCTCTTCATCAAAAAGAAGGGTCTTGCCATCCGCGGAAAGGTCGGCAGGATACGAGTAGTCAAGCCAGGAAAGATCCCGCTCTTTGGTCTGGCCCGCGTAGAGAGCCATAACCTCGCGCCGGCGGTCGGCGCGAGCCAGTAGCACCCGTCCGTCGCGCCAAATATCGAACACGACCAGGGAACCGGGCACCCGTGTCACCAATCTTTGCTTTCCCGACAGGTTGACGGCGGTGATGTAGTGAAACAGTCCCAATTCGCTGGCTGTGAACCAGACTTCCTGACCGTCAGGCGACCAGGCTAGACCCTGCGTACCGTACCATTCCCGGGTTAGCTCCGTTTTGTGTCCAGAAACATCGACGATGGCAACGGAGCCGCCGTCGTCTCCTTGATTGGGATGGTCCATGAAGGCCACGAAGTCGCCCTTAGGGGAAACTCGTGGATAACTGATCCAGCCGCCGCTGGTCTCGTAGAGGACCTTGCCGATGGGATACTCGATCCGGTCGCGGCCACCCACACTGCGCACTACCGCTAAGCTATTTCCGTCCGGGGACCAATCTGCCCATTCCACATCTTCGAGAACTGGCCGGGGTGCGCCACCGGCCAAAGGCGCCCTGGCCAGGGTGCCCACGTTGATCCAGGTTCCGACGGGATGGCTTCCCAAGGAAAGAGCCATCTCACCCGTGGATGAAACCGCCAACAGCTCGGCGCGGCCCAGTCCCAAAGAACGCGACTCGACCATACCCTGCCGCGCAGAGAATGTCTCCACTGGATTCCCTTGCCACGCGGCGCTGTACAAGATGGTCTGACCATCCGGGGCAAAGCGGGCGGAGCGAATTTCACCGCGCCGGAAAGTAATCTCGTGATACAGAGGCGCGCTGGCTGCGGACGATCCCCAGAGGCGCTTGCCCGCCACTAATCCGATTGCAAGAGCAACAAGAAAACCGCAGGAGATCAGCACCGGCAGCAGCCGGCCGCTGCGTCGTCTGCTCTCCGAAACAATGGCGGGGGCTTCGTTGGTGCCAATAGTCTTCGCGCCGCTAGTCCCGGCTGCCGGTGCAACACCGCCAATCCCGGCACGGAAAGAATCGGTGTCACGTTTCAGCCGCTTCAGGTCGGCGCGAAGCTCGGCCGCGCTCTGGCAGCGCAACTCCCGGTCTTTTTCCAGCGCCTTGTTCAGGATAATTTCCATTTGCGCCGGCAGTCCCGGATTCAACTGCATCGGCGGGGCAGGTATCTTGTTCAGAATTGCTTCAAACACCACGGCCGATGTAGCTCCTGAGAACGGCTGCTTCCCGGTGGCCATTTCGTAGAGCACCACGCCGAAGGAGAACAAATCGGTGCGCTGGTCCAGGGTCTCGCCGCGAGCCTGTTCGGGTGACATGTAGCCGATGGTTCCCATCGCCGTTCCCGGAGTCGTGAGTTGATCGGGACTGATGGCAGTTGGCGTCTCTAGAGTGGCTGCAGATCCATCTATCAAGTGATTCCCCGGCGGGGTGAGCTTCGCCAAGCCAAAATCGAGAACCTTCGCCTGACCTCGCGGGGTGACAAAGATGTTTGCAGGCTTGATATCGCGATGCACAATTCCGCCGGAGTGAGCGGAATCGAGAGCATCTGAGATCTGAATACCCAGTTCGAGCAGCTGCGCAGTCTTGAGCGGATGGCCCTCGATCATGTGCTTCAGCGTCGAGCCCTCCAGATACTCCATGGCTATGAAGGCCTGGCCATTTTCCTGGCCGACATCGTAGATGGTGCAAATATTCGGGTGATTCAGGGCGGAAGCTGCCTGTGCTTCTCGCTGAAAGCGGCTAAGGGCTTGAGGGTCCCTGGACACGTTATCGGGCAGAAACTTGAGCGCGACAAAGCGGTGCAGTCGAGTGTCTTCGGCCTTATAGACCACACCCATGCCGCCACCACCGAGTTTTTCGACAATGCGGTAATGCGATATAGTCTGGCCGATCATTCAGATCTTTAAGAAGATATGCGAAGCAGATACGCGGCTTACGGGTCGCTCCATCTTAAGGGTGCGGCGACATCCCGTCAACGAAATGAGCGTACAGGTAGTGGCTCAGTTTGAAACTCTTCAACGATTGCACCCCTCGGGCGTCATCCCGAAGTCCCGCGCTTTCACCAGCGGGACGAGGGATCTCCCGTGCGCACACAGCCGCCCTTTCAAACTGATCCCCTACCAGCGTACGGCTCAGAGAACCCGCTTTAGGCTACACTGCGCAGTTTCGTTACCCTGCCCGACTCGACCCACTCCACCACAAAGATGTTGCCCGCATGATCAAAGCAGGCGCCATGAGGGCAAACAAACCTGCCGGAGACAAATGTCCCGGGAGCCTGATTTCGAACTGTGTTCCATTCTTGTTTCGAATATTCGCCCTCGCCTAGGCTTGCAGCCACATTATTTTTGCGGTCAAGAATCATCACCTTGCTCAAAAGATCCGCGACCACGACGTCTCCATTCCGTTCGTGCAGATAACACGGCATTTTCGATGTGCCCAGAATCGAGTCAACGTGCTTGCCATCGAGCGTAAAGCGCTGCAACCGGCTATTGCCACGGTCCGTCACCACCAGCAGCGGCGCTTCTCCGCGCGTATCAACCCACAGACCGTGAGGGCAATCAATTTGGTCGTCACCGTTCCCCAGTCCGCCAAAGCTGCGAATAAACTCAGCTTTCTGGTTGTACTGATTGATGAAGCTCGACCCGTATCCATCGCCCACGTAAATGTCGCCATTCGGTGCGATGGCCACATTGGTCGGCCGGTAGACCACTGCCGAAGCTCGATCTTTGGGCTTGTAGGCCTCCGATTCTGCCGGATATCCCAGGGTGAATACTTCTTCGCCCTTCAAAGTCCGCTTGGTCACGATGCCGTGTTGGAAGTCGCAAAGATAGAGAAACTCTTCGCTCCCCTCCTTGCGGATGGTCAGGCCGTGCGCTCCGCCCTTGAATTGCCGGCCCCAGGAGCGGACGAACTTACCTTTTTGATCGAAGACCACCATCGTATCCAGATTGTCACTGGTGGCATGCACCGTGTGGTGGATGTAAATGTTGCCTTGTGAATCCTCGCAGACGCCATGCGTGTTGCCGTACTTGATGGTGCGTGGCAACTCGCCCCAATCATGAATCGCCTCGTATTGATGCTCGCCTTGCCCGAGAATGGGCGCCTTGCTGCCGGCCTTGTCGGTCGCACGTAAGAATACGGGAGCGTAAGCCGCGGCCGCGGCAGTAACCAGAAAACTGCGTCGCGTGACTTGCATGATTAGGCGCTCCTTCACTTCTGCGCGACGGCAGCTTTTTCGTCTACTAGCTTGGGATCGGCGAATTGCAACCAGAAGCCCATCATTTCTTCGTCGCTGGGCTCTCCCCAACGAATGGCTTTGGAAGGATCGGGGTTCTGAGCATTGTCGAAAGAATTGTCGAAGTACGCGGTGGTCACCAGCTTCGTTCCTTTAGGCAGCAGGAACTGATTTTTCAGGAAATACGTCTCCTGCCAGCGGAAGTCATAGTGCGGCACATTCAGAATCACCTCGTGACGGCCATCCGGATAAATGGCTTCGGTGGTCATGCTTTTCCCGCGAAAATGCATGTGAGAGGTGTAGGCCAGAACGGTCACATCTTTCGGCAAGGTGTAACACGATGTCACCCGGTGATTTCCGTCATTTGGCGGAATCAGGAAGAGGTCGTTCCAGATTTCGTATTGCGCGATCTCGTGCTTCACCGGTTCCTTGGCAAACACGAGACCGATGCTGGTGCGGTCTTTGACGTCATCGCCAGTATGGTTGCTGTAGTGAACCTGAAACTGCAAATACGAGCCCGCCGGAATTCTCAGCGCGTAGCCGGGAGGCCGAGTCTCCGCCAAATGCCCCGGCAGGTAGATCCCCGGCACGATGTTCAAATACCCGGATCCCTTGCCCGGAACTCCTCCACCATCGGGAGACGAGCACCCATCGTCCACTACGGGTGCATCCTTCCTCAGGTGTAACACCTTGCCCGTGCGGTAATGGTATTTGTCGACTCCGGCGTCGGCCTTGGAATTTTCTTCTTCTTTCTTCGCCACTTTGTCGGCCGCGATCACCGAGACGGTGGCGTGATGCACCACGCGCCGGTCTCCGGGAAGCACCTCGGCCGCCTGTACCCATTTGTCCTCGGTGAAGTTGGTGGGAACGTAGATGTACTCGTAATCGTCCTGGCTCCCGCCAGTCACCGTAAACTCGGGAATAGTCAGCACCACGTCAGGCTTGATATGCCAGCCTTCGGGGAACGTCGGAGCCGGAGGCAAATCTTTCGCATCGCCTTCCTTGGTCCCGGTCCTCACCCAGCCGTCGATGGTGGCAATCTCTTCATCGGTCAGCCGCGGATCGTTCATGAAATCGCCTACTTTGGGATCGGCGTGCCAGGGTGGCATCTTGCGTTGCACCACGGCTTCGCGAATCGCCCGCGCCCAGGGACGGGTATCCTTATATGTCATTAGAGACATGGGGGCGATATCGTTCGGGCGGTGGCACTTAACGCAATTCTTATACAGAATCGGAGCCACATCCCGGTTGTAGGTGACTTCTTTCGGAGAATTCGGGGTTTCCTGACCGGCTCCCAAGAACAAACCGCAAAATGCTACGGCCACAAGGACAAGAACGATTCTGCGCGGAACCATGAGTCCTCCAGGACGAAGCCGCCATTCTAAGACTCAGGCCCTCTATAGCACAAGGACTGCAGCCGCGGCTCACGCGGATTGGGAAGGGCATGGCTGGGGCGCGCCCCAGCCATTTCGAAGCCAGTTGAACCGTTCTGAAACCAGTTCTAGTTGATATCGAACTGCTCCTGGTGTACCGCCGGATCGCTCTTCACGATAATCGTCCGCTTGGTGAGTTCTTCCATCTCATTCAGCAGGCGGCCGTTGTTGGTCTTCAACTCCTTGGCCACATCCGGATGCACGCGCAGCATCACGTCTTCGTGCTCCAGATGCTTGGCAATCTTGCGCATCTCCACGTAAATCTCGTTCACCACGGTGGTCAGCGACTTCACGTAGCCAGTCGATTGGCAGTAGGGACAAGGCGCGCCGATAGTCCGTTCCAGCGATTGCTTCACCCGTTTGCGCGTAATAGCAACCAGCCCGAAATCGTTGAACTGCAGCACCTTCGACGGCGCACGATCATGCCGCAATTCTTCTTCCAGCGCCTGCATGACTCTCTGCCGGTTGCGGCGCTCATCCATATCGATGAAGTCGATGATAATGATGCCGCCCAGATCGCGCAGACGGACCTGCCGCACGATCTCCTTGATCGCGTCCACGTTGGTTTTGACGATNNGACTTGAGCGCCTTGTCCATCTCTTCTTTCAGGCCGAACTGCTCGAACAGCGGCGTCTCCTTGGTATAGAGCTTCACCCGCTTCACCAGCCCCGGCTGGAAGCGATTGAAGAAACGCAGAATGCGCTCATATTCCGGCTCGGTATCGACCCAGATCACGGAGAAATCGGAAGTAACCTGGTCTCGCAGCACGCGCTCGACCACGTTGAGATCGTGATAAATCAATGCCGGGGGCTTGGAAGCCTCGGCGCGGCTCTTAATGTCGTTCCACAGACCCTTCAGGAAGCGAATGTCGGCCCGCAGTTCGTCTTCACCGGCGTTCTGCGCCGCGGTGCGGACGATGAAGCCGCCCTGGCCATTATCGCGCTCGCTCATCACGATGCGCTTCAGCCGTTGCCGCTCCTCATCCGATGCGATCTTGCGCGAAACTCCAGTGTGGTTCACCGTCGGCATATACACCAGGAACCGGCCCGGCAGCGCGATGTGGCTGGTGATGCGCGCGCCTTTCTTGCCGATGGGCTCCTTGGCAATCTGGACCAGGATTTCCTGGCCTTCCTTGAGCAAATCGCTGATCTTCGGAACCTCCTGCGCCTCGCGACGCGGGAAGCGGCGTCCACCTCCACGGCGTCCGCCGCGTTGGCGGTCGAAACCGGGGCGTGGACGCGTCGCCCGCTGCGTGTAACCAGCCGTGCCCGCCGGAGCACGAACCTCCGCTCGGCCATCCACCACAACGTTGCCGCCCGCTTCGGCGGCAAGCAGTGCCTCCGCCTGGGCTTGCGCTTCTTCCAGTTCCAATTCCTCGGAGTCTTCCTCGCTTTCGGCTGCGCCGACTTCTGCAACCGGCGCTACACCGGCCTCGGCCAAAGATGACATGTGGATTTCATCCACCGTCGCGCGAACTTCGTCAAGCTCGCGCTGCGCAGTCTCCGAAACAGGTTGACCAGCGGCTCGCGTTTCCTCTTCAAACTCCTCGTAGCCTTCATCGGACGACTCTTCGTAGCGGACGGTGTCCGCCTCGTCTTCGTCGATGGTCTCTTCGTCGAGTGTCCCTGGGGCCGCGAAAGCGGCGGCTCCCCGCTCGGCAACCGGCGGCACTGGCCGGTCCGAATGCTCCGTGACAGGAACCACTAAATCCTCTTCTTCTTCAACAAATTCTTCAGTACTCTCCGCCGAGCCGTGCGCTAACGCCGCACTCGCGCTCGCCGGCGCCGGTCTGCGAAACTCGCGGTTCCAATCCACGGAAGTAGAAGCTGCCTCGGCGTGTTCTTCCTGCACAGGCTGCGCATCGTGGTGCTGCTCATGCAGAGGCTCGGCTGAACTCGCGGAGAAAATCGGCTCGTCTTCCGGAAAGGTAGCGGCAATTGGCGCGGCCAATTCGGCGTGCGATTCGGAAGCTCGTTCTGGATTTGGTTCGGGATCTGGGTGGGGATCCGGTTGAGAATTTCGATCCTGCCGCGAACCTTGTCCCTGCCCCGCCGGTGGCTGCGCCATGCCCCGGTACTTGGAAATCGATTCTCCCGGTAGCAATATCGGCTGGTATCCCCCTGGCGGTCCAAACTGCTGAGTTCGGCGTGGCTCCTGCGGACGAGGCGCCGGAGGCGCAGCACTCTCCGTCACAGGCCGTGCCACCTGCGGCTCCGCAGCCCGATCGCGTCCGTCACTTCGCCCCTCGCTTCGTCCATCACGACGGCCACCACGACGACGGCGACGGCCTCGATAACCTCCGCGTTCGCGCTCTTGAGAATCTCCGCTGCTGGAAGGCTCCGCCGGAGCCGCTATCGAGGGTTGATCCTCCGTTGGTTCTTCGCCGCTTTCGAATTTCGCTTCCGGATAGGCCCTGTCAGTTCCTTCGGGAGCTTGCGCACCCGATGACGAACCTTCCGTCTGCGCCGGTTGCCGCATATCCTGCACACCACGATTCGCCGGCACCACATCGGTCAAGTCCTCATCGTGCTCTTCCAATTCCATAAAGTCGGAAACATAGAGGAAGGCGTCGCGCTCTAGGCCGATGTCGACGAAAGCAGACTGCATGCCGGGCAACACCCGGGTTACGCGGCCCTTGTAAATGGACCCTGCTAGTGTGTATTCATTTTCGCGCTCGAGGTAGATCTCCGCGAGCAGATCGTCTTCCACCAGCCCCACCTTGGTTTCGTGAGGCGTGGAAGAGACAAACAACTCTTTGTTCATGGACACTCCGGTCCCGCCCTGACTCATTCAACAAAGTCGGTCGGGCTTCACCGGGCGGTCAAGAGGAAGGAAACGGGAGGATTGAGCGTCGCGATGCGGGCCCCATATCGGGGACGGCCGGGCCTGGGAGGTTTCTCCCTGTCCGAATCCGCTGCACAAGCTTGGGTATCTTCTGCACTATTCGCTTTTCGTCTGCCGGGTTTGTGACCGCACTCTCAGACCGTTTCCGGTCGGGGGGCCGTTTCCCTGCCAGCAGCTTTATGGCTTCAATCCTACCCGGCCTTCGACTGCTCGACTGGCCGGTGAAATGCCCCCTTTACGCGAGGGCGATCGATATTTTTGGGGCTGCGCCTAACCAGCGCAGCGACTGCTCCCCTGCCGTCTTCCCAGTTTACGAATCATGAACCCTTAGCTGACTCAGCCAGCTAATTTACAAACCGGCGCATACGAACATTCATTACCATCCCCAGCGCCAGGAACATGAACAAAACCGAAGACCCACCGTAACTCATCAGCGGCAAGGGTATTCCGGTAACCGGCATAAAACCGACCACCATGCCGACGTTGACCAGGATATGGAAGCTAANNGCACAGCCACCACACCCATCACTACAAACGTGCCAGCGCGGTCGGGCGCTGTTTGCGCGTTCTGGGTCAAACGCATCAGCACAATGAAGTATAACAGCAGAACCCCCAGCGCGCCCACGAATCCATGCTCCTCGGAAAATGCCGCGAAAATAAAGTCCGTTTGTGGGACGGGCAGGAAAGCGCCGTGTGTTTGCGAGCCTTTTCCGCCCCACAACCCTCCCGAACCCACGGCAATCTTGGATTGCTCAACTTGGTACCCCGACCCCTGAGGATCGTCTTCCGGGTGCTGGAAGCTCGTAAGCCGCTGCTTCTGATAAGACTTAAGAACGTGAACCCTGGGAACGAAAAATACCGCGCCTATTCCGATCCCCGCAAGCAGAGCCACCGTCAAACCTTGCTTCCACTGCATTCCGCCCAGGAACACTCCCATGACGGCGATAGGAATATAAGTCAGCGCCGTCCCCAGATCAGGTTGTTTCAACACCAGCAGCATCGGAATCACTACGATGGCTCCGGCCTTCATAAAATCCGGCCAGGAAAGTTCGCGATGCCGCAAATCGGCAAAAAACTTCGCCATCGCCAGGATGAGGATCAGCTTTACCCATTCGGAAGGCTGAAAGTGATTGCCGCCCGGCATCTTGATCCAGCGCTTCGCACCCAGATATTTCTGCCCAAAGATCATCACCGCCATCAGCGACGCGACCGCCGCAACGTAGAACCAGTGGATTCTATCCAGGAGCGCCTGGTAATTCACCAGGCTGATCAGAAACATCATCCCAACTCCGGCCACAACCCAGTAAATCTGCTTGATGTGCGATCCGGCAAACTTGGTGTGCACCGTGGCGCTGCGGATTTCCATCACGCCCAGCCCACAGATCATGAGCACAAAGACCAGCAGCAGCCAGTCAAAATCGCGGAATGAAACGTAACGTGACATCGGTATCAGTTCTCAGTCGCCTGTCATCCTGAGCGAAGTCGAAGGATCCCTTGCAGATCTACGCCACCGCAGGCTCGAAAAGGCGTCCTCTTCACCCGCGAGACTCAATGCATACCCGGCGCAGCGGCCGCCACCACCCGCGACTTCTTCGCTAGATCCACAACAAACCGCCCGCCTTCCAGTTTGTCGCCGCCGGGCGCCGTCCACAGGGCGCCCACGTCTACTTTGCCGTCGCCCTTCGGCTTCTCCACCAGCTTCGGTGGCAGGCGCCGCTGCTTGTCCACATAAGCCTTCAGCACCTGAGTCGCCAGACGCGCCGCCAACCTTCCGTGTTCGCCGCCCTCGAACAACACACAAACAATCACGTCGGGATTACGTCGCGGCGTGAAGCCCACGAACCATCCATTCTGCGCGAGATCCTCGCTGTTCTTGAACCTGGCGCGCGTGGCCAGCGAGACAATCTGCGCCGATCCTGTCTTTCCCGCTATATCAATCCCAGGAATATGCGCCGAAGGAGCGGTACCCTCCGGCAGCAGAACTCGCGACATCGCATCCGTAATGAAGGTCCACCCATTCGGATCGATCGGAATGCTTTTCGTTTCGGTAACGTGACTCGTCTCCACGTATCCGCTGGGAAGCTCCTGCGGGTCAACCACGTGGGGAACGACCATGCGGCCGCCCATCGAAATCGCGGCGACCGCACGCAGCAGTTGCACCGGCGTGATTGCGACCGCCCCCTGCCCGATGCCCACCGAAATCGTTTCCCCCGCGAACCACTTCTGCTTGAAGTTCTTAATCTTCCACTCTTCCGAGGGCATCACACCGCTCACTTCGTTCGGCAGGTCGATGCCGGTTCTCTCCCCAAGGCCAAGAGCGCTAGCGTACTTGGCAATGCGCTCGATGCCTAGTTTTTCCGCCAGCGTGTAAAAAAACACGTCGCAAGACTGATAAATGGCTTTCTCCAGATCGACGGCGCCGTGCCCGCTTTTCACCCAGCAGCCAAATCGTCGTCCGTAAAACTCAGCGCCCCCGGTACAGTTCACGTGCAGAGTCTGCGCAATCCCCTCCTGCCAGCCCGCGACCGACATGATGATCTTGAACGTCGAACCCGGAGCCAGCTGCGCCTGAATCGCCTTGTTCAGCAGCGGCTTGTCAGGATCAGTCACCAATTTGTTCCACTCATCGCGCGACACCCGCACCGCAAAATCGTTGGGATCGAACGTAGGCCGGCTCACCATCGCCAGGATTTCCCCCGTCCGCGGGTCCATCGCGACAATGGCGCCATTCTTCCTGTCCAGCGCTTCCTCGGCTGCGATCTGCAGATCAATGTCGATCGTGAGTTTCAACTGTTTTCCAGGAACAGCTTCCGTTTCTCCCAGCAGCCCCACTTCCCGCCCATGGCTGTTCACCAGCGCCCGCCGCGCTCCGTTCTTGCCCATTAATGCGTCGTTGTACTGCCGTTCCACGCCAGAAACTCCCACCACATCACCCGGGCTGTACAGTTCGAACTGCGGCTGGTTCAGCATGTCTTCCGTCACTTCGCCCACGTAGCCGATCAGGTGCGCCATGAAGCCATTGCGTGGATACAGCCGCCGGTGCGCCACGATCGTATCCAGCTCCGGCAGTTCGTTGCGATGTGCATCGATAAACGCCAGCTCATCCGGAGTGATGTCCTCTTTCAGAAAGATCGGCTGGTACTGTGGCATGGAAGCAAAGTGCCGAATGCGCGTCCGCACCTCGCTAGGGTCAAGGTGCAGCCCCTGTGCGATCAGATCCGCGTCCGCATTGAGGTCCCGCGAGGAATCGCGCAGCAGCAGCGCCGAAAACGACGGATAGTTGTCTACGATGATGCGCCCTTCACGGTCCAGAATCTTGCCGCGGGGCGCGAGAATGGGCACATTGCGGATGCGGTTTT
>PMSQ01000174.1 GCA_003168355.1 Acidobacteriaceae bacterium | reverse complement strand
CGAGGGCGGCTGTCCCCACGTGGTCTTTGTACGGCGTTGTCATTCCGCGCGGAGCGAGGAATCTGCGTTTCGCCTACACCACCACAGCCGCCTGATACTCCTCGTAGGTTCCCTTGAAGTCCGTGAGCTTGTGGTCGCTTTCGAAGTGCCAGATGCGCGTCGCAACTTCGTCGATCAAGTCGTGGTCGTGGGTCACCAGGAACACCGTCCCTTGATACCGTTGCAGAGAAATATTTAGTGCATTGATCGCTTCGAGGTCGAGGTGGTTCGTGGGCTCATCGAGCACCAGCACGTTAGGCTTCTGCAGCATGAGCTTGCAGAAGAGCAGTCGCGCCGCTTCACCGCCGGAAAGCACGCTGGTGGATTTCGTAGCTTCCTCGCGGGCAAACAGCATCTGCCCCAGCAGCCCGCGAATTTCTTCACTGACCGCCGCTGGATTCCACTGATGCAGCCACTCCAGCGCCGTCATTCCGCCTTCGATAAGGCCGCGGTGGTCCTGGGCAAAATATCCAATCGAAGCTTCGTGTCCCCAGATCACTTTTCCCGCATCCACGAATGGACCGTCGTAGCCGCTGGTCTTGCGCAACTCGGCTTCCGGCGTGGTCGGCGAATTCGCCAGCAGTGCGTTGACCAGCGTGGTCTTCCCTGCTCCATTCCGTCCCATCAGCGCGATTCTTTCCCCGCGCGTAATGCTGGCCGTAAAGTCGCGTATGACCGGCTTGTCGCCATAAGCCTTGCCCAGGTGCTCGATTTCGAGAATGTGTTTTCCCGAAGGCCGCTTCGGCTCAAACTTGATGTAAGGCCGCTGGATATTCGACTTGGCCAGTTCCGTCACTTGCAGCCGTTCCACTTCCTTGCGTCGCGACTGCACCTGGCTCGACCGCGTGCCGGCGGCGAACCGCGCAATGAATTCATTCAACTGCGAAATCTTCTTTTCGCGCTGGGCGTTCTGCGATTCGATTTGCGAACGCACTTGCGTCTTGGCCAGCACCATCTCATCGTACGATCCGGTGTAAGTGATGATGGTCTCGTAGTCGATGTCGGCGATGTGTGTGCAAATGCTGTTCAGAAAGTGCCGGTCGTGCGAGATCGCAATCACCACGCCGTCATATACATTCAGAAATCCCTGCAGCCAGTGGATCGAATCCAAATCCAGGTTGTTCGTAGGCTCATCCAGCAGCAACGCCTGCGGATGCCCGAACAGCGCCTGCGCCAGTAGTACGCGGACTTTCTGTCCGCCCTGCAGTTCGCTCATCTTCCGCGCATGCGCTTCGTCCGGAATGTCCAAACCTTGTAGCAGGATCGCCGCATCGCTCTCCGCCGTGTAGCCGTCTTCTTCTCCGACAATGCCTTCCAGTTCGCCCAGCTTCATCCCGTCTTCGTCGGTCATGTCATGCTTGGCGTAAATCGCGTCGCGCTCCTCCATCGCCGCCCACAGCCGCTTGTTGCCCATAATGACCGTGTCAAGCGCGGTGTAGGCATCGAAGGCAAACTGGTCCTGACTCAAAACGCCGAGCTTCCTCGGACGTACCACCGTCCCTTTTTGCGGCTCGATTTCCCCGCTGAGCAGCTTCATAAACGTGGATTTGCCCGCGCCGTTAGGTCCGGTCAAGCCATAGCGCTTGCCCGGCGTGAATGCCACCGACACTTCATCAAACAGAATTTTGGCGCCGTAGCGCATGGATACATTGCTGACTGAAAGCATGATTTCTGGTTTCTCTTATTCTGCGCTTCTACTAAGGGAAGCTGCTTCAGGAAGCGTTGTTCTGAAACTGCGGGGAAATTTCCGCCAAAACAGTACGCAGCTGGTATTAATAGAATATCACGCCAGAGTTGGCCGCCATCGTTACCTATTGGTTGATGTTCGCGGTGATGTAGATTCCGTTGTAGCCGGTTTCGTTCGGGTCTGACGTTGGAAACGCACCCCAAACCGTGTAGGTTACCTTGACTGCCGGAGGCCCGGTGGGGGTTGAGGGAGGGGTGCTGTTCGAACCGCCGCCGCACGATGTAATCCCCGAGACGGCGAGGCCGGCCACCACTAAGAGCAACAGAGCGCCTTTCGGACGCCTCTTGCGAAGACCCACAGCTAAGACGCCAGCAAGCGCAAACGGAAGCGTACCGAACGGAAAAGGCCGAAGCAGTCGGGACTGCGTGGTCGTGGTGATGGTGGCCACCACCGGAACCGAAGTCGTTGTCGAAGTCAGATTCACTGAAGTTGGGCTCACACTGCACTGCACGCCGACGGGAGTTTGGACAGGAATAAGGGAGTCCGTCCCGGAGATGCAAGTGATAGGCACGTTTCCGGTAAAACCCGGTATCGCGGTCACGGTGAGGTTGTAGGTGGCAGTCTGTCCCGGGTTGATTGTTACGGATGTGGGTGTCCCTGCCCATCCGATCGGCACGCCGATATATACCTGAGTAGGCTGCGGGTCTCCGCTCGTATACAAGCTGTCACCAGAGTAAGCGACGTTGATAGTGTGCGTCCCTTGCGTGAGTGTCACGTTCGGAAGCGAAGCTTGCGGAATGATTCCGCCGGCCACGACTGGAGCCTGGCCCAGCGCCGTCGTCCCGTCGAAGAACTGGACCGTTCCAGTCGGCTGGATTGCGGCAGGGCTTACGAGGGCGAGATAAGCGGACAGCGTGACCACCTGCGTGGCATACCCCGATCCTGAAGGGTTAGAGGAGGCCGCCACGAAAGGATCGCCCTTCGTGACTACGTAGGTCAGCAATTGAGACGCGACCGGAGGATTTGGACTTGGGTTGAAGCTGCCGTCGCCGCTGTAGGTTGCGGTGATCATGTGAGTGCCGACCGTGAAACACGGCAAAGGTGAAGCTGCCGGCGTCACAATCGCGCCCGGAGGCGGACAGTTGTTGATTGATCCAACCCCCAAATTGCTCAACTTGAGTTGAGCAAAGACCGTGCCTCCATCGGCGAGGGTGACTTGGCCAGAGGGATAACCCACTCCGGAGGCGCCAGTGACGGCGGCAGTAAATTCGTTTTGCTGACCGTAGGACTCCTGAGAATAACCATACAGCGAAGTCGTGCTGTTCTCTGGACTGACGGTTACTGGAATTGAGTTGGAAAAACTGCCGGCGAAAAAGCCGTCTCCAGGGAAACTCGCCATCAGGTTGTAACTTCCGCCGGGCAGAATGTTGGCACTGAAGTTGCCCGTGGTCGCGGGACTGGCACTGCCTGAGAGCGGAGCTCCCGCCACGCCAACGCTGTTGGCCAGCGATCCTCCCTGAGCGATTAGCGAGATTGCACCCGTCGGAGCCTGCGCCGCTGTGTCGCCGGTTAGCTTCTGCACGGTAACATCGAACGTGACTGATTGACCGTGGCTGATCGTGATCCCGCTGCTACCCGGATTCGTTGCTAAGGTCGTTTCTGAGCCGTGGAAGCTTGCCGCGGCACTGTTCCAGTTTGTCACTAAGTTGTTCGCATCCACTGAGCCCAATCCGCTGGTCAGATCGTAACCGGCAGTAGCGCTGTATCCCGTTACGTCGGGAACGCTGTTGTTCCCGACAGTGATGTCGTTAAAGACACAACCCACAGGCGCTGCCACGGATGGGTTGGTGCGATCGCTCGAATTGCACGAGGAAAAAGTTTCCGAAGCTGCCTGAGGATAAAGAACATAGTTGGCGAGACCCTGGCGGCCGTCGGCGACCGGATTGACCGATCCTGAAGTATTGTCACTCTGGACCTTCTGATTGATGATCGCCATCAGACCGGCGAAAGTCGGCGAAGAAAAGGAAGTCCCGCCCCCCGCATTCTGGAAGGTTGTTGGGCTGAACGTACCATTATCTAACTGGCAATCAAGTTCGGTCGGATAAAAGGGATCGGTGAAGCAGAAAAGATAAGGATCGTTGACCGGTGATGCCGACAGGGAAACGTCGGGCACGCCCCGCGGACTGACGCCGGTTTGCCCCGGCAAACTGTACGTGCTGAGAACCTGCAGTCCCGTCACGTTCAAGGTTTGCCACGGCGGAGTCGAATAGACCGTGCTGATACCTCCGCCCCCGCCCAGCACTTGGTCATACCCGGTGCTCACATCGTCGTTCCATACCATCTCAGGAATGTAGCCGATCGCCGAAGAGAGATTGGTTCCGTTGGTCGCATTCCAGTAGGTTGATTCAATCCCGCCGTCTCCGGTCTCATCGAACTCGGTGCCACCCACAGCCGTGTTGAACGGCGTGGCGGCAAGTCCGTTCACCGCTAGAGAGTAGTCTCCGCCAGAAGAGACAAAACCTGTCGGAGCACATCCCGCCGCCCCCGAATCGCCGCTCGCCACGAACACACTCATGCCCTGCGCGGCGGCCTGCTGCCAAAGATCGTTCCAAAGTGCATTTCCGGCCGTACCCAGGTTTTGTTCGCAGTTAGAGAAGCTGGCGTTCACAATTTGGCCCAGGTTCTGGTCAACAATGTAAGTCGCCGAGAGCGTAACCCCGTCGGTGGTGGTCGTGTCCACACTCGCCACTAAGCTAACCTTGGCCCCAGGCGCCACCGCGCCCGACCATTCCACGTCAAGACTGGCTTCAGCGCCGTCGCCGTCGGGTACCACGCCCGGAGGAACTCCGTTGTCAATCACATTCGGAGCATTCGACGGCAACCCAAATATCTTCTGGAAGGCGGCGACATCGCCAAGGTTGACGTCGCTCCTTCCGACGATGGCGATTGTCTGCCCGCTGCCATTCAGGTTCGCCTTATAAAGCGGGACGAGATCGTAGATGGTGGCAAAATCTCCCGGCGTGATGGCATGCGCGCCGCTGGAATTGGTGATCGCCGGACGCCCCGGCGAGCGAGCACGCACCAGTGCAGGCTTGCCAAAGAAATCGTGGAGCGGGACACCCCTCACCAGCGGTGCAATGGCCAACGGAACCGAGATGTCAGTCGCGTTGGCCACGTGAGTTTCGCCGCCGTCCTGGTAGCTGCGCATCTGCGTCTGGAACACGTGATTCACCAGCCCTACCGTCCCGGAAAACTCAATCCACATCCCGCTCTTCGCCACTTTGCCGGTGGTGAAGCCCTGCTGCTGCAACCACGCGGTAATTTGTGAAATGTCTTCGCGAGCGGGGCCAAATTGCTGGCCGTACTGCTCGGGGGTGAGCCAGCGATGATAATTCGGCGATCCCTTCGTCTGTTGACTATCCAGCAGCGTGGCTACATTGTGTTGCTGCTCGGGAGCCATGCTCAGAACGAGAATCATGCGGTCGAGAGTCCGGTTCTCGTTCAACGCGCCTAGATCAACGGCTCCGCTCAGCAGGAGATGAGATTGTGGAATCTTCACGCGCACGGCGTTGTCGATGGGCGTGACAATCAGGGGGCGACTCTGGGCAATAGCCGGAAGAGAAATCAGGAGAAAAAAGCCGGACAGAAAAAGTGGCGAGACATTGGCCAGCCGTCTTCGAGGCATGCGATACCCTCAACCTCAACGCACATCTTCTGCAGGAAAACTCGCACAAATGCAACGCCACGCCCCGTAAACAACCTACCACGAATGGGCTTGGGATGTGCAGAATCGTCTCTGGTGGGCATTCGGCACCCCCGCTCACAGTTCCCCCTGCTCCATCTCCAGCAGCGCTTTCTTGCGCTCCACGCCCCAGCGATAGCCACTAATGCTGCCATCTTCGCGGACCACGCGATGGCACGGAATCGCAACCGCCACGGGATTCGTGGCGCAGGCCCGGGCTACGGCGCGGCTGGCGCTGGGTTGGCCAATTGCCTTCGCCACCTCGCCGTAAGATCGCGTCGCACCGAACGGGATCGACTGCAAATAAGTCCACACCCGCCGCTGAAAGGCCGTAGCACGGATATCCAAGGGCAGCGCGGAATTCAACTCCTTGCCGGCCATTTTCTGGAGTAAGGCTGCGACCCAGGCTTGCAATCCGCCCTCATCGGGCTTGCGCACGGCAAAGGGAAATTCGCGCTTCAGTCCCTCGATCAACTCGCCATCGGACTGTGCGAACTGGATCGAACAAACACCCCGGTCGGTGGCCGCGATCAACATGCGCCCCAGCGGCGAATCGGCGATGGCATAGCGAACGGTCGCGGCAACGGCGCCACGCCGATACTTGTCGGGCGTCATGCCAAGTTGCGACGCGGTCTTCTCGTAAAGACGGCTGCTGGAGCCGTAACCGGCGTCATACATGGCTCGGGTTACATTATCTCCGGCCTGCAGGTTCCGCTTGAGTTGGCGCAGACGGCAGGAATCGGCATACTCCCGCGGTGTGATCCCGAGCGCAGCCTTGAATCGCCGTTGCAGATGAAAAGGGCTTTGCCGAAACACCTTGCCCAGGCGCTCAAGCGTGATCGGCTCATCGAGATGCTGCTCGATGTAACGGCAGATCTCTTTCGCCGAGTCCGATTGCGGATTGCCGCTGATCGACCTCGGCCGGCACCTTAGGCATGCGCGAAAACCCGCTTTCTCCGCCTGCTCGGGGCGCGAAAAGAATGTCACATTGTCGCGCCGGGGCCGGCGGGCCGCACACGAGGGCCGGCAATAAACACCGGTAGTGGAGACCGCGAAGACGAACTTTCCGTCGTGGCCCGAATCGCGGGCCACAACTGCAACCCAGCGCTGGTCGTCGCCCGCCTGTTCGTTGCTCGGTCCGCCGTTGCCGGGCTTTGTCGAGTTGGAGTGCGCCACCCGCATTTCGTCTGGGGAATCCTCTGCGAGTATGCCACTCGTGGTTGTCATTGGGAAAGTCATGTGAGTGAATGTCATGGTAGGTACAGCGTACGGCGAAGGCGAACCAGTGGACTATCCGAATCTTGCGGGCAAAGTAAATCAGCGTCGGCAGTCAGTCCCAACGCTCAGTTCTAAGTACTGGGTACGAGGTACTTGGTACTGGGACTTAATTATCCAGCGGCTGGAACGGCCCGATCACGTTGGCGATGCCGGAGCGCTTGCGCAGTTCGCCGATCAGTGCACTCGCTGCATTGGTATAGGTCTTGCTGGGGTCGGAAGGATCGGCCCAAACGGCATCGTAAATAATCTGCGACGCTTCTTTCAGGTCGATATGCAGTGCGGCTTCACACACGTCGACACGCTCCTGCAGGCGGTCGTAACAGGTCTTGCAGATTGAGGCTCCCTCTGCCCCTTGAACGTGGTGTTCTCCCAGCGCACAAACCACTGGCGAGCCCGCGACCTCCGCATGCGCTGCGAAAAGCTGGGACTTGAACTCCTTCAGGAAAGCCTCTCTTTCCTGTTCCACCACGGCGGTGTCGGGCACAGACTCGGCAGCCGTCTGCACTTTCGGTAGAGCCGGCACCGCGCTCGTGGAGACGCGCTCTTTGGTGTTGCAGGCAGGGCAGACGTCCAGGTTGGCGGGATAATAGAGACGGCAGTTGGCGCAAGGCATGCCGTAGCCTGAGGATCTCCGCGAGGCTGCCGCGGCACTCCGAACCGCGTTTCGAAAATCGCTCCGAACCTCACTCCGTACTCCGGCTACGGTCTCCGGCTGCGGTGACTGTGCAGGTTTGGCGGCTGCGGCGGAAGTGGATTGCGTCAAATCCATAATCGATCTCCCCAAATGCGTGGCGCGTGGCTTTTGCTCGTAAGTCTGGCCTGCTGGCGCAGGTTTTACGTTTCAGTGTAAGCAGTCCGGCAGCATGGCCAAATATGCCGGGAGTACACTGCTCGGTACTGTCCTTGCGGTGCTCAGTTACCGCGCGTTTGGTTCTTTTGTCTGCATCTGCATCAGTTTCCTGAGTTCGTCGCGGCGGGCACGATAAAGGGTGCGCTCAGGATCGAGCCGCGCGGCGGTCTCGAGTTCCGATAGTGCTTCCTCGTAGCGGTCCATGGTCATCAGGCAGGCCGCCAGAGAGTAGTGATTGTCAGGCGAAGCATTGAGGCGAATGGCCTCGCGAAATTCCTTTTCTGCCGCGGCCAGTTGCTGCTGCTGGAACAGGGCCGTTCCAAGATCCCGATGGGCAGTGTCGGAATCGGGATTGAGCGCTACCGCCAGACGCAACTCGCGTACTCCTTCTTCCAGCTTGTCATCCAGCAACAGGGCTTCGCCCAGGCTGCGGTGTTCGGCGGCACCGGTGGGATTTTGGAGAACCGCCAGTTGCAATTCGCTGACGGCATTCCCATAGTTCTTCTTCGACATGTAGGCGCGGGCCAGGCAGCCGTGCCCCTGTTCCCACTCGGGATGCTGGCGGTAAAGTTCGCTCAGCTCGAGCATGGCGTCGTCGAAGTCGCCTTTGTCGCAGTAGGTATTGCCCAGGTTGTTACGAACCGAAGCTTCCCCGGGGGCAAGGCGCTTGGCTTCCCGATATTCAGCGATGGCCTCATCGAGCTTATTCTGCTCGTGCAAGATCAATGCAAGGTTGGAATGCGCTTCCCAGAAAGCCCCGTTCAGACGAATGGCTTGGCGATAGGCAGCGATAGCAGCGGGCAGGTTGCCACTGGCGTGCAGGGTGATGCCCAGGTCGTAGTAGGTATCGGGATTATCGGCATCGCGGACCAGCGACTCATCGAAGGCATGAACGGCAGCGCCATATTGCCCGTTGGAGAACAGACTGAGGCCGAGGAACTGATACGCCTCGGCGTTTCCTGGATCCATGCTGAGGGCGGTGCGGGCTTCGGCGATGGCATCGGACGCGTCATCAAGGCGGTAGAAGATGTAGGCCAAAGTGCTGTGGTTCTCGGGAAAATCCGGCATAAGCTGCGCGGAAAGCGTGATCTCGTCGATGGCGTCGTCCCAGCGCTCCTGCTGGCGGAGCATGGTGCCCAGAGCGAAGTGCAGCGCAGCATTTTGCGGATCGAAGCTCGCGGCTTGGCGCAGAGCGAGTTCGGCCTGGTGGAAGCGCTGAGCATGGGCATCGGCGGCGGCCTGCAGCAGGACTGCGGGAATCTGCAAGATTGCGGGACTGGCCGCGGCGGAGGGTTTCAAGTTGCCGACCATGCGGATCAAACTTGCATCCGCGCCGGCGGATTCAAGTTGACGAATCTGTTCCTGGCCGGGGAGGTTCGCAATTCCGTGCTCTTGTACGATACGGACGAGGCGGCTGCTAGGCACACCGGCCGTCAACCAGGCTATCAATTGCACGGTGTTAACCGGCTGGCTTGCACTCGCCGGGGAAGCGAGAACCGCCCCAAGAATGACCAAAAAAACTGAAAGGCCTTTGCGCTTCACTCGACTCTCCGGCGACGGCTTGGCTGGCTCGGGTTCCTCTGACAGTTGCGCTGGCGGTTTGCGCGATTTTGCGGCATCGCCCTCGCACCCCCGATCCCACACACTAATCCGCCGGCTTCCCGAAGGTAAGGTCACGTAGGTAATGTGACAGTGTGATGAGGTCTAAGCGTCGTAAGGACCCAGAGTTTGACTTCCACCTGCCAGTCCGGTAGCGTATAAAGAAGCGGTAGTGTTCTCCCTTGGAGGTTCCTATGCTTGAGGGTTTGTTTCAGCCGATGCACCTGATCATAATCTTCGCCATCGCCCTGTTGGTTTTCGGGCCCAAGAAGTTACCTGAACTCGGCAAGGGGCTGGGCGAGGGTATTCGCGCCCTAAAAGAAGGCATGAAGGATAGTCACCCGGCGCAGGCGTCGACCGAGCCGAGCAAGACCACCGAATCCAAGGAAACCAAGAGCTGAACGAGTTCTTTTTTCGAGCAGTTTCGAGGACTGTATCTTCTTGCACCAAGTGCCTCTTCGTCGTTGTTTCTTTTCCCGTTCCAAGTAATCCCTGGGTTTACTCAATAGGTTTGTTCCATAGATCCTAGTGCTGAAACTGACTCTAAAATCTGGAGGTAGGTAGTGTTGCGGAAAGCTGAGTTCATAGCCTTAGTTGCGTTCCTGGGATTGGCGTCGGCAGTCTACGCCGATCAGATCACCTTGAAGAATGGCGACCACCTGAGTGGCACGGTCGTAAAGTCCGACGGCAAGACGCTGGTTCTGCACACGGAGTTCGCGGGAGACATCACGATCCAGTTCGCGGCGATTACTCAGATCACCACCGAGAAGGAATTGCACGTTAGTACTTCGGACAAGAAAACCGTTGTCGGTCCCGTAACTTCCAGCGACGGAAAGCTCGAGGTCGCCACTAAGACCGGCGGAACAGTCGAGGTTCCGGCGGGGAACGTTGTGTTGATCCGCAATGATGCCGAGCAGGCCGCTTACGATAAGTCTTTGCATCCCGGCTTGCTGCATGGCTGGAACGGCGGCGTCAACGTGGGCTTCTCGCTGGCCCGCGGCAACAGCCAATCGGACAATCTGGCCCTGGCGATCAATGCCGTCCATGCGACCTTGAGTGACAAGATTACGATCTATACGACTTCTATCGAGACCAACAATGAGCTGGCCACTCCCAGCACTGTGGCCAATCTGGTCACGGCGGGAATTCGGTATGATCGGAATGTGGGGCCGCGAACGTTCGGATTCGTGGGCGCAGACTTTATGAGCAATGCCCTGCAGGACCTCGATCTGCGTGGCGTGTACGGCGGCGGTCTGGGCTTGCATGCAATCAAGTCAGACAACACCACACTGGACTTTCTGGCCGGCCTCAACTACACGCATGAAACCTATTCCAACGGACCGCAGGTCACGCCCATCACGGTTCCTCCTACTTTCACCTCCTATGGCGTGACCAACCGATACGCAGCTCTGACTCTGGGCGAAGAGTTGATGCATAAGCTGGGAAAAAGCACTGTGATAATGGAGAAGCTGTATCTCTACCCGGACCTGTCCAATACCGGTGAATATAGGGGAGAATTCGATTTCGGGACGGTGACGAAGATCAGCAAGTGGCTGGGCTGGCAGAATCAATTCACCGACATCTATGTCTCGAACCCGCCAGAGGGCACAAAACAAAATGATCTGATCCTGACGACCGGGTTGAACTTTTCGTTCACCCACTAGCGAAGGGACGATTTCGCCAGACTGGAATGCGGAAGCCGCTCGGCAGAGCGGCTTTTTCAGCTTGCGGACGCCGAGAACCCAATTCCCTACTCTGTCCCAAGCTCGTCTCCTGCTCACCAACGCTTGAAAGATTCGTCTACTACCGGGTACAGTACTGTTTCCCGTTTTCCGGGTTCTCTAAGTTCCTCACCAACAGGAGTCTGCTCGATGCGTCACGCGTTGATTGTGCTGATTGCTGTCTGCTGCTTCGGTGTTTTTTCCTATTCTCAAACCGCGGACGAACTGATTGCCAAGAACATCCAGGCCAGGGGCGGGATAGAGAAGATGAAAGCTATCAAGAACATGCGGATGACCGGCAGGTTCGAGGGTGGCGGAGGCTTCACTGCTTCTGTGGGCCAGGAAAATGAGCGGCCCAATCTGATCCGGCAGACGTTTTCACTGCAGGGGATGACGGTGATCCAAGCTTATGACGGTACGACCGGCTGGCAAGTCCAGCCTTTCGGCGGGAAAAAAGATCCGGAACTTATGGGCGAGGACGACTTGCGCGACCTGCTGCTGGACGCCGACTCCGACGGGCCCCTCGTCGACTACAAAGAAAAAGGCAGCACCGTGGAATTCCTGGGACACGACGTGGTGGATGGGGATGACGCGTTGAGGCTGAAGGTGACGTTGAAAAACGGCGACATCATCTATGACTACCTCGATCCCGATACCTTTATCGAGATTCGCAAGGAGATCCAGCAGTTTATTCGCGGCTCGGTGCGGGATCGCATAGTGGGGCTGGGTTCCTACAAGCCGGTGGCGGGGGTGATGTATCCGTTTTCGATCTCGAGTGGGCCGAAGAATCATCCCGATGCGCAGACGGTCACCGTGCAGAAATTGGAAGTGAACGGGGCCATCGATCCCGCCGACTTCGCGCTGCCGCCTTCGTTGAAGACCGAGGAAAAGAAATCGGGGATGGTCGGGGTTCACTGATTCTCGGATGAAGATTCGCTCGGATGACGACGACAAGGAAAATCATTTGCGTGGAAAAGGACTCATCAACATGAAAGCATCCGTTCGCAATTCCTGGGGAGTGACTGTGCTGTTGGCCGGAGCCTCGCTGTGCGCACCTTTGCAGGCCGGGGCGCAAGCGCCTTATCGCTTCGATGCAGCGACGGTTTCTGGATTGCCGGCGCGGAACATTGGCTCGGCCACCATGAGCGGCCGTATTGCCGCGCTGGATGCGGTAGAGGAGAACGGACGCATCACGGTGTTTGTGGGCGCAGCGAGCGGCGGGGTATGGAAGTCGGTGAACGGCGGCACTACCTACAAGCCGGTATTCGACCGCGAAGATGTGCAGTCGATTGGCGCGGTGCAGATCGATCCAGCGAATTCAAAAAATGTTTGGGTGGGAACGGGCGAAGCCTGGGTACGAAACAGCGTGTCGGTGGGCGACGGCGTTTACAAGTCGACCGATGGCGGCGAAAACTGGACGAACGTCGGATTAAAAGACAGCGAACACATCGCCAAGCTCCTGGTGAATCCTGGAGACAGCAACGACGTGCTCGCCTGTGCCACCGGGCATCTGTGGGATGACAACGACGAGCGCGGAGTTTTCCAAACGACCGACGGCGGCAAGAACTGGAAGAAGGTGCTCGCGGGCACGAATGGTTCGAGCGGCTGCGCGATGATTGCGCGGAGTACGCAAGATCCTAAGACAGTCTATGCAGCGATGTGGGATTTTCGGCGGCAAGGTTGGACGTTCCGTTCTGGAGGTCCGGGAAGCGGGATCTTCAAGTCCTCCGACGGCGGCGCCCAGTGGAGCGAAGTGAACGACAGCAATGCCAAGGGACTCCCACCGAAACCCTATGGCCGAATCGCGGTGCAAGTTGCCACATCCAAACCGCAAGTGGTCTATGCCAACATCGAAGCCGAAAAAGGAAGAGGGCTTTACCGCTCCGACGACGCTGGAGCGACGTGGACCAAGCTGGATGCCAGCAATTACATGGTGTGGCGTCCTTTTTATTTCGGTAACCTCATCGTCGATCCAAAAGATGAAAACAAGATTTTCAAACCCGATCTCATTCTGCTGCTGAGCAACGATGGAGGAAAGACGTTCAACGTGGTTTCGAGCGCGGCGCACGGCGACTTCCACGATGTGTGGATCAACCCAAAGAATCCAAACACCGTGATTGCCGGCGACGATGGCGGCTTGTGGCGCAGCGAAGACGGCGGCAATCGCTGGAAGCATCAGCTCAACCTGCCGGTTTCTCAGTTTTATCACGTGAGCACGGACAACGCGGACCCGTATCACGTTTATGGCGGCTTGCAAGACAACAGTTCCTGGGTGGGCGACTCGTCGTTCCCCGGCGGCATTGCCAACGCGAACTGGGAAAACATGTACGGCGGCGATGGCTTCTGGATGTTCGAAGATACCTCAGATCCAACCTATCTTTATGCCGAGGCGCAGGGTGGAGAGATCGGCCGGGTGAATCGTTACACCCATGAGACTCGCGATATCCATCCCTGGCCGAATTACGGCGAGAAGAAGTTGCGCTTCAACTGGAACACACCGATTCACATGAGCCCCAATGAGAAAGGAACGCTTTACATCGGAGCGCAGTTCCTGTTCCGCTCGCGCGANNGCCGAGATGCACACCACGATCTATTCGATTTCGGAGTCGCCGAAGAACGGCCAGATCATCTGGGTAGGAACCGACGACGGCAACCTCCAGATCACGCGCGACGGAGCGAAGACCTGGACGAACGTGGTGGGGAATGTCAGCGGGCTGGGGAAGAATTCATGGGTCTCGACCATCGAGGCCAGCCGCTTCGACGAAGGCACCGCGTATGCCACCTTCGACCGGCACACGTTCGGAGATATGAAGCCCTACGTCTACAAGACTACGGACTACGGACAGACGTGGACCGCGCTTCCGGCGCAGGAGGGCGGCGTTCGTGGATTTGCCCACGTGATCAAGGAAGACACAGTCAGCCATAATGTTCTCTTCCTGGGCACAGAATTCGGGCTCTGGATTTCGGCGGATGGCGGACAGCGCTGGGCGCAGTACAAGGGAACCGATTTCCCGGCCGCGCCGGTGGACGACATGGTTGTGCAGACGCGGGAATCGGATTTGGTGGTGGCGACGCATGGGCGCGGGATCTGGATCGTGGATGATATCTCGCCGCTGCGCGCTCTCGCTCCCGAAGTGATGGTGAAAGAAGCCACGCTGCTTCCAGGCCGGCCGTCCATTCAATATTTCGACGTAGGCGGTGGCTGGCCCGAGGGGGACGAGACTTTCCACGGCCGGAGCCGGCCCGCGGACGCGCAGATCACGTATTACCAGAAGGGGCGGCATATCTTCGGCGATTTGAAGATCGAGATCTTCGACCAGGACGGCAAGCTCGTCGATACGGTGTCTGGGAGCAAGCATCGCGGACTGAACCGCGCCGGATGGGGAATGCATGTGAAGCCGCCGGCAGTCGCTCCAGCGGCCTCGGCGCTGTTTGAAGCGGCACAGGGCCCACGCGCGCTCCCGGGCACATACACGGTGAAGCTCACCAAAGGGGATCACACTTACACCGAGCAATTGGACGTTGCGATGGATCCGCGGGCCAAGTATTCGCTGGAGGAGCGCAAAGCGCAATTCGATCTCTCGATGAAGGTCTACAAAGAGCTGGAACACATGACCTACGCGGTGGATGCGATTCAGGGAGTTCGCGATGCGGCCAACGCGCGGGCAGCCAAGCTTGCGCAGGCCAAAGTTCCAGAAAAGGATCCGCTACTCAAGCAACTGTTGCAACTCGCCGCGGACTGTGATGCGCTACGCTCGAAGATCGTGGCCACCAAAGAAGGCGGCATGATTACGGGCGAGGAACGCATCCGCGAATTGCTGGGACAACTTTACGGCGCAGTGACGGGATACGATGGCAAGCCCACGGACTATCAGGTGGCGCGGACCGAGTCGCTGGGTCATGAACTGGAAGATGTTGTCGTCGACTTCCAGAAACTCACACAGAAATATTTGCCGGGAGTCAACACCGGCTTGAAGAAGAAGAAACTGGACGCCATCACGGTGCTGGCCGAGGGAGACTGGCAGAAGAAGCAGGCCGAGTCGTCAGCCGCTGCCGGCGCGGGAATGCGGGCGGTAGAGGGTCAAATGCGGGAGAGAGATTAGGACGAGAGCGGGAAAACAGGCATTGCCCTCCAGTGGCCTGTCTCATACATTTCCGCTGGCCCTAGTGCGCCTGGCCGATCAGCTGCGCCACCTTGGAGTTCGTACCCACCGGCTCGACGCCCAAAATCTGATTGGGATTGAGATACATGCGGTCGGGCTGGTACAGGTCTTCAACTTTGTCGAGCTTGAACAGCCCCTTGCTGGTTTGCTTGGTGTCGGGATTGGTCTGGGTGACGATCACGTAGACATCGGTCAACACCGGCCGGGGCGTACCGTAGCCTGCCAGCTTGCCGTAATAGGCCACGCCGTTGGTCATCAAGACCGCCTGGTATGGCGTGGTAAATGCCACCGGCTCACCCGGCCGGGTGTGTTTGACCATCATAAACGCGGCGACAATGATGACGATACCCGCCAAAACCCACACAACTTGAACCGCGGCATTGCCTTGCTGATTCTTGGTCATCCTCATAAGACGATCATCCTTCTGTGTTAGAAATTGTTCTTCATCCACTTTCTTACACTATGGCTAAGCTGCTTGTACTGCTCGTCATTATTATTATTATGGCAGTTGCGCCGCCGGCGGTTGCGCTGCAAATTACGCCCGGCTACCGCGCCCAGCAATTGAACGCCGAGGGGATTCGCCTGATACGGGAGAACCTTCCCGCGGAGGCGGAGGCGCAATTCCGACAGGCGGTGCAGGCCGATCCATCCAACATCGAAGCGGTGACGAACCTCGGTGTGGCGATATTCAAACAAGGGAGGTTCGCAGAAAGCATAACATTTTTCGAACAGGCAGTCGTCAGCCGTCCGCAGGAGGCTGCGCTGCACAACGATCTGGCGCAAGCCTATGTGCGGGTGGGGCGCCAGCATGATGCGGCTGCGGAAATGGCGCGCGCTTGCGACCTTCAGCCGAAGAACCCGGACTTCCGCAGGTTCCTGGGTGACATGCTCTCGGAAGCTGGCGATCAGAGGGCAGCGGAAAAACAACTTCGGCGGGCCGTGAAGCTGGCTCCCAGGAGTGCCGAGAACTGGCTATCCCTGGCCAAACTGCTCACTCGCGCGGACCGCAGGGACGAAGCCGCCAAGGCTTACGTTGCATCGCTTGGATTAAACAGGCGTCAGCCGGATGCTTTGCGGGAGCTAGGAGAGCTTTACAGCTTCGAGGGAAATTTTACTAATGCGGAAGCGGAATTTCGCAAAGCAATAAACCTTGATCCGAAAAATGCCGTGCTACACCAGGATCTGGGTAGCACGCTGCTGAAGGCGGGGGAACTGGACAAAGCCGCGGCGGAACTAAGAGAGGCCGTCAAGCTGGACGCAGGTCTGGGTGCCGCGCACCGCGATCTCGGCCTCGTCCTGCGCGAAAAAGGAGACTTTGAGGAAGCGGTGCAGGAGTTACGCCGGGCGGCAACCCTGCTCCCCGGCGACAGCGCTGTGCACTATCAATTGAGCCGTGCTCTTCGGCGGGCGGGGAAAACGGAAGAAGCTGCCCGGGAAGCAGCCCTCAGCGAGCAACTGGGACGAAAGGGAAAAGAAGGCCAGCGAGTGCTGGCCCTGGCCAACGAGGGGCTGACTCTGGTGCAACAGGGGCACGCGCGCGAAGGACTCGCCAAGATCCGGGAGGCGCTGCAGATGGATTCCGAGAACCTGACGGCACATTTCAATTATGCTCTGGCGCTTCGCCACCTGGGCCGCTATGACGAGTCGATCGCACAGCTACAGAAAGTATTACGGTTGCAGCCGGACATGCCGGCCGCCCACTATCAGCTCGGCTTCGATTATTTCAAGAAAGAGCAATATCAGGCAGCAGTCGCGTCTTTCCGCAGAGCCGCCGGGCTTATTCCCGGGACGGCGGCTGTGCACAACGGTTTAGGAGTGGCTTTGGCCAAGTCGGGGGACGCATCCGGGGCCGCGGAGGAGCTTACGCTGGCTCAAAGACTCGAACCGAAAACAGCGCTTTACGAAAAGAACCTGCACTGTCTGCAAAATCCGACACCCGGATGCATACTCGTCCCGTGATCAGAATCCGCCGCATGACACCGAACATTCCTAACCAAAGGCTCTAGTGTTTTTGTACTATCTTTGATATGTTGCCTGACGCGCAGCCGGGGGAAGACTGTGCCTGGCTTCTATCCATCACGCCCCTCCCCCCACGGAGGTAAACAGAGCCTGACCCGGGAACTGGTTTCCATTCGTGATGTTTCAAACTAAGAATCACGCTGACAGGCCGCTGCCTGCCGGAGACGTTGCATGAAGGCACCACTAGCCACAAAGATGGTTGGGACTCTGCTGGTCCTGCTGCTCCTGGGTTGTCTTTCGCAGGCACAAACCGCAGTCAGTTGGACCGGCACCACGGGTAACTGGAACCTTGGGTCGAACTGGAGCGGAGGGGTGGTTCCCAATAATGGTGGCGGAAAAACCTACAATGTCACGGTTGGCAGTGGCGCCTCAGCGGAAATCGTCACTCTTAATCTCGGCACAACCCTCACCGATTTGACGTTGGGCACCACGTCGGGAAACGATGTGACTCTGCAAAGCGTCGCCGGCGATTCCCTGACCATCGCCAGCGGTGGAACGCTCACCGTCGCCAACAGTGGCACACTACTTTTCAACACTACGGGCAGCGATATAACGGTCGACAGCGGTGGAACGCTCACCAACAACGGCACGATCGACCTGGAGGCAGCCGGGGAAACTTTGAAAGTAACCGGCACCACGACCAATGCCGCCGGCGCCAGCTTGACTATTGAGGGCGGAAGTGCCGCGAGCTTTGCCGGCAACGTGACTAATTCCGGCACAGTCACCACTGGCTTTTCGGGCGGAACGAATACCGTGAACGTCAGTGGCACATTCACGAACGCGGCTGGGGCTGAGATGATTATGTATTCGCCGGCCGATGCGGTGAATGTGAATGCGTTGATCAATTCTGGATTCTTGCAGATCGGAAACACCCCCGGTAGCGGGGCGGTGTTCACCATAACCGGCGGAGGACAGGGCGTCACCGATGTAGTAGCGGGATCGAACATTGAACTTTACGGAAGCTTGAATGTCAAGAACGGCTCTACTACTACGAATGCCTTAGGAAATCTGACCAGCGTGGAAGGGATGCTGAACCTGGACAACAACCAGACAACGTCGATTACGCCAACCGGCGGTACGCTCACCCTCGCCAGCGGCTCCGTTCTGGAGTTGTCGGGTAGTGCAGCCTCGACCACAACGCTCTCCATTACCGGCAACGTGAATAACTCCGGCGGCTTCAGCACGGGCTTCGCCGGCGGCACGAACACCGTAACCGTAAGCGGCACTTTCAATAACAAGTCCGGCGCAACCCTCACCATTTATGGCGGTGGCGGCGACGGCAGTGGCACCGATTTGGTGAGTATCGCCACCTTGAGCAGCGCTGGCACGGTATCTTTGTCGGGTGCCGGATCGACACTTGACATCACCGGCGCAGGCACCCTGACCAATACCGGAAGTTTCAACCTCACTCAGGGAACTTTGAAATTCAACAGTTCGAGCGCAACCCTGACCGGCGGCGGAATATTGACCCTCGGCAATTCCAGTGGGACTGAAACCGGCATGATCGAAGTTGGCTCCAGCGATACCGGCACTCTGACCAATTCCAGTGGAACCATCACAGGCTTCGGAAATCTGGGCAACGGAACTCTGACGCTGGTCAACAAGAGCACGGTCAATGCCAACGGAGCTGTGAGTTCAGGTTCGTTGACCGTCCAGCCCGGCAGCGGCGGCATGACCAACTCAGGCACGCTGGAGGCCTCGAATCAAGGCACTCTGGTGCTGGAGGGAACGTTCAACAATACGAGCGGCACGATCGAGGCACTGGGCGAGAGTGGTGCAACCGCGAACTCAACCGTGCAACTGGCTGCGGGCACAGTGATTAACGGTGGAACGCTGACCACAACAACGGCCGGCTCGAATTCTGGCGTGATCGAGAACACGGGCGCCGTTACGCTGAACGGCGTGACCAACACCGGGACTTATACAGACACCACGGGCACGACCACGACCCTCAAAGGAACCATCACCAACTCGGGCAGCATCACCCTGACCGGAAGCACTCTGTCGCTGGGCAACAGCGTAACCCTGAATGGCAAAGGCACGGTGGTCCTTTCCGACAGAGCGACCAACCTGATCACCGCCGCGACCACCGGTCTTACGCTGACCAATGCCAACACGATCGAAGGCGCGGGCACGATCCATGGAATGGGAATCGTAAACACCGGCACGATCGCGGCCAACCAAAGCGTTCCGCTCCTCATTCTTCCCAGTTCGGCCGGCTTGAATAACGAGGGTACCCTCAGCGTTTCGACAGGTGACACGATGGAGATCGGCACCTCAACCGGAGGCGCACTGCTCAACTTCTCGGGCACAACTCTGACCGGCGGAATCTACACGGTCGGCGGAACCCTTGAATTCGGAGCCAGCGGCACCAGCTTGGTTACCGATGCCGCAAACATCACGCTCATGGGATCGGGCGCGAAGATCATCGACTTCGCCGGTCAAAATGTGCTCACGGATCTGGCCACCATCACCTCGGCGGGCAGCTTTACCATCGGCAGCGGCGCCAACTTCACGACCGCGGCGAATTTCACGAATAGCGGCAAGCTCACGGTGAATAGCGGCAGCACCTTCAAGGTGACCGGTTCACTCGCTAACTTCAACAGCTCCACTGACACCCTTACGGGAGGATCCTACACGGTGGGTGGAAAACTGGACTTCGCCGGGGCCGATATTGTCACCGACGCGGCCAGCATCACGATGACTGGCTCGGGCGAAATCGTGAATTCGACCAGCAGCAGCAACGGATTGACAAACCTGGCAATGATTACCTCCGCCGGAAGCTTCACGCTCGCCGGCAAAGCAACGTTCACCACCCTCGGCAACTTGACAAACAATGGCAAGCTGACGGTCGACAGCGGCAGCACGCTGACTGTGACCGGTGACCTGACGAACTTCAATAGCTCGACCGACACTCTCGTCGGCGGCACGTACACAGTGGGTGGAACCCTGAAGTTCACGGGCGCCGACATCGTGAATAACGCCGCGAATCTGACGATCTCGGGGACCTCGGCGAAGATTCTGAACGGATCCGCCAACGGACTGGCCAACTTCGCGAACAACACAGGCTCTTTCACGGTAACGGCTGACGGGAACTTCACCACGGGCTCAGCCACCTTCACGAACTCGAACCATGTTACCGTGGCTGCGGGCAGCACCATGACCGTGGGAGGCGGCGACGCCTACAACCAGTCCGCCGGAACCACGACAATCGACGGCACGCTCGCCGCATCCGGCGGAATCAATGTGACCGGCGGGACGATCGAGGGTGCGGGCAAGCTGGGCGGCAATGTATCGGTCGGAGGCACTGGAACAGCTCCCACGCTGAACGTTGGAGATAGCGGCACGGCTGGGCTGCTCGTCATTACCGGTACTTACACGCAGCTCTCGACCGCATCCATGAATGCTTTCATTGGCGGAACGACCGTTGGCACGCAATACAGCCAACTGCAGGTTGCCGGAACGGCGACTCTGGCGGGAACGCTCACCGTGGCACTGGCCAGCGGCTTCACGCCGACGGTCGGTTCTACTTTTACGGTGCTGAACGCATCGAGCATCAGCGGCGCGTTCACGAACTCGACGATCGCGATTAGCAGCACGGAACATTTCAATGTCTCCTACACTTCGACCGGCGTGGTTCTGACGGTCGCTTCCGGTGCGGCGGCGCAATCCGGCGGCGCTCCGCCGTCAGCGCCGGTGGCCGCTCTGCCTCGGAGACAACCCGTTGTGAGCAGTGGACTGCGTCATTGGATTGGCGGCGCTTCGAACGGCAACCACATCTTCGTGGCGCGTTTAGCAAGCACTCGACCACAATCCGGTGCGGTCTCTGCTGGCAGCGAATTGCGCAGGTATGAAAGCTTGAACGGGCCCGCGGAACTCCCACGCACGTCTACGCCGGTGGCCGCAGGCTGGGAGCGAAAGCTTCCGGTTGCGCCGGTAGCTCGACTGCGGCTTGGTCTTGCGCGAAGCAGTCAGATTGCCCCTAACCCCAACGATTGGAATGGGCCGGTGCGCGGCGTATCGTCGCTGCGGATGCCGTCGACTGGCACTTTGATACAGCGCATGCCGGTAAAGATTCTGCCGCCGATGTTGCCGAGGTTTCAGCGCTAACGGGATTCAGCCAACTCTAATTCAATCTTCTTTGCAGCCGCATCCAGCTTGGCAATTCGGAATTTGCGAATCTGTCCACTGCGGACCGCTTCCAGCTTAGCCGCGCCGGCCGCAGCACCGCCTTTCCAGCGCGCCTGCAGCATGGAACCAAGCGAAGACAAGTCGGGCTTGGAGTTGAGTTTCGGAGATGAGGAGTCCGATTCGGCCTGCTCTTTTTTTTCTGCGGCCGGACTTGCCTTATCCATGTGGCAATCGGCCTGGATGCCCTCGCCCAGTTCCACGCGCGCGCGTCCGTCCGAAACCTCGATCATGCGGCCGGTGACCACATCGCCTTCCTTGTGTTCCGCAATATATTCGTCCAGACCGCTCGGAACCAGTTGCTTCATGCCCAGCCGCAACTGCCGCTTCTCGGCATCGACCGCCAGCACCTGGGCCTTCACCAACTGTCCAACCTTCACCAGTTCCTGCGGATGATTGATGCGCTTCTCAGCGCTCATGTCGCTGATGTGGATCATGCCTTCGACGCCTTCTGCAAGCTGCACGAATGCGCCGAACTTGGTGATGCTAACGACTGGCCCTTCGATCACCGATCCCGCGGCGAACTTCTGCGCCGCGTCAACCCATGGATCCCCGAGCGCCTGCTTTAGTCCAAGCGACATTCGCCGTTCGCCGGCGTTCACCCCCAGGATCACCGCTTCCACAATTTCACCTGGCTTCACCAACGTGCTCGCACTTCTCAACTTCTTTCCCCACGACATCTCCGAAACGTGAATCAACCCCTCGATTCCCGGCTCCAGTTCTACAAACGCACCGAACTCGGCGACGCGCGTCACCGTGCCGCGCACGCGCTCACCTACGTTGTATTTTCCCGCAACCGCGTCCCAGGGATGCGGCTGCAATTGCTTCATGCCCACGGAAATGCGGCGCTTGTCTTTATCAGAATCAGCCGCAACCTTCAGTACTTTGACTTCGATCGACTGACCCACGGAGAGCACATCCGCCGCTTTGTTGACGCGACTCCAGGCGATGTCGCTCACGTGCAGCAACGCATCAACGCCACCGAGATCGACAAACGCGCCGTAATCGGTGAGGGTGCGGACCGTACCGGTCACGGTGTCGCCTTCCTTCATCTCCGCGTAACGGCGATCTTTCACCGAGCGCTCTTCCTCTTCGGCAACGGCGCGGCGGTCGACCACCACGTCTTCGTCGGTTACGTCGAGCTTGATGATGCGGCAGAGGATTTCCTGCTCGACCATCTTCTCCATTTCGGCGGCGTCGCGCGCTCCGCTGCGCGAGGCCGGCATGAACGCGCGCACTCCCACATCCACGCTGAGTCCGCCTTTGATCACGCCCGTCACCGTACCCACGATCGTCGCCTTCTCCGCGAAGGCTTTCTCCAGGGCCGACCAATCTTTTGGCCGCTCGACTTTGGCGCGCGTGAGTTCGTAATAACCCTCGGGATTGCGTCCCTTCACCGAAACCAGCAGCTTGTCTCCTCGCTTCGCCGTTTCGCCTGCGCTCTGGAACGCCGTCAGCGGCAGGATGCCTTCGCTCTTGAATCCGATGTCGAGGAAGACCGAGTCGCCGGACACAACAATCACCGTGCCCAAGAGTTGCTTGCTGCCGTCCTCGCTTTTCCGTGAATGGCTCTTGTCATATTGGGAAAGGAGGTCACCGAATGACTCGTCAGATTCAGCGGACGATTCAGCGACGAATTGGGATCTTGGAATGCCTGGGTTGGACATGATCAAGTCTGGAAGCAGTTGAAAGAGATAGTAGTCACGCGGAGAATCGGACTCCTGACCTCTACCGGTCAGGTCCAGTTTAGCAGAACTGATTGAAATTCAACGGCACTGGCAGCCAACCTTGGCGTTGCCAGAAACTTTCGTGGAATTGTTAAACGAACCCTGATTGGGCCCGGATTGAACTCATGGCAGGGTTATCGAGGTCGCATGATTCTGTTCGCCTCTCTGCGGTCCAGGTTTCATTGCTCCAACTTCCTAACCAAATGTGAACGAAAAGGCCT
>PMSQ01000114.1 GCA_003168355.1 Acidobacteriaceae bacterium | reverse complement strand
GCTCCTTTGCAGGGGTTCACTATAGCAGAATTAGCGAGGTGGAAATGGTGAGGACTGTCACAAATGCGGGATAAAGTGTCATTTTGGAGCGGGCCAGAGCTAACGGCCAAAGGCTAAGAGCCAATAGCTTCTTGAGTTATAATCCCTCTATGCCTGCCGCACCCGGAGCGACCCGAGCAGTCGGGATGGTTCCCGACGAGCTCAAGTGGGAACCGAAGTCCAAAGGGCTGACCACGCCCCGCAAGAAGAAGCCGAAGGAACTGGCCGTCATCACCGAATGCTGCACCGGATGCGCCGGCTCGCCGGCGTGCGTGGAGTATTGTCCGGTAGAAGACTGCATGTTCTGGGTGCCCGATGAAGACGCCACGCCCTTCGGGCGCATCGCAATCGATCCCATCCTCTGCATCGGCTGCAAGAAGTGCCTGAGTAAGGGGCCTGATGGCTGCTTCCTCGACGGCTGTCCCTGGGACGCCATCGCCATGGTTGACACAGCAGAAGTGGAAAAAGAAGTGGGAGCGATGGCGATTTGAGAAGCAGCTACTAGCTACTGGCTAAAGCGGAGATTGACTCGTGGCCCGTCCGTCGGAACTCTTCGCAATCTCGGCTACCGTTCTTCTTGTACTTAGCTTTCTTTCGCGGCTTTCACCCAGCCATGCTGGCGTTTCGATAAGCCTGCGCCGCATCGGTTACGTATTCCCACCGAGCACCGTATTTCTGGTGATGGCCATGTTTCTATGTTTCTTTTCGGTCATCTATTCCCTCTGGCCGCTGCCGCTGAACGTCAAGGCTGCCTTTTGGCACTATTGGTGTACAGCCGTCGCGATCGCCGCGTTTTGGGTTTGCTTTTACTTCTTCGCTTTACACGTCCCGCGCGATTCAAACTCTACAGTTTCTCAGACATTGGTTTTATTTGGACAGTCTGTCTCGATGATGATGATCCTGCTCGCGCAAACGATCTTCGTTGTGAACCTGTTCCTCGCCGTGGGCCAGTTTCGCCATTCCAGCACGTAGCCCTTAGTTAATCTCCTTCGGAGTGTGTTTCAGTTCCAGCAGATCCCAAAGATTGCCGTATAGATCCTCAAACACTGCGACCGTTCCATATGCTTCTTCGCGTGGTGGTCTTCTGAACTTAATTCCTCGGGCCGTCATCTGACGGTAGTCTCGCCAGAAGTCGTCGGTGTGAAGAAAGAGAAAGACTCGCCCACCGGTCTGGTTGCCGATTCGGCTGGCTTGCTCGGGGGTTGATGCCTGGGCAAGCAGCAAGCTGGTGCCGCCGGAGCCGGGCGGGCGGACAAGCACCCAGCGCTTGCCTTGTCCCAGAGCGGTATCCTCGATCACCTGGAAGCCGAGCGACTCGGTGAAGAATGCCAGCGCCTCGTCGTAGTCTCGGACGACAAGCGCGACATGGCCCAGCGTTTGCATGATCGGCATAATAACGAAGTCTAAATCCTAGAGATAACGAATCCAGTGCTAATGGTTGTCTCGTGCTCGAATCGCTTTCTCTGTCTCGATTGCTTGCTGGCGCACGTCATTCGAAATATCTGGGAGGTCGCGCTCGTAGGGTCGAACGGCGGCAAGGTCGTCGGCCTGTCCGACAAGATAAAGAGCGCGCAGTGCTTCCCACACCTGCTCATTTGCCGGATCGACCACCGCTATCTCCGCTCCAGCCGCCACATTCGCGCCGGTTCCTGCCACGGAACGAATACGTCCCGGAATCGGCGAGCGAATTTCCGCGGTTTGCGCGTGCCCATATTCCAGCTTCGCAATCAATCCGCCCTGATGGACGGGCGTGCCCGGGCGGTCTGAATCGACGATGCGGCCGGATTCCGGCGAAGTAATTTGAGCCGGCTGCAGCAGTGCGACGATCTGCGAGCGACCGCTCGCGTCGCCAAACCGCACGAGCGACAGCGCAGCATTGCCTCGAACCATTTGCGAGGGATCGACGAGCAACTTCAGCAGCGTCTCATGAAATCCCGCGCCGGAGGTGTCTTGCCCCATCACCCAGGCGTCGGTGTTGCGCACTTCTTCCACAGGATCGGACGCCAGGCGCACCAGCTCTGGGTACCATTGTTTGGTAGTGGCATCCTGATGCGTGATGCGCTCGCCCACCTGCACCAGCGCTTGCTGAATGTGTCGCGGCTTCTTCGCATCGTGCAGGTATTCCGTCAATTGCTGGTCGGAAAGCTTTCGTCCAAACCAGGTGTTCCACCAGAACAGGAACGGCATCAGGCAGATCAGCCACGCGATGATGAAGAAGAGAAGCTTCTGGGTGCGGGACATGCCGGGCTTTCGCGCGGAAGCTTCGTCAGTGGACTGTGCGGGACTTGGATTGGCAGGCATACTTAGGAAGACACTACTCTACGACATCGGCGTCGAGCACGCGCTCCTGCTCCAGATAATGCGAAACCGCATACTGGGCGAGAAGCGGCGTCTGGAGCCGGATTTCGGCCCCGATCCATTCGCCTTTGCCATGAGCCACATCGGGCGCATGGTTACAACGTCCGCCGCTGCCAAACTGGGGGCCGAAGTCGGCGCTTTGGATTTGATCGAACTGCTGGATCTCGCGCCATGCTGCGTCGCCGATGGTTCCGGCCACATCGATTTTCAGTCTCACGATCGGCATAATTATCGACTCAGGGCGCGCCACCTCAGCGGCTGAAGCCGACTCTGAAACAAGTCACTTATCGCAGCGCTGAAGCGCTGCGCCACCCAAAATCAAGTGCAATATCGATTTTCCGAAAGCCGCGAAGCCGCACTCTTCGCACGCCATTTCAAAACAGCTAGCTGTGTGGGAACCATTGATACAGCATGAAGTACACCAACACGCCGGTAACGCTGACATACATCCATAACGGCCAAGTCCAGCGCGCGATGGCGCGATGGCGATCATAACGGCCACGCAATCCGCGGCTCAACGTGATGATTACCATGGGGACTATCACGATGGCGAGCGTCACATGGGGAATCAGGACGACGAGGTAAATCGTATGCCACACACCCTGGCCGAGAAAACGAATATCGCCCACATGCACGTGAAAATAAACGTAACAGGCCAGAAACAGCGCTGATGCGACGACAGCCGCAACCATGCAGGTGCGATGTGCGGCCATGCGCCCGCGCGCAATCATATAGCGTCCAATCAACAGCAACACTGCGCTGATTCCGTTCAAACTGGCGATCAGGGCCGGGAAGAAAGCATATTGCTCAGGGATCACGCAGCGGGCCTCGTGGTGCGGCGGTTTGCCATCAGAAATGCGAGTCCGAACATCACTAGCGAAAACAAAAGCAACGTTGCCATCGAGGAAGGCAGAGGGAATGGCGTATCCATGGCCGGATAGAGCAGTGCACGAAGAGCCTCGACTCCATAGGTTAGAGGATTCATGTACATCACGACGCGAATCCAGCCGGAGGCGCGGGCCAGGGGAAACATCGCGCCCGACAGAAGCCACAGCGGAATCAAAAACAGATTGATGATGCCATGGAAGGCTTGCGTGGAGTCCATTGGCCAGGCGATGGCAAAACCAAGCGCGGTCAGCGCAAACGAAACCAGAAACACTACCACGGCGACCAACAGCACTTGCGGCAGGTTGAGATGAATGCCCGCAAAGGGGGCGAAGACGAGGAAGATCATCCCCTGAATCGCTGAGAGCGTTGTGCCGCCGAGAACCTTGCCCAGCACAATCGCCGAGCGCGGCACCGGAGCCACCATCACGGAGAGCAGGAACCCTTCTTTACGGTCCTCGATGAGCGACATCATGGCGAAAATCGAGGTGAACAGCACGATCATGATCAGGGCGCCGGGATAGAAATAGTCCAAATAGTTCTGCTGTCCCTGGCCTCCGCCGGAGCGGAACGATGTGCCGAAGCCCGAGCCGATCACCACCCAGAACACCAGCGGCGAAGCCAGCACTCCTACTACCCGGGACTTCTGCCGGTAGAAGCGCACAATCTCGCGCCACCACAGCGTGAATGCCGGCAGCAATACACCCGCGGAAGCCGGTGCAATCGGTAATACGGCAGTTTGAGTAGCCACGGAGTTCAACTCGCTTTCACTGCGGGAGATTTTGGTGCGGGAGCCGCGGCGACTTTCTTTTTGCCGACCATGCCCAGGTCACGCATCTCCCAGTACGCGTTCAGCATAAAGACTCCCGAAAGTGTGAGCAGGATCAAGCTCATGAACAGGCCGTCCACAGTGGTAATCATTCCGTTCATCAGCGTCCACGCCACCCCCAGCAAGGGAAGGACGCCAAGCACAAGAGAAAGAACAAGCATCATAGAAAGCACGTTACCTCCTGCCGTGATCGTCTGAATGGGACTGCGCCTCTTCGTTGGTTGCTTCACTCCAGAACTTGTGTCCGGTGCGCCGAATGAAGACGTCTTCGAGCGCTGGCTTGCTCACCGAAAGTGCCTCGATCTCTCCTGGAAAAGCCTCGACTACTTCGGTGACAAAGCGGTGCGCGCTTTTATGTTCCATGCGAACCTGGTTGTCGAGAACCGTGGTTTCCACGAGAAACCGCGCCCGGATGCGCTCGGCCAGCAATCCCGCATCGTGAGCCGCGTCCAGCAATACAACGTCTCCACCAATTTCGCTCTTCAACTCCGCGGGCGTACCCAAAGCCACCAGGTTGCCCTCATTCATAATGGCCAGCCGGTCGCAACGCTCGGCTTCTTCCATCAGATGAGTGGTCACCAGCACGGAGACATGTTCTTCGTCGCGCAGGGTTTGCAGGTATTGCCAAAGATCGCGACGCGCTCCGGGATCGAGGCCGGTGGTGGGTTCATCCAGTAACAGCACTCCCGGATGATGCAACAATCCCTTCGCCAACTCGATGCGCCGTTGCATCCCCCCGGAAAACGTTTCGGCCAGATCCTTGGCGCGATCAGCCAGGCCCACGCGCGATAGGATTTCGTAAATCCGCTTCTTCAGGGCGGGGCCGCGCAAACCGTAAAGATGTCCCTGATGCCAAAGGTTCTCGTAGGCCGTGAGCTTCAGGTCGATACTTTGTGCCTGAAATACCACGCCGATCTGCCGCCGCACGCGCGCCGGTTCTTGCGCCGCATCGTAACCCATAATGGCCGCACGCCCCGCGCTCGGGACCATCAACGTGGAAAGAATCCGGAAAAGTGTAGTCTTGCCGCTGCCATTCGGACCCAGCAGGCCAAACAACTCCGCCGGGCGCACACCGAACGAAACTCCGTTCAGAGCGGTGCGGTTCTCGTAGCGATGCACCAGGTTTTGGACGGAAATAACGACGGTGGCGGAAGTGGACATTACTTCCGGGCCAGCGTCGGCGATTGCGGAAACTTTCGATGCCAAGGGGATTCCAGAGTTAGCTCATTACAGTTTACGACGATACTGCTTCCAATATGACGAGCATGAACAAAAGAGACAAATATAAGGATTGGACGGCGCGACTCACGCTGCTGAAGCATCTCGTTGCTCCCGGGATACGCGCTCTTCAAACGCCACCGGGACATGCCGCCACACTTGAATTGAGAGGATCATAGTAGCCGCGAGCAGCAGGGCTCCCACGGCCACGTGAGCGACCGTCGATACTACCATGGGCAGCTCCGGTTGCACCGCGTTTCTGCCCCAGGCCACGCGCGTCAAGAACGCCGTGAAACCCAGGCAAAGCTGCGTGATCAAAAGTGAGAGCATCAGGATTGCCGGCCGCCGCACCGCTTCAATCTCCGAATAGACAGAAAGCGCTCGTACCGCGGTCCAGGCCAGCACAAAGGAAACGATCACCGCATTCAGCACGTGCGGCCACCAGCTCATGCCGTGATGACGGAACATTCCGCCCAGGATGAGTTGCACGTACAGTACGAAGATCGAGAGCAAGGTCAGAGTGAACAGGCTGGGCCGGCGTTGGTCGAACTCGATACGCGGCTGCTCCTCAACCCACTTGCGTCCGCTGAAGAGTGCGATCGCAACCGCAATGCAGAAAAATGTTTGCGCTACGGTGGCGTGCGCCGTAGAGACCGCCGGGGGTTGGAACAACAAAACTGTAAGCCCGCCGAGAATGGCCTGAGCGATCACGGTGCAGAATGCGCCCACTGCCAGCCAGCGCAACCAGCGCCGCCGCTCGACCAATAGAGTCCAAATCGCGATTGCCAGGGTCAGCGATACCAGCGTCCCGGCCACCATGCGGTGACTCCATTCATAGCGAATGCCACCGACAAAGTGCGGAACCTTCACCAGATAGCCAAACGAGGTGGGCCAGTCGGGAACTGACAGCCCTGCGTCGTTGCTGGTGACCAATGCGCCGGCCATGATCACCACGAACGCCGCACACGCAGTGAACACTGCAAAGGCATGATGTGCGCGGTTGTACTTTGCCGGGATGGCTTTCAGAAGTTTTCCCCTTGGTCAACAGGGACGAGCATGCCCCCGCTCTTCAGCGTTGCGAGCCGCACCCGAAGGGCCCGGCCCGCAGCGCCAAACAGGTCATTTTAGCAGAGGAATCGACAGGAGTAACCGCCTGTCAGGCCTTATTCGGCTGCCTTGAAGCTCTGATCCACGGTCTTCGTATCTTTGGGAGCAACCGTCACCTTCTGGTCTTGTTCACCCAGTTTCTCGTGCACGAAGGCAATCGTGTAGTCGCCGGGGGGCAAACCCTTGATTTCATATTTCCCGGCCTTGTCGGTGACCGCATAGAACGGGCTCTTTACCACATTGATGTACATCTTCATCCACGGGTGCTGATTGCACTTTACGGGAAGCATGATTTCTTCACGCGCAAAGCTTTTCTCCAGGGGAGCGGACGCCGGCGGTTGCGATTCGTTCCACTCGCGGTTGTCCTTCGGCGTGGGATGAATGTTGTGCGTAGTTTGATCGTCGTTCTTGATCTGCACGGTCTGGCCCGCCATCACCCCCAGCATGTGGGGATGATACTTACAGCCGCTCTGGTCGAGGACTACCTCGTCCTTGGGTACGTCGAATGTGCGGCTTCCCAGTCCGTCTTTCACATAGACGAAGACGTTGGCAAGATCGCCGTTGTCGACAACCACGTTCTCCGCTTCGTTCATGCCTTTGCATGCAGGATCCTGGCTCATATCGATCTTGGCAGGCTTGGGTGCCATGCCATCGAACTTGACCGTGCCGTTCACGGTGGCCACCGTTGCGGGATCAATTGGCGTAGCAGCCGGCGCGGTCGCCGCTGTTTGTGACATGTTGTTGTTCGATTGCTCCGTATTCTCTTTCTTGTTGCACGCTACCGTGAGCAGCAAAGCGCAAGCCAGCGTACTGACCGAAATCATTCTCCGACTGGTTTTCTTATTCATAATGTCCTTCTTTCTTTAGTAGTTGACCCTCTACGCCTTGTTCAGCATAGCTCGGACCAAAAAAAACAACCGGCCATTTTACCGCGATCCGCCGCTCGCGGCTTGATGCGATTCCACCACCGCCTGCTTGCGATTGCTCTTCGGCAGCAGCAGCGCTGCTTTCGCATGCGGCATCGCCGATGCTACTTTCCGTTGCTCTTCCGGCGTCAACTGGAAGATGTAGTCAGTCAGCAGCTTGCGATGATCTCCTTCGTATCCCTGGAACGAGGGCGGCGTCGGTCCGGCGAATACCCACTGATTGTTCTGCTGCTTGAATAGACCCGACGGCATGGATGTCCCTGGGCTGACCGCTTGCGGGTCGGTGATCCAGCGTTCCACCCAGTCCGGCTTCAGGCGTTCTTTTGCCAGCAGGAAGTTTGGCGCCGTGGCGATCTTGTCGTGTGCGGGATCGCCCGTGGCGTGGCACTTCAGGCAAGGAGCCGCGGTGCTGGAGAACAGGCTTCGCGCCATGTCCGATTCTTTCGCGCTGAGCACCGGCACCTGCTCCGGAATGTAAGGCAGCGGCTGTTGCGACAATGCCTGGAAGAAGCGCACCAGCTTACGCAGTTCGTTGTCGGAGAACGAGAACGTGGGCATGCGCACCTTTAAGTAAGGCCGTACGCCGTTGCGGTTCGTGTCGGTCGTGCTCAATGCCGGATTCGACAGGAACTTGCGCAGCCACTCCGGGTCCACTCGCGCACCCTCGGTCAAAAGTTTCGGAGGCAACTGCTCCTGTATATCCTGATACTGCTTCAATCCCATCAGGATCGTTTGCTGGCCGGGGATGAACTGGTGGCAGCCCATGCAGTTGTATTTCTTAATGATCCACCAGCCCTCCTGAATGTCGTGCCGCGCATCACCCGGCTTGTATTGATAACTCCCTGGAAGGGAGGTCTCCTCGCTCCCCATCAGGAAGGTTGTGAGGTCCAGCACCTGTTCCTTGGTGAGGTGAAGGTTGGGCATGCGCGAAGCATCCAGTTCACCCTTGATTTTGCCCTTGTCGTAAACGTTTGGCTCGGCCAGTTTGTGCTCGAAGAATCCCTTCTGGTCGTACCAGGGTTCTGTCGCAGGACCATCGGGCAGACGCGCCAGATCTTCCTTATCCGTAATCGGCTCGGCATCCTTGCCACCGCGCTGCGCTGTGGTAGTAAACAGTGCGAAGTCGAGACGCTCAATTGGTTTGCTGCCTTCGTAGGTGAGCTCAGTGCCGATGCGCCCTTCATCCTCCATGCCGGCGATCTCATGGCAACCGCCGCAGCCAAAGTGCCGGACCCACTTCTTGCCCTCGTCCTTCAGCGTGGGATCGTCCATGTATGCTGCATCCGCATACGAGGACGGCTCCTGCTTCTTCTGCGTCATCAAATACGTTGCGATGTCCTCCGCATCTTCGGGAGCGAGGCGCAGGCTCGGCATCACCGTCATGTTCTGCACTTGCAGTTCGTGGCCGTCGTTCGGGCACTGGCTGTGATCGAGATCGAACTGATAGGGAAGTCCCTTCTTGGCATAATCTTCAGGCCCGATATCTTTCTTTTCGTAAGGGCAATAGGGGCGAGTGCGCTCGCGTGCATTGTGAATCCAGCGGACCAGATAATCGTAGTTCGCTTTTTCGCCTACGCGGGACAGATTCGCCGCGAAGGTGCCACCCTGCAATTGATCGCCTTCGCCGATCGAATGGCAGGCCAGACATCCGCGCGTCTCGAACAATTCCTTTCCGTGCGCCGCGTTGCCGGGCTTGCGCTGGGGGAGCGCATCGGTGAATCCCGATTGCCAGATGTATGCTGAAATTGCCTGGATCTGATGATCGGTGAGGCGGAAGTTCGGCATCTTGGTGGTGGGGCGGAAATCCGAGGGCTTCTTCAGCCACACCGGAATCCAATTCTTATTGAGCTTCAGCCGCACATCCTTCAGGTTGGGCCCGACCTTCTTCATGTCCTGCATCAGGCTGTGCGACTGGTAATCGAGCTGTTGCAAGCGCCCGTCCAGCTTGCTGTTCGCCACTCTCAAGTCGACAGCGTGAGCATTCAGCCGGTTCGCTTCTTCATTCGATTCCGCCGCATCGGCCTGCTTCATCAGATATGCGGTCTGCTTTAGATTGTCTTTTTTCTGCGTCTCGATCTGCTTGAGTTGCTGGCCGATCGAGTTCAGGTCTTCGGGTTCCTTGTCATATCCCTCATAGCGGTGACAGCCCATGCAACCTCTTTGGCGGAAGAGGTCCTTGCCGTTGTTGATGGTTTGCCACTGCACATCGCCACTGACCAGCACCATGTCGGCGGCATGGCAATTCTGGCAACCCGCCTGCGCGTTTTCTTTGGGGAACAGGGGCCACAGCCAGTGTTCATAATTTCCATGCGCCTTCTCCATGCTGGTGGTCGCGCGGCCGTTTCCTTGATGACAGGGCGAGCAGCCAAACTTCTCCGGATCGTGAATCCCCAACAGTTCAGGCTCGGGATGACTCACGAACGCGTCGGCGTAGTCGTCCGGCTTCTTCTCACCTTTCGCCATCATAGACGCGGGGCTGATCTTCAATGGCTCACGCGCGTTCAGATGGCAGGATTCGCAGCGGTCCACGATGTTGGCCTCGGCCACATTGATCTGCACAATCTTCGGATCCCACTCCCCCGTCTTCTTTTTTAATCCGTCAATCTGCTGCGGCGTCAGGTCGACCATATGGTCGGAGATGTATTCATCCATCTTCGCCTTGGCGGCGGTAACCGGCTTCAGCACATCGCCCAGTTCCAGGCTCTTTTTCGTACGCTCGTCCCGGATCTGGTTATAGGTCTCCTCCAACTCGGGGAAGGTATATTTCTTCTTGCTGCCGTCAGGGAACTCGACTGTTGCCTGTTCCTTTTTGTAGTCGGCCAGTTCCTTCTGCTTGCTCGCTTTCGACGACGCGCTTGTACTCGTCTCGATCTCGTAACTGAGAGCGTTCACATACGCGCGCCGGTCGGTGAAAACGGTCTGCACAGCGAGCAATCGCGCCGTCACTTCGTCTACTGCCGCGCGGGCTTCCGCAGCCTGTGCCTTCGAATCCTGATAGGTTTTGTCGTAGGCCTGTTTGAGCGCTGCGTAATCGGGGTTCTTTTCGACGTCCGTTTCCGACGTAGCCGACTTCGACCGGGCCGTGTTCAGAAATGCGCTGTAACGATCTTTCCATTGCTCCTGGAAGGCCTTCCACGGACGCTGAACCCATGCCTCATCCCACAAGGCCCAGAACAACGTCGCCATCAGAATCACCATCGCGACCAGGTAATACGCGGCGTACGACTTAGTTGTGATCGGGTCCTGCTCGGGGTTGGGTTGTTCAGGCACTGCTTCCTCCGAAAGTATTTCTCACTCCAAAATTGCTGGTCATTCCGAACTGGGCCGCGGGCCCGGTGAGGAACCTGCTGTTCTCGCTGTTATCCCGGTCCACTTTACATTCACGCCCGTCAATTGCATCAAACATTGAACCAGGGCGTAATCCACACATACTTGATGTGCCACAGAAGCCGCAGCCCCATCTTTAAGGGCAACGCCACCATGGTCAGCAAAAGGAACTGCGTCAGAGAAAATTGCAGCAGGCTCATCCGCTTGAAATCTTTTCCCATGTATCGCCGGAAGAGCGAATACACGAGAAATCCTCCCAGCAGGTAATAGCCGCCGACGACGAGCGCGCCGAAAACCGCCTTCGCCATGTTCGAAGTGATGCCGAAAATGTCGGGCAGATCGCGGTTCACCTCATAAATCAGCCGGTTGTGGTCCCAGGTTTGCCCCGGCCAGAACCATTGCCAGCCTGGGCCGCGTATGAACGTTCCGATGATGATCATCGCGACCCACAGAATGATGAAACCGAACAGGAATGTGCCAATGGAAAACCTGCGCTGCTTCCATGTGTAATACCCGCTGCCCAGCGGGTTGGTATCGATGTATGGAATAACCATCAGACCGATAATAATCATGGTGGGCATTACAACGCCGGCGATCCAGGGATCAAAATAGACGAGCATCTCCTGCAGTCCGAGGAAGTACCAAGGAGCCTTCGCCGGATTCATCGTCAGGTTGGGATTGGCTGGTTCTTCCAGCGGCGCATTCAGAGTGATCGACCAGACCATCAGAATGATGGTGACGATAATGGCGGCGAGAAATTCAATGCGGAGCAAGAACGGCCAGACGTGAACTTCTTTCTGCCAGCCAGGTTTGAACGGCCAGGTCTTGCGGTGATGGGTTTTGGCGAGGGCGGCGTCGCCTTCCAGTTGTTCGATCAACTGGTCGTTGGCGTGCGCCTGTCTCCACGCCAGATAAATGTAGAAGCCCAACAGCGGGATCAAGCCCACGATCGGCACATTGTCTGGAGCCGAACAAATTTCCCAAAGTTGTCGCCAGTCCATACTTTCTCCAAGAACTTTGTGGGGACGACCGCCCTCGGCCGTCCATGTCGAGCAGAGCTCGACAGTTTCTGCTGGCACCCATTCAAGCGCGACCGAGCTGCGCTCGGCGGACAGCCGAGGGCGGCTGTCCCCACATGAACCTTTTTTACCTGGCCTGTTACTCTCCCGCCGCCTTCGGTCCTCTTCGCGGTTTATCCGCCTCAGCCTCCAGCATCACGGGCGCTGGACCCGAGATTCCGCCGTCTTTCCGCACGCGCCAGAAGTGCACGATCATCAAAATTGACGCGACAATCGGAATTCCAATGCAATGCCAGATATAAGAACGGAGCAGCGCATTCGCATCCACGATCGACCCGCCGAGCAGCCCGAAACGCACATCGTTATAAGGAGTCATGCCGAGCATCGATCCGAATGGGCCTTCGTGCCCGAGCAGCGGTGTGGCACGCGCCATGTTCGTGCCCACGGTTACGGCCCAGAACCCAAGTTGATCGTCGGGCAGCAGATAACCCGTGAACGAAAGCAACAAGGTAAACACCAGCAGCAGCACGCCAATGTTCCAGTTAAATTCGCGCGGCTTTTTATACGAACCCGTCAGAAATACGCGGAACATGTGCAGCCATACGCCAATCACCATCAGGTGAGCGGCCCAACGGTGCATGTTGCGCAGAATCTTTCCGAACGGAACATCGTGCTCCAGATACAGCACGTCGCGGAAAGCCTGCACCTTGCTGGGGTGGTAGTAGAACATCAGCAGCACGCCGGTGTAGGTGAGGATGATAAACAGAAAAAATGTGATCCCGCCCATGCCCCAGGTGTAGCTGTAGCGCACCGCATCGCGATTAATCTTCGCGGGATGCAAGTGCAGGAAGACGTTCGAGAGCACGCCCAGTGCGCGGTTGCGCGGCGTGTCGTCATGCTTGTGACGGAAGATCGAAGTGTAGACCTGAGTCTTGGTCGGATCTTTCAGTCCTTCGATCTGTTCTTTCGCCTTGGCAGGGATGTCGACCTTCATCGCCTGAATGTCTTCTTTCACGCGGTCGACCAACCCCACTTTGCCGTTCTTCCCGTTCGGATTATTTTCGTCAGCCATAAATAATTCCCAAACCCCTAACGCTTGTCATTCCGAACCGGGCGAAGCCCGGTGAGGAATCCGCTGTTGCGTGCACCGCAATCGCTCTCGCTGCTTACACTCCGGTTAAAAACG
>PMSQ01000042.1 GCA_003168355.1 Acidobacteriaceae bacterium | reverse complement strand
GAGTCTCTCCGGGCGCACCAGACTTCACCAAACAACGCACCTGCCAGCCTCTGAAACTATTAGGTTTTGGATGGCGCAGCGCTTCCAGCGCTGCGATAAGCGTCTATCCCTGACTAAGGCTTCAGCCGCTGAGGTGCCGCGGCGTTGCAGACGGCCTGCTAGAACGCCCCTCCGCCACCGCCACCGAATCCGCCGCCGGAAAATCCCCCTCCACCGCCAAACCCTCCACCACCGCCAAATCCCGATCCCCCGGAACTGGCCCGCGGCGCGGACACAAACACCTGATGCATATCCGTCGCCATGCCATGCATCGACGACGAAAATAAAATCGGATTGAAGACCATGCCGTAGCCATAGCCGGCGGGGGCGGCGTACCAGCTTGGAGGATCTTTAATGATGCCGGCGAAGGCTTGCGCCCAGTGGTGTTCCACGCCGAGCGCCATCGCGTAGGGCAGAAATTTTTCGAAGGTCGTGGGCGGCATCGTCTTGAGGCGCTCGGCATCTACCCGGTTCATGAATTCCTGAAAGCCCAGGACGGCGATGTGAGTGCGCGATCCTTTGAGTGTCTTCGCCGTCATGACGCGGGCAAAAAGCCACCAGATCACGGCTGCAATCAGCACGCACACTACGGCCACCGGAATCGAACTGAAGAAATCGGCCCACCCCATGAACTGAAAGATGGCGAAAGGAATGAGGATGCAGACGGCAGCCCCGGCACTGTAGGCGTTGGCGGATTCCGGATCGAGCGTGTAGATGCCCTTCAGCTTCAGCGCCGACATAATATCGGTGCGGATTACCGGCACGGCGGTGTAGAAGCGGTTCTTCAGGCTGGACAAGCGAGTATCGGGAACGTCGCCCGCGAAAATATTTTCCAGCATGACACACTCGTGAGGAGCGAGACCGCGCCAGTCCTGGCGTTTCTGGAGCAGGTGAAAAATGTAATCCTTGTTGTGGAAGAGAAGACCTTTCTCGTCAGTCTCTTCGATCTTAAGGTAGCCGCGCACGGCAAGATCGACGATGGTCGATGTAATGTCGCGAGGGTGAATCCGATCGTCAAGCAACGTTCCGGCCTCCGCGGGAGAAATTCCAGGCGGCGGCTCGTACATGGGAGCGACCGACATGCCGGGATCGGGATCGCGGCCCTTATACCACCACAGCACCAGCATCACCGCGAGTGTGACCAGCGGCAGGAAAGCGGCGGGATTACCGCCGAGGAACCAGAATATTTTGGTGATCCAGCTCGGCGCTTTCAGAATGCCTTTGGGGATATACACATCGATGGTCATGCCGCCGCGCATGGGCAGTGCGTTGATGGTTTCAAACTCCACCCTCGATCCTTCAACCTTCGCGGTCGCATCACGCTCGGTCGAGCCGTAGACGCCGGTGAAGGCTTGCGCGCGCAGCGATCCGCTGGCCGCATCCGGGAAGTGGACACTGGCTGAAGCGTGATCGATGGGCACAGGCCAATCGTTGCCGGTAACGTTCCAGTAGAACTCGTCGTGGTCATCGAAAAAGCGGGTGCCGTTGCGCACGCGGTAGGCGATCTCAACCGTGCGCGTGGCATCGACGGCATTGGGAAGGTAGATTTTCAGATCGCGGTAGGCGCCGGAAGTGGAGGAATCATATTTGAGCTTGGCGCCGCTTTCGTCGGTGATGCTGGTGATGTCGATGAAGAGCTGGTAGTTGATGCCGTCGGGTCCGGGATATTCGATGGGGAGGGTGCGGCGAATGCCGTGAAACTCTCCGTCGAATGTGAGAGTGATGGTCTCGTTGACCAGCGCGCTGCCGTCGGGCTTGACGGTGATAGTGTCTTGAAAGTTGGAGATGCGCCAGGATTTTGCGGCGAGTGGAGCGGCAAGGGAGAGGACGGTGGCGAGAACAAGTAACATCCCAAGCAGACGACCGGGAACGGGGGCAGTAACGCGACCGCGCGCAGCATCGTGAATACGCGCAGCATCGTGAACGCGTGCGGCACGGCGACCACGCGCAGCATCGTGAACGCGTGCAGCATCGTAGATGCTTGCAGCATCGTGAATGCAAGCAGAGCCGTAGCTGCAAGCAGCACCGTGGAAGAGCGGCGCTTCAGCGCCGCGTAAGGCATTCAGAGTCGATGCGGGCTTTAGCCCTGGTGGTCGGTTCGCGATAGCCTCATTCATAAGATCAGAACTTCACGGCAACCGGCTCGCGGTCGGCCTCGGCGGTTTCGAAGAACTGGCGGGGCGTGAAGTTGAACATGCCGGCGAGAATGTTCGTGGGGAACACCTGAATCTTCGTGTTCAGGTCGCGCACCACGGCGTTGTAGTAGCGGCGGGCATTCTGGATTGAATCTTCCGTCTGGCTGAGAGCTCCCTGTAGTTGGGTGAATTGTTCCGAAGCCTTCAACTCCGGATAATTTTCGGCCACCGCGAACAGGCTCTTCAGCGCTCCAGTAAGCTGATTCTCGGCCACGGCCTTGCCTTCGGGCGTGGTGGCCTGCATGGCCTGAGAGCGGAACTTGGCAATGTTTTCGAACGTTCCTTTTTCATGCGCGGCGTAGCCTTTGACGGTCTCAACCAGGTTGGGGATGAGGTCGTGGCGGCGCTTGAGCTGCACGTCAATATCGGACCAGGCGGAGTCGCAGCGCACCCGCAACTGCACCAGGCTGTTGTACATGCCGGCGAGAATGACGGCGATGACGACCAGGATTACGAGAAAGACGATGCCGAACATGGGTGGCTCCTCTTGTCATTCCGAACAAGCGTTCTTTGCGCAGTGAGGAATCTGGGCGAGCCGCGCGAAGCGTCGCGCTTTTCGCGACGCAACAATCGCGCGTCTGGCTCGCTTCCTTAGCGAAGGCTTGATCTCGGAATCAATGGGACGTTAGCACAGGGAGGGCGCGGGCGCAAACGAACCCGGGGCAGCGATAGTGGGTCCGTTCCCGCAGGCCGGCGTTACGAGCGAGGGCCTCCGAGTGCCGACCAACCGCCCAGTGACGAGCCGAGTCTGGCATTGTGAGTGCTATGGCGATCTTGCAACAGTTACGCCATCGTTCGGTTGTCCGAGGGCAACAGAACTCGCCGTTTTTGCTTGCTTTCCGCCAAAGGTACACGGCGGACCAGACTCCCTCGCATCGGATCTGCCCTGCAAACAACAAGTTGCGCGTCGAGGGAGAGGGCCACTCAAATGCACCAGGTTAAGCCGAGTGAGCACGCTTCTCCTCTTTCAGGTTCCCTGAAACTAAGTCAGCCCATCTGAAGTTCTTTCCTCTTAGCCACCACAACCCTTTAGGAGGTTGCCTATATGTTTTCACGCAATGTCTCTTTCCATCTGAAGTCGAATATGTTGTCCGATTACACGCGAACTTTTGAAAAAGACGTCCTGCCTTTGCTTCGTAAGCAGAATGGCTTTAAGGACGAAATCACCTTCGCCGGTCCCGGCGGAGTTGATGTCACCGCGATCAGCATGTGGGAAAATAAGAAAGATGCCGACAACTACAACACCAATACCTATCCGCAAGTGTTGAAGACGCTGGCAAGGTTTATCGAGGGAGCGCCCCAGGTTCACACCTTTGACGTTGTTACCTCGACCATCCAGCAGCACCAACTCGTGACCGCGTAAACTCTGCGTTGGTTGGGCACGAGGAGAAGGAGTTACATCCGCCTTCTCGTGCCACCCAACGACAGGCGTTAGCACTCACGAACCCCGGTCAATGAGTGAGATGGCGATTTCGCAACAGCTACGCTTATAATGCCTCTCAATCCGAAGCACTAGGGGGTTGGTTCGCATTGAGGTTGCTCGCGCCATTCGCTGTCTGCCTGGTTTACAGCTCCCTTCCGAAGCCGCTATCGGCAAACTCAGGGTAAGCATCAAAGAAGCAAGACTCCCCATCCAATCCTGCGATCTCTACGTTGGTCGAGCCAGTGCTGAGGCCAACCTCTCCAAAGCTGAACGTCTTAACTGCTTTACAATTGCCGCCGGTCATTGAGTGTAATCGCAATATTTCGCCAACCATCCGAGTTCACTGTGCAGAATTGACCATCCTTCTTCTTCAAATTGGCCGATCATCGAAGGCTATGAATCAAGGGTGGCCGGGTCCCAGGGCCAGGATTACCGGTGTCGTTTATTTGCTTTACTTCCTTACGGCAGTAATCGGCGAGTTCTTCCTTAGAGGGCTTGTTGTAGATGGCGACGCCGCGGCTACAGCGAACAACATCCTGGCGCACCAGCCTTTATTTCGGTTGGGTTTCGCAACCGGCCTCATCGCGACCGCGTGCTATATCGCGGTGACGGCTCTCTTCTATGACTTGTTTAAGCCGGTGAGCAGGAGTCTCTCTTTGCTCGCGGCGTTCTTCAGCCTCGTGGGATGCGCCATTCTGGCTTTCGCTAGCCTCTTTCAACTCGCCCCTTTGGTCGTCTTGGGAGGCAGCCAGTACTTGAGCGTATTTAAGGAGGAACAGTTGCGGGCGCTGGCGCTGATGTTTCTCGAACTGAACACTCAGGCCAACAACATCTGCGTCGTATTTTTCGGAGTCTATTGCCTCCTGCTCGGGTACCTCATTTTTAGGTCGGTCTTCTTGCCTCGAATTCTGGGTGTGGGGATGGCGTTGGCCGGTTTGGGTTGGCTGACCTTTCTGTCACCGCCGCTCGCAAACCATCTGTCTCCCTACAATCTGGTCCTTGGCTTCCTCGCGGAACTATCGCTGATGCTCTGGCTCCTGGTGATGGGCGTGAACGTTCAACGATGGAAGGAGCAGGCCAACGCAGCATGAAAGCCGCCGCCTGTCGACGCAGCGGTGCGGAGGCTTATTTTGGCTTTCAACAGGAGGACACCATGATTCGAGAGCGAGCGCTAAAGGTCGTGTTGGTGATAGTGGGGTTGCTCTTCTTAGCTGGTGTTTACGCGTTCACGCAACCGATTCAGCCGGAAGAGCAGATGCTCGGCGGCGTCTATGCCACACTGGGAGTTTTCCTACTGCTCGCGTTACGTAACCCGTCAGAGAATCGCAGCCTGATCGCCTTCACCGCGTGGTCAAGCCTCATTCACGCCGCCATTATGGCGGTGCAGGCATTCCGTAATGTGATTCCACGCGGCGATCTGCTGGGCGCCGTACTTCCGCTTGTTATCGTCGGTCTAGTGCTGATCGCGCTCGCGCCAGCAAAGGTAAGGGTGGCTGGGTCCTGATCGCCGTATCACTCGCATCTAAGGAGGGAGGAACGAATATGAGCGCAGCAGTAATGATGGAACGGATTTCAGAAGTGTCACCGCGTTTCAAGGCGCGAATTGCCGGTATCCTGTATTTGCTCAGCGTACTGACGGCAGCATTCACCGAGCTCTTCGTTCGCGGCAGGTTAAATATCGTAGGGGGCCTCATAGCGGTCGCGGTCATGGGCGTTGTGACGTTGCTTTTATATGACATCTTTAAGCCGGTGAGCAGGGCCCTCTCTCTGCTCGCGGCGTTCTTCAGCCTCGTGGGACTCAGCTTTGAGGCTTTTCGATGGCAGCCTCAGGGCGTGAACATCGCCATCGTATTTGCCGGATTCTATTGCCTCCTGATCGGCTGCCTCATTTTCAGGTCGGCCTTCCTGCCTCGAATTCTAGGCGCGCTGATGGCGTTGGCCGGTTTGGGTTGGCTGACCTATCTCTCAAATCCGCTCGCAAACCATCTGTCTCCCTACAATCTAGGCTCCGCCTTCCTCGCTGAAGCATTGGTATTTCTGTGGCTCCTAGTGATGGGCGTGAACGTTCAACGATGGAAGGAGCAGCACAGCGCAGCGGGGTCGAGTGACGGGGCAATCCTGGAGTAACTGTCGTTAACAGGGCGATAACACTCACAACTGAGGAAGGTGCAATCCCCCAATAGGTGTTTCGCTCAGCGACTCTCAATAAATTAGCTTCCAGTCATACAAAATGGCTCAAAATGCTTGTCAAGGGGGTAAAAGTCAGGAAATTGAGTTAGGTCCTTGAAGGGAAAGGAAATATAAAGTCAGCAAACATGTCACATTTACCCTATGCAATATGATATAATGGTGGTATTCAGTGAAAATTTAGAGCGGGGGCGGCAATGGCAGAAGTGCCTTTGCGGGGCTACCTTTGCGTAGACGGATAGGGATCCCCTTCGGCTTCGCTCAGGGCAGGCTTTCGACTGCATAAAGGCTTCGCGTTCGCGAAGCATTTACTTCGCTCAGGATGACAATTTACATGTGTAAACATCGCGGCCTTATTGGGCCGCGATTTTTATTTGGGCGAATAAGGGGTGAGGCGAGAATGAAAAACCGGAAGAACCTGGGATGTCGGATCAAAGATCCCAAAGAGCGTGGAGCTTGGGCTGAGCTGTACTTCATGGCGCTGGCGGCGAGCCAGGGACTGAAAGTGTCGAGCCCTTACGGTGGCTTCGCCAGCTACGACGTAGGCGTGGAAGATACCGGGCCGATTCTGCGCGTGCAGGTGAAGTGCACGATGTGCAAGCACCCCAAGGGCGGCTACAGCTTGAACATCAGGGGCCCGAGGTACCGCGGCTACCCAAGGGGAACGGTCGATTTCTTCGCCCTGTACATAATTCCCACGGATGACTGGTACATCATGCCCTATAAGGTCATTAGGAAAGAGATACGCCACTCTGCACTTCACGCCTGACAGCAACCGCCAAAAATACGGCAAGTATCAGGAAGCCTGGTGCCTGCTCCTAAATGCCACCCAGCGTCGCGGCGGTGGCCCGCTCGAGATTCGCGCCTGCTGTGAAGAGGCCGATGCAGCGCAGAGTCCGAGAGAAGCGATCCGGACATCCGCGGTCCGAAAAATGTTCTGGGGTGTGTTCTAAGGGTAAAAGACAGACCGCTTCCAGAAAGACTCTCCGCCGGGGGAAGCTTTTGGGTGGCGCAGCGCTTTCAGCGCTGCGAATCAGGCAATTAAATCCTCCGGCTTCAGCCGCTGAGGTACCTCGGCGGCTAAAGCCGTTCTTTCATGGCTACCCTACCGCAGCGCTGGAAGCGTGCGCCACCCAAAGGCCCACTTTCGCAGAATGTATTTCCCGTTTTTAAGCAGATCGACGTTCGACAGAGGCTCTGAGAGGGGCTTCAGCAACTCGAAATCCCTTACTGCTGGGGGGCGAAGTAGCCTTTGCGCGCTCGCACCTGAAGATCTTTTTTGAGGGCGGAGATCTCGATGGAGCGGTAGCGGCCGTCGGCGTCGAAGTCGGCGGGCTTGTAGGAGACCACGTACTGGCTGCGGAGTTCGTCTTCGATGGCGGCGAACGAGCGGGTGATGTCCTTCATCTTGAAGGGAAAGAATGCGCGGCCACCCGTGGCTTCGGAGAGTTGTTCGAGAACTTTGTCGCCGCGCAGGACCAGACCGCTATCGTCGGTGGAGATGGCGTAGATGATGACCTCGGCGCGCTGCGCCATTTCGATGGCCTGGGCGCGCGAGTATTCGCTTTGATTGTCTTCGCCGTCGCTCACGACGACGATGGCTTTGCGCGCGGGATGCTCGGGACGGTCTTTGAGGAACTTTTCTTTGCAGGCGCGGTAAATGGCGTCATAGAGCGCGGTGCCTCCGCCATCCTGCAGTTTGTGTACGCCCGCGGAGAGCAGCTCGACATTGTCGGTGAAGTCCTGCGACATCTGGCTTTGGGTGTTGAAGCCGACGACAAAAGCTTTATCGAAGCCGACGCGGACGGAGTGCTGCAGGAAGCTGATAGCGGCATTCTGCTCGAAATCGAAGCGGCCGTGCACCGAGCCGCTCACATCGATAAGCAAACCGAGATGCAGTGGCAGATCGGTTTCGCGGCGGAAGTTGAGAATGGACTGAGGCGGCTTGTGATCGTCGAGAATGGCGAAATCGGTCTGATTAAGGTCGCGGACAAACTTGCCGTGCTTGTCGGTCGCGATGAACAGGACGTTGACCTCATCGACGCGCTTGCGGATGGTGAGCAAGGAGCCTTGAGGATCGTCCTCAGCGGTGGCAGCGGAAGGGCTGCTGTAGGCACTCAGAGTGGGCGCGCCCGTGGCGTAAGCATCCGACTGGGCCAGCGCCGGCAGAGATGATAAAGACAAAGTGCAGGCTAGTGCGAAAGCCGCGACTAGCGGCAGAAGCCGCCCGGCCGACTTCGTGTACTTCGTGCCTGAAAGGTCCAAAATTTTCACTCCAACCCAGGCCCAGAGGGCACTTCCAAGTGATTAGATGCACGCTGATTGCCGAAAGGCGAGCGGGCTTCCGACGTGCTCTTAATTTGACTGTAGAAGGGGTCGGAGCAGAGTGCCAAGTTACAAAAGGAGCACTCGTTAGGTCATGGCCGAAAAGCCGTAAGGGGCAGGGGTTCGGCCCCCGGGGAAGGAGGCGAATTTCCACAACTTGATTCTGTAACTTGGATTCCAATGGCAGAGGACAGGTTAAGATGATGGGGGTTTGCAGTGAAATGGGCGGAATGAGCCCGCGGAGGATCTGACAGCGATGAAGATAAAGAAGATGGCAGCATGGTTTCTGACTTTTTGCTTGTTCGCACCCACCGCATTCGCGGCTAATGACGCGAAGGAAGAGGACCGGGTGAGAGATGCCGGCGTGGTCATCAAAGAGATCCTGAACATTCCCGATGACATACCACAGGATCTGCTGGATAAGGCGGAGTGCGTGGTGATTCTGCCTTCGGTGTTGAAGGGAGCGTTCGGCGTGGGAGGCAGCTACGGCCGTGGTGTGATGATTTGCCGCGGCGGCGAGCACTATACCGGGCCGTGGGGAGCTCCGGCTCTGTATGCGCTGGAAGGGGTGAGCATCGGGTTCCAGTTGGGTGGGCAAGCCACGGATTTTGTTTTGCTGGTGATGAACCCCAAGGGAGCGCGCTCGCTGCTATCGAGCAAAGTGAAGCTGGGAGCGGACGCATCGGCGGCGGCTGGTCCAAAGGGACGGACCGCTGAGGGCGCCACCGACATTGTGATGAATGCGGAGATTCTTTCCTACTCGCGCAACAAGGGGCTGTTTGCAGGAATATCGCTGGAAGGATCAACCTTGCGCTCCGATGGGAGCGCGAATGAAAAGTTGTACGGAAGGAAGCTGGACGCGAAGGAAATTATTGTGGAGCACAAAGTTGCGATTCCCGCTTGCGCGAAAGAGTTAGTGTCGCTGCTGGATACGAAGTCGCCGAAGAATATGTCGGATCCGAAGTCGCTGGAGTAGTTTGCGTGAGCTGGAGAGCAGATCTGGTCATTTATGAAGCGAGAGGCGCGAGAAAAACTCCAGCCGGTGCGATGTGAATGGGCGCGCAGCGAATTGATGATTCGCTATCACGATGAAGAATGGGGCGTGCCGGTACACGACGACGGCAAGCTTTTTGAGTTTCTCGTTTTGGAAGGGGCGCAGGCCGGACTGAGCTGGGAGACGATCCTCAACAAACGGGAGAACTACCGGGCCGCGTTTGATGGGTTCGAGGTGCAGCGGGTGGCGCGCTACGACGGGCGGAAAATTGCGCAGTTGCTGGCGAATCCGGGCATCGTGCGCAACCGGTTGAAGGTTGCATCGGCGGTGCGGAATGCGCGTGCGTTACTGCGGGTGCGGGAAGAATTCGGCAGCTTCGACCGCTACGTGTGGCAGTTTGTGAATGGCAGGCCGCGAGTGAATGTGTGGAAGTCGCACAAGCGAGTGCCGGCGCGCACTGCCGAGTCGGATGCGATGAGCAAGGATTTGAAGAAACGCGGATTCAATTTTGTGGGATCGACAATCTGCTACGCGTTTATGCAGGCGGTGGGAGTGGTGAATGATCACAAGATGCAATGCTTCCGGCATGGCGAACTGAGCGGGAGGAAGTGACGGTTGCAAAGGCTCACTAGGGTCGATTAAGCTAGTGTTCTCTTCACGTTGATGCCCTCGGCCGGGATGGCGGAACTGGCAGACGCAGCGGACTCAAAATCCGCCGACCTTCGGGTCTTGGGGGTTCGACTCCCCCTCCCGGCACCAAGCTGAATTCGGTAGTCGCAGCGCTGAAGCGCGGCGCCGCGTTGTTATTTCACGAACGTCAGACCGTGCGGGACGGCCCATCGGAAAACATAGGCATAGAGCAGGACGATGATTCCGACGATGGAACACAGCGCTACGGAATGCCAGGCGACGAAGCGGAAAATGATGCCTTCGTTACCGACTTGCTCGGTGGCAGCGGTGGCAATGGTGATGGATTGGGCATCGACCATTTTGCCCATCACGCCTCCGGCGCTGTTGGCGGCGCACATCAGGACCGGGTCGATGCCGAGTTGTTGAGAAGTAATTCTCTGCAGACTGCCAAATAGCGCATTTGACGACGTGTCACTGCCGGTGAGCGCGACACCCAGCCAGCCCAGGAATGTGCCGAAGAATGGATACAGCCATCCAGTGCGCGTGAACGCCAGGCCCAGCACGGCGTCCAGGCCCGAGTAGCGGGTCACAAAGCCCAGACCCAGCATGAATGAGATGGCGACCATGGCAAGACGCATTCGCACCAGGGTTCTCCAGAATATTTTCAGCAATTGCAGCGGACCCTGTCCGAGCAATAGTCCGGAGATGATTGCGGCCAGAAAACAGCCGGTTCCGGTGGCGGAGAGCCAGTTGAAATCGTAGCGCGCGGCTTCGGGAGTGGGCTTGGTGACAATGGGAGCGGCGCGAGAGATGGCATTGTGCAAGTAAGGCACATCCCATCCCGGCGGACCGGGGCGGACCTTGCCATTGGCGAGCACGACCTTAAAAGCTGGCGTGGTGGCCTGGTTCATGGCTAGTTTTATCTTCGGCAGGCCCCAGAGGAGGACGACAAGTGAGAGGATGGCGAAAGGTGTCCAGGCTCTGAAGATCTGTCCAGCGGTGTAGGTCCGCACTTTGCCCGGCACTTGGGCAAATCCATCGAATTTCTCCGCTGGCCATTCGCCGCCAACGTCATCAGTGATCTTCCCCGTTGGTGGAGGAAGCGCGGGCGCCTTATCGTCATAATCGAAGCGCCAAATCTTTTTCGGTTTCCAGAATCGCAGAAAGATGAGAACAGCGACAATCGAGACCACGCCTCCCATGATGTCAACCAGATTGCTGTCCACATAATTCGACCAGAAGAACTGGGTCAGGGCGAAAGAAATTCCGACCACGGCGATGGCCGGAAATACTTCGAAGGTCTCCCGCCAACTGACCATGGTTCTGACCAGCCAGAAGGGAACGATGACGGCGGTGAAAGGAAGAATGCGGCCGATCATGGCGTTGAGATCGGATTCCGGAAGACCCGATACCGCGGCGAGCGCGTGAACCGGCGTGCCGATTGCGCCCCAGGCCACGGGCGCGGTGTTGGCGATGAGATTTAAGGCAGCGGCGTGGAAGGGCTTGAAGCCGAGGCCGATCATGAAGGCTCCGGCAATCGCAACGGGTGCACCGAAGCCCGCCGCTCCTTCGATGAATGCGCCAAAACAAAAAGCGACCAGCAGCACTTGCAGGCGGCGATCGGCGGTGATTCCGGCGACCGATTCTTTCATGATTTCAAATTGCCCGGTCTCAACGGAAATGTCGTAGAGGTAGACCGCGGCTAAAACGATCCAGGCGATCTTGAGTACTCCGTAGGCAACGCCATAGCCAAAGCTCATGGCGGCCAGCGAGGGAGGCATCTTAAAAAAGATGATTGCTACTAATACGGCCGTGGAAGCACCGGCGATGGCGCACCAGTGGGGCTTTACTTTGAGACCGGCCAACAGGCTGAAGAGGACGATGATGGGAAGAGACGCAACCAGCGTGGAGAGCCACCAATGACCAAATGGATCGTAGATCTGGGTCCACTGCATAACTGCCTCCTGACGAACGGAGTGTGCTGCGTAACGGAGATCAAATAATCAAAAGCATGCTCCGTCAGGGGCTGAAGCCCACAATGATTCTGGACGCTTTACGCGGCGCTGAAGCGCCGCTCTTCCACGTTACTGCCTGCATTCCCGGGCTTTTCCGCAAGCAGTGTCCTTCCTAAAGCCTACATGGAAACCATTTACGAAACGCGCTCTGGTGATGTAACTGCTTTAGCACGCCTGACTGCAAGTCAGTCGGCTTCCCAGCTCTTGGGAACATTCACGTAGGAGCGATCCAACTCTGTGACCGACGGGCAGCCGAGGAGCCGGAGAGTGCGATCCAAGTCAGTTCGCAGAATCTCGATAGCGCGGTCGACGCCGGCTTCGCCGCCGGCTGCCAGGCCATAGGCGTAGGCGCGTCCGCAGAGCACGGCGCGCGCTCCCATGCAGAGGGCCTTCGCGATGTCGGTGCCGCGGCGAATGCCTCCATCCATCCATACCTCGATGCGGCCCTTTACGGCTTCCACCACTTCGGGGAGGGCGCGCAAAGAGGCTGGAACGCCATCGAGCTGGCGTCCGCCATGATTGGAAACCGAAATCGCGGCGGCTCCTTCATCCATGGCGTGCCGGGCGTCGTCGCCGGTCAACACGCCTTTGACTACGATCGGCCCCTTCCACAGTTCACGAATCCAGCGCAGGTCCGCCCAAGTCACCGTGGATTCCGCGAGGGCGGCGGCGACATCGATGAGCGGCATGGGGCCCTTGCCTGGGACAACCACATTTGGGAGCGCAGGGACTCCGCCATCGAGCAAGAAACTGATGAGCCATCCGGGACGCGAGAGAATCTGGGGAAGGTAGGGAATTTTTTCCAGCGGACCGCCGCTGATGAGTTCTTTCATTCCGTTGCGGAAGTCGCGCTCGCGGATTCCAGACACGGGAGTATCGATGGTGACTACCAGGGCGGAGAATCCGGCAGTGCGCGCTCTTTCAATGGCTGCCTCGGCTGCGCCACGGCCCCCCATTAAATAGACTTGATAAAAAACCGGCCCAGTGGAACCGGCTTTGACATCTTCCAGCTTGTGTCCGGAGATGGTCGAGAGAATATAGGCAGTACCGGCCCTGCCGGCGGCGCGCGCGGCAGCAACTTCCCCGCCAGGGTGCATAAGGCGGCTGTAGCCGACCGGGGCGAGCAAGAATGGAAGAGAAAGATCGAAGCCCAGAACGCGCGTGCACAAATTGCAGCTCGCGACCGCGACCGCATGCCGCGGTCGAAAGGTGACGTCGTTGAATACGCGGCAATTTTCGCGGAGAGTGACCTCGCCTTCGGCGCCGCCATCGAGGTAGTCAAATACGGATTGCGGCACCCTTTGGCGAGCGATGGGGCGGAAGTCCTCGATGCAAACAACTCGCGGCGACGCCACAGATCGGGAGGCTCTTGTCATTTGCAATCCGGCGTTTGGACCTTGAAACAGTCCGAAATAGTAACACCGGAGGACCGGGATTGTTTAGTTTTTTGTCAGCATTCTTGCAATGGCGCCAGTGTGGGCGGTCTGAAATCGGCCCTTGAGGCGCCAGGGAAAACGCCGGAAGAAAGAGATGCATCTGAGGCGATGAGAAGGGAGGAGCTGCTTTGTGGACTCCTTGCCCCGAATGATTCCGTATACTCGAGCCATGCACGAGCGAGCGCAGCTGTGAAATGGGCGCTCTGGTTGGCGCTGGGCGCGTTGTGGGTGATGCCGTCTCTGGGACAGACGCCTTCGCCGTCTTCTTCTTCGTCTTCTGCGCAGCGTGCGGCTTCCGCGGGTACTTTTACTGAGCCCGGTGCCGCAGGGCAGAAGCTTGTGGTCACGGTGACGGACGAAAACGGAGTGGCCGTTGGGTCCGCGCGCGTGCAGTTGCAGGCGGCTCCGCCGTCGCTTGTACTGCGTTGCGAAACCGATTTCGCCGGGCACTGCGAATTCACGAGGTTGTCTTCCGGAAGCTACGAGCTGCGGGTGGAAAAGACAGGCTTCTATGCTGTAATTCAGCCCGACGTGCAAGCTGGCGTCACTGCCAATGTGGACGTGACGCTCCGCCATCAGCAAGAGGCGCGGGAAGTGGTGAATGTGGTGGAATCTCCACCGGCGATCGATCCGGCGCAGATCTCCGCCAAGGAAGAACTCAGCGGCGCCGAGATTGCCGATATTCCTTATCCGGGGCCGCACGACTACCGCAACGCTCTGACCTTCATCCCTGGAATTACGCCGGATGCCTTTGGCCAGCCGCACGTGGCGGGCGCCGAGGGCTATCAGACGCTTTTGCTGCTGGATGGTTTCAACGTGACCCAGCCGACGAACGGCCAGCTGGTGGTACAGACCAACATCGACTCATTCCGCTCCATCGCGGTGACCCCGAGCCGCGAGCCGGCGGAGTTTGGCAAAGGCTCCGGTGGCGTGCTCGCGTTGAACACGCGCATGGGCGACGATCACCTCCACTTCCTCGCGACCGACTTCATTCCAGGGCCGCAGGACATCAAAGGGATATCTCTCGGCACTTGGACACCCATTTACACGATGTCCGGACCGATTCGGAAAGGTAAGGTGTGGTTTATCGACACGCTCGACGGTGAGTTCGACAACAATGTGGTCAAGCAGTTGCCGGCCGGTTCGGATAGGGACCACGTGTGGCGGGTTGACAACCTGGCCAAGCTGCAATCCAACCTGACCACTCGCAATATCTTGACCGTCAGTTTCCTGTCGAACTACTATCACGATCCAAACGACGGGTTGTCGGTTCTCCAGCCTCAGCCGAGCACGCTCACCGACGCCGAAACCGCCTATTTTGGCTCGCTCAAAGACCAATATTATTTTCGCGGCGGGGCGCTGCTCGAAATTGGATTCGGCGTGGCCCAGTACAATGTGGCCCTTACGCCCCATGGAGATAGTCCTTATATCGTGATGACCCAGGGAGCCACGGGTAACTACTATGAGGAGGAGAATACCGTGGCCCGCAGAGTGCAGAGCGTGGCCAACCTCTACCTTCCACCTCATCAGTGGCATGGACGCCACGACATTAAAACCGGTCTCGACCTGGATCGTTTGAACTATAGCGCACAGTTCGCGCGGCAGCCGATTTCGTTTCTACAACCGAACGAACCGCCGGAAGGCCAACTGCCGCAGCCGTGTGCTACAGATGCGAATGGCGCTCCCGTGGTGCCGTCCATTTGCGCTCGCTATGCGGTGTTCTCCGGAGGCAATTACTCGACAATTAACAATGCCGAGGCGAGCGCCTACGCCGAGGATCGTTGGTTGATCACGAATCGTCTGCTCATCGAGCCGGGCGCGCGGCTTGACTGGGATGAAATCATTCGGACGCCGCTGTTTTCGCCGCGCCTCGCCGGGACTTACATTTTCGACAATGAAAGCAATACCAAGCTTTCGGCGGGAATTGGAATTATCTACGACACAACGAACTTGGGATTGATCCATCAACCCTTCGAGGGGCAAAGGATCGATTACTTTTTTGACCCGAACGGGTGCCCGCAGGACGCGAACGGCAACACTGTTAATTGCGTTCCGCCAGCGCCCCTGCCCGCGCCAATACCCGTGCCGACCACATTTACCGAGAACCGGAACGCGCTGGACGCGCCGCGGTACTTGAACTGGAGTATTGGCCTGGAGAAGAAGTTGCCGGCGGCCGTCTTTCTGAAGCTTGAGCTCCTGGAGAAACGCGGCGTGCACGGTTTCGCCTACAACACGCTGAATGGGGCGGTGGATGGCATCTATCTTCTCGAAAATGAGCGTGACGACCGCTATGACGCCTTCACGGTCAGCTTGCGACATCGCTTTCGACAGCACTACGAAATCTTCGGCGCCTACACGCGCTCCAGTTCGCGCACCAACCAGATGTTCGACTTCAGTTTGGATATTCCGCTGTTGAGCTCGCAGTTGCCCGGTCCTTATTCATGGGACACGCCCAACCGCTTTGTGGGTTGGGGCATTTTGCCGTTTTTCACGCTGCCCATCATCCACAAATTCGACCTGGTCTATTCCGCCGAAGCGCGCACTGGTACGCCCTTTCTCGGGACTACCGATCAGGGAGAGATTGCATCTCCGCCGACGACGTTTCGGCTGCCCACGTACTATTCCGTGAATCTGCAATTCGAGAAGCGCATTCATCTGTTCGGACGTTATTGGGCGGTGCGGGGAGGCTTCGACAACGTCACCAACCACGCCAACGTCAATTTGGCCAACAGCGTCATTGATTCAGCCCACCCGGTTCCGACTTTCATCGACGGCAACGGACGCGCCTTCGACGCGCGCATCCGGTACCTGGGGCGGCAGTGATTCGTGGAGCTACATGCGGCCAGGGAGTGTCTCAGTTTGCCGACCTTTGGCGAAGGAGCCGTCGAGCTTTGCTCGACGGGACAGCCGAGGGCGGCTGTCCCCACATGAGCATCTCCGGGAACTGAGACACGCCACGCAACGTGCAATCCCTGCCTGTTTTCCGATAGAGTAGTTGATTCCCATGCTTGATCTGAACTTTGTTCGTGACAATTTGCCACGGGTGGAAGAAATGCTGCGCCAGCGCGGCGCGGATCCGGCTGCCGTGCTCAAAGATTTCGGCGACGTGGACAGGCAGCGCCGGCAGGCCATTACCGAGGCCGAGACCCTCAAGGCACGGCGGAATAAAGCTTCGGAAGATATCGCCAAACTGAAGAAAAACGGCGAAGACGCGACTGCGGCCATCGCCGAGACGAAAGAACTGCGCGAACAGATCCAGGCGCGGGAGAAAATTGCCGCCGACCTTGATGCGCGCCTGCAGGATATTCTCTCGGGCATTCCCAACATGCCGCATGCCAGCGTGCCCGTCGGCCACAGCGCAGAAAATAATGTGGAAGTTCGCCGCTGGGGCCAGGCGCCGCAATTCAACTTCACTCCCAAGCCGCACTGGGATCTGGGCGCGGAGTTGGGCATCCTCGATCTGCAACGCGCGGTGAAGCTCACGGGGGCGCGCTTCGCCGTTTATTGGGATATGGGCGCGAAGCTGGAACGGGCGCTGGCCAACTTCATGCTCGATCTGCATACGCGCGAGCATGGATACACAGAGGTTTTGCCGCCCTACCTGGTGAATTCCGAGTCGATGTATGGCACGGGACAACTGCCTAAGTTCGCCGCCGATTCATTTCGCGTGCCGCAGGGAGAAAACGATCTTTGGCTGATTCCGACGGCCGAGGTGCCGGTCACGAATCTTTACCGTGACGAGATTCTCGATGCGGCGCGGCTGCCGATCTCGCTGACGGCGTACACACCGTGCTTCCGCAGCGAGGCGGGATCGTATGGAAAAGACGTGCGGGGAATCATCCGGCAGCATCAGTTTCAGAAGGTGGAGCTGGTGAAGTTTTCGCGGCCGGAGGATTCGTATGAAGAGCATGAGAAACTGACGCGGAACGCCGAGACGATTCTGCAAAAGCTGGGCTTGCACTATCGCACCGTGGCGCTGTGCACCGGGGACATGGGGCCGTCTTCGGCGAAGACGTATGACATTGAAGTCTGGTTGCCGGGGCAGCAGTTATTTCGCGAGATTTCTTCGTGCTCGAATTTTGAGTCGTACCAGGCGCGGCGGGCGAACATCCGTTATCGTCCGGAAGGCGGGAAAAAGACCGAGTTCGTACACACGCTGAACGGAAGCGGGCTGGCGGTGGGGCGGACCTGGGTGGCGATTGTGGAAAACTACCAGCAGGCCGATGGGAGCGTGGTCGTTCCCGAGGTGCTGCGGCCGTATATTGGGGCGGAGAGAATTACGGCGAAGAGCTTTTAGCTGCTGGCTTCTGGTTGGAATCTTCCAAGCTGGAGGTTCCTAATGAACCGAGCGCGGCGAGATCCTCAGGGGCCAAAGAGAGTGCGTGAGAACTGCTCTTTCGCCCCTTCGGGGCTTGTTGTTGTTCCACTTACTACCCACGGCTTGCGCCGTGGGCTGCATTCTTACGCCGCTTCGCGGCTGAAGTCCGGGGTTCTAGTCCACGCCCAGCGGAGATTCTAGTTCTCACGCAGGGGCTAAAGCCCGGAAGTTTTGATGGCTTTTACGGCACGGCTGAAGCCGTGCCCTACCCGAACGATTCGCGGGAAGATCGGAGTGCGGTTTCCCGAATGATTTGCGGGAGGATCGGAGTGCGCTTTCCCGAACGATCGTGAGAGGGATTCCGCGAGCTAGAAGCTTCGCCATTGCCAAGAAAGGAAGGGGTCACTAGACTTGCAAAGTGTGGACATCAGCACGACCGTGCCGGACGCGGCTTCTCTCCCGATGAACGCAGTGTGGCGCACAATTCGCAGCTACGTTCTTTGGCAGCACGAGCGGGGCACGCTGCACTACGACATCATGGTCACGCTGATCCTGATTTTTGTCTTCGCCACGCCCTATTGGATCAACTACAACGACAAACCTGTTTCGGCCAATCCGCATCCCACTGATGTCGTGGTCACAGCCGATGCGGAAGGCCGCCTGCTTTACCAGATTTCGGCCAGCGCGATTGCACCGGGAGACGATGGTTCGGTGCAGGATCAGTTGCTGCGCATCATCCAGCCGATTTCGGGTGAAGTGTCGATAGTGAAGTATGAAGGAATGTTGGACCGTAAGGGGAAGATACAGAGCTACCGGGTCTGGGTTAGAAGAGAATAGTGCCGCGGAGTTTCGGTAGTGGTGCAGTATGGGAAGGAAGCGAGCCAAACGCGCGATTAATGTGTCGCAAAGAACCCTTCGGCGCGCTTCGCTTGCTCAGGCCAGGCTGCGACACTTCGCGCGGCTCGCCCAGATTGCCTTCGGCTTCGCTCAGGCCAGGCTCTCACGGCGCAGAGAACGCTTGTTCGGAATGACAAATCAAACTCTGCACCACTACCAAATCGTATGTGACGAACGGTTGTGCAGCAGGCCATGATGATCTCGATCCACCTTTTGTTTCTCGCCTTGAGTCTGCTTTTGCAACAGCAGCAAGCTCCCACTCTCGATAGCGTTCTGCGGACAATGGATAAGGCCGCGGCCAACTTCCAAACTGCGCAGGCCGATTTCGTGTTTAAGCAATATCAGAAAGTGGTGGATGAATTCGACACGCAGAAGGGAACCGTTTACTACCGGCGGGCGGGACAACAAATCGAGATGATGGCCGACTTCAAGGGACCCGACCCGAAGTTTGTGCTCTATAAGGATGGCAAGCTGCAGGTGTACCAGCCGAAAATTGAGCAAGTCCTAGAGTATGCGGTGGGCGCGAGCCACCAAGAGTTCGACAGCCTTCTGGTTCTGGGCTTCGGAGGCAGCGGGCAGGATCTGAAAAAATCTTTTGACGTCACTTACCAGGGCGAAGAGACGATTGAGAACGTTCGGACGGGGCAGTTGCTTCTGATTCCAAAAAGCGAGAAAGTGCGGAGCAACTTACCGCAGATCATTTTGTGGATCGATCTGGATCGCGGCATCTCGATGCAACAAAAGCTGGTGCAAACTCAGGGCGATTACCGCCTGGCCACATACTCTGCGATCAAGGTGCCGGCCAAGATCAACAACGATGTATTTCGGCTGAAAACCACGGGCAAGACAAAATTTGTGTCGCCCCGCGGGTAAGTGATTGAATCTAAGGGATAAGAATGTGTACTGAAAAATGAACGGCGGGCGCTATACTTCCCTAGGATTTGCTTACGAGTTCATTCATGGCCAAGGTCTTCACCATTCCTGTTCCTCCCAAGCTGGGTCGCGCCACAAAAAGAGAGCGCACGTCCGACCCTCGATATGTCGACGGACAGCGCCTGCTGGTAGAGGCTATGAGGTATCTGGCACAGAGCGACCCGGTCTCCAACCGACCCGCAATTCAACTCATCTCCGAGCATGTGCGCACCCGCTTTCGCATGAGCGATTCGCCGCTATCGTAAGCAATCTGTTCCACAAGAGAAATGCTTCCAGTGAAAAAGGGACGCCGGATGCCGTCCCTTTGTGGGTCGTTGCTGAGAATCTAGAACGCGAAGCGGAGCGAGTATTGCATCACACGCGGCGAGGTTAACTCCGTGTTGAATATGCCGAAGCCGGTGATATTCACGAGATCCTGGCCTATCAGAGAGCCTGCGGCATCGAAGCGTACAGAATTGGTCACGTTGAATACTTCCCACGAGAATCTCACCGACTTCTGTTCGCCCATGTTCCACATTTTGGAGAGGCCAGTATCGACTCCGAAGTAACCCGGGCCACGGAAGTTGTTGCGCTGCCCGGCTTCACCGGCGTAGGTTGGGCGGAAGGTGTTCACTCCCACGGCGGTGGCCGGTGCGCAGGAGCAGGTGATGGTCTGTTGAGGATTTTGGAAGACCGTAGGACTGCCGTTGGCCTCCATAAATACACCGGTTTTCGGCTTTGGTCCCGTCAAGATAGAAGACCCTTCGAGTTCGAAATCGGTAGACCATCCATTGCCGGCTTCGACGGAGAAGGGAAAGCCGCTCGTCCAGCGATATAAGCCGTTGAAGCCCCATCCCCCAAAGATTCCATTCATCAAACCTTTGGCGCCACTGCCCCAATGGCGGCTACGCCCGTAGGGCAGATCCCACACCCAATTCGCATTCAACTGATGAGTCGTGTCGAAGTCGGAAGGTGCGCGCCACAGATTGGGAGAAAATGCGTTGATGACCTGGCTGTTAAAGGCCAATCCGTTGGATTCGAATCCGTTCACGCGCTCGGCGTTTGACCCGACGTCGATCGACTTCGAGTACACATAGTTAAAGTCGAATTGGAGGCCTGCAGCCATGGCGTGCCGCAGGGAGATCTGAAGGCCGTTGTAATTGCTGTTGCCCCTAGATTGCCAACCGTAGAGCGAGGAGAATTGAGGCTGGTAATACGAAAATGGGGTGCCGTTGGCTCCAACGAAGCCGCCAATCGAATTGGAACCGGTTCCGGCGCAGGCAGGAAAGCAGAACGCATCCAGGTCTTCCAGCGAGAGGGTTTCATTGCCCAAGTTGGAATAATAGAGGTCATAGATGTTCTGCGTGGCTGTGGGATTAGCCGGAGCGTTAGGAGCAGAGCCGATGATATTGGCTGCCCCTGCCGCCTGCGGAAACATATTTTCCCAGTAAGGAATCTTGGCGATCGCACTTTCGGAGGTTCCGGCATACGCATTCTTCGATAACATCTGCGCCGCGGTGAAATAGTCCATGTGGCTAGACGGATCGACGAGATCGAGCGGTTCCGATAAATCGATTTCCTGCAGCAGGTGGCGGGCGAAACGTCCCGTATAAGTGGCTTCCAGCACAAAGCTGTGAGGCAGTTCGCGAGTCAGGGAAAAGTCCACCACGTGCGAGTATGGAGTCTTCAGGTTGTCATCAATGCCCCACGCGATAGCCAGACCGTAGGTATTTTGATCGGTTGAGGGCTGGTAGGGAAATCCGTGTGGACTTGGCACCCCAGAACTTGGAGGAAGATTGGCCGGACCCAACAAGCCGGTGTAGCGTGGCGTGGTATCTACGCCAAGAACGCCAGCCGGATTGCTGATCGTGGTGGTCAGCCCCCAAGAGCCCTGGCGATCGAATGTATTGACGACCCCCTCGCCGAAGTGGTCGTAGTAGAGGCCGTAACCGGCTCGAATGGAACTCTTCCCCTTATCGCCCAAAATGCTGTGCCAGAAGCCGCCATCCGCGTGCGGCGCATAGGCGATGGCGAACCGGGGAGCAACGTCATTGTAATTCCAATTCCAGTAAGGCTTTTTGCCGTTGGCTTGCCCGGAAAGATCAAAGTTGAGCAACGGCTGGTCAACCATACCCTGGTACATATTAGTGATGCGATTCTCAAACCACTGGTGCATATCGATGGTGGGCGAGACCTGGTTGCCGTCGGCCTCGTATGGAGGTTGCAGGAGCGAATAGCGCAGGCCGTACGTGATCGTCAAATTTGGAGTCGCACTCCATTTATCCTGGAGGTACATCTCACCTTCAAAATTATGAAAGTGGCGGGGAACGAGAGCGCCGTTGGGAATTTGGTTAGCATTCTTGTCTTGATTCGTAACGCTGTATACCTGGCTCATCAGGCCCGCAACCTGCACGGCCGCGAAATCATAAGACCCTCCGAAGGATGAATCAACCAACGGAAAGTTCGCGTTGAGGGCGGGATCGAGACTCACTCCTTCATTTGAGATGAACGACGGGCTCATCCAATACAGATTCGCGTAACCAAACGAAAGGTTCTCGGCGTTCGACTGGCGGTTATTGTGAATCAAGCGCCAGTTCGTGCCGAACTGAATGGTATGTTTGCCTTTGGTCCATGAGACGTCATCAATGAAATTGTGCACAGGAACGTTGGTAAGGATGGTAGGAGTATCGGTGGAGCTAAGCCCCTGGGTATCGTCAAGACCGCGAAGAGTATTGTAATCCTGGTTGTTCAGCCCACCCATCCCCACTCCTTGCCGGACAAATGCATACCGGAAGTTGTTGATCAGGTTGTTGCGAATGATGTACGTGTAGCCGGCGGCGATGCCCTTGCTGTTATTGGTGACGAAGTCATCCGGCGGAAGGCTGGGAAACTGAGGCGGCTTCGATTCGCGATCATTCTGCAGATTGCCGCGAACGAATAGCAACTGGTTGCCATCAGCGGTAATCTTGTAGTCCAGCTTGATGATGTAAGTATCGTGAGTTGTCGGATCATTGCCCGGGAAGGTGAAGCCTGCAGAGTTCAGGCCGTCTCCGCTGCCGTTGACGGCGTTGCCGCAAGCGCTGCAGTTCGGGAGAGGATAGCGCATGAATAGTGCGTTGGGGTTGGCGCCACCGATATTGGCGAGCAGCCCGCTGGGGCCTCCTCCAGCAGGGTTCCCGGGTGTCGGTGGGCACGTGACGGGCTGCCCCTGTGGTGGATTGGCGCAATTCGTGTCAAGCGATGAAATCTGTGCCGGCGTCAACGTGGCGACGTAGTCTGGGTCAAATCCGGAAATATCCTGTACGGTGACGCCCATGGCATTGGGCGAGCCTAGAGTGCAATTGGAATCCGACGATGGATTGCACAAATACCTGATAAAGCCGGCTCTCAAACTCGCCGTGGGCACGATCCTTGTGGTCTGCACCTGGTCGGCGGTACGCTGGCCTTCAAAAGCCGCGAAGGCGAATAGTCGATCTTTCTTGATAGGCCCGCCGATGGTGCCGCCAAAGGTATTGCGCAGGATAAACCCCGGCACATTGGGCTGCTGGTTCTCCAACTCCGATTGCTTGTTGAACCAATCATTGGCCACGTCGAACGACGGCCGGTAATACTCGTAGACCGAGCCGTGGATGAAATTGGTTCCGGTCTTGGTGACCAGATTTATTTGCGCGCCCGAGGAGCGCCCTGAGGCCGCGTCGTAGTTGCTGGTGGTGACGCGAAATTCCTCCAACGAATCCAGTGTAGGCCGCATTGCGCCCTCGAAGGCATAGCCTTTGAGCTGATCGTTGTCGTCCAAACCGTCGAGGGTGATGTTGGTTTGATCGCTGCGCGCACCGTTCACAGCTCCGCCCCGGCTATCGTTGTCTTGCTGCTCATCCGTGGTTTTGCCGATGTAGACGACACCCGGCTGCAGACTCAGAATTGCCGCGGGATCGCGGCCCTCGGAAGGCAGGTCAGTTAACTGGCGCGAGTTGAAGTTGTTACCCAGCGTGGCATCCGTAGTGTTGACCATGGGAGCTTCGCCGGTGACGTCGATCACGACCGTGCCTCCCCTGACCTGTAAGGGCAGGTTCAGCGTAGCCGGGCTGCTGACCTGCAGCACCACGTTTTCACGTTTCACCTTGGCGAAGCCGGCGGCGTCCACAGTAAGCACATAGGTGGCGGGAGGAATCTCAAGGAACTGGTAGACGCCCTGGTCGTCGGTGTTTGTGCTGCGCGAAAATCCCGTGGACGCATTGCTCAAAGTAATGCGAGCGCCGGTAACTACCAAGCCTTTAGCGTCAGTGATGGTGCCGCGCAGCGACGAAGTCGCCGATTGGGCGAAGCTCAAGGTTTGGAAAGCGAGCAGAGATGCAAGCAACAGAGTAACTACACGTGAGCCAGAACGCATGGCGAGCTCCTTCACCCACGAGGGCGTTACATTCGATTGTGTTGCCCAGGAAATTTAGAGACGAGCGCGCGACCCTGGGGACCTGTTGGAGCGTTATTGTGCAACTGAGCGGCCACCATCGGCAAGCATAATCTTCAATGCGTTGGGCAACGTAAAACGTTTGAATACAGCTTTTCACATACGGGGTTCCACATTTGGGAGCCTATTCATGCGGGTTTTCGATGGATGCGATGCGAAATAGCGCTGCGGCGAGGACTATGACCACGGGATAGCATTCCAGCGTGTAGCGCGGCTCGGGATTCTCCAGGGTGCCTAGAAACAGCGAGCGCAGCGCCACAAATAGAACGAGAAGTCCGATGCCGGGTAGTGCGCGACAGCGCACGACGCCGGCGGCGGCTGCTCCGACATAGGCTAGATTCATCAAGCCGAAGGCGATGCTCACGGCGAGCCACGGGCGGTCGTCATTGAGCTCCCACCAGCGCGGGTCGGACGGCAGCAGCTCAGTTCGCGGACGCAGCCACATGTCGGCGATGCGCATGGCCGGAAGCCAAACGTAGTAGCGCAGGGGTGCAGCCTGAATGCGCACCGCAGCCAGCGCGGCAAAACGCGCATCGAGTTCCGGAGTTACATCGTGGTCCTGGTTGTAGTCGGCGAAGAGTTGAGCTGTCTGTTGCCGTTGCTCGTCGGAATCGAACGCGCGGCGCGGCAGGCGCGCGACGTCGATAGGGGAGCCGGGGACGTTCCAGTAGACCTCCTCTACGGAGGTGTATTCCGCGAGCCAGGTCTTGGTCCAGCGATTGAAGCCAGCCATCACTGGTTCATCGGAATCATTGGCATAGCGAGGTGCGAGCGGTTGCAGGCGGTGCATGGTGTGCAGGTTGCGCAGCGTCCACGGAGCTAAGGGAGCAAGCGCGGCGATGGCGAGGATGAATCCTGCGCGGAGAATGGTAAGCAGCGGGAGCGCGGAATGTGCGGTTGGTCTTTTTCCAACAAGGCCCCGCAGAGAGAGCAGGAGCAAGTATGCTGCTATGGCGGCGAGCAGGATTCCGCCGTCCGGCCGCAGCAGGATGCAGGCGCCGATGGAGAGGCCGGATCCGAACCAAACCACGGACGCGTGCTTTGCTCCAGAAGCGGATTCACGAAGAGTTGCGAGTCCGCAAACGGCTAGATCCAGCGCCAATGCCGTGAAGAAGATTTCCAGCGTCTCGGTGAGAGCTGCGGCGGCGTAATTGGCCAGGAAAGGACAAAGTGCGGCGAGCAGGAACGCGGCTTTCGCTGCGCGCTCGGAAAGCATACGGCGTGCGAGATCTGCGATAAGGAAGCATGTGCCCAGGTCGAACAAAAGTTGGATCAGCAGAACTGCGCGGAAATTGCTCCAGCCGAAGATGGTGAAAATCACCGCCAGAAACGCCGGGTATCCGGGCAGGCGAGAGAGAGTGGGAACGACGCGGCCGGAATCGTTGATGCCGTAGACGCCATACTGCAGCCAGTTCATGGCGATATCGGCATAGAGCCGCGAATCGTCCACAATGCCGGGAAAATGAAGAACAAAGAGCAGCAGCAGCGCCAGCGCCGCCAAGCTGGCCGCAAGAAAGAATCGAGCATCCTTACGCAGCAGTTGCAGCACGCTGAGACTATAGCGCGTTTGCGATCAACCTCGGGTTGAGAAAGTGCATCCGGGGTGAACTGTCAACTCTACCCTGTCTCGGGGTTGTCCTGGGTGGTATAACAGTTTGCGGCATTGACGAAGAGGCTGTCGAGCTTCGCTCGACGGGACAGCCGAGGGCGGCTGTCCCCACATGAGCATCTCCGCAAACTAAGATCCTACCTTCAGTCCTGCCGAGAATTGACCGTCTGGCGCGTGCGGCATACGATAAACGATTAGCCCTCCATGTCCGAACCTGTCTTTTACGATCCGCAACGTGCCCGCTGGAAGCGCTTGAGACGTTTGGTCGACGCTCTGGTCGCGGTGTTATCGGCGCTCATCATTTTCTTTGTGTACACCGCACTGCGGGACGAGCGCCTGCCCGAGTTGTTGTTCTCACCGCAGAAGCGCGCCTTCAAGGCGCTGAAGGAGAATGAGAAGGAAAAGGCCCGCGATCGCCAGAAAAAACTGGCCAGCCGCTCTCACCGCAAGTCGAAGCTGCCCGCTTCGGAGGTGAAACTAAACCAGGAAGAAGGCATCCGCGCGGCGTTCTACGTTCCCTGGGACGCCGCCAGCTTCTCTTCTCTGCGCGATTTTGCCCGCCAGATCGATCTGCTTTATCCCGACTGGCTGCACGTGCTTACCCCCGACGGCCGTCTGCAATCGGTGGACGACCAGACCAATAAAGTTTTTGACGTGGTGCAAAACAATCACGTGCGTTCCGTTGACGACCGGGTGATGCCTTTTCTGAAAGCGGAAGACAACAGCATGGAAGTCTTCCCCATGGTCAACAACTTTGACGGGGCGAACTGGATAGGAAACATCACAGGCTTCTTGAACGATCCTGCCGCGCGCGCGCTTTTTCGCAAGCAGGTGGGGATGTTTCTTTCTTCGGATCGTTTTCATGGACTGATGGTGGACTTTGAAGCTTTCCCCGATTCCGGACAACCGGGCTATGTTGCACTGTTGAACGAGCTTTCTTCGGACTTGCACGCCCGCGGGATGAAGCTGTATGTGAGCGTGCCCCCACACAGCAAGGGGTTCGACTATGCGGGGATCGCCGCACCCGCTGACGGCGTGGTCATCATGAACTATGACGAGCACTACCCTGGGGCGGCGGCTGGGCCGGTGGCGTCGCAGGATTGGTTCGTCGACAATCTCAAGTTCGCGGTAAACGTCATCCCCAAGGAAAAACTAATCTGCGCCATCGCCAACTATGGCTATGACTGGGTGCTCAAGCCGAAGAAGGGCAAACTGCCTCCCGGCGCACATGACAGTTCGGTCACCGTGCAGGAAGCATGGTTGGCAGCGCGCGATTCCGATGAAGATGTGGTTTTCGACGATGACGCGCTGAACCCCCATTTCAGTTATCTGGATGAGCGCAGCATTCGCCATGACATCTGGTTTCTCGATGCGGTGACGGCTCTGAACCACATGCGGGCCGCGCAGGCGCTGGGCATCCAGACTTTTGCTCTTTGGCGACTGGGCGGCGAGGACCGGTCGTTGTGGCGCGTATGGGATATTCCGGGGGATGCCGGCGCCGCCGACAAACTGCGCAGCGTGCCTCCCGGCCAGGACGTGGACATGGAGGGCCAGGGGGAGATTCTGCGCATCGAGGATCGTCCCACCCCCGGCACTCGCGACCTCACCATCGATGCGAACACCAAGGTGATCACCGACGAAAATTTTCAGAACCTGCCCGAACCGTATCGCGTGGCGCGTTACGGTTACAGTCGCAACCTGGTCGCGCTCACTTTTGACGACGGCCCCGATCCGGAGTGGACGCCGCAGATCCTCGATGTGCTCAAGCATGAGCACGCTCCCGCAACATTTTTCCTCATCGGCATTCAGACCGACAAGTTCTCGGGCCTGGCAAAACGCATTTATAACGAAGGTCATAGCATCGGCAACCACACGTTTACCCATCCTGACGTGAGCAACATTTCTTCGACTTACATGAAGGTGGAGTTGAACCTGACCGAGCGGCTTTTCGCCAGTCTGATCGGAGTTCGAGTCACGCTGTTGCGTCCGCCTTACGCGATTGACGAGGAACCGGACACCGCCGACCAGGTGCGTCCGCTCGCGTTCGCACAAGACATGGGTTACATCACGGTTGGCAACCGGATTGACCCTAACGATTGGAGCGACAGCGTGCGGACGGGAAACGGCGACAAGCCCCGGCGACACACTGCCGAGGAGATATCGAACTACGTTCTGGCGCACTTGCCGCCCTGCGGGGCCAGTGACCTGCGCTGCGGCAACATCGTGCTTCTGCATGACGGCGGCGGCAATCGTGCTGAGACGGTTCGGGCACTGCCCATGATTATCGAGGGCATTCGTGCCCGCGGGCTCGAGATTGCGCCGGTTTACGAGTTGTTTGGGAAAACCAGAGCCGATGTGATGGCACCGTTGAGTACCGGAGAACGTTGGGCGGCGCGGCTTGACGGGTTGGGCTTCTGGCTGTTTGATGCGGGCATCATCGGGATCACATGGATATTCTTCCTCGGCGACCTGCTGATGACCGGGCGCTTGTTATTTATCGGTGCGGCGGCGGTCTATGACCGCCTGCAGGAAAAAATCTTCGGCAAGCCGGCAGAAGTCGCATCGTATCGGCCGAAGGTCGCGGTACTTATTCCTGCCTACAACGAAGAAAAAGTGATTGAGCGAACGGTACGCGCCGCACTCAACTCTGACTACCCGAACCTGCGGGTGATCGTGATCGATGACGGCTCCAAGGACCGCACGCTCGAAGTGGCCCGCGCCCGCTTCGCCAGGGAAGAGGCTGCGGGACGGGTTCTTATCCTTACGAAAGCGAACTCGGGCAAGGCCGAAGCCCTCAACTATGGCATCGAACACATCAACGATGCGGAGCTTTTCGTTGGCATCGACGCCGACACGATCATCGCCGGTGACGCCATATCTCGCCTGGTGCCGCACTTCATCAATCCCAGAGTCGGCGCCATCGCCGGCAACGCCAAGGTGGGAAACCGGGTGAATCTTTGGACGCGCTGGCAGGCCCTCGAATACATCACCAGCCAGAACTTCGAGCGGCGCGCACTGGATGTTTTCGGGGCGGTCAGCGTGGTGCCGGGCGCGATCGGGGCATGGCGCGTGTCGGCGGTACGCGAGGCGGGCGGCTACCACCTGGACACCGTCGCCGAAGACGCCGATCTCACCATGGCCCTGTTGCGCCGCGGCTACCGGGTGGAATACGAAGACATGGCTCTGGCCTACACCGAGGCGCCCACCAACGCGAATGGGTTGATGCGCCAGCGTTTTCGGTGGTCATTTGGAATTCTGCAGGCCGTCTACAAGCACAGCGGAGTATTCGCGCGCAAGGGAGCGCTGGGGTTTGTGGCGCTACCGAACATTGTGATTTTCCAGATTCTGCTGCCGCTGGTTTCGCCGCTCATCGACATTATGTTTGCCTTCGGAGCCATCTGGTATTTCATCCAGAAATACTTCCATCCCGATTCCACGGACCCGGCCAGCTTCCACAAGCTGGTGGCATTCTTCTTCGTGTTCCTGGTGGTTGACTTCCTGGCGTCGGCGCTGGCGTTTGCGCTGGAACGACGCCGTCCCGATGACAAGGAAGACATCTGGTTGCTGAGCCAGGTGTGGTTGCAGCGCTTCGCCTACCGCCAGTTGTTTTCGGTGGTATTGTTCAAGACCCTGAAGCGTGCGCTCGAAGGCAGGAGATTTGCGTGGGACAAGTTAGAGCGCACTGCGGCGGTGAAGCGTGTGGCGTCGGAGGATCGGGAGTCGGTGAATGTGCCGTGAGAGTGAAAAGCCGACGCGGCCGCTAGCTTCTTCCAGAACTCGATTTCTATTTCTTACTTCCTGCCACTTCCAACCGTGTCTCGGCCTTGGCGAGCGCATCCAGAGACCGCTCCACGTCGACGTTAGGATCGCCGCTGGCCAGACGCTGTTCGGCACGTTCTTTCGCTTTGCGGGCGCGTTCCACGTCGATTTCGGCCGGGCGTTCGGCGGTCTCGGCGAGAATTGTCACTTTGTCCGGCAGAACTTCCGCGAATCCCCAGGCTACGGCGAGCCGCTGCTGCTCAGCACCGGCGTGGAACGTGATTTCGCCCACCGCCAGTTCGGTGATAAGCGGCGCATGCCCCGGCAGAATGCCCAGATACCCGTTCTTGCCGGGGATCTGAACCTCCGTTGCCGCCGTGTCCACCAACTTCTTTTCCGGCGTGACGATCTCGAGTTGGAAAGTATCTGCCATAACGATCGGCTTTACGCTGCTGCCTTCATCTTCTCTGCCGCTTCCAGCACTTCTTCGATCGGGCCCTTCATGTAAAAGGCCTGCTCTGGGATGTCGTCGTACTTGCCTTCGACAATTGCCTTGAAGCCTTTCACCGTGTCGGCAATCTTTACATAACGCCCCGGCGCGCCGGTGAATTGCTCGGCGACGTGGAACGGCTGCGAGAGGAAGCGCTGAATCTTGCGAGCGCGCGCTACTGTGAGCTTCTGATCTTCGCTGAGTTCGTCGATACCGAGAATCGCGATGATGTCCTGCAAATCTTTATAGGTCTGTAGAGTTTTCTTTACCGACTGCGCGACGTCGTAGTGCTCCTGGCCAACGATGCGGGCGTCGAGAATGCGCGAGGTCGAAGCCAGCGGATCGACCGCAGGATAAATTCCAATTTCGGTCAACGCGCGAGAGAGAACGGTGGTCGCGTCGAGGTGAGCGAAGGTCGTCGCTGGAGCTGGATCGGTCAAGTCGTCGGCGGGAACGTAGATTGCCTGCACCGAAGTGACCGATCCTTTCTTCGTGGACGTGATGCGCTCCTGCAATTCGCCCATTTCCGTGGCCAAGTTCGGTTGATAGCCGACGGCGCTGGGCATGCGGCCGAGCAACGCCGAAACTTCCGACCCGGCCTGCGTGAAGCGGAAAATGTTGTCGATGAACAGCAGAGTGTCTGCGCCTTCGGCGTCGCGGAAATATTCCGCAACTGTCAGTCCGGTCAGAGCCACGCGCAAACGTGCGCCGGGAGGCTCCGTCATCTGGCCGTAAATCAGAGCGGCTTTCGAATGCGCCGGATCGCCGGGTTTGATGACGCCGGATTCCGTCATCTCCAGCCACAGATCGTTGCCTTCGCGGGTGCGCTCGCCCACGCCGGCGAACACAGAGAATCCGCCGTGGTTCTTGGCGACGTTGTTGATCAGCTCCATGATGACGACGGTCTTGCCCACGCCCGCGCCACCGAACAAGCCGATCTTGCCGCCCTTCAAGAATGGTTGAATGAGATCGATGACCTTCACTCCGGTCTCAAACATCTCCGCGGTCGTGGCCTGCTCGTCGAACGCAGGCGCGAGACGATGAATCGGCATTCTTTCCTTATATTCGACCGGACCAAGTTGATCGACGGGCTCGCCAATTACGTTCATGACGCGTCCCAGCGTGCCGCGGCCCACGGGAACGGAGATTGGTCCGTTCTGGTCGATGGCCTTCATGCCGCGCACCATGCCGTCGGTGGCTTCCATTGCGATGCAGCGCACGCGGCCTTCGCCCAAGTGCTGTTGCACCTCGAGAATCACGTTGATGGGGCTGGGCACGGTGAAGCCGTCGCTCACCACTCGCACCGCTTGATAAATGGGCGGCAACTTGCCTTCGGGAAACTGCACGTCTACCGCCGGCCCCGCAATTTGAACTACGTGTCCTACGTTTTCAGCCATATGTTTTCAGCTCTCAGCAATTAGCATCTGGCAATTAGCATTTGGCCGCTCAAGGTTCCGATTGCACCCGCAAAAATTCGGAATGGCTAAATACCAAGTGCCAATTTGCTTCTTCTCTACATTGCAGCCGCGCCGCTCACGATCTCGATAATCTCTTTTGTGATCTTCGCCTGGCGCGCCCGGTTCATCACCAGCGTCAGCGAGTCGATCATGTCGGTGGCATTGCTGGTTGCGGAATCCATTGCGGTCATGCGTGCGGCGTGCTCGGCCGCCACTGACTCCAGCAGCGCGCGAAAAATCTGGATGGCAACATATTTCGGCAACAACGCACGGAATAATTCCTCCGGCGGCTGCTCGTAGATATAATCCACCTGCGCCGTACCGAACTCCGCCGCGGCTTTCTCGCCCGCCGACTCAGAAGCGCGCATGCCCACTCCAGCGCTGATCGCTGCTTCCTTGGCGCGCTTCTTCTCTTCCTCCGTCATCTCCTCAGCCAGGCGGACAGCCGGCTCGCCAATGTGCTCAATGGGAAGAACCTGTTCCACGATGAGGCGTTGCGCAATCACCGATTTGAATTCGTTGAAGACGACGTAGACCGCATCGATTTCCTCGCGCCGATAACGCTCAATCACGTTCTCGGCTAAAGCGCGGGATTGGGCAAATTCCAACTTGCCGAGAACCCCAACATGCTCTCCCGTGATTTGTATCACTCCGGCACGCTCCGCCGCATCGGGTTGGGCTTCCAGCGATTCCGCGAGCTCCACCAGGCTGCGGGTTTGCAACGCCGCCGGGTAGCGCCTGCGCAAGAAGTCTCGACCTTTGCGGCCAATCGCCTCAATGTCGATATTCTTCCCTGCCTTGGACTCGAGGAACCGGCTGGCAGCCTTGGTAATGTTTGCACTGAACGCGCCCGCCAGCCCTTTGTCGCCGGTGACCACGATCAGCAGAATGTTTTTCTCCACGCGCTGCGCGAGCAAAGGATGCTTCGGCGCACCCGTCTCGGGATCGTAAATCTCCGCCCGAGCCACCAGCGACTTGAGCACATTCGTCAGCATCAGCGCATACGGGCGCGCGGACAAAGCGCGGTCCTGCGCGCGGCGCAGCTTGGCGGCCGAGACCACTTTCATGGCCTTGGTAATTTGCCGCGTGTTTACCACGCTGCGGATGCGGCGACGAATGTCGAGAATGTTAGGCATTTGAAACCAGTTCTCAGTTCTCAGTTCTCAGTTAAAACTCTTTGGCTCTGAGTTTGCGCTGAGAACTGGGAACTGAGAACTATCATTTTGCTACTGCCTCCCGCGAGGCCACAAACTGCTGCTTCGCCTGCTTGATCACATCGGTCAACTGCGCTTTCAGCGCGTCGTCGAGAATCTTTTTCTCCATGATCGTGCGCAGCAGGCCGGCGTTGGTCGCGTCTACGTACTCGTAAAGTTCTTTCTCGAAGTCGCGCACCCGATTCACCGGCAGGTCGTCGAGGAATCCTCCGGTGCCGGCGAAGATGATCAAAATCTGCTTGGAGAACGGCAACGGCGAAAACTGGTTCTGCTTCAGCAGTTCGACCAGCCGTTGTCCGCGGTTGAGCTGAGCCTGCGTGGCTTTATCGAGGTCGCTTCCGAACTGGGCAAACGCGGCCAGTTCGCGATACTGCGCCAGTTCCAGCTTCAGCGTTCCTGCAACCTGCCGCATGGCCTTGATCTGCGCGCTGCCGCCGACGCGGCTTACCGATAGACCAACGTTCACCGCCGGGCGTACGCCCTGGTTGAACAAATCTGTTTCCAGGTAGATCTGACCGTCGGTAATCGAAATCACGTTGGTCGGAATGTAGGCGGAAACGTCGCCCGCTTGCGTTTCAATGATGGGGAGCGCGGTCAAGGATCCGCCGCCGTTCTTATCGCTAAGTTTGGCGGAGCGCTCCAACAAACGCGAGTGAAGATAGAACACGTCTCCGGGATACGCCTCGCGTCCCGGAGGGCGGCGCAGCAGCAGCGAAA
>PMSQ01000077.1 GCA_003168355.1 Acidobacteriaceae bacterium | reverse complement strand
TCACTCTTATCGAGGGCCACCCGAACCTCATCCGCAGCTGGCGAACAGCAGATTCCTCCTGTCTCGCTGCGCTCGCGCGTCGGAATGACAAGGCCTTGGGAGGCGGATTCATGGATGGGCGGACAGTGGGCGTCCGCTGTTGGGTACTTTGGGGCTTTGCGGCGCGACTGGAAGTCGCGCCCTTTCAAAGCAGCGAACAGGCCCGCGTTAGTTTTTCTTCGGCGGCAAATACTTTTTCTCGATCGATGCCACGACCACGTAATTCGGATCGACCATTTCGTTCAGGTGAATCTTTGCAACCTTCGACAGCAGCTCATAAGCGTCGAGTTCCGACAAACCATAGTCCTTGTGGATCCAATGCACGAGTTCGGTGAAGGCGATGCGCAGCGCATCGTCCAGCGGACGGTAGGCGCCCACGGTCATGATGGCGTCGTCGTTCTCAAACTGCGGCCAGGCGATGGTGCGGCCTTTGATCACACTCAACTGCACCCGCGCCTTTAGCGGAACCTCGATGGCGGTGCCGGCGATTTCTCCGTCGCCCATGGCAGCGTGGCCGTCGCCAATGTAGAGCAGTCCACCCTTCACGTTCACCGGAAAATAAACCGTGTTGCCTACGCTGGCTTCCGGTGAATCCATGTTGCCTCCGAATTCGGCGGGCACCACCGAACTGCGAGCCTCACCCTCCGCCGGCGCCACTCCGATGCAGCCGAAGAAAGGATGGAGGGGAATCTTTACCGAGAAATCGGAATCGAGCGCCTTGAACATAGCAGTGTTCGCCGCGTGATCGATGTGGTAGTACCAGATGCGCTCCGGCAGCGGCGGATGCAGCATGGGCGTGTAGTTGGTCTCATTGAGCGCGCCAAATCCCGGAGCGAATGCGCCCACGCCGGTGTCGCCATCCACATCGAGCGCCAGAATCTTGACGGCTAGCGTGTCCCCCGGCTCCGCGCCTTCCACGAAAAACGGCCCGGTCAGCGGATTGTCGCCTTTCACCATGCTGAGCGTGTCGCCGGGCTTCCTCAGCACGTTGCCGAAGCAATCGAGCGTGTTGGTGTCAAGAATGTCGCCCGACTTCAAATGCGCCACTGGTTCGGCCGTCGCGAACAAATACTTCACGTTGCTGTTGGAAGCGGTGTAGTGAATCGTATTTTGTGCGAAGGCTGAACCTGCCAGTAGTGCGACAGCGACAAAACGAGCGATCACGGAAGGCCTCCGAGGTAGATTGTCAATTGTAGCGAAGAGGTGAGCCGCCCCATCCCTTTGAAGGAAGTATATTCAGGCGTGGGTCTGATTCCGTATGGTAACCAAAACAGGGCCGGCTCGTCTCTCATTATGAATGTGATCCACAAAAGTTAGGAGCACGAAATTATGCGGTCATCCTCTGCAATCGCTTTAAGCTGGGTCCTTGCATTGCTGGTAGTTCTCGCCATGCCCCGGACTGGATTGGCGCGAGAGAGAGGACCCCGCGTAGAAGTGATTTGCCCTGCACCCCCGATTGCCGTGAAGGCCGCAATGAAGTCGGCAGAACAGCAGGTATTGGTGTACGAGCTTCACATCACGAATTTTGACGTGGTGCCGTTGACGTTGAAGCAACTCGAGGTCTACGCGGATGCGGATAAGAGCCGGCCGCTTAAGATCATTTCGGGCGACGCCTTGTCCGCAACCATGATCGAAGTGGGTTCAAGCATGGGCTCAAGCGCCGCAGCCAAGACGCCGCAGACCATCGATCCCGGGAGACGCGCTGTAGTTTTTCTCTGGATCGAGATTGGATTGGATGCGCGACCGCCCGGTAGGTTGAGGCACCGGATGGTTTTTGCGGCCGCCGGGCCCGGAGACGGGGTGGGCAGCGCGAAGGCGGAATCCAGGCTCGAAGACTTCTCGGTTCTGGTAAGCCAGGATCCAGTACTACTTCTCGATTTGCCTTTCGAGGGTGGTGTATGGCTCGCGGGGGATGGTCCCGCGAACGATTCGAACCACCGTCGTTCCATCTTGGCGATCGACGGCTCGATTCACTCCCCCGAGAGGTTCGCGATCGATTGGGTCAAGGTTGGCCCCAATGGGGATTCCCATCATGACGGCACCACTCGCAATGAAAACTGGTGGGGATACGGCGAACCGATTCACGCCGTGACGGATGGCGAAGTTACTCAGATCCTGGATGGAATACCGGAGAACACTCCGCGTGTTCTACCCCAGCAAGTCACTCTTGATAACATTGCAGGCAATTACATCATTCTTCGCATCGCGCCCAACCGCTACGTTACCTACGCGCACTTGCAAACTGGAAGCATCAAAGTTCGCTTGCACGATCACGTCGCTCGCGGCTCCGTCATCGCTCGCCTCGGCAACAGCGGCCAAGCTACCGGTCCGCATCTTCATTTTCAGGTGACTGATGGCAACTCGGTCCTGCAATCGGAAGGCGTTCCTTTCATCTTTGGGGAATTCAAAGACCTCGGGCCCGGGTCTGATTACGAGACTGATAAACATCCCTCAACTTCCCGGACGGACGCAATTCCTGGAAAAGACGAAGTGGTGGATTTCACGCTTCTGAAGAAGCAGTGAGTGCGCCGCCTTAGCGCGTTCCGGCGCGGTCAGGAAGATAGTCACTGCTGCGGGGCTTGATGTCTTTGCCAACTCCACGGCCTTCCGCAATCCTTAGGTCGTAGTTGTTCTGAAGATTCAGCCAGACCTGGGCTGGGAGACCGAAATATTTTCCCAGGCGAATGGCGGTGTCGGCACTGATGGCCCGGTCTCCACGGACGACTTCATAAATACCGGGAAAACTGGGCGTCTTCGCCAGCGCATAAGCGCCCACGCCGATGGGCTCCATGAACTCGGTTTTGAGAATCTCTCCCGGGTGAATCGGAAAGACCCTTCTCGACTTCGTCATAGTGCTTCAGTAGTCAATTCGCAGGCAGTGCAGTCACAAACTTTTCCAACGTAGCGTTGAAGCGCGAAGCGTCGTCGACGAACAGGGCATGGCCCGCGTCCTCGAACACCTCAGTTTGGGCATTGGGAATGTGTTTCTTGATCAGGTCGGCGGAAGCGTGGTTTTGCGCAGTCACGGTAACCAGCACCGGCTTGTCCACCTTACTCATAGCGGAACTCCAATCGGGACGTGCCAGAAATCCGGCGATGAGTGCGAACGCGATGTTGGATGGTGTCCGTAGCGACGCCTTGATGATGGTTTGCAAATAAGCCTCCGATTGCGGCTTCTTATACATGCTGCGCACAAAAGAATCAGTGAACTTCTGGCGATCCGTTTCCGCTTGCCTGCCGAAGGCCAGCATTCCCATTACCAATTCAGGATCTGGTTTGTCCCGGAGCGGTGCCGAATCCACCAGCACCAGAGCCCGGAGGTCTTTGGTTCCGAACTGATCGACATAAGTCAACAACTCGGGAACGCCGAGCGACCATCCCACCAGGATTGCGGGAGCCAGGTGCAGATGAGCCTGCAGTTCGTGGATGTCCTGCGCTCGACGCTCTGAATAGTTTCCATCGGCGGGTTTGTCGGAATCTCCTTGCGCCCGCGGATCGAGCGCAACCACGTGGTAGTTGCGGGCGAAATAGGCGATCTGGGCTCGCCAAATTTCGGCAGGCATCGTCCATCCCGGCTGAAAAATGATGGCGGGCCCGCTTCCTGCCTCCAGGTAATGCAAGCGAATACCATCGCTGGTCGTGAAAAAATCACTTTTTAACGCCGTCTGGGCGAAAACAGATGAAATCAGGAGGATGGGTGCGAGCAGGCGCACAAGCCGAGTCATTAGGTATCCCCAGATGAGCGAAGTAACCGCGGCAGCGTGCCGCGAAAAGGAATATAGCACGTACCCCTAAGCGGTCTTCTTCTTGGCGTAAAACTTTCGCACTTTGGCGCGATTACCGCAGACCTTCATGTTGCACCAGCGGCGGTGGTGATTCTTGCTGGTGTCGAGAAAAAGCCACTGGCAGGTGGGCGAGGAGCAGGCGCCAACCAAGGCCAGATCGCTTGAGACCAGCAGGTCCGCAGCGGCGCGGGCGATCGGCCACAGTATCGCGTTGAGAGAGGACGCCATGTCGTCGAAGCGCCACTCCAAGCCTCCCTCAGACCGCACGATCTCGGCTTGCACTGTTTTGGCCTGGACCGTATTGCGTTGCACCGTTTTGCCTTGCACCAATTTTGGTTGCACCAACCGCGAATGCAGCGCAGCGTCATGGAGATTCGTGTGGAGGCTGTCCATCGCCAACTCCGGCGCGAGTTGGTTGTTCATTACAGCCGAAAAGATGGCGTACAAGGACTCGCGCAGATTAATGGCGCGGCGCATCGCCTCCTGCGCCTCATCGGGCATGAGGTGAACGTTATCGAAGAAATAGTCAAGCTGCGCTGGCGTGAGGATGCCGGTGTCTTGGCCGAATGTCGCCAGGTCGTAGTAGTTCTTGAGCAACTCTTTGGGTTGAGCGCTGGGACGATTATCGAGCGTGTTGATGAAATCGAGGCACACGTTTCCCGCGATTAGTTCGAACTTGGGCGGACGGCGTTTGTCGATTTCCATCGTCGAATCGGTGAAACCCTCCGCCTAAAGTATATAACCACTGAAACACTATTGACAAGTTATGCGAGTTCGCCTAAGGTTGTATGTAACCTATGAAAATAGTTTTATAGGTTATTCGACTTCAGGAGGCTGCTCCCGTGCATTTCGCTCAATCAGAACGGATTGTGGCCCTGCTTCGCAGCGGCAGGATGATAAATATTGGAGGCCGACCCGTGATCGTTCCTAAGCCTGGCAAACCCGCGAACGCGCACGACCGGACTCACGCCATCCAGCTGGCGCTGGCCTTTGTGGCGATTTATGTCATATGGGGGTCGACGTACCTTGCGATCCGCTACGCGGTCGAGACGATTCCGCCCCTGGTGACGGCGGGAATCCGGCATTCGATTGCGGGCGGGATCCTGCTGACTTGGGCCTGGTGGCGAGGCTTTCGCCCGACGCGGCAGCAATGGATTGCGGGATTTGCGTTGGGCGCGTTCTTCTTCTTGATTGGCCATGGCACGCTGCACTGGGCGGAGCAGTACGTAGGATCGGGGCTGGCGGCATTGCTGATCGCGACCGAACCGATGTTCATTCTGGTGCTGGGTTGGATGATGGGGCGCCAGAAGATCAGCCTGCTCAGCGCGCTGGGCTTGGGTCTTGGCGTGGTCGGCGTGGCGATGTTGACGGGAGTGGAACTCACGGTGAAGGGTTCGAGCCTGTGGGGATTGCTGGCGGTGCTGCTGGGTTCTTTGTCGTGGTCATTCGGGGTGGTGATTTCGCCGCGGCTCAAGCTGCCTGCTGACGCGCTGGGCCGGACGGCGCTGCCGACGCTCTGCGGCGCGGCCATGCTGCTGATCGCGGCGGGAGTTACGGGCGAGTTCCAGCAAACGCACTGGTCGAGCATTACGCTGCGGTCTATCTTTGGACTCGGATATCTGATCACGTTCGGGTCAGTGGTGGCATTCACGGCTTACACATGGCTGCTGCAGCGCGTTCCGCCGGCACTGGTGGCGACACATACTTATGCGAACCCAGTGGTCGCTGTGATACTGGGATGGTTGCTGGCGCATGAGCCTTTGTCGCTGCGGGTGGTGCTCGCGTCGTTGGCGATTTTGGGAGCGATTGTGTTGATCCGGCGGGGCGAGCGGGCGGCGACGGCAAAGAATCCGCAGGCCGCACTGGTCATAGGGAAAGATGACGCGATAGTGGCACGGAACGCATCCTGAACCGCGTGCGTGCCAAGAGATGTCGCCTACGAAAAGTCGGTAAACTGGCTGCTAAGCGGGATGGGATCGTGCATAATTGTGAGCTGTCTTAAGGATGGTTCGATCAAGGAGCACGGATCTCTTGCGTGCCTGGTGCACCAGGTCACAATTCGGTTTTCCGACCGCGGCACTCCCGATGGCTACCGGCACATGGATGGCTTCAGCAGCCACACCTTCAGCCTGATCAACGCCAACAACGAACTGTTCTACGTGAAGTGGCATTTCAAGACCAAGCAAGGGATCAAGACTATTACGGGCGAAAACGCCAGCGCGATGCGAGGGATCGACCCCGAGGACTCGCAGCGTGATCTGTTCGACGCGATCAAGAAGGGCGACTTTCCCAAGTGGAAGGTGGCCATGCAGATCATGCCGGAGAAGGAAGCGGAGACTTACCACATCAATCCGTTTGACTTGACCAAGGTGTGGCCCCACGGAGACTATCCGCTGATTGAGGTTGGCGAGCTGACCCTGGACCGCAATCCAGAGAACTACTTTGCGGAAGTGGAGCAGGCGGCATTTGAACCGCGCACATTGTACCCGGCATGGGATTTTCGCCGGACAAAATGCTGCAGGGGCGGCTGATCTCCTATCCGGATGCGCACCGCTATCGGCTGGGTGTGAACTATGATTCGCTGCCGATCAACAAACCGCAGTGTCCGTTTGCAACCTATAACAAGGACGGCGCGATGCGGTTCGATGGCAACGGCGGCGCCGCGCCGAACTACGAACCGAATAGCTTTGGCGGACCGACGCAGAATCCGGTGTATGTCGAGCGGCCGAAGCCGGTGAGCGGCACGGTTGCACGACATAATCACCGCGACGAGAACGATACTACACGCAGCCGGGAAATCTGTTCCGGCTGATGCCGAAGGATGCGGAAGCGGCTGATTAGCAACATTGTAGGGGGCTCCGCGGCGCATTCAGGAGTTGCAGGTCCAGCACTTCTACAAGGCCGATCCGGCGTATGGGACGGGCGTGGCGAAGGGGCTGGGCATATCCGTTACCAAGGGAGCCGCGGCAGAGGAGAAGCTGGTTCCGGCGGACTGAACGGGACTAGCCTGGAAAATTAAGGGGCGAGCCTTTGGGGCTCGCCCTGTTTAGCATCCGAGTGGACGAGGAAGTTGAGCGATTACTGTCCGCTGAGATAGCTCTGATTCCTTCCGGCGGAGTACGCGGCTCCCGGGAGTCCAGCCACCCGCGGCCCTGATTGGGCGGAAGAGGGCAATTGTTTCTCAACATCCGGGTCCCGTAGTTCTTTCCATTGTCTGGCCTGGGCAATGCAAATGACGTGAAGCATAAAGAACAGCGGCACTGCGAATGTCGGAATCAGGCTCATCGGGAGTACCGTCATAACCGCGGTTGGTGCTCCGTGCGGACTAATCAGCCGAGCTGCCGTTCCCGAGGCCACCGCGGTCACCAGGTCGATAGTTCCCAGTATCTGCCAGAAGATGAAGCCTCCGCGGTGGCTGAAGTTCGCAAGCTTCCTGGCTACCAATGGGGCCGTTGCTCCTATGGCGATGTCGCCCCATCCTGCAGGCAAAGCGAAGAAACCCGGCAGCAAGCCGGCGGCGTAGAGGATCAGGAACGTGAATCCGGCAATCCTCCAGGATTGCACGAAGGTCAAAGTTCCCGGGTTTAGCGACAATGCGAACTGCCGAAAGCCCGCCGACGCCGCAAACCAGAATAGAAACACGACGATTGGTGTCAGCGCAGCCAGGCCAAGAGGAAGCGGCGGAAGATTAGTTTCAGTTTTAAATATGTGTAGAGCCGAAGCAGAAAGTGCAAAGACGAACCACGCCGCGATGATGCCGGCGGTAAGTCTTCCATACCTTGCGTTGTTCATGGCAAATCTCCTTGTTTTGTGGTGAGGTTTGTAGCTTCGTTAGTTAGCTTCAGAAGGTCGTGCCAGCGCTTGTCTCCCAGCTGATGCCTCAACTGTACTTGCGCCTTTTCCCAGAGCGGAAGCGCGCGGTTGAACTGATGGCGGCCGTCTTGAGCGAGGCGCAACAAGCGCTCTCTCCGGTCGTTGCCGCGGCGGTCTGCGATCCACCCCTCCCGGACCATGATTCGCAGCGTGCGGGTGAGGGTAGTGCTGTCGATGGCAAGCGCCCGCCCCAGTTCCCCTTGAGATATCTCACCGGCTCGCGATAAGGCCTGCAAGATCGTGAATTGGGTAGCTCGCAGACCCAGAGGGCGGAGCGTCTCGTCATACAACTGGGTGAGCGCCCGCGACGCACGGCGAAAACTCGCGCACATGCAAAGCAGATCCGGAAGCTCACGAAGGATAGTCCGCATAAACCAATAGATGTATATACATGTAAAATGGATTCGCGAAACTTATTGCTCTGGACAGGGCGGAGAGGAGTGCAGCCCCCCACGACATATTTCACGTGGGTATTATTGCGAGATGAAATAACCCGGCGGGACCCTTCGACTTCGCTCAGGGCAGGCTGCCGACGCTACACTTACGTACACTAGTGCGACAAGGACGGGCGCAGAGTGTTGCCAGAGTTTCTGACGCCTGCCGCGAGGGCCGACAGATGATACTTGTCCACGAAGAACTTCTCCGAGAATTTCAGCAGTTTGCCAGGACTGCTCCCACAGCCAAGTCTCTGATGGAGCGCATCGCCCAGGGTCTGCACGAAAAGATGACGCGCTACAACTGGGTGGGGTTTTATCTCGTGGACCCGGCAGACCCGGGCGTCCTGACCGTGGGGCCTTTCGTAGGCAGCTTTACGCCCAATGCCCGGATTCCGCTCGACACGGGGCTTTGTGGCGCCGCTGCCACCAGCGGGCAGGTCGTAGTCGTGGACGATGTCTCCCAAGATCCGCGTTACTTTGCAGGGTCGTCCATGGTGAATAGTGAAATCGTCGTCCCCGTCTTCGTGAAGAACAAGCTGGCTGGGGAACTCGATGTCGAGAGCTATTTTGCCGGCACGTTTAGTAAACCCGAACAGGAATTTGTCGAAGCCTGCGCTGGGGTGGTTGGGAAGTATTTGGGGAAAGGGTAGGTTGGCTGGAAGCGACGATTCCTGGCTAGAGTGTGCTGGCGTTATACCAGATCGCTCGTGAACACAGGCGGACAGGAGTGTCCGCCCCACACGAGGCATTCTGAATGCACCTCGCGTGAAAACAGCCGGCGGGGCGCCGGCGCTACCTTTTTGGAGCAGACTTAGTGATGCTCACGGCGGCGGAGGTAGTCAATGAACATTTGTTCTACCGGCTTGTCGTAGGCCATGAGGACGTGGCGGACGGTGTGGCCGCTGACGAAATGGCAGACTTCTTCGGCGAGGTTCTTGGCGTGGTCGCCGGCGCGTTCGAGGGATTGGGTCATGAAGATAACCTGCAGGCTGGCCTGGCGGGCGATGTTTTCGGGATTCTCGATGTGGCGGAGGAAGATCAGGTTGCGCAGGCGGTCGATCTCGGCGTCGGCGCGGAGAACATCGACAGCCTTGCCGACGTCGCGAGCCGAGAAAGCATCGCCGACATCGGTGAGCATTTTTTCGAGGATGGTGGCCATGTGGGTGAGGTCGCGGGTGTCCTCTGAATCGATGCGGCCGGAAGCGGCTTGAGCGCTGTTGGCGAAGCTGAGNNGGTGACGGCGCTGTCGATTTCCATGTCGAGCCGGTCCAGTTCGCGCTCGCGCTGGTTCAGGGAATTGAGCAGGGATGTTGAGCCGGTGGCGATGCCCTCGGCGGCGGCGGCGGCGGCGTCCTTGGCCAGGCAACAGGCCTCAATGGTGCGGCGGACGATATGCGCATGTGCTGGTTCGGGGGCAAGGCTCTCGAGGCGGGCGGTGCTCATGAGGGTATCCCTCTGATGCGAACTGGAACGGCGCGAGCCGACTAGTCCTGTTTTCGCCGAATGCACGGTTAGATGGTTCACAACTAAGCATAGGTTTTATTTTTCTGACACGGGTTAAGGAGTTGTTAATTTTTCGTAATTTTTCGTGGGCGATTCGGCGGGTGCGGGCGGCGAGCGCGGGATGCCCTCGCGACAGCCGGCAGGACTCTTCGACTTCGCTCAGGACAGGCTGCCAGTGCTACGATGCGGGCAGAATGCTATTTGCCGCGATGTTGCTGGCGCTTGGCTAGCTTGCGCTGCGCCTTCAGGTTTTTCTTCATGGCTTTGCGCTGTTTCTTGGCGGCTTTCTTTTGCGCCTTCCGGTATTGCTTGGACGCCCTCTTCGCCTCTTGGCCATTTTCTCCGATACTTCTGTTTTCGCGTTGAGCATTAGCCGGAATAGACCATGCAACACTGAAGGCGATCAGCAATAGGAAGGCGGCGATCCGTTTCATAACGTCTCCGAATGAAGATGCTTACGACGATTTTAGCACCCGAACTATGGAGGGTCGACGAGGATGCGGTTACTGCGGTTTCCGGGGGCGCCGGGCTTCGCCCAGGTTTGGACAGCCGAAGGCGGCTGTCTCCACGTGGGCACGGCAACCTTAGGCAACGGGAAGGGTGAACAGAAAGGTGGAGCCGTGGGCGAGTTCGCTTTCGGCGCGGATGGAGCCGCCGTGGGCGAGCACGATGTGTTTGGCGATGGCGAGGCCGAGACCGGTGCCTCCGGACTCGCGGGAGCGGGCTTTATCCACGCGATAGAAGCGCTCGAACAGGCGTGGGAGATGCTCGGACGCGATGCCCGCGCCGAAGTCCCGAACGGAGAATTCGACGGCGTGAGGAAGCTTGCGGGCGCCGAGCACAATTCGTCCGCCGGAGGCGCCGGAGTTGGAACCGTACTTCAGAGCATTGTCAATCAGGTTGGAAAAGACTTGGTGAATGGCTTCGCGGTCGGCGAGAACCGGCGGGAGATTTTCGGAGAGTGGGTTGGGACTGGGAAAGCTCTGGCTTTGCAAATGGGGGGCCGTGGAATCCTGGATCTGCAAGTCTTGTATCTGAAGATCGATACCGTGGCTACGGGCGATCTCGCGAAAGCTCTCTTCGGCGTCGTGCAGAAGTTCCACGGGCGGAACGGGTTCGGAGTCGAAACGAGTTTCGCCGGATTCGACGCGAGCCAGGGTCAGCAGATCTTCGGTGAGGCGGGACATGCGGTAGGAATTCTTGCGGATGATTTCCAGAAACTCACGTGTGGGAACTGTGTTTTCGGGAGTGCCGTCGAGCAAGGTTTCAGCATAGCCCTGAATCGAAGTGAGAGGAGTGCGGAGTTCGTGGGAAACGTTGGCGATGAAGTCGCGGCGGGTTTTCTCGACGCGCTCGGTTTCGGTGAGGTCGCGAAGTACGGCGACAGCGCCTCCGTCAGGCAGAGGCGCGGCGGTAACGTCGAAAGCGCGCCCGGGAACTATGGACGTGGCGCGGGCAGTTTTGACTTCGCGGCTGGTGGTGGCTTCCTTGACGGTGGCGAGGAAGTCGGGGTCGCGGATGGTTTCGACTACCGGCTGCTGCAGGCGAGTGCCTTGCGGAACCAGGCGGTCCATGGGTTGATTAGCCCATTGTACGAGGCCGTCGGCGCTCACGGCGATGACGGCGTCTTGCATGCTGTTGAGCAGGGTTTCAAGTTGGCGCTGGCTGGATTGGACGGCGGCGAAACTCTGCTCGACGCGGCGGGCAGTCTTATCGATGGCGCCGGCGACGCGGCCAATTTCGTCAGGCGAAGTTTCGAGGATGCGGGCTTGAAGATCGCCTTCGGCAATGCGGGCAGCGACGTGGACGATGCGTTCGAGGCGGCGAGCGCTCCAGTGGGCAGCGACCGCGGCCACCAGAAGGGCGAAGACGAATGCCAGGCCGGAGGCCATGGCCAGCCTGTGGCGAAGCTGCGTGGAAACGGCTTCCACATCGGAGAGCGGGTACGCGAGGCGGACGGCGCCGCCGGAGACAGGAACCGCTACATATAGAAACGGAATGCCAATGGTGGCGCTGCGGCGCTCATGGCTGCCGATTCTGCCGGAGAGAGCCGCGGCGAATTCCGGACGGGTGGCATGGTTTTCCATACTGGCGGGGTTCGACTCCGAATCGGCCAGGACTTTGCCCGTGGGATCGACGATGGTGACGCGAGCACCGGCGGATTGTCCTTCCTGAGCGGCGATATCTGCGAGGGAGTGGCCGCGGTCGTTTTCGACGCGGTGGGCGAGAAGTTGGGTCTTTTGGATAAGGTTGCGCTCAATCTCGGTGCGCAGTGAGGCTTGCCAGGCGCCGCCGACCATGACATCGAAAATCACGGCGGCAGCCAGGATGACGACCAGAAAGGCGGCCAGTAGCTTGAGGAAAATCCGGTTGATCACTTCGGATCCTCGAAGCGGTAGCCGGCGCCGCGCACCGTCCTGAGGTAGCGCGGGTTCTCCGGGTCGGCCTCGATTTTTTCTCGGATGCGGCGGACATAAACGTCGACTGAGCGCGGGGTCACGTAGGAAGTGTCACGCCAGACGGAATCGAGAAGGTGATCGCGGGAAAAGACGCGGCCGAGGTGACGGGCAAAGTAATCGAGCAGGCGAAACTCGGTGGCGGTGGTGGCAACGGCTTGTCCGCGGACGGTGAGGGTCATGGCAGAGGGGTCGATGGCGATGTCGCCGACCTTGAGCGGGCTGGGGGGAAGCGGGCGCTCGAAGCGGCGGAGTACGGCTTTGACGCGGGCCACGAGTTCGCGCGGGCTGAAAGGTTTGGCGATGTAGTCATCGGCTCCGATCTCAAGACCAAGGACGCGGTCGGCTTCGCTGCTCTTGGCGGTGAGGAAAATCACCGGCACGGAAGCCAGCCCGGGAGTTTGGCGGACGGTGCGGCAGAGTTCGAGGCCGTCTTTGCCGGGGACCATGATGTCGAGCACGAAGAGCGCAGGACGCTGGCGGGTGGCATCGGCGATCACGGTGGAACCGTTGGGATAGACGCGTACGGAGAACCCATCGTTTTCCAGGTGGTGGCGAACGAGGCGAGA
>PMSQ01000148.1 GCA_003168355.1 Acidobacteriaceae bacterium | reverse complement strand
GTTGTTGTCCACCGAAGTGAGCCGGTGCTCCCAGTCATACATCCATTGTGCGTAGCGCGAAGGCATGGTCAATCTTCTAGTGTAACAAGCAGCCAGGAATCGGCCGGGGTGGGAATCATTCAACGGTCGCAATCAGCAACTCGCAATTGGCATTTGTTCGCTGAACGGGACGCGGTCGCGGGAATCGTCAGCATGCTCAGGGAGTTTGTGATCCCATTACCAGGAAATGCAGGAGGTTACGGCTTTGCCGGTTCCGCCGCGCTGGAGGAAGCCTTCGGGTCTCGCTGCTCGATCATGGCGATCAGCTGGCGAACCTGCGGCGCCGATGCAGTATCGGGCGCGTTCTGCAAATAGGTCTTAAGCGTCTCGATTGCTTCTTTGTTACGGCCCATGTCTGCGAGCGCCTCTCCTCGTACAATCTGGGCGTTGCCGCCGACACTCTTGCTTTTGTCAATGGCCAGATCGGCCTGGGCGAGTGCATTCTTGAAGTCGCGCTGATTCAAGTAGGCGTTGGCCAGCATGCTGTGTGCCGCCGCGTTCTCAGTATCAGCGGCAACAGCCTGCTGCAACGTGGTTGTTGCCGCCGCATAGTCCCGCCGCGTCAGGTACAGTCGACCGAGGGTGTCGAGCGCCTGAATGTCATGCGGGTCTAGCGCTGTAGCTTTCTGCAGGTACGTTTGTGCGTGGTCCAGGTCATTCTGAAGGAAGGCCAAGTAGCCGAGCAGGAAATTAACATGAGCATTGGAAGGTGCCGCCTTGTAAGCTGTGTCCAGGTCCTTCTGTGCGTCCTTGATTTTTCCGGATTCTAGCTCCGAAGCCGCGCGCTTGACTTCCTTATTCCCTTTCCCGGGCAGGGAGGCGCTACCGGCATCCAAATCAACGGCATCAGGATCGGGGCGAAGAATGACTTTTACCTGAGTCGCGTTAAACGCGCTGAGAACCTCCGACTCGGTGTGATTGGGGAGATATCCGACAGCGCTCACTTCAATCTCGTACTTGCCAAGAGACAAGCCCGCAAAGGCCGCCGAAGCATCTACCGTGGTCAGAAACGTGATGGGCTTTTTGTTCGCGTCGTAGAGCTTGACAACTGCCGGACGGCCAAGATGAGTGTCGTTCGGGGTGAACACCGACACCACCATGCTCGCACCGCCCGTGCCCGTATGAATGGGAACGTTGGTCATCGGCGCGCCCCCACCAGCCTGGGACTGTCCCGCCGCCGAACTGGCGGTTATCGCGAGAAACAAACACACGGCGGAGAGAATCTTACTGCGGCGAACCATAGCGCCGATGATCTTCTCACCTCCCGCCGGTTACGTCAATTTTGTTTCATGCGGCAGGAGTGTCCCTCGAAGGGTTCTTCTCCCGGGAAAAGCATTTTTGGGGATGCTCTAGCTCCCGTACCTTCGCGGCACGCGCTTGGAAATATTGCAGAGAATTTCGTAGGGTGAGCTGTTGGCCAGCCGCGCATGTTCGAGGGCATCAACGCTAAGCCCATCGCTGGTTCCGAGCAGAATTACGTCATCGCCGACCGCAATCCCCGGAATACCCGTCACGTCCACCAGCGTGAGGTCCATCGAGATGCTGCCGATGATGGGCGCGTAGTGGTCGCGCACAATCACGCGGCCGCGGTTGGAAAGCTGCCGGTTGTATCCGTCGGCATATCCCACAGGCAGCACGGCAACGTGCGCCGGAGCTTTGGTCACAAAAGTTCCGCCATACCCAAGCGCCTGGTCGGCGGCGAAGTCCCGCATGGAGAGGATGCGCGTCTTCCAGGTCAGCACCGGCTTCACTGGAAGCCGCAGTGTGCCGCCACTCACTTCTCGGCCCGCGCGCTGAAACGGCAAGTAATAGCCGTAGAGCGCAACGCCGGGACGCACCATGTTCTTCCACGTCTCGCGCCGCGAGATCAAAGCGCTGGTGTTGGCCATGTGCAACAACCCGGGATCGAAGCCCGCCGCTCGCACCATGCGCTGCGCTTCCTCGAAGCGGCGCTCCTGCTCGGCCACCGAAGGCGCGTCCATAATTTCGGAGGAAGCCAAGTGGGTTGCGAGCCCCTCCAGAACAAGATGCGGAGCCGCGCTCAGAGCCTTCAGAACAGCCGGAAGTTGCTCCAGCGCCACGCCCAGCCGGCCCATCCCCGTGTCCACCTTCAAATGCACCGCGTGCCGCACCGCAGCGCTCGTCGCGGCATTTTCCATGGACTCGATATGCCAGGGTTCCCATACCGTGGGCGTGAGCCGCAGGCGGACGATCTCAGCCTCTTCGCCGCGCCAGAAACCCGTCATCAACAGGATTCGCGACTCGATGCCGGCGTCGCGCAACGGGATCGCCTCATCGAGTGAGGTGACTCCCAACCACTTCGCGCCTTCCGCCTGCAGGGCACGCGAACATTCAATTGCGCCATGGCCATAAGCGTCTGCCTTCACCACCGCGCACACGGTTACGCCCGCTCCTGCATGCTTCACAACCGCGCGGAAGTTTTGCCGCAGAGTGGTCAGTGAGACTTCCGCCCATGTAGGGCGGGTTGCCACGCGGCTCAGAATTTCTACGGTTGTCGCCACAGGGCTCGATTATAGCGGGAGGGGCGCGCGTTCTCAGGTTACGCTTGGGCTACTCCCAGGCAGTTTCCGGTTTCCAGTTTCCAGTTCTGATGCGAAGACACGGGAAACTGGAAACCAGAAACTGGAAACTTGCTGTGGCTATCAGGCTGTCCAATCAGTTCCCCGCCAGCGAGAAGTTCACAGTGATCTGGGTTTCCACTTCGACCGGCTCATTGTTTAAGACATACGGCCGATAGCGCCATTGGCGCACCGCCTCAATTGCCGCAGGCACCAACAAGGGATGGCCGGTCAGGACTTTGAGATTCTCAATCGCGCCTTGCTTGCTGATCACCGCCTGCAGCACGACCTGACCCTGAACGCGCGCGCTTCGCGCCAGCGCTGGATATGTTGGCAGGATCTTGCGAAGCAAGTCGCCCTCACTCATGTGCGAGACGGAGACCGGACGCGCAACTGTAATCGGTGCCGCCGGCATAATCGGGCGTGCGGCGGTTCCCAGCGAATCGAACACTCCGCCCGGACCCCCGTTTCCAGGAGCTCCTGGAATGTAGGGACCAGACGGTCCAACTTGCGGCAGACCGTCCTCGCTGGGCAAACTAATCGGAAGCCGTGGTGATGGTTTAAGAAAAATGCTCGCAGTGCTCGGTGAACTGGTATTCGCACCGGAGTGCGCTCTAACCGCGGGAGCCTCCGCTGCAGGTTGGCCCATACTTACCGGCGTCGAAAGCTGGCGAAACAAAGGCAAGGCCGTGGGGCGGAGTAGGGACAGCAGTAGCACGGCGCCGGCGACCAGCGCCTGCAAGCCGAACGAGGTCAAGGTAGTCAATCCGCGCCGTGAGCGCTCGTCCCAGGACGAGGTGAGCGTGTCATCAAACATAGTGTCCTCCTCAGGTGGAATGCGGTTAGTACTAAGGACACCAAACTCTGTCGCACGGGATCGGCCGGCACAAAGAAAAAAGGCCGCGCTGGACGCGGCCTTCTGGAACTTTTCCGACACACGCGGTGTCGCGAAAAAACTACTGGGGTGGTGCGGTTGGCTTCGGAGCCGCCGGCCTCGGAGCTGTTCCCGTCGAGGGCCTTGGGCCCGCGGGCTTGGCCGCCGCTCCAGAAGTAGCGGCTGGAGCTGGAACCCCGGACTGCGTGTTATAGAGGTCTACGACCGCCTTGGTGATGTCCCCTCCCTCGCCGTACCACAGGATCGGACTTTGCGGCCAGGGGTTCGAGGTGTCCACAATCATGGCAAAGCCGGTGTCCTGGGCATGCTTCACGATCACCGGCGCCATCTTCTGCAGAATCCGTTGAAAAATTTCTTTCTGCTGATTCTGAAAATCTTCCTGCGCGTCCTGCACGGAGCGATCGAAGGATTTCTTCTTGGTCTCGATCTGCTTCTGGAGGCTCGCGCGGGCGTCCTCGTTCAGCTTGTCACTCTGAGTCTGAAATTGCTTCTGCAGAGCTTCGAGTTCGTCGTTCTGAGACTTCAGTTCGTTTTGTTTCGGCTCCAGTTTTTTGCGTAACACTTCAAAATCGCGTTGGCCTTCGTTGCTGCCGACTACGGCTTGCTCAATGTTAATGGTCCCGATCTTGGTGCCGCTACCAGTGGCCATTGGAGTGGAGGTCGCTGGGGCTGCGGGCGAGATGGCGCCCCCCGCTGGAGCAGCTGCGCTACCGGTTTGGGCCCAGGCGGAAATCATGGAGAGAACCGCAATGGCCAGGAATGAACGCATAAACTTGCTTGTCATTGGATCGCTTAAACTCCTTGGAACATAGTTCCGGTGAATCTGGTTCCGGTAAAGACCTTCCCGGGAATGAACTCAGATTACCCTTTTCAGTTACGCTGGGCCGCACTCACGAAGTCTTCGCCTTGCATTCCTTCGAACGGCCGCGATCAGACAAGGCGCACAGGATTGCCAGCGTTACACGCCGGGGTTGCGGACGTGTCGTCCACCCTTGATCAGCTTCCTGCAAATGGCGTGGATCAACGTCATTATAAAGAGCCTCCGCAGCCGTCGTCAAACTTTCCGCAGCCGATTTGCCGGGACAGTTTAGAACGTTGTCGCCACTGTGAAGCGGAAAGTCTTGCGCGGCTCGCGCAACAGGAAGCTGGGCGCATACTGGTTCACGGCCACGTGATAGGTATAGTCGCCGGCTGCGGTGTTGGGGAACATGGAACGCGTGATCGGAATCGGCGGACTTGCCGAATTATCCAGCCGCAGCGGGTTATACGCCCAGTAGATGCGGAACGGCGCGTTGATTACCGGCAGAAACATCTGGAGCTCAAGCCCGGTGGACATCCTTGGCCTCCAGTTCGTCGATCCCAGCACCTCGAGTTGTTGCCTCGGCGGCGGATTCAAAAGACTCCCTGGAGTGCAGCCGGTTCCAGTAGCCGTAGCATTCGCCTGATCCTGTGCGGGACATCCAAAAAACTGGCCAACCACGCTGTCGTATTGAACCGACGCAATCTGCAACTGGGACGGGCGCAAAATGGGATCGATGCCCGTGTCAATGAAAGGAGCGAGGGCCACCGGTCCGTAGATCGTTATGCGGTACTCAAAGTTGGTGACAATGCTCATGTCGCCGCCCGGGAACGTGATCTGGTCCACAGGAATCGGTATGATCAAAGGCCCCAAGGCGGGATTTTGCGCGTTCTTGAGGACGGGAGTTCCGTCATTATTGGTCAGGACGATCGAACCGACGCTGGGCAGGAACGCCACCGGAGACACCGAGCGGATGTCAAACCCGCGCAGATCGTTCTCCCCACCCATATAAGAGCGCTGGAATGGAGGCGCAACCAAGCCACCCCAGCCGCTGATAAACGACCCCTGGATGTTGAAGCCCAATGCGTTGCGCCGGTTCTGGATCGGAATGAACCGCTTGTATTGAATGATTGGCCGAACCGAGCGAACTGTCCCGCCCAACCCGGCGAGTTCCGCGCCCAACGTGAATTGCTGCCCGTGGTGCGGGGAGATGGGACTATCGATGGTATTGAAGGAGAAGTTGGGAAAGATCTTGCTGGTGATGATTCCTTCCAGCGCGTTGGGCCCGGAAATACCGCGGAACGCCAGGAACTCGAACAAATTCTTCGAGGCCGAACTTATCGCCGCCAGTGAGGAGCGGTCGAACGAATAGGTGATTCCCACGCGCTTGAAGGACCGGCGTAGCGGGTAGCTCAGCGATGACGTGAATCCCGCGCTCGACTGCGTGTAATTTTGCAGGTTCTGCAGCACGGCGTTGGGCAGGTCCAGGGTCTGCCCCCTGAAAATGGAGAGTTGCCTCGCCTGGTTGTAGCTGGTTCTGTTGACGTACACGTTAAAACCAAACTGCAATGGCTTGTCAAACATGTATGGTTCCGTGAAGCCGAAACGGATGCTTTTCGCCAGGTTCCCGACGCTGGCCTGCACCTGAAGCGTCTCACCCAGACCGAGGAAGTTGTTGGTCGCATAGTTGATCCCAACAAAAGCGCCTTCCAGTCCGCTCACGCCGCCGTTCAGGCCGATGCTGTTCTTTCCTTTTTCTTTGATCTTCAGGGTAAGGTCGACCAACCCGTCTTTCTCGTCCAGTTTGCGGTCGGTAATATTCGGGTCGTCGGGCTTCAACTGATCGAAGTATCCCAGTTGATTCAGTCGCAGCAGGCTCAATTCCCAAAGACGCGAGTTGTAGATGTTGCCTTCTTCGAGCGCGATCTCACGCCGGATCACCCGGTCGCGAGTCGTAGTATTGCCCGTAAACTCAATGCGGCGGACGTAGAACTGCTTCCCTTCGTCCACGTCAACGTCAAGAAAGATGAGCTTCTTCTCGTCGTCAAACCTGGTTTCTGGAACAGACGTGAAGTTGATGTAGCCTTGCTCGCCATAGGCCTTACGCAGGTTTTCCAGACCCTTGGCCAGTTTCTCTTTGCTGAAAACGTCTCCGTCCTTGATCGGAAAGAGATTGCGCAACGCCTTCACGTTCGATACTGCCTTATTATTCTTGAACGTGATCGAACCCAGGGTGTAGCGGTCCCCCTCATCGATCGGCATGGTAATGTCGACCGACTTGCCCTGACCGCCTTGCAGAAGCGGGATATGGACGCCCTTGTGTCCGGTATCGTGAATTTGGGTCTTGGGCTCGTTCACAATGACTTTGAAGTAACCGCGATTCTGGTACTCGTTCCGGACCCGTTCCGTATCCTCGTCCAGCTTGGTGGCGTCGTAGGTTCTGGCAAATATATTCTCCAAGAAGATCGAGTGCGGAACGCCGATGGGCCGTAAGTTCTTCATGGCATAACGCAGGACTCGCGTCTTCACGTTCTTGTTGCCCTCGAACTTGATTTTGCCCACCTTAACCTTCGGGCCCTCTTTGACAACAAATGTGATCCCGATGGCGGCCGGAGGGATCTGCCGTATTTCTGTGCGAATGGTGGAAAACTGCCGGCCGTGTTCTGCCAGCAGGCCCTTGATCGTCACTTCCGCCTTCTTGACTTTCGTCGGGTCGTATTGATTCTCCACGGTCAACCCAACCTTTGCCTCCTTGAAGCGATCCAACACGTCACTGGTAGTCACCGAGTTCAGACCCACGTAATTGATTTCGCGGATCGTCGGCTTTTCCTTGACCTGAATGATCAGCCGCCATCCTTTGGAAGTCTGTTCGCGGCTAAAGCGGATGTCCTCGAAGTAGCCGGTGTTCCACAAGGAGTTGAAATCGCGCTCCAGCGCGGCGGGGTCATAGATATCACCCGCGTGAGTGAAAATGCGTGCCTTGACCGTTTCGGCGGGAATTCTGCGATTGCCTTGAACGTTGATCTCTGAAATTACATCGGTCTGCGCCCAGCTTGCTGAGGCGAAGAGAAGCGCCAACGCCATCCCCAGCCCCCACAGGAACCCTTTCATTCGGCGGCAAAGCCGTGCAAATGAAGAAGATGGCGCATGCACGGCGTGGGCGGGGCCCCCGCCGTTCTCGGGCACAACAATGTCCTGATGAATGCGAAGATGAATCGCTACTACCTCAGCCTCAAGGATGCGGGAAAACGATCATTATACGGTAGAAAAACAAAAAGCGTCCAAGCTGCCACTCTTGCTGGTGGCTTCATGGAAAGGACTTGGATGACTCCACTTCAACCAAGACGGAATAAAACGTGGCGGAGTTGCCTAGATCGGAAAGTTTTTCTGAGGTCAGCACGTTGATGTTCCGGAATCCAGGGCTCAGCTTGGCCCAACTCAGCCTCGCTGAAACCACCCCGGCCTGAACCGCGCCATCCACCCGAGCCTTCAAGAAAATTTCGCCCCGCCCGTTGTGTACCCTTACGACGTCCCCGTCGGCAATTCCACGCGCCCAGGCATCGGCGGAGTGCATTTCCAGAAGGTCCATCTCTTCCATCTCCCGGATGGAAGGCTGGTTGGCGAAGGTTGAGTTCATGAAGTTATCGGCCTTGCGCGCCAGAAGTTCGAGCGGGAAGGCATTCCCCTGCCCTCCGTGCCGCGATTCCGCCGGAGGCGTGAACCCAGCCACCGGATCAAGCCCCAGCGCTTTCATCGCTTCGCTGTACAGTTCAGCCTTGCCCGAAGGCGTCCTGAAGTTGCCGTTTACAAATGGTAGAAACGGTGCCTCGCAATCATGGCTAGCACCTTGAGCCGTTTCTGACTGGAAACTGGAAACCGGAAACTGGCAACCGAAGTTCAGCCGTACCTGCCGTTCCCGCTGCAGACGCTCCCGACTGATTCCCTGCAGCCATGGATTGCTTGAGGCCAGCGCACCATCGATCATTTCGTCGACGCTCTCGCCGAAGCAGGGGTCGTTGAATCCCATGCGCTCGGCCAGCGCTCGGAAAACTTCAACATTCGCCCGGCATTCTCCTAGCGGCTCAATCGCCTGGTCCGATACTTGCAGGTAGTAGTGGCCGTACGCCGTTTGCAGGTCTTTGTGCTCGAAAAACGTAGTTGCCGGCAAAACAATGTCGGCGTAGTCGGTCGTGTCGGTGAAGAACTGCTCGTGTACAACCGTAAACAAGTCCGGACGCCTGAGCCCGCGGACAACTTCATTGTGATTCGGGCAAACCGCCGCCGGATTTGAGCTATACACGAACAACGCCTTCACCGGCGGACCGGTCAGCGTGTTCAGCGCTTCGCCCAGCCGGACCATGCTCACCACCCGCGATGGACGATCGCTCCCTTCTGGCTTGAGGTCAGGCCGCCGCAACGCGTCTTTGTTTAGGTCGAACGCACCGCTGGTCGAAAGGTGAATTCCTCCGCCCACTTCTTTCAACGATCCAATGATGCAAGGCAGCATCGAGATCGCGCGCGTCGCCATTCCACCACCCTCCGACCGCTGCACACCGTAGTTCACCCTGATCACCGACGGCCGTACGGTGGCATATTCACGCGCCAGCTTGTAGATGTCTTTCGCCGCAATTCCCGTCCACTGCGCCGCGCGCTCCGGCGGATAGGCCTTCACTTTTTCGCGCAGCTCGTCGAATCCCAGTGTGTGCCGGGCAACATAATCGGCATCGTGCAGCCCTTCGCCGATGATCACGTGCATCATGGCCAGCGCCAGCGCACCATCGGTGCCGGGATTGATCGGAAGATACCAGTCGGCGCAGGCCGCGGTTCGCGTGCGGTAGGGATCGATCACCACCAGCTTCGCGCCCCTGCGCCGCGCTTCTACGATGTACGGCCACAGGTGAACATTATTTCCATGAATGTTCGAGGCCCACGCGATGATGTAGCGAGAATGGATGAACTGCTCCGGCTCGGTGCCGAGCTTTACACCCATTACAGATTCCAACCCGGCCTCGCCCGCGGAGGAACAAATCGTGCGCTCGAGCTCAGAAGCTCCGAGGCGATTGAAAAACCTGCGATCCATCGAGGCGCCATTCAGCGCACCCAACGTCCCGCCATAGGAATATGGCAGAATCGCCTCGCTGCCGAATTCGGCAGTGATCTTACGAAAGCGTGAGACGATTTCATCGAGCGCTTCATCCCAAGTAATGCGCTGCCAGATCTGTGTGGACTCTGCTTGTGTGGGGACAGCCGCCCTCGGCTGTCCATGCGGAGCGAAGCTCTGCTGCGCTGCCGCAACCCCCTTGGCCGCAATCCGCCGCATCGGGTACAGTACCCGGTCCGGCGAATACACCCGATCCAGATACTTCGCCACCTTCGCGCACAAGAATCCCTGCGTCACGGGATGCCCAGGATCCCCCTGAATCTTCGTCGCCCGCCCATCTTCCACCGTGATCAACACTCCGCACGCGTCGGGACAATCGTGCGGACACGCGGCATGGACGACCTGTTTCGCCATCGGTCAATTATAAGGGGCTTTTTCAGGAAAACCGCCTGCAGAAAAAAGACCCGGAGAAAGAATAGGGCGGCCTCGTGGCCGCCCATTCCAGGTTGATGTTTCATTTTGACTTATTGCGTCTCCGGCGGATCGACCACCAGCGCCGCAGCCATCACCGGAGTACTGGTAAGCGGGTTCACGAAGAGCAACCCTCCCGCCACCACCGGAATCGATCCGCTGGATTGCAGGCCACTCAGGCCCGTGGTATTGATGAACAGCGTGCCGTTGCCCGTGCCCACGGTCAGCGGCGCGCCGCCTAACGAATAGCCAATCAACGCGTTGTTCTGCAGTTGGAAGCTTCCAACATTGCCGTTGACGATGTTCACGCTGCCCTGCGTCAGAGTGCCATAGACGCCCTGGAAGCGCAACGAGATCATCTGCGGGGTAAATACGTTGCTGGAGTAGCTGCCGCCGATGAAAATACGCTGGCCCACAATCACTGTGGAATCATTGAACAGACCCTGGGTCAATAGATTATCGAAGAAGCATATTTCATACTGCTTCGGGTCCACCAAACTCACATTGATGGTCTGGATGGTATCGACATCGCTGACCAGATCAGCGCCGGTTTCACCCACCCAGAGCGTGATCTGCTGCACCGGTCCTGAAGTCGGATTCACCGCCAACACCCGGCCGGAGATGAACGTCTGCGACGTGGTGATGACTTCCACGTTGCTCGCCATCAGGCTGCCATCGCCCTGGAACGATCCCTGCACTCCAACGATCGCCGGAGCCGCGAGATCGTGGATGTTCCATCCGCTGTTGAACTGCGTGCTGTTGCTGACGTCAACCGTCAACTGGTGTCCATACGGACCTTGGATGACAAACGAATTGCCGCCCGTGTTCACCGAAACCAGACCACCGGTGAGATCGGTGACCTGACCATTGGGATCGCTGGCATGCACGGCATTGGCATAGATGACCGGATTTACGACGCCGGTGACTTGGCCATTTCCATCCACCGCAACCGATTGCCGTATATCAAATTCCATCCTCAGCCCAGCCAGGCCGTTGCTGCCCACAACCATTGCCGTGGGGAAATTCACGGTCACAGTGGTCTGCGTTGTCGAGCCGGTGGTCGGGCTAAAGGTGGCATTGATGGTGCTCAGCGTGGGCGGGCTGGTGCTCATGTCCACATAAGAGATCACCGGGGTTGACAGCGAAAACGTGGCGCTGGTGTACGTGTCTGCGGGAACGGTGTTGAACCCTAGCGGAGACCGCAATCCCAGAAGACGGGCGAAATCCACGGTGGTAGGCGTGGACAATACCTGCGGCGAACCGTTGTTGCCGGTCAAAGTGATCGAGTTGATGGTTACATCAAAACCGACCACGGAGGCCAGCGGTGCATCTTCGCCGGTTACGAACACCGCCGATGACTGCGAGGATGCCGAGGTGGAGGAGTTCAACCCCGCGCCGCAGCCCACACCCACCATCGAAAGCGCAAGCAAGAGTGCAATCCCAAGAATTTTTTTCATCACAAACTCCCTATTCAAAGATTCGGTGTGAAGCGGCTTAGGGGACTTGCGATTTGCCTCACCATGATGGAAACACGCCGTCCGCGAGGATGTCGCGTAACCAAAATTCCGGTTACTGAACGCACTTTCAGAATAGGAAATCGGCTATATGACTGAATCTAGAGGGGTAGAGGGCACGCCGAAGAGTGAAGCGACTCGGGCCATGTACTTTAGTTTTCTGGGGCGGGTATAGAGGAGTTCCGGCCTACTTAATCTCCAGTACTTCTTTTTCCTTGGCCTTGCTCATCTCTTCCATCTTCTTGATTTCGTCGTCGGTAAGCTTCTGGATCTCATCGAGCGACCGCTTCTCGTCGTCTTCGGTAATCTTCTTGTCCTTCATCGCTTTCTTGATGGCGTCGTTGCCGTCGCGGCGAATATTGCGCACGGCCGTGCGATGCTCTTCGAGCACTTTGTGCAGATGTTTCACCATGTCCTGCCGTCGCTCCTGTGTGAGAGCCGGCACCGGCACGCGGATCAGTTTGCCATCGTTCATCGGATTCAGCCCTAGTTCCGCGGTGCGAATGGCTTTTTCGATGGCTCCTACTTGCGATGTGTCGAACGGCTGCACTGTGATCATCTGTGGCTCCGGCGCGTGCACCTGCGCGATCTGGTTCAGCGGCATCTGNNCGCGTGGCCGCCATCGCCTTGCGGAAATCTTCCACCGCTTTATCCATGCGCACCTTCAGTTGTATGTAAGTTTCTTTGAGGCCCGGAATTGCGGCCATGGTCGCTTGAGCCATATCAGGCAGCTCCGTAAGATGTTCAAGGATCAAAACGCTGAATTATAAACCCAACACAAGACGGCCACGGACCGGGCAGCAGCATTTTCTCTGCGTCATGCTGAGCGCAGCCGGTTTTCAGGCGGAGCGAAGCATCTCGCGGCACCGCTGTGCCTGAGTGCGAGATCCCTCGCCCGGCTGAAGAACGCCGTGCTTCGGGATGACGCCTCGGTGCTCCGAGCGGGGCCGTTGCAAAAAGTCTTAAGCGCTTACCGTCGACCCGATCTTCTCTCCGCTGACCACGCGACGGATGTTGCCATGCTGATTCAGGTTGAAGACGATGATGGGCAGGTTGTTGTCCTTGCACAAGCTGATGGCGGTGGAATCCATCACCTTCAGTCCCAGCCTTAGCACATCCATATAGGTGATGTCGGTGAACTTCTTGGCGTCCTTCACCTTCATGGGATCGGCGTCGTAGATGCCGTCCACTTTGGTGGCCTTGAGAATCGCGTCGGCCTTGATCTCCATGGCGCGCAACGATGCGGCCGTGTCAGTCGAGAAGTAAGGATTGCCCGTACCGCCCGCGAAAATCACCACGCGCCCCTTCTCCAAATGCCGGATGGCGCGCCGCCGGATGAAGGGCTCCGCCACCTGGTTCATCTCAATCGCCGATTGCACGCGGGTGTAGACTTTCTGCTTTTCCAGCGCATCCTGCAGCGCCAGCGCATTGATCACCGTGGCCAGCATGCCCATGTGATCGGCGGAAACCCGGTCCATGTCTCGAGCCTGGTCGGCCACGCCGCGGAAGAAGTTGCCGCCACCCACGACGATCGCGAGCTGCACTCCCAGCTTGTGAACGTCGGCCAATTCCGCCGCGACCTCATGGATGCGGGTCGTGTCCAGACCAAACCCCTGATTGGCAGCCAGAGCTTCTCCGGAAAGCTTGAGCAGAACGCGTTTGAAGGCAGGGATAGTCATAAGTCGCGCCGGCGTCCCGCCGGCTGTCGTGAGGGTACACACTCCCGCGCAAAAAAAGGCACCGTGGGTGCCCTCGAATTACTCTGCTTTCTGTTCCGTGGGCTTGGTGACGGCGACCGTCTCGCCTGCATCACCCACTTTGAAGCGCGCGAAGCGCCGCACGCTGATGTTCTCGGCCAGCTTGCCAATCTTCGTCGCGATGAGCTGCGCAATCGACACGGTCTGGTCCTTGATGAAGGGCTGCTCCAGTAGGCAGACTTCCTCGTAGAACTTTTCCATCTTGCCCGCCACCATCTTCTCCGCAATATTCGGCGGCTTGCCCGAGGCGACGGCCTGCGCGAGATAAATGTCCTTCTCGCGCTCGAAGTCAGCCTTGGTGACATCTTCCTTGCGCACGAATTTTGGATCGCTGGCCGCAATGTGCATGGCGATATCGTGCACCAGTTCCTTGAAGTCGTCGGTGCGCGCCACGAAATCGCTTTCGCAGTTCACCTCGACCAGCACACCAATCTTGCCGCCGGCATGAATGTAGCTGGTCACCGCGCCTTCGCTGGTCACACGGGTGGATTTCTTGGCCGCCACCGAAACGCCCTTCTTGCGCAGGATCACGACCGCCTGCTCCATATCGCCCTTGGCTTCGGTAAGGGCCTGTTTGCAATCCATCATCGGAGCTCCGGTCTTCTCCCGGAGATCTTTCACTTGCGTCGCAGAAATATTCACAGAAGTAGTACCCATAAAATAAGTTTCCAGGTTCTGGTTTCTAGTTTCGAGTAATCAGGAATGTTGCTTCATCTCAGGCCACTCGAAACTGGAAAACCTGAAACGCAAAACTGCCTCTACAAACTTTGACCCGCGCCGGACGACCCGCGCGGGTCTTATTTCCCTCAAAGGGATAAACTGCCCGGGTTTTCGTCGTTACTGAGAACCGAGAACCGAGAACTGAGAACTGATTTTCAAACCGTCTGGCTCTCGACCTTCGGAATCTCGACAGCTTCCTCGTTCGCAACCGGCTTCTTATGCGTCCCCGGACCCAGCACTTCTTCCATGCTGATGTTTTCGCCGATGTCCGCCATATCAGACGCGGCCGCAGCCTCTTGGGCGCGAATCTCGAGCGCCGTTGCGGCATCTTCAGCCCGTTGCGTTTCCCGAGCCTGCGCCTGTTCCGTCGCCGCCGTCATGTCGGCGACTTGCTTATCGGTCATCAACTGCGCGCCCTCGGCAATCGACTCCGAAATCTTCGAAGTAAACAGCCGGATCGCTCGCAGCGCGTCGTCGTTGCCGGGAATCACGTAATCCACTTCGCTGGGATCGCAATTCGTATCCACTACCGCGACCACTGGAATACCCAACTTGCGCGCCTCACGCACCGCGATCTGCTCTTTGTTCGAATCGATCACGAACACCGCATCCGGCAACCGGCTCATATTCTTGATGCCCGCCAGGTTGGCCTGCAGGTGTTTGCGCTCGCGTTCCAGCTTGATCACTTCTTTCTTGGGCAGCAGCTCGTAGCGGCCATCCGTGGCCATCTCGTCGAGCTCCTTCAGCCGCTTCACCGACTTCTGCACCGTAACCCAGTTGGTCAGCAAGCCGCCCAGCCAGCGCTGGTTGATGTAGAACGCGCCGCACTTGGTGGCCTCTTCGGCAATCGCGTCCTGCGCCTGCCGCTTGGTTCCCACGAACAGCACAATCCTTCCGTCGGTCGCCAGCTCCTGGACAAATCTCGACGCTTCCTTGAACATCTTCAGCGTCTTCTGCAGATCGATAATGTAAATCCCGTTGCGCTCTCCGAAGATGTATTCCTTCATCTTGGGATTCCAGCGCTTCGTCTGGTGCCCGAAGTGAACCCCTGCTTCGAGCAACTCCTTCATGGTGATAGTAGCCAATGAACCTCCTTATTTAGTCTGCATCCTTTGCGTAAGTACCGCTCCGGATTGCCATTCCCGTCCCCGCGCCGCGAGGCACAGGAAGAATTGAACACCTAAAAATCAGTTGCCAGTGGCCAGTTGTCGGTGGCCAGTGAAACCATGCGCCGTCCAAATCCCTTGTCATTCCGAGCGAAGCGAGGAATCTCGGTTCTGCTCCTCGCGGCTACCGCTTGCTGAACTGGAAGCGTTTGCGCGCGCCCTTCTGTCCGTACTTTTTCCGTTCCTTGCTGCGCGAGTCACGCGAGACCATGCCTTCTGCCTTCAGCTTGCCGCGCAGTTCTGCGTTGAACTGCATCAAGGCGCGCGCAATCCCGAGCTTTACCGCATCGGCCTGTCCCCGCACTCCGCCGCCCAGAACGCTGGCAATGATGTTGAAGGAAGCCCCGGTCTCGGTGGACGCCAACGGCGCCTTTGCCGCCGAACGCTGCGCAGGCGTCACGAAATACTCCTCAAACTCGCGCCCGTTTACCTTGAAATCGCCGCTGCCCGGACGCAGATACACCCGCGCAATTGCCCGCTTTCGCCGTCCCGTTCCGTAGTACTGAACCAATTCCGCCATTTAGTTCTAGCTCCTAAGCTCTTACGCTTGATTCTTCCAGAAGCGAGCCTCTGATCTCTTGAAATCTAAACTCAACTCGTCATCCTGAGCGCAGCCGTTCTTCAGGCGGAGCGAAGGATCTCAATCTTCCCTACGCCCGCACTTCCAACTGAAAGGTCTGCGGCTTCTGCGCTTCGTGCGGATGCTTTTCGCCCCTGTAGACGTTCAGCTTCGAGAGCATGTGCGCCGCCAGCTTGTTCTTCGGCAGCATGCGCCGCACTGCATCTTCAATGATCTTTTCCGGCTTGCGTGCCAAGCGCTTGCGATAATCTTCCGTGCGCAGACCGCCCGGGTAACCGGTGTAGTGATGATACTGCTTTTGCTCCGACTTCATTCCGGTCGTCTTCACCTTCTCGGCGTTAATGACGATCACATGATCGCCGGTATCGAGAAAGGGCGTGTACTGCGGGTTCTCTTTGCCCATGAGGATGCGCGCCACCTGCGAGGCCATGCGCCCCAGCGTCTGACCATCCGCATCCACGACATACCACTTGCGCACAATTTCCCCCGCTTTGGGGAAATAGGTTGACATCGGAACTCTCCCAGAATGAAAAAAATTGCGAAACGCGATTGAAATAACAAAGAAGACCGCTCTTTGATTCCCCGGCGAGGACGCCAGACCATCAGGCGGGCAACCGCGAGACTTCCCAAAGCTTTAAAGATACCGTAGCCCGCAAGGAATTGTCAACGCAGAGTTAACAACTCCGCCTATCCGATTCCCACATCTGTGCTAATATTCCGCCCCATGGCAGCGCTATCACTCACCCTCCGCCGCCTCGTGCCTATTGCATTCGTGTTCGCCACCCTCTGCGTCGTCGCCGCCGATGAAACCGGCGAGCCCGCACCCCGCTTCCGCGCTAAGACCACAGCCGGCGACCAGTTCAACAATGCCTCGATCAAAGGCAAGGTCGTACTGTTCGAGTTCTGGACCACATGGTGCAAATACTGCGAGAACGAAGCCGCTCTGGTCGATGACATCGCCAAAGAGTTCTCCGACAAGGGCCTGATCGTGCTCGCCGTCGACGTCCTCGAGTCCGATCAAAAGGTTAAGAAATACCTTGCCGACCACCCTCGATCCGTTCCTATTGTGCTGACGAAAGACACCAACCTCGCCGCCATGTACAACGCCCAGAGCTACCCGATTTACGTGGTCATCGACCGCGACGGCAACATCGCCGGCGAACAACGCGGCGCGGCAGGAGAAAGAGCACTGCGACGTCTGTTACGCCGGGCGGGAATCGAAGCGAAGCAGGAAGCAGAAGAATAGTAAGGAAGCCCACTCAGTGGGGTTGGCTAGGAACCAAACGCTAGAAGCTGCCTTTTCTCACTCATACGCCAGCGCGTCGATCGGATCTTTCCGTGCCGCTTTCAAAGCCGGGTAGAACGCTCCCACCAGAGCCCCCACAAACGCAATGGCTGCGGTCTTAAAGATCCAATGAGGAGCCACCACCACCGGCAGCGTGGACCGTTGCCGGATCACCGCTCCCGCAAACACACTGATCGCGATTCCGACGCCGGTGCCCAGTAACGCCAGCAGCGCAGTCTCCCGCAGGATCGCGTCGACGATATAAAACTTCGACGCGCCCATGGATTTCAGAATTCCGATTTCGCGCGTTCGCTCCATCACCGCCGCGTACATGGCCTCAAAAATCACGATGAAGCCGATGGTCACCGCAATTCCGATCACCACGTTGATGAACCCCGATAACAGCGGTATATTGCTCGGGGCCATCATCGTAAGGTACTCGCTCATGGGACGAACCGAATAGGATTCCATGCCGGGAACCGCCTTGATCTTGTCCACTACCTCGGCAGCGTTGCCGGGGTTATCGAGCTTCACGTAGAATGCCGACGCCTTGCCCTGAGCCCCGGTCAGATCCTGCAGGGTCGCGAGCGGCAAATATTTTCGTGCGCCCTTGCCGTGAGCTACCACACCGGCGACCCGAAATTCGTGATTCAAGATCACAATCGTCTGCCCCGCTTTTACGTGGTTCGCTTGCGCGAAAATGTCATCCACCAGCGCATCGTCCGGCCCCTGAAACGGTCCGCCCTGCAGAAAACGAAAGGGACCGGAGAGTTGATCAAAACTTTTCAGATCCACGCCATAAATCAGATCCAACGACTTAGAGGTAGAAAGCTGCATGACGACTGGCGAAACGATCGTTATGTGCGGCAGTTTGGCAATGATATCGGCGACCTTGATCGGCGCGGGCGCGCCGGTGACCCCGACAATGGCCGAAGAGCCAGGCGGCAATACGATCACATCCGCACCAATGCCGGCCTGCCGCTGCTTGGAATCGTCCAGAATGCCCAACGAGAGCCCAACGATCAGCAGAATCAAGGTGACTTCCAGCGCGACGGCCACAATGCTGATCAGCGACCGGATCGGCCGATGCACCAGGTTGGCGACAATCATTTTGTTCATCATGGATTTTGAAAACCGCAGTTAGTAACTAGCGGCGGGATTACCGCGCCCAATGGGCTAACTGCCAATTGCTAATTGCTGTTTCCCGGCGGCGCCGCTGCGCTCGGCTGCGGCTTGTCCAGATGCACCACCTCCGCCCCAGGCGGCTGCTCCAGCATAAATTGATCATCCCTTAGAGCCTTGTTGATCTCCAGCTTCAACATGTTAAGCGTGATGTCGTACTCCTCCTGGGGCCGGAAAATCTGGATGCGCGAGGGAAAGCTGACCCCATCATAATCCTTGTAGCTCGCGTAGCGGACGTCGGTCACCAGCTTGGCCTGCTCGTCATAGATGTATTGGCGATGCGGTTGCAGGTCAGTGCGGCCGAACACAATCTTGCGCGACAGCACGCCCTCGCCCTCGCCCTTCTTGCGAATGACGATCAGTTCGTAGTCCTCCTGCAGAACGCGATGCCCCTTGGCATCATGCAAAATCTCTTCGCTATTTTCCAGGACAGCAATTTCGTGTTCAGGATCGATGGGCGGAATGAGCAGCGCCTCATAAATGTCTTGCGGTCGAATATTCTCCATGGGCTGGTCCGCATTGCGCGTCTGCACTTCATTATGCCCAATCACAAAACGGTTCCTTGGCGGAATCCACAACTTGAAATCCCTTCCGTCGCTGACCATGTCGAAAGCTGTGGTGCGTACGATCGGCAACAGTCCGATCATGTGCAGCATGGCTGGCTTCCGCGCCAGCACATAGCCGCGGATCTCCTTGTAGTCGGTGACATGGCCCTTCTTGGCCCCGCCCACGGACGTATCGATATCGACGGTCGCTTGTAGCGAGCGAATCTTCGCCGCTTGCTGGTTGATGCTATCGATCAATCCCGATTGGGAGGATTCTCGCAGAGGAGCCTTGGAATAGGTCTCCTCCACCGGCCGCGTACGGAACAGGCACCCTGTAGTGGGCAGCACCGCAAGCAACAGAGTTAAGGCCCAAAAGGGCGAGCAACGTCTCATGAAGTATTAAATGATCTCCCAGAACATTTGAGTATACCGCGCTCGGAAAGGGTGCAAAACCAGCAGGGATGTCCCGGCGGCGGACAAAGATGGTTATCGGGATGGCGCTTCTCGTCAACCCTTGCTCATTACATACGTACTCTCTGCGAACCCTAGCAAAAATCTTACTAAAGGCAGCTACACTCGCCCTCCCGTCATCATCTAAACTGTCGCTATCGTGCGCAAGATCTTCTGGCTCATCCTCATTGCGGCGCTCGCATCCGCGGGCTGGTTCGCGTGGGCTGTTCTGACTCCTGTTGAACCTTCGGCGGAAACTTTCGTGATGCTGCGCCCAGGGTATTCCACGCACCGCATCGCCGCCGAACTGAAATCCAGCGGAATTATCCGGAGCGAGCAAGCGTTCATTCTGTGGCACTATCTGCACCGCGGCCGATCGCTGAAAGCCGGAGAATATCGCTTCGACAAATCCCGGAATATGATCGACGTCCACAATCGGCTGGCGCGCGGCGATGTCTATTTTCGCACCGTTGTGGTCCCCGAAGGTTTCACCATGTTCGACATTGCTCGCGCTGTCGAAACCGCCGGACTCGGCCCCGCAGAAGACTTCCTGAAGGTTGCGCAGTCCGATACTGCGCTCATCGCCGACCTCGCTCCCGGCGCACCTTCTCTCGAAGGCTATCTCTTCCCCGACACCTACCAATTCAGCCGCATGCAAAGCATGCGGGACATCGCCGCCGCGATGGTGTGCCAGTTCCGTGTCGTGGCCCAACGGATCGGATTGACTGCTCCACCAGATGGCCAGGCGCCGGAACACGCTTCAAGCGAAGCTGCAAACTCAGGACACGTATGCTTGGTGGTGACCACGCGTCTGGAAGCTCGCGACCCCAACGCAGCTCCGACCGACCTCGAACGCACCGTAATCATGGCTTCTATTATCGAGAAGGAAACCGCCGTCGGCGAGGAACGACCGCTCGTCGCCAGCGTCTACTACAACCGCCTGGAAAAGAAGATCGCGCTCGACGCCGACCCCAGCATCATCTATGCGGAACTCTTAGCAGGAACCTACACGGGCGCGCTGCATCACGACGACATGCATTTCAACTCGCCCTACAACACGTACCTGCATGCCGGACTTCCGCCCGGCCCCATCGCCAATCCTGGCAAGAGCTCGCTCGAAGCTGCCATGCATCCTGCGCAAAGCGACTATTACTATTTCGTCGCCGACGCCGCCGGTCACCACCGCTTCGCCCGCACCATCGAAGAACACAATAACAATGTCGCCGCCTATCGCCGCGCCATGCGTGGAAAGTAAACCGGCTTCCGGCGCCCGGCATTCGGCTTCCGGAGTTGCTTCCCACAACGGGCTGATCCATTCCGAAAAAGCGTTTGATGTGACGAGCGTCACTGCGCCTGCTCTGCCACATGCCTAGCGTGAGGTGAACTCGGAAGGGAGCCATTCAATGAGTGGAACTTACACCGACCTGGAAGTCTGGCAGGCAGCGATGGATCTCGCGGAAGACATCTATCGGCTCACAAAGACGTTCCCCAAAGAGGAGACATACGCCTTGACCATCCAGTTGCGGCGAGCAGCCGTGTCCGTGCCCAGTAACATCGCGGAGGGCAAGGGCCGCTCTTCCGACAAGGAGCTCGCACAGTTCCTATGCCACTCACGAGGATCGTTGTTTGAGATCGAGACCCAGATCAATCTGGCCGGCCGTTTGGGCTACCTTGACGCGCAAAGCGCGGAAGGCATTCTCCGAAAGACAGCCTGCGTAGGCCAGCTTCTCAATGGCTTACTCCGGGCTTTCCGTCCCGCCTCGGCTGCCTAGGTGCCTGTCGTCGAGAAGTCGATGGAGTTCGCAGGCACTGAAGATAGATAAGCTAAGGCATCTCTTCTGCCGGAAGCCGAAGGCCGGAAGCCCGAAGCCGCCTTCCCATCCACCCCTGCAGAATCAAGACCGCAGCCATCCGGTCCACGGCCTTCGCCCGCTTTTCAATCGACAGATCCGTCTCCCGCAACAGCCGATTCGCTTCCGCTGAGGTTAACCGCTCATCCCACAAGTGCACCGGCAGGCGAAACCGTTTTCGCAGGTCCTCTGCGAACATCTGCATCTTCTCCGATTGCGTCCCCTCCGCGCCGCTCATGCGTAGCGGCAGCCCGACCACGATCTCCCGCACTCCGTACTCGCGGATCACCCGCTCCAACGCCGCCAGGTCCTGGCGCTTGTTGCGGCGCTGTAAAGTCTCCAAGCCCTGCGCGGTAATCCCCAGAGGATCTGACACCGCCATCCCAATTCTTCTCGACCCCACGTCCAGCCCCAGAACCCTCCCCACAGGCCTGTCCGATCTTTCCTTATGAACGTTCACGCCGCGATTATAAGCACTCCCCTCTCGGGCGAAGATGCCAAGTGTGGGGACAGTCGCCCCTTCGACAGGCTCAGGGCACGCTCGCAGCTGCCCAACCCGGCGCCCCCCGGCAGCCTCTAACTCGCCTAAGCACAGTCACTTACATCCTCATATCTCGCCAACCCCGCATCAATCCTTGCTTTTCGTCCTATTTCGGGATATTCTTGTTTATAGTAACGACAACGCTTCTCCCCACTAGACCCTTATCTCCTGCCCGGGTGCCTTTTATGAGTGGTGCTGATCTGAATTTTCACATCGGCGACAAGGTCGTCTATCCCAACCATGGTGTGGGTGTCATCGAACAAATCAGCAGCCGCTCCGTCGGCGCTACCGTGGAAAAGTTCTATCTTCTCAATATTAAGGCGAGCAGTCTCAAGGTCATGGTGCCCTGCAACAACGTCGGCAGCGTAGGCATTCGCCGCGTGGTTCGCAACGGCGAGGTGCAGAAGATCATTGACTTCCTCTCCATCACAGATGACCTCACTACCGCCGACTGGAAAGACCGCTTCAAGGAAAATTCCGACCGCATGCGCACCGGTTCCCTCCTGGAAGTCGCCGGAGTCCTCAAGAGCCTGATCGCCCTCCACCAAGCCAAGCCGCTATCTTTCCGCGAAAAGAAGATGCTCGAACGCGCCCGCTACCTGCTGGTCAGCGAACTGGCCATGTCCCGCAACTGTGAAGAGACCAAGGTCGAGACGCTTCTCAACGATGCTCTCAGCAAATGCAACCTCCGCTTCCCCGAAGCCTCCGAATTCCAAGCCTGACTCAAACTTCTCGCGAACGGCAAGAATCGTGATTTTGGGTGGCGCAGCGCTTCAGCGCTGCGATAAGCGCTTACCTTAGACGGGCTTCAGCCCCTGGGGCCAAAAAGCTGTCAATAGCAAAGTAGTACACGATCAGGCTTAAGTTGCTCACAACACTGATCAAATATTTCCGGAAACGTGTCACATTTACCCCCTCCAGTATGATATAATAGATAAATAAGCTAAATCTTTAGGCAAACGTATTCATAGAACAAGGCGCGGCCCCTGGGCCGCGCCTTTTCTTTTGCAGCCGAATCTCGATTCCGCAATGGCCCTAGGAGCAGCATGCCCAAGTTCAAGAACTTCAAGGAACGCGGCGAATGGGTGGAAGCCCAGTTCATCGCCGAAGCCCTTCGCCGCGGTTACACGGTCCTGAAGCCGTGGGGAGACTCCCAGCCCTTCGACGTCGCCCTCAACTTCGGCAACCGTATCGCCAGGGTCCAGGTCAAGTCCACCAGCTACCGCGTCAGCACCGGATACCGCTGTGAGTTCCAGACCAACTTTCACGGCCGGCAATACACTCTCAAGCAACTGGACTTCTTCGCCGGCTACGTCATTCCCCAGGAGACTTGGTACCTCATCCCGGCGCGCGCCCTCTTCAACGGCGGCCGTCAGCCGACGGGCCCGATGCTCTTCCCCATGCAGCCCGTCAAGGCAAATAGCTACAGCTACGAGTGCTACCGCGAGGCCTGGCGCTTGCTGCGCCCGAAGCCGGAGAAAAGACAGCCCCGGATGGGCGACAGATGATAGCCCCGAGCCTGCCCTGAGCTCGCCGAAGGGACGTAAGTCCGGGGTAAGCCCGCAACAAATGGAACCAAGTCCCGCAGAGCCTGCCCTGAGCGAAGTCGAAGGGGACGCCACCGTTTCCTCCACGCGTTCCCACCCTTTCGCAAAGTGCGCGAAAAGGATGTGCACCCGCCAAGTCCCGATTTTGGGTGGCGCAGCGCTTCCAGCGCTGCGATAAGCGCGCGCCATGAGTGAAGGCTTTAGCCTCCGAGGGGCATCCGGTAATGGTGCAATTTGGCTTCTTACGACTTTGTCATCCTGAGCGGAGCCGTTTTTCAGGCGTAGCGAAGGATCTCCCGCTTAACCGGCTAAACGCGTAAGCCAAACTGCACCACTACCGGGCATTCACTCCCCTTCGGGAAATATTTGTGAGACCGTAAGTGAGGAAGTGACGTATGAAGCTCACCGAGCGCTCCCGGAAGATCTTTGTGGAGGCCCTCACAAACCCTCCGAAACCGAACGACGCGGCCATCGCCGCCGCAAAACGATTCAAGCTAGAGGCTGAAGCGCAACCGTCCTCGGGACCACCGCCGTCGAGGCTACCTATCAGACTCCAGCCCCGGAGAGCCTGCCCTGAGCGAAGCCGAAGGGGGCCGCAGATAATAGCCCCGAGCCCGCCCTGAGCTTGCCGAAGAGACCTAAGTCCGGAGTAAGCCGCAGAGGGATGGAACCAAGTCCCGTAGGAGTCTGTGTCATATCCTGGAGGACGCCTGAAAAGTGGGTCATCGACACCGAGGGTAGCCGCGAAGCGGCGCAAGAATGCAGCCCACGGCGGGAGCCGTGGGTCAAAGTGGCATGAGATCAAGCCCCGAAGGGCGAAAGAAAAGCTATGACACAGACTCCGGAGGGACGGCGCACCGTTTCCTCGGCGCCCCCACCCTTTCGCAAAAAGCGCGAAGGGATGGGCCCACCCGCCGACACCCTCAGCAAATGCAACCTCCGCTTCCCCGAAGCCTCAGAATTCCAGCCTGAGTCAGCCCACGTAGCAGCAACCCAACACATTGTCATCCTGAGGAAGCGGAGTCCGCGGCGAAGCCGAGGACTCCCGACGAAGGACCTATGCAACTTGTAGACAGCGCCACGAAAGCCGTACCGTAGCCGAACCCTCGCTGCTATACTCGCCGAGTTCATCCTTCCCCCTGGGTCCCGGACATTATTCGAGGCGTGTCGTGAAGAAGTGGATCGTCACAATCCTGGCCGCACTGGCCTCCTTGGTGTTGGCGCTTACAGCCCACTGGTGGGCACCTTGGCTCCTCTCCTTCGCAACTCAGAACAAAGACGACATCGAGCATCTCAATACTCTCGCCGAATTAATCTCCAAACTGGTGATGTGGCCGGCGACAGCGATTCTTTTTATCGTTGGTCTATGGCTGAGAAAAAAGGACGCGGCCTCAAGGCAATCGTCACTCGCCAACATTCAATCGGGAGGCATAAGCCTCCAAGGCAATGCGTCTATCGCCGGTGATGCGGTAGGAGGAGATAAAAACGTCTCCATCGAGGGCGACGCAGTATCCGGAGACAAGAATACCGTTCATGATGGCGATTTCATCGAGGGCAATAAGATTGTCAACTACCTGCTGCCCCCACCTGTTCTCTCGTCACCCTTCCAGCTCCCACCCCCGCCCCGCCGACTTCACCGGACGCGCCGCCGAACTCGCCGAACTCCGTGCCGCCATCGAAAAAGGCGGCATCCACATCTCCGGACTCCAGGGCCAGGGCGGAATCGGCAAGACGGCACTCGCTCTAAAACTCGCGGCCGAACTCGCACCAAACTATCCCGACGCCCAAATCTATCTCGATCTCAGAGGCGTCAGCGAAGACCCCCTCACCGCCGCCGAAGCCATGTCCCACGTCCTCCGCACTTTCCATCCCGAAGCCAAGCTCCCCGAAAAAGAAGAAGACCTCCGCGCTCAGTATCTGTCCGTCCTCCACAACAAGCGCGCCTTGCTCCTGATGGACAACGCCAAAGACGCCGCCCAAGTGAAGCCGCTGATTCCACCACCGGGTTGCACCCTTCTGGTGACCTCTCGCCAGCACTTCACGTTGCCTGGCCTCCATGCAGGAATCTGGAAACTCTTCCGCCGATGGACGCGAAGAATCTCCTTCTCCGGATCGCACCTCGTAGCGACGGCGAAGCCGAGGCCATCGCGAAACTGTGCGGTTTCCTGCCTCAAGCACTGCGATTGGCCGCATCGGCGATCGCCGTGCGCGTGGACCTTGAGCCGCAGGACTACGCGAGACAGCTTGCGGACGAGAAGAAACGCCTGGAGTTGCTGGCTGGCGACGACGAGAGTGTCACGGCCTCCATCACCCTGAGCTACAACCTGCTCGACTCCGAAACCCAAAAGCTGTGGCGCATGTTAGCCGTCTTCCCCGACACGTTCGACGCTCCTGCTGCCGCAGCCGTTTGGCAGATGGAAGCGAATGCGGCCAAAAATACGCTCAGCCGCCTGCTGCAGTACTCAATGCTCGAATGGAACGACTCCACCAATCGCTACCACCTGCACGACCTCATGAGGGCCTTTGGAAGCGGACGCCTAAGCACAGATGAGTCCGGCATCGCCGCCTTACGACACGCCAAGCAGTACCTCGGCGTGCTCCATAGTGCTGCCGAACTCTACGGTGAAGGTGGCGAGGCGCTCATGCGCGGGCTCTCTCTGTTTGATCTGGAGCGGGGCAACCTCCAGGCCGGACAGTCTTGGGTCGCGGCCCATTCGGGCGAGGGTCGCGAAGTGGCCCGCCTATGCTCAGCGTATTCCGGCCGAGGCTCTCGCATCCTCAATCTCCGCCTGCATCCTCGCGAACAGATCCGCTAGTGCGAGCAGGCGCTAGCCGCCGCCCGCCAGCTCAAGGACGTAGCCGCTGAAGGTGTCCATCTCGGTAACCTCAGCAACGCGTGTAACTCTGTTGGCGAGTACCGCCGCGCCATCGGATTTTGCGAGCAGCAACTAGCCATCGCAAATCACATCGGTGATAGGCAAGAGGAGGGTCACGCGCTAGGCAATATGGGCATCGCCTACAACCACCTGGGAGAGCAACAGCATGCGATCAGGCTCCACAAGCAGCACCTGTCCATCGCGTGTGAGATCCACGACGACCTTGGTGAAGCTCACGCCCTCGGAAACTTAGGGACCACATACGGCGCGATGGGAGAACCACTACGCGCCATTGAGTACTTCGAGCAGACGCTGGAGAAGATGCAGGCTATTGGCGATCGCCGGGGCGAAGCAGCGTCGCTGGGAAATCTTGGCAACGCATACGGCAATCTCGGTGAAACCAGCCGCGCCATGGAATTTGGCGAGCGACGCCTCGCGATAAGCCGCGCGATTCGCGATCGGCAGGGTGAGTCCGTTGCGCTCTGGAACCTGAGCCTGATGCTCGACAAACTGGGCAGGCGTGACGAGGCAGTCGCTCGCGCCGAGGCCGCGCTCAAGATTAAAGAAGAAATCGAAGATCCCTATGCCGCGAAGATCAGGAAGCAACTCGACATTTGGAAAAACGGCTGAGCAGCAAGTCCCACGCGGGGCGAAGGCGTTTCTTCGCGCTCTCAGCAAACGGATGGGGACGAGTTCGGACTCGAGGCGCGATTTTAGACGCGAATTAACACAGCCGACTACTTCGCGATCCCCGGCTTCGGCACATCGATCCCCAACGCGGTCGCCAAAGCGATCTGGTGATCCTGCTCATCGATCAGGATCTCGCGAATCTGTTCGCTCATGGCGTATTCGCCCAGCTCCTCGCATTGCCGAACGCGCTCGCGATAATTTCGAATCGTTTCCGTTTCGTTATCCAGATCGAACTGCAACATCTCTTTGGCTTTTTCCGACGTCTTCACTTTTTTCGGTTCAACCGTCGGCATGCCGCCAAGATAATCGATCTGCTGGGAAATGATGAGTGCGTGGCTTAGTTCTTCCGCCGCGTGCTTTTCCAGTTCGCCGGCAATGTTCATGTACTCGGCGCCCTTCAACACCTGCGAATAAACAACGTACGCGATAATCGCCTGATATTCGCGTGACAGGTCTTGATTCAACAAGTCGATGAGTTCGTCGCGAGATACTTTCTTGCTACCCGCAGAAACCGTTTCATTTTTCAAGCCCGTTTTCCTCCAGCAGTCCAGGGATGGATGCTTTTCTAAATGTGCTGCCAGAACAACCTTACAACGGATGTCCACCTCGTGTCTCTTGCAAGGTAGCCGGTCCCAATGCGATGGCACAATTCCCGATATTCCGGCTGGAGCATTCGAGCGAATGTACCAGCCGGAACCTAATCTCCGAAAACCGGAAACCGAGCGCCGGAAGCCGCTTTTAGCGGCCGACTTGTTGAATACACTCTTCCAGCACGTCAAGCGCAACGTCAGCTTCTTCCTTTGTCACCACCAGCGGTGGGCACAGCCGGATCGTGCTCGGCCCGCAACCCAGGAACAGCACGCCGTGTTCGAACGCGCGCTCGATGATCTGGTCGCGCTCCGCGGCGGCATACTCCTTGGTCGCCTTGTCCTTCACGATGTCGACGCCGATCATCAACCCGCGTCCGCGCACATCGCCCACCAGCCTCAGCTTCGCCGGCCAGCTCGCCATGCGCTTCATTATGTGCTCGCCTACTTCAGTGGTGTGCTCGAGCAGATGTTCTTTCTCGATCACGTCCAGCGTGGCCAGCGCAGCCGCAATGCAAACTGGATTGCCGCCAAAGGTTGACGCGTGCGAACCCGGCACCCAGTCCATGATTTCGGAGCGCGTCATCGTGATGCCCAGCGGCATCCCGGACGCAATGCCCTTCGCCATACAAACCATGTCCGGTTCCACGCCGGTGTGCTCGACAGCCCACCACTTCCCCGTGCGTCCCGCGCCACTCTGCACCTCGTCCAGCACCAGCAGGATGCCATGCCGATCGCAGATGCGGCGCAGCTCCTGCATGAAGATAGTCGGAGCGACCACGTAGCCGCCCTCCCCCTGAACCGGCTCGACAAAGATCGCAGCCACTTCCTCGGGGGGCAGCGTCGTCTTAAACAGCTTCTCTTCGATGAAGCGGGCGCAGCCAAGAGCGAAAGCGTCTGCCCCTTGATCTTGCGCGCCGCCCTCGCATCCGCGATACACATCTGGATAGCGCACGTGAGTCACGCCCGGCATCAGCGGCGAAAAACGGCGCCGTTGCTGTGGCTTCGACGCGGTCAGCGACAGCGCTCCCATGGTGCGTCCATGAAACGCGCCGAAGAACGCGATGATGTTCGGCCGCTTTGTATGATAGCGCGCCAGCTTGAGCGCGCACTCGACGGCTTCGGCACCCGAATTGCCGTAGTAGATCTTGTGCGGGCCGGGCATGGGCGCGATCTTCGACAGCCGCTCCGCGAGCGTGACCAAGCTCTCGTAATAGAAGTCAGTGCCCGACATGTGGATCAGTTCGCCTGCCTGCTTCTGAATAGCAGCGACTACATCGGGATGGCAGTGTCCGGTCGAGGTGACGGCGATGCCGGCCGAGAAATCATAGAACTCGTTGCCATCGACGTCGGTAATGACGATGCCGCGGCCGCACTTGGCCACCAGCGGATAGGAGCGCGTGTAAGACGGCGAAATATATTTCTCGTCACCCGCGAGCACACGCTTGGCATTCGGCCCGGGCAGGGCGGTCTTGATCTTGGGTCCATTAACAGCGGGTCCGATCTTTTTCTCGGGAGCGGTTGCGGTCATTGTCTTCGTGGTCATGGAATCCTCCGGAAATGCAGTGGCCGGTGGGTAGTGGCCAGTGGTCAGTGAATGCGGCCTCGAACTGGCCGTCCAGGTTCAGACGTACGCAGCTCAAGGCGAAATCAGGCGGAAGATTTGTTAGTCGCTACCGAAGAGGCTGGGACGCAGGCGCGANNAGGCAGTGCAGCCAGCACTCGGGCAAGTGCGAATTGGGCTGGTGCGAGTTGTAAACGTTGTGCAGCATCGCGGGACATTGTGTTCACAAGTATTATACGCGGCGAGGCTAGACCGCGTAACCCCCATTCTTGCTGGGGCGAATCCACTGGCTCGTCTGATATCCTTTAATTTCTTCTAAATTTCTTCGCCCCCTATGTCTCAAGCGCGCCCAAGCCGGTTCGCGGTAATTCTTGCCTTCGGACTGGTCTATCTGTTTTGGGGCTCGACGTATCTAGCCATCGATATTGCGGTGCAGACGATTCCTCCGGCGCTGATGTGTGCGGTGCGGTTTTCGATTGCGGGCGTGGTGATGCTGGTGGTGTGCGCGGCGACGGGGCGCAGGATCAAGTATTCGGCGCGGCAGATTGCGCTGGCGGCCGTAGTGGGGATACTCCTGCTGATGGGCGGCAACCTGACGCTGTCGTGGGCGGAGCTTTCGGTGCCTTCGGGGCTGGCGGCGCTGATCATCGCGATCACGCCGTTGTGGTTTCTGGTGCTGGACTCGCTGCTGCTGGGTCACCATCGGATTTCGTGGAGAGGGAAGGCCGGTCTGGGACTGGGGATGGTCGGGCTGCTGGTGTTGTTCTGGCCGGAGTTGCATTCAACCTCTGCGCTGGGACGGCGCGAGTTGTGGTCTTCTCTCGCGCTGCTTGGCGGATCGTTTTTGTGGGCGCTGGGATCGGTGCTGTCGAAGCGCTGGCAGTCGGGGATGGACGTGTTCAGTGCGACCGCATGGCAAGTGACGGCGGCGGGTGCGGGGAATTTTCTGCTTGCCATAGCGCTGGGAGATTTCTCGCGCGTTACGTGGACGAGCCGGGGAGTGAGCGCGACGATGTATCTGGTGGTGTGCGGATCGTGGATTGGATACACGGCTTACATCTGGCTGCTGGAGCATGTGCCTACGTCGAAAGTGTCGACGTATGCGTATGTGAATCCGGTGGTGGCGGTTTTCCTCGGCTGGTTGATTTTGCACGAGCGCGTGGACCGCTTCATTGTGATGGGCAGCGTAATCGTAGTGCTCGCGGTGATTCTGGTGACGAGCGCGAAGGTGAAAGAGAAAACCGTCCCGGAAGAACTGCCGGCGGTGGAGGCGGCGGGGTAGCAGCTGTGACCGATGAACATGCCAGGGAGAGTTCGCAGCAGCCCACCCGTGAAACTGCCACGGGTGGGGCATCCTGTGTCGTGTTAGAGTACGGCTGGGCCAAGCCCCCAAGACTTACTCGCAGTCAAATTTCGGTCTACCGCGGCCGCAGGACTCCGTTTCACTGGTTTTTGCTGCGTTAACCACTTTACAGCCTCCCGCGTCTAGCTTCCATGCGTCATCCCCGCCGCGATAACAGGTTTGAACCAGGACACGTTTAGTGGACTTATCTGCAGTTTCTCTCCAACGCTCCACCATCTTCGAGAGCATGCCTCGGGCTGCGTTGAGGGTCAACGGCTCCGTCCAAATCATATCTCTGTCCTTTTTCCAGCCTCCATTCTGCGGAACGAAAATCTGCCACTTCCACCGAAACTGTGGGCGAGCCGGCGGCTGGTCGAACTCCGCTCCGCTTACTTCCGCTTCCAGTTCACCCTCGATTTCCCGAATGCAATCATCGATGACTGTGTTCAGAGCTGATCGGCGATACATTTGAGCCCCTCCTGCCTTGCTGTGCAGGAGTTTCATCCACCGCGCCTTGCACATCAAGTCGCACAATCGTGCTCCCACCGATTAGGTCGCTCAAATGACATCGCCTTAATCAAGGGGGCTGGCTCAGCCGACTTATTTCCTCGAGGTTACCGCGAACTGGATGCCCCACCCGTGGCGGTTTCACGGGTGGGCCGCGATGACGATGGGCTCAGGAGATTTTGCGGATGTGAAGCTCTGCTTTCCGGGCCTCATTGACCAGAACCGGGCCGCGTTCGCCATAGGCGTAATGGCGGAAGCTGCTCCACAACCACTGCTCGGGCTCCAGAACTAAACCCCGCTGAACGGGATTGCGGTGCATGTAGCGCAACTTTTCCACGCGTTTCTTCTCGGTATACACAACGAAATCGTAGAAGCGACGTTGCCAAGCATGTCCCACGGCGACGGGGGTACTCCAAAGCGCGTTTGTCTGGGCACTGGTTTTAGCGCGAAGCTCGCGCAGCAGCCGATGGGCGAAGGATTTCCGCGCTCCGGCTCGGTGAAGAGAAGATGGACATGATCAGGCATGACTACGTACCCGACGACTACAAATTGATGACGCTGGCGGATTTGCTCCATGATCTCCAGAAACAAATCGCGAGAGCGGGGTGTGTCGAGAAGGGGACGCCGCTGATAGCAGCTTGTGGTAATAAAGTGCGAGTATCCAGAGCCGTAGTAGCGGTGCAGGTTTGTCGGCATTGAGACGATGTAACAGGAACGCGACGATTTAGCTGTGACCGATGAACATGCCGGGGAGAGTTCGCAGCGGCCCACCCGTGAAACTGCCACGGGTGGGGCATCCCGTGTCGTGTTAGGGTACGGCCTGGCCAGCCCCAGCGCGGTCTCCAAACTTATTTCGCGGCTTCTTCATCTTCTTCTTCTTCGGTCAACAGATCGACGGCGTGGCCGCGAATCACGTAGGTCCGCTTCGTCGACGGATTTGCTTCGAAGGTTACGCGGGCAGGAGACCGCTGCCAGTCCGGTAACCTGCAGGCTGAATCTGGTATTTGCCCTTGCTGAGTTTCGGCTGAGAATTTCGCTTCCCCTATCAGCCACTTCACTACCGGCTTACGGCGATTGATTTGAGCGACCACAGCATAGATTTGCTTGCCGTCATCGGAGACGCCACAGTAAGCAGCATAGTCACGATACCAACTGACGTCAGAGTAAACGACGTCGAAGTCCGGCAAATTAATAGGGGAAATACGGCCGGTCACGCGGTCGACCAGCAGCCATCCTCCGCGTTGCCATTGCCAGTGGGGCGGCGTCGTGGATTCCGGGGGAAGGCTATCATTGACGCGGAAGGCGCGTCGTACGACGAACAAACGATCGGTTACGTCGTGAGCCTGGCCGAGAGTGAATTCCTTCACGCGAGCGTCGACGAGGAGCGGGCGCACCTTGAGGGTGAGCGGCTTGTCGTCCGCTACGCCGGGGCCGGCCTCGGGGAACCACTGGACGGAAGTCCATTTACCGAAAGCGATGATGTGGGGCTTGGAGGTGGCAAGTGCGGCACTCACTGGAATCGCGACGAGCGTGAACGAAAGAGCGATCCGGCCACAAGATCGAGAGATGGATATCAAGTTGTGGATCATGAGCCGAGGTTAAGCAGGGAACCGGCTCGCGGGCAAGGTTAATGGTCACATGTTGAGCGCCAGCGTTCCGAAGCGGGACTGTAAGAACACCGGAGTCTTCGATTTGCCGGGCGATCGCATCATGCACGATAAACGCCAGGTTTGAGATTGCAGTAGAATTAAAGAAGTCAGAAATGTTCGAATGAGTTTTCCACACGATTCGCGTCCGGCGGTGCGGGGTAAGGCCCGGACATCTTCCCAGGCAGTAGCGGCTTCTGATCAAGGTATGAGCGGGTGGGGAATACGCCGTCAGGTTCCGCGAATTCTGGTGGTGGACGACAATCCCGGCATCGCGGCGCTGATGAGCCAACTGCTCGCCATGCGCGGTTATGAGGTTGTGACGGCGGCCGACGCGCAGCAGGCCGAGGTGGAAGTGCGGCGGCAGGCGCCTGACCTGATTCTCTCGGATGTGAAAATGCCGGGAAAGTCGGGTTATGAGCTATGCCGTGAGCTCAAAGGTGACCCGGCAACGCGGTTGATTCCCTTCGTGCTGATCACAGGGCTCGTCGACAGCGCAGAGAAGTTGCGGGGCATTGAAGCGGGGGCGGACGACTTTCTGAACAAGCCGGTGCTGGCGGAAGAGCTGACGGCGCGGGTGAAGTCGCTGCTGCGAGTGAAAGAATTCACCGACGAGCTGGAAACGGTGGATTCTGTGCTGTGCACTCTGGGTCTGATCGTAGAAGGGCGTGACCCATACACCGAGGGACATTGCGAGCGGCTGGCACTGCACGCTGCGGAATTAGGACGCCATCTTGGACTGGATGAAGATTCGATCATTGCGTTGCGACGGGGCGGTTATCTGCACGACCTGGGCAAGATTGCCGTGCCGGACGAGATTCTAAAGAAAGGCAGCGACCTGTCGCCGGAGGAGTGGACGATCATGAAGCAACATCCGGTAACGGGCGAAAATATCTGCAAGCCGTTGAAGTCATTGCGGCTGGTGCTGCCGATTATCCGGCATCATCACGAGCATGCCGATGGGTCGGGTTATCCGGATGGGTTACGCGCGGGCGAGATCCCGCTGCTGCCGCGCGTTTTGCAGGTGGTGGATGTGTATGACGCGCTGCGAACAGCGCGGCCTTACAAACCCGCGCTGGGGCATGAGCAGTCCACGCAAACCATGCGCGAGAAGGCCCGCCAGGGCCTGTTGGATGGCGAACTCGTGAATGAGTTTTTCAGCATGCTTCTCGAACAGCGCAACGTGGCCTAGAGGGCGGCTCTCGGTTCTTGTTTTCTCAAGCGGCTCTGGGCGACGTACAATGTCGTTGCATTTTCTTCGGCAACAAATTTTGAGAGCAAGGACATCGTAAGCTTCTCGATGCGGCCGGAACAGCCCGGCGCACGTTGCATGGAAGACTGGACGGAAGCCATCACCTACAGCATCGTCATTCCGGCCTACAACGAAGGCGAGCGCCTGAGGGCGACCTTGGAAAAGGTTCTGGCATACGTGCGCCGGCAGGGATGGGATGCGGAAGTGATCGTGGTGAACGACGGCTCGCGCGACAACACGGCGGAGATTGTGCGCGAGTTTGCCGAAAAGGATTCCTTCTTGCAGCTTGTCGAGAACCCGGGCAACCGCGGCAAAGGGTACAGCGTGCGCAACGGGATGCTGAAGGCGCGCGGCGAAGTCGTGGTCTTCAGCGACGCGGATTTATCTTCGCCGATCGAAGAGATGCCGAAGCTGTTGGATGCGCTGGCGGGGGGAGCGGACATTGCTATCGGGTCACGCTGGCTGCGGGCGGAATTGCAGACGCAGCGGCAGTCGCTGCACCGGCAATTGTTTGGCAGAGTCTTCAATCTGCTACTGCGAATTATTTTGGGGCTGAAATTCAAAGATACGCAGTGCGGGTTCAAAGCTTTCACCCGGCGGGCGGCACAAACCATTCTGCCGCTGCAGCACATCGAGCGCTGGGGCTTCGATCCGGAAATTCTTTTCCTGGCGCGCAAGTTTGGCTTCCGCGTGGAGGAAGTTCCGGTGCTTTGGGGGCACAGCGGAGGAACGCGGATCCATCCGTTGGTGGATGGGGCGCGCATGTTTCAGGAGATGCTGCGCGTTCGCTGGTATGACCTGACGGGCAAGTATGACGGCGTTTCGTCAGCGGCGGTGCAGCCGGTTAAGACGCTGCCCGGTCCCAGGCCGCGGGCTTAGATCATAGTTCTTGAAATACGCCAGGGATGCCCACTCTAGGAGATAACGAGTGAAACGGGTCGCGGCTGTCGCAATTGCGTTTATGCTGCTCGCTGCCGCTTGTCTCAAGACACCGAGCCCACCAGGGCCGCCCCCGAAGCAACCCATCAAGGGAAAATTGCCCACGGAAGTAGTCGACGAAGTTTGGCGCCTGGCCACCCAGGGTGAACTCTTGACGCCCGACGGCTGGCGTCGGGCATGCGGATTCTTCTCGAGTCCGACCCCGTTTCCGGGAAACAAAGTGATTCTAGTCATGTCAAACGATTGGGGCCCAGCTTTTCAAGTGGGGTCAAGGGACGACGCGGCGGAAGTGGATCTGGGGTATTTCGCGTTGGGAAAGATCGATTCCGCGCTGCGTTACGCGGATACTCCGCAGACGGGACATGAGATGGTTAAGACGGCATTTGCGTACCATTTGGTGCCCATCCCTTCGTACCTAGAAATGATGGGCCCCGATGGGAAAACGTTGGTCGAAAAAAGGCCGGTGGGATATCGTGAATGGCAGATCCAAGGTGCCCCAGACCCTTCAGTGACGTGGACGACCGTGAATACTGCGATCCGATATGTACTGGAGAAGCGCGAGCAAGCTACAGACCCGACCCTCAGGAAGAACGCCGACCAGACCTTAATTAAACTCTTGCAGATGAACTGACGGAAAGGCTACTTTCCGACAGATTTTTTCACCGCTTCGACCACATTGCGGCCCATTGCCGAAGCGGAGACGGGCGTTTGTCCCGCGCGGGCAAGATCCGTGGTGCGAGCCCCCTGATTCAGCACGGAGCTGACGGCGTTCTCAATACAAGCGGCTTCGCGTTCCAACTGAAAAGAGTGGCGCAATAATAGAGCGGCGGAAAGAATTGCGCCCAGTGGATTCGCAATTCCCTTCCCGGCAATGTCTGGGGCGGAACCGTGGACCGGCTCGTACAAGCCGACCGGACCGCCGATGCTGGCTGAGGCTAACAGACCTAATGAGCCCACTACGCCACCGGCCTGATCAGAAAGAATGTCGCCAAACATATTTTCTGTGAGCACTACGTCGAAATCTTTGGGACGCTGCACCAGCGACATGGCAGCAGAATCCACGTACATGTGAGAGAGCTGTACGCCCGGATAATCCTTCGCGCAGCGGATGACGACCTCGCGCCACAGGCGCGAACACTCGAGAACATTAGCTTTGTCGACGGAGAGAACTTTGTTGCGGCGTTTCGCAGCAAGATCGAAGGCGATGCGGGCTATGCGGGCGATGGCCTGCTCGCCGTAAGTCATGGTGTTGGTGGCAACGCGCGAGCCAGCGCTGCCCGAGATGGAACGCGGTTCGCCGAAGTACAGCCCTCCGAGCAGCTCGCGGACGATCATGATGTCGGTGCCGCGAACAAGATCGGCGCGCAGCGGAGAACAATCTTCCAGCGCTGGAAAACAAATGGCGGGACGAAGATTGGCATAGGCGCCGAGTTCGCGGCGCAGGCGCAGGAGTCCGGCCTCAGGGCGAAGATGGTTCGGATAATGATCGAATGCGGGACTTCCCACCGCACCAAGCAGGACCGCGGAGGAAGAGAGGCAAGCCTGAATTGTGTCAGCCGGAAGTGGATCTTCCACCGCAGCCAACGCTGCGCCGCCGATGTTTTTCTGCTGGAGTTGAAGTCGATGGCCGAATGCGTCAGCAATCGCTTGCAGAACGAAAACGGCCTGCTCAGTGACTTCCGGGCCGATGCCGTCGCCGGGCAGGATGGTGAGTTTCAGAAGCATGCGGGGATTAGTTTAATGGAAAGCGCTTCTGCAGTGCAGGCGGGGCTGCGCCCGGCGGACAGCCGGTGGCGGCTGTCCCCACATTAAGTCTTCCTGCTACACGCCCCAGAGGTAGTCTTCCTGATCGTGGTGCTGGTCCCCGGGAACGGGCAGCGGCACGCCGAATGCATTGGTCTGCCGCGCCAGTGGAAACGGGCGCGGCGATTCCTGGGCTGAGGCGTTGGCAGCAGCTGCGACCGCATTCGGAAGCGGCTCGAACAAAGGAGTGGCCGAGGCGGCGGGCTTGTGCGTATCGCGGATCAATTCCAGCAGGTGGTGATCTTCGACGTGCTTGATCTTGTCGGCCAGGCGCACGAAGCGCCGATAGATGTCGTCGAGCGCGCGGCGGTCGAACTGATAGCCGAGTTGTTCGCAGCGAATGGCGAGCGCGTGCCGGCCGGAGTGCTTGCCCAGCACCAGCTTCGAGTCAGGCACGCCCACCGACTGCGGCGTCATAATTTCATAGGTCAACGGATTCTTTAGTATGCCGTCCTGGTGAATGCCGGCTTCGTGGGCGAAAGCGTTTCTTCCGGTAACGGCTTTGTTAGGCTGCACGGGCACGCCGGTGATTTCGCTCAGCATCTGGCTGGCGGGGAAAATTTGTTCGCCCACAATATCAGTCTGGTAGGGATATTTGTCGTGACGAACCCGGATCGCCATGACGATCTCTTCGAGCGACGCGTTGCCGGCACGCTCTCCAATGCCGTTGATGGTGCACTCGACCTGGCGCGCACCGGCGGCAATGGCCGCCATGGTGTTGGCGACCGCCATGCCGAGATCGTTGTGGCAATGGGCGGAGATGGTAACGTTTTCGATTCCCTTCACGCAGCGGCGGATGATTGCGATCAACTCGCCAAACTCGGAAGGTACCGTATAGCCGACGGTGTCTGGAATATTCAACGTGGTGGCGCCAGTCTCGACCACCGCATCGAGCACCCGGCACAGAAAATCGGGATCGGTACGGGTGGCATCTTCAGGAGAAAATTCCACGTCTGAGCAAAGCGACTTGGCGAAGCTGACGGCTTCACGAGCCTGCGCCAGGCACTGGTCGCGGGTGATGCGCAGCTTGTACTGCAGGTGAATGTCGGAGGTGGCGAGGAAGACGTGAATGCGGGGGCGGGCGGCGTCTTGCAAGGCTTCCCAGGCGCGTTCGATGTCAGGGCGGCAGGCCCGAGCCAGTCCCGCAATGATGGGCCGGCGAATGACCCGGGCGGTGGCCTTCACCGCTTCAAAATCGCCGTCGGAGGCGATGGGAAATCCGGCTTCGATCACGTCCACGCCGAGGCGGTCGAGCTGGTGCGCCAGGCGTAATTTCTCCTGGTGGTTCATGCTGCAGCCAGGCGACTGTTCTCCGTCGCGCAGAGTGGTATCGAAAACGGTAATGCGGACCTGCTCTGTGGCCATGAGTCTTCTTCCTCTTCCTCTAAGAAAACGACGCGTACGTATCTGCTCTATGGTACGGTGCGGATGGTTTCAAGCAATGCTTATAATTGTTTTACGATCATTAGACTTGGTTATACTATAAGTAACGCTAATGTCTAAGACGTTCTACATTAAGGGATAAGAAATGGAACTTTCGCAACTAGAAGTCTTCCTGGCCGTGGCGCGCGAGCACCGATTCTCCCGCGCGGCGGAAAAGCTTTACCGAACCCAGTCGGCCGTAAGCCAGACCATCCGCAAGCTGGAGAACGAACTGGGCGAAACATTGTTTGACCGTTCATCCCGGGAAGGGGTTCTCACCGACGCCGGGCAGGTGCTGTATGAGTACGCGGAAAAGCTGCTCAATCTGCGCCACGACGCCCAGGAATCGCTGGCGGAATTGCGGGAACTGCAAAAAGGCAAGCTGGTAATCGCGGCGAATGAATTCACGGCGCTCTATCTACTTCCCGTGCTGGCGGAGTTTCGCCGGCTGCATCCCATGATCAAGATTACGGTGCAGCGGGCGCTGGGCAGCCGCATTCCGGATGATGTCTTGCAACACAGCGCGGAACTCGGCGTGCTGTCGTACAAACCGGAGGAAGCGCGGCTGCACTCGGTTGTAACCTATCTCGACGAGTTGGTGCTGGTGGTTCCTCCCAAACATGCGCTGGCCGGGGCGCGGGAGGTGAGCATCCGGCAACTGGGGGCGGAATCGTTTGTGGCGCACATTGTTTCGTCGCCGTACCGCGAGAAAGTTCTGCAGACGTTCGAGCGGCACAAGACTCCCCTGCACATGGATCTTGAGTTGCCCACGTTGCAAGCCATCAAGCAGTTCGTCGCGCTGGGAAGCGGCGTGGCGTTGATGCCAGAAATCAGCGTGGAAACGGAAGTGGCCCGCGGCGAACTGGTAAGGATTCCGGTGCGAGAGTTGCGTGTGCAGCGCAAGCTGCGGTTAATTTATCGTAAGGAGGCGGGCCTATCCCACGCGGCGCGCGCGTTTCTGAAAGTAGCCGAGGCAGTGTCGCGGGAGCGAGCCGGGCGCTATCGGTTTCAGCGGGAGAGTTAGCAACAAGCGTGAAACGCAGCCCAGCCGCGTCTCACGTCTTGCTGCTCAAGTAATGCAGTGCTCTCTGAAGCGAGTTAACAGTCGGCGCAGACTTCTGAGGACTGAAACGACGCCAGAGCTTCGCCCAAACTGGGGTGAATCTCAAGGACTGAATCCAGGTTGGTAAGATCGAGCAGGTCACGCACCAGCCGCGTGGGGCTGGCAAACTTGAGGTCTGCGCTCTTGGACTGCGCCCAAGTGTGCAGAAGAGCAAATTCGCCGATGCCGGCGCTATCGATGGAGGTGACGCCGCTCAGATCGAAAACCACTTTGCTGCTGTTTTCGAGGACTTCACCGGCCAGGCGCGAAAGAGCGGCGACTTCGTCGCGATAGACGATGCGGCCGTGGCAGTGAACGATCATCACATCGCCGCGATTCCGGGTTTCAAGACTGAGCTTCAACTTCGACTCCTTTTGTTGTATTCCGAGGCCAGCCAGTTCGTGTGGCCGCAACCATGTTCGCCAAGGGATGTTTTGGAATTCCATGCTAATAGATAGACGCGGCTCGAAGGCTTTTGGAACCATAAAAAGAACATTAATTTCTTGTACGGCGTCCCAAACCCGCACCTGCACAATTTTGGGCGGGGATGGGCATCCTGCCTCTCCGCTACACTGCATCTAACGAATTTCGCGCATTCAGGTAGAATTTGCTACTGGCATTCATTGCCGGGGGAGGACTCATTTTCGTGTCGAAAACCGCTGCCGTGGTTCTGGCATTCCTGAGCTTGGTGCTGGTCGCAATCCCGTCGAGGGCACAACTGCTCCCGAGTGGAAACGTGTATGTCGGAGCTGCCTACGGGGATTCCGTCGATGTGATAAACCGGTATACCTTTCGCGGGTGGGAGGCCAACGCCGAAGATCTCGCGTTCCCTCGGCACCCCTACCTCGGAATTGTGCTGGATGGAAGCGGCTTCTACCGGCTGGGTGTGCAGCAATACAACGTTTTCCTTGGTCCCCGAGTGTCTATGAATTACGGAAAGTGGCGCCCGTTTTTCCAGGTCATGGGCGGGGCGCAACGAACCGCATCGGGAGGTACGGCGCATTTCCCTCTCGCTGAAGATATCGGCGGCGGCGTGGATCGCAAATTCCAGTTCCTCTTCCTTCATCACTTTGCCTGGCGGTTGGAGTTCGACTATATGCATACCCGCCTGCTCCACGCTAGCCAGGACGACTACCGGGGTTCGACCGGATTGGTATGGCGTTTCTAAGACTGCTCCGCACTCGGGAATCTCGGGTCTAACTTCTGCATTCGAAACTTCTTGCCGGACCTCGGGTTGAAAGTTCATGGCAGCTGAAGCTTGATTGCAGAGGACAACCGATGCACTTCCATCTAGTAGATTGCGCCACACAGAACAATATTTGTTTGTCGACGGGATCGTACCGAGATTTTGAAATGGAAACGCTCGCAATCCACGCGAGCTTCAGTTGACCTACTCCTGCCTTCACGCATCCAAGTTTTGCTGCGTATTTCGCTTCAGAAAGGTTTAAGGATAGGTTGTTATGCGAAAAATCGGATTCATCGTTTTTGCTCTGTTAGTATTTGCAGGCTTGGCAAGCGCCCAGGTTCCCACCAGCGGTAATGTCTTCTTCGGCTATTCCTACTACAATACCGACCTCTCGTCGATCGACCGCGCCAACACTAACGGTTGGGAAGCTTCGGTCGAAGGCAAAGTAATTCCTTTTCTAGGGTTCGTGGCTGATTTCGATAGTCATTATGGTTCGCAGAATTTTCCGCAGTGCCCGGTCGTCCCGGTGGGAGGAGGGGGCGGAGGTTGCTCCAGCTTTAACGCGAATGTCACGGAACATAACTTCTTGTTTGGTCCGCGAGTTTCGTTTTCCGTCGGCAGGTTTCGTCCATTCGCGGAAGCGCTCTTCGGCGGCGCCCACGTTGATGCCGGTGCCTTCGGCACCAATACAGCATTTGCCACGGCCCTTGGCGGCGGCGTTGACTATAAAATCATTCGTCCGATTGCATGGCGCTTCCAGGGAGACTATGTACAAACGCGATTCTTCGATACAACGCAGAATAATGTAAGGCTATCCACAGGCATCGTCTTGCGCTTTTGAAATAAAGCCGGCGCATTGCTACAGCGGGACGTGAAAACAGGATCCAGATGGTTGTCTGGATCCTGTCTCTTGTGGCCACCACGAAAAATCGCTGAAGTGAAAGTCTGTGGATCGACTGCGGCTAGGTCTGCCAATATTTGTGATCGCGCAGAAAGTAGTTTTGGTTCCAGTAGTTCATCGCGGTTTTCAGGAATAGCCACCCCACACGCAAGTGTCCCATTTTCTGGAAGCGGCGGTTGGTGGTGTAGACTCCGCCGCGGACGATGCCGAAGCGCTTCCGCTCCACCTGTTGGCTCAGCAAATAATCTTCGGCGAAGGCGACTTGTTCGTGAAATCCGCCCAGCTCGCGGAACTTTTTCACGTCGAACAGCATAAACATTCCAGTGGCAAAGGGATGGTGCAGGCGCGACAGGTATTGAAAGAAATCGTTCCCGGCATAAAACAGTTTGTCAATCCAGTTGCCGCCTCGGCAAAGGATGTTTGTGGTCACACAATGAAGCTGCTTGCGTTGCGCCAGTTCCACTGCACGGCGAATCACAGAAAAATGCGCCAGTTCGATGTCGGCATCGAGAAACAAAACGTAATCGCTCTCGGCCTGGGCCGCTCCCAGATTGCGGCCGACCGAGGGCATTCCGCCGCGGATCACGCTGACGTTCAATCGATCACGGAATCCGAGAACTATGCCGGGAGTACCATCGGTTGAGTTGGCGTCAGCCACCAACACTCTCGTACTCGACATCTTCGAGTAGTCCTGATTCATCAGCGAAGTCAGTAAATGGGGAATCAGCTTCGCCTCGTTCTTGGCCGGAATCACGATTGTCAGCTCGCTCGTTGTATTCGTGCTCGTTAAACTCATGCTCGCTAAACTCATGGATGCGTACCCCCTGTTCGTCAATCGTGAGATAAGTCATGCGGGAATCGACCCACCCGCCTGCATTGTAGTAGTGAACTCCGCCCTGTTCGACGTGGACAGCCTGATGCGTGTGCCCACAGAAAATGCGGCTAGCGTCGTGCTGCCGCGCATACTGCAGAGCTCCCGCAGATACTTTCGATCCCAAGCGCAGCCAGCGTGTGTTTAGCCGGTCAATGAGCCGGGCGATGGGATTACCCTTGAAGTCGAGTTTCTGGAGCTGAAGATAGAGCGACGTGCCCAGGGTATTGAGCCTTACGTTGCTCACCTGAAAACCGTCGAACTGATGACCGTGGATCGCAATGTGCCGCAGCCCACCGTATTGCCAGGCATAGCGCTGGTAGACGCGTACTCCCACCAGGTGCGACATGATGTTGGTCAGCCCGTGGTCGTGATTGCCTTCCACCCAAACGACTTCGATATTGCGCTTTGGATTCGAGAGCTTGCGAATATAACCGAGAAACTTCCAGTGCTCTTTGGTCAGGCGGGCAAAATTGAGGTCGGCAAAAATATCGCCCAGAAGGATCAAGCGCTGAAATTGGTTTTCCTTAAGCACGCGAGTGGCTTCGCGCGCACGGCTCGTCTCCGCACCGAGGTGCAGATCGGAAAGGATCAGCGTGTTGTACACGGGCAGATCCACACTTCCAGTTGTAGCAAGCGAATGTTACGGGATGATGAAATGTGCATCAAAATTAGGGCAGTCGTCACCAAATGGGTAATTCGCTGGTGGGAACCGGCTTAGCCCCGATTCGCGTGAAATGTTTCAATACTGTGAACAGGTCGTCAGGAAGTTCGGCGAACGTTGGCGACTTAGGACGAGTCGCCTCTAATGTCAATGATCCCTTTATTTTGGTTTTGGCGTTTGGACGTATTCGTAGCTTATTTCCAGATACTTCCTCAAGCCCTTTGTATCTTTCAGCAATGTGTCGGGAACGGTCACGTAGTCCTTCTTAACCACGCCGTACGACTCAACCAAGGTGGTCTTTATATTTTTTCAGAAACGCTTCGACTTCATCTTGCGGCAGCCGAATGCCCAGCGTGCCGGACTGATCCAGATACGTAAACATATGGGCATTCAGAGAAGTATTAAGATGGACCGCGCCCTTAAGTTCAATCTTCGGATTGGTTGCGATGAGCTTTTCGTACAGTTTCAATTTTAGCCAGAGGGGTCGTGCTCTTTTTTGCGGTGGCCATGCTCTTCGTGATGAAGCGGTTCGAGTTTGACTTCTATTTACTTCTGGGTCGGGGGCACATATTCCTTAGGTACAGCCGAGCCTTCTCCGAAAAAGAATTGGTCCATCTGTTTGACGATGACCTCCTGATCCTCGCGGCGGGCAGGGTTCAGGCGGTATTCGTTCAGAAGCATCTTGCAATGTTCCGTCCACATTCTCCACGCTTCCTGGGATACGCTGTCATACACCTTGCGGCCCAGGTCGTTGTCGAAGGGCGGCTCGTCCAGTCCGGGCAGCTCTCTTTTCAATTTCACGCAGAAAACGGTGTGCGCCATACACTTCCTTCAGTCGGAAATTTGTCACCGTAAGGATTATTACACGGGACAGCGGCTGAAGAACCAGGGCTCACTACACTGCAGGCGCAAGTGAGCGGGATAAAGTTGGCGCGGCACACCTCAAGGTTTCGCCGTGGCCCCGGCATATTCCACCAGAATCTTCGCTAACTGTTCGGCGGTCACCGGAGATTCTTGTTGCGGATCGCCCGCAGCCGTCTCCAACTTGCCCTTGATACCGATGTAAACCCCGTTGTAAGGTTCGTCGCCGAGGTTCTCCACTTTGTGTTTATGGGACGGAAACCAGCGAGCCTCGCCCGCCTTGGCATAAACATCCGTGACCTTGCCGTTCTGATCAGTGAACCTGAGGTGACCGCCCGTCACACTCACGGAGACACCAGCGGGATGGTCGTGTATCTCTGACTTCTCGTGAGGACCATAGTGGACACTCACAACCTGCACCCGGTCGTTTTCGAACTGCAGCTTGTAATGCTTCGGTTCCACCTTGGTGGGATCTTGAGCTGTGACGGAACTTACCGCCAGACATACAACTACAGCTGCGCAGAAAAGTCTGCACAACATAGTGCGAGCCTCCGGACCCTAAAATTGACGTCCCTTACCGTAAAGACTGGGGCCAAGCTACTCTCGCGGCAGCAAGGTGTCAATCAGTTGAAGCTGGGCTGGCCCAAAGTGGTTATCGGGCACAGCCCAGTTACTTGGCATGAGGGTTCCGTCACTGCAGGAGAGCTATTTCTTCTCCGGTTCTTTTTCTTTGCTCTTGTCCTCAATAGAGAGCAGTTCCACTTCGAAAATGAGAGTGGAGTCGGGCCCAATTTCGGGGCTCGGACCACGTTCACCATAAGCCAGATCGGAAGGAACAAAGAGTTGCCACTTCGACCCGACCGGCATGAGTTGCAATGCCTCCGTCCATCCTTTGATGACGCCACCGACGGGAAAGGTCGCCGGCTGGCCGCGCTTGTAGGAGCTGTC
>PMSQ01000112.1 GCA_003168355.1 Acidobacteriaceae bacterium | reverse complement strand
GGCGTGGGAAACCGATAACCTGCTCTATGGCCCCACCAACAACCCATGGGACCTGGAGCGCACCCCGGGCGGCTCCAGCGGCGGTGAAGCGGCGGCGATTGCCGCGGGCATGTCCGCAGGCGGAGTGGGCAGCGACGGCGGAGGTTCGATTCGAGTGCCCGCTCACTTCACTGGCATCTGCGGGCTGAAGCCGACGCCGGGACGAATTCCTGCGACCGGGCACTATCCAACTTCTGCGGGTCCGTTCGCATTGATCGGCGTCGTAGGCCCGATGGCGCGCACGGTTGCCGACCTTAAGGTTCTGTTCGAGGCAATGCAAGGCCCGGACGTTGGCGATGCTTGCGCAGCCCCGGTGCCCGTGCTCTGGCCAAGCGATGATGAAACCAGAAAACTGAGAATCGGTTATTTCGAAGACGACGGCCGTACGCCGGTCACGGGGGAAACCCGCGCGGCCGTTTGCACCGCGGCAGAAGGCTTGCGCAGCGAGGGATTTCAGGTGGAACGCTTTCAGCCCGAAGGACTCGAAGAAGCGCGGCAACTATGGTGGAAGTTTTTTGTCGTCGCGGGCGGGATGCTGTTGCGGCCGATGTTCAAGGGAAGGGAAGCGGACCTTAGTCCGATCCTGAAACAGTTTCTGGACTGGTCCGCTGCCCAGCCAGCACTCACTGGCGAAACCCTGCTCGATGCCTGGATCCGGCGCGATGTGCTCCGCGCGCAATTCTTCACGCAGATGCAGATGTATCCCATCCTGCTATGCCCAGTGGGGGCCGTCCCCGCCTTTCGGCACGGCGAGCGCAGTTGGCAGGTTGAAGGTAAAACGGTCAGCTATCTCGATGCCTGGAGCTATACAGAATTCTTCAACCTGCTGGGCAATCCCGCTGCGGTGGTTCCTGTAGGCCGATCACCCGAGGGACTACCCATCGGGGTGCAGATCGTCGGACGGCCGTGGAAAGAAGAGCAGGTGTTATCCGTCGCCGCCGCGCTGGAGAAGCAGCGCGGAGCCTGGACCGTTCCTCCTGTTCTGAGGGTAACCGGGTCCAGCGCCTATCCGCGTGGCTAAAGATTCCTTCCGCTTTGGTCGATAAGCTTCAAAAGGCCGTTTCCAGCGTCATATACCATGCCGAAAATTCTGATTGCGGATGATTCTCGCTTTCAGGTAAAAACGTTTGCCGCGTGGCTCGGTACGAAAGGTTTCGATGTGATCAGCGCCTTCGATACGATGCAGGCGTGGACCGCCGCGCTCCGGTCCAGCCCCGATTTGATTTTGCTCGATATAAACATGCCGGGTGGCACCGGCCTCGAGGTTCTCCGAAGGCTGAGAATCTCCTCCAAGACGCAACACATTCCAGTGATTGTGGTGAGCGGTGACAAAAACGCCGCCACTGAATCCGAGGCGCGGAATCTCGGAGCCGCTGAGTTTCTTCACAAGCCCGTGGAGCAGGATCAGCTCTGCGCAGCGGTGCAGCGAGCCTTGACCCCGGTCGCCCCGGAAGCAGAGCACTAGACTGTCCGTTTACCGCCAAAAGACTCTGTGAAATCATCCTTTCTATTCACGCCGAGTGATCGGCGCAAGCCATAGTATGTTTGCACTATTCCACGTCTTAGGTCTGGCGAGTAACTTGGTCACGCACTGTTTCGGCAACTTGTGGGTTCGCGGCGATTTCTTAACTTAATGCTATGCGGCAAACTCCACCATCCAGGGACCTGACCGGTCGAGTTCTTCCATGGCTACTGGTGTTTCTCGTCATTTCTGCGGTGTATCTCTACGGCCTTCCCCAGCCGAATATCTTTTACGCGGGCGTGGTGCTGCTGCATGCTCTGGCGGGATTGATCGCTGCGATTCTGCTGATCCCCGCGCTCTTTCGCCTGCTGCGGAATGGAACCTTTATTTCGCGCACGGGATGGTTGCTGGTGGCCGCAGGCGCTATTCTTGGACTCATTCTCATCAAGACCGGCACTCCGCGCCCGGAGTGGAAGTGGCTTTATCTCCACATCTTGATCTCGCTCGTCGGAGTGGGCCTTCTAGTCGCTGACCAACTGGGACAGCGGGGATGGTTAGCGTCGAATGCCGGTACTGCTGTTCTCCGTACAGCAGTGTGCCTGTTCGTGCTCGCCGCAGTTGGCTACGGCGCGCGCTACGTTCGCGAGAGTTGGCACACGCGCGGCCGCATCCAGAATCCCACCATGCCGCCCGAGAGCATGAATGGCGAGGGCGACGGGCCTCAAGGCTCGTTCTTCCCCAGCTCCGCGCAGGTCTATGGCAAGCAGAAAATTCCCAGCAAGTTTTTCATGGAGTCTGACTCCTGCAAGCGCTGTCACGAAGATATTTACAACCAGTGGTTCAGTTCCGCGCACCATTTTTCTTCGTTCAACAATCAGTGGTACCGCAAATCGATCGAGTACATGCAGGACACGGTTGGCACCAAACCTTCGAAATGGTGCGGCGGGTGCCACGATCCCGCCCTGCTCTACAGTGGCTTGATGGATACTCCTATTAAACAAATCGTACATCGTCCCGAGTCGCAGGCCGGGCTGGGTTGCATGATGTGCCATTCCATCGCCGAGGTGAAGAGCACGATGGGCCAGGCGGATTTTTATCTGGAGTATCCCAAGCTGCACGAGTTGGCGGCCACGCAGAATCCCGTGGCGCGCGCTCTGCACGATTTTGTGATCCGGCTGAATCCCGAGCCGCATCGCCGCGTATTCCTCAAGCCCTTCATGCGGACGCAAACCGCCGAATTCTGCGCCTCCTGCCACAAAGTACACCTCGATGTGCCGGTCAATCACTACCGCTGGTTCCGCGGCTTCAACGAATACGACAACTGGCAGGCCAGCGGAGTCTCCGGGCAGGGAGCGCGCTCGTTCTACTATCCGCCCAAGCCGCAGCAATGCGCCGATTGCCACATGCCTATGGAAACCTCGAAAGATGCAGGCAACCTCGATGGGTTTGTGCACTCGCATCGTTTCCCCGGGGCGAACACCGCGGTGCCGACAGCAAACGAAGATACCGCGCAGTTGAAACTCACCGAAGGATTTCTGAAAAGCGGCGCTCTCACCGTCGATATCTTTGCCGTATCTGCCGCGCAGGCGCCGCTGCAAGCCGCGCTAAAGGCGGGTGCGGCGAGTCAATCGGATTTAGCCACCACGTTCGCGGTCGGGGAAGAAGCGGAGACCAAAATTACTCCCGGCACTGGCGGAGAAGTTGCGCCAATCACAGCTCCGTTGAACCGCGTGCAGCCCGCGCTGCGCCGCGGCGATACCGTGCGAGTGGATGTCGTGGTGCGCACCAAGAAAGTAGGACATTTTTTCCCCGGCGGCACGGTCGATGCCTACGACACCTGGCTCGAACTGAAGGCCACAGACGACAAGGGCCAGACTATCTTCTGGAGCGGCATGGTTGAAGGCGATGGCAAAGGTCCGGTTGAGAAAGGCGCGCACTTCTATCGCTCGCTGCAGATTGATGCTCACGGAAATCCCATCAACAAGCGCAATGCCTGGGCCACCAGAGCTGTGGTGTATGTGCGGCTCATCCCGCCCGGCGCCGCCGACACGGTGCATTACCGCATGTCGATTCCTGAAAACACGGGCAATAGGATCACTCTGCATGCGCGGCTGTGCTATCGCAAGTTCGCGTGGTTGAACACGCAGTTTGCCTTCGTGGGCGACCCGGACGAAGGGTCTGGCCGCGAGGTTACGCCAGATTATGACGACCGTCCGTTGGTCTTCACCAAGTCGATCAAAGGAGTTTCGGCCAAGGAAGAAGCAATTCCTGACGTGCCTATCGTGACGGTGGCCGAGAACGAAGTGACTCTGCCGGTAGTCGCGCATAACACGCCCGCTCCCGAGCCCAAGACGATCGTGCGCAAAGACGAATGGCAGCGTTGGAATGACTACGGCATTGGTCTGTTCCTGCAGGGGGATCTGAAGGGCGCGGCGGCTGCGTTTCAGAAGGTGACTGAGGCGGATCCCAACAATCCAGATGGCTGGGTCAACATCGGCCGCTGTGCCGTGCAGGAAGGCGACATGGAGCGCGCCCGCAGTGTGCTCGAACGGGCGCTGAGCTTGTCTCCAAATTTGGCCCGCGCCAACTATTTCTATGCCCGAGTGCTGCGCGCCGGCGGCAACTATGAGGGCGCTGCCGCCCACTTACGCATGGTTCTGGCGCAGTATCCTCGCGACCGCGTTGCGCTCAACGATCTGGGACGCATTCTCTTCCTGGAGCGCAAATATGCCGAAGCAGTGAAGACCCTGGAATCCGTGCTGGCGATTGACCCCGAAGATCTGCAGGCGCACTATAACTTAATGCTATGTTATAGCGGTCTGGGGAACGACGGGCTCGCGAAACAGCACCAGGAACGCTACTTACGATTCAAAGCCGATGAGTCCTCGCAGGCGATCACCGGACCGTATCGACAGTCGCATCCCGAAGACAACAACGAGCGTCAAGCTGTGCACGAACATGTCTCGGTTCCGCTGCCAGTACTCACCGCAAAACACGCTGGAACAAACACGAACCCTGAAGGGACAGCCGCCTCGGCTGTCCAGCCGGTCAAAGCCCGGCTCGCGTCCGCCGCCATTTCTGCTGGAGCCTCCAGGTGATCCCTATTCTGTCGACGCAATCTCCCCCAGGCGCACAGAGACGCGGAGACAGGCACGGGCGTTCTTGCCTTCTCCGTGCCTCTGTGTCTACGTGGTTATTCGTTTTTTCGTTTGCGCCAACGGGGCACGCGCAACAAATTCGTTTCCGCGACGTCACCGCGCAAGCGGGAATTCATTTCACGCATAACAACGGCGCGTTCGGAAAGAAGTGGCTGCCGGAAACCATGGGTCCAGGCTGCGCCTTCATTGACTACGATAATGACGGCTATCCCGACATTCTCCTGATTAATGGCGAGGACTTTTCCGGACACACTCACGGCGGACCGACAACCCCAAAGCTATACCACAACAATGGCAACGGAACTTTCACTGACGTGACTCGCAAGGCTGGACTTGCGGTTCCGATGTTTGGGATGGGAGTGGCGGTCGGGGACTATGACAACGACGGTTTCGATGACATCTTTATCACCGCGTTAGGCCAGAGCCATCTCTTCCACAACAACGGCAACGGCACCTTCACTGACGTCACGAAGATTGCCGGCCTGCTCGGGCCCAGCGAATTCTCAACCAGCGCCGCCTGGGTGGATTACGACCGCGACGGCAAACTCGATCTCGTAGTCGCGAACTACGTGCAGTGGAGCGAGCAGGGCGACCTCTACTGCACACTCGACGGCGCGCACAAGTCTTATTGCACGCCGGAATCCTACAAGGGAACGTCGGTCCGCGTGTGGCATAACCTGGGCGGCGGCAGGTTTGAAGATGCCACGCGAAAGGCTGGTCTTGGCGATCCAACTTCAAAAAGCCTGGGCATCACCATCCTCGACTACAACGCCGACGGCTGGCCCGACATTCTGATCGCCAACGACACCCAGCCCAACAAGCTTTACTTGAACAAGAAGGATGGTACGTTCGAAGAGCGTGGCGTGGCTGCAGGAATTGGCTTCAGCGAAGATGGCGTGGCACGCGCCGGCATGGGCGTTGATGCCGCCGACTATGACCGCAGCGGGCACGCGAGCGCGATCATCAGCAATTTCGCCAATCAGATGGTCTCGCTCTATCACAACGAAGGCAACGGCCTGTTCGTTGACGAGGCTCCGCAATCCGAAGTAGGCCGCGCCACCCTGGTCACGCTCGGCTTCGGCTGCTTCTTTTTCGACTACGACAACGATGGCTGGCCCGATATTTTCGTCGCTGACGGCCACATCGAAGACGCCATCGAGCGCGTGCAGAAGCGTGTGACCTATGCCGAGCCTTCGCATTTGTTCCGCAACCTTGGCGGAGGCAAGTTCCAGGAAGTAACCGCGCAGATGGGCGCGGCTTTTGCCGCGCCAAGAGTGGCGCGGGGCGCGGCTTACGCCGATATCGATAACGACGGCTTTCTGGACGTTCTGGTCACCACCAATGCCGGCCCGGTGTTCTTATTTCACAATGAAGGCGGCTCGAATCACAGCCTCCGTCTGAAGCTGGTAGGGACGAAGTCGAACCGTGACGGCATTGGTGCGGTTGCGTATGTCACGTCGGGAAACGACAAACAATCGAAAATGCTGCGCTCTGGATCGAGTTATCTTTCGCAGAGCGAACTGGTACTCACCTTTGGCTTGGGCGCGCAAGTGAAAGCTGAGAGCGTTGAGATTCAATGGCCCAGCGGCCAGGTCGATAAGCTTTCCAACGTCAACGCCGGACAGACGGTCACAGTCGAGGAAGGAAAGGGAGTCATTAGCACGCGCGCGTACAGTCCCCCACCGAAATCTCCCAGATAGCGATTTACCCTGTGTTCCCCTGTGCCCTCTGTGTTTAAATCTTTGATCAGATGACTCCCCGAATCTCAGCCGCTCTTGCCGGCATACTCCTGGCAGCGTTTGGCGTATTCGCGACCGCCCCGCAAGATCAGCCGAAAGCAAATCCAGCGGAGGCCGCGCGCCTGAACAATCTCGGGGCTGCCTACATGAACCAGCAACTCTTCGAGAAGGGACTCAAGTCCTTTCAGCAAGCCGCCGAGCTCGATCCCAGGCTGACGATCGCACGCTTGAATCAAGGCATCGCCTTCCTGAACCT
>PMSQ01000161.1 GCA_003168355.1 Acidobacteriaceae bacterium | reverse complement strand
CCATGGAAATGCTACTGGGCCTGCCTCCCATGAACCAGAACGACGCCTACGCACCCGCCATGGGATCGATGTTCTCCGGAGCAGGCGACCAGCCCGCTTTCCAGGCAGATTATCGCAACCTGAAGAACGGATTGATTTACGAGGTCAACAAGCGCGATGCCCGGGGCGCAAACGAATCAACCAGGATGGATTTCTCCCGTCCCGACGCCGCCGGAGCGGCAAGTCTGAATCAGGTGCTCTGGCACGACCAGAAAGGCGACACGCCCGCTCCAGCTCCCAGGCACGCGGTTTTTCCGGCAGGGGATTAGCAGATGTGAGATTGGTATTGCCTGAGCGCGCTGGCAACCAAGCAACCTGACTTAGGTTCTTCTATGCCGGGGCGATGCGCAATCGCTCGAGGTGACCAGAACGGGAAGATATGGCGGCCTTAGCCAAACTGGGAAGCCCAAGCCAGTTCTGGACCAAATTAATTTCCTGCCGATAGATATGGCATGAGTGCAGTTATGCACGATTTCCGGACGCCTGTGATGACATGGGTGGAAGCATCCTGGGAAGATCAGGCCGGAACCCTGCAGACTGCGCCTGCGCGCATGGAAGACAAGTCTCTCGGTGGAGCATGTATACGGGTCAAGACACCAATCGGCGCGGGATCGAAGCTGAGAATTCAGTGGCGCTTCGAACGGTTCTCGGGCACTGCCAAATACTGCCGCAGTGAAGGAAACGAGTACGTGGTAGGCATTCAGCGAGATACCACGCAGAGCCCGGTCCCCGAGCGACCTGCCGCCATGAATGTTCCGCCGCCTGGGCGCGTGAGAGGCAGCGATCCTCCAGTATTGACCGCAAGAATTGAAAACGTGCCGAAGCGACACGAGAGCGAGCCGCGCGAGATACCCGTAGCGGCGTCGGAAGTGGAACGTGTGCCAGGCCTGCACATCGAGAGCGAGGACGCCGCACCTCAGCGCTGGGCTGCTGACGAAATAGAAAACCGGGCCAGTCCACGCATTTCGCAGCCCCGAAAGTTCGATGCGATTTCAAGAACTGAACTTCAGACGAAACGGCTTCCGAAGGCGAAAGAACCTGGCAAGGAGAGAAAATCTATGGCTCGTAAATGGTTCGACCTAACCCCGCGGCGCAATCAGGAGGAGGGCCTCGCCGTAGGAAGCGCCGGGGATGGCGAAGCAAGGGGCGACGGAAACGGCAATAGCGACAAGAACGGCGAGAAGGAGAATTTCATGGCCCAGGTCATCCCACCCACAAGAAAAGCTCCGGCGCCTTCTGCACGGGAAGTCCCAACCTTCCAGGTCGAACTGTCGCCCATGGAAGATATCTACCGCATGGCTGGGATCATGATTCCGCGGAAGGGATACAGCATCAAGAAGATCGTCGAAATGACCAACAGCGAACACATCCGCGGGTTATCGAAGGAGATGAAGCGAGCCGCGGTGCTGATGGCCCTCGATGCGGCCGGCATTTCCGTCGAACAGATACAGCAGGATGCTAAAGCGCGCCAAGATGCGTTGGATTCCTACGAGGCCGCGCAGAAGAAGCAGATTGAGGCCGAGTGGGCCAGGAAGGCGGAAGAAGTTGTTCAGATTCAGGCGGAAATGGAAAGCATCAAGGCCCACTACATGGCGCGCATCAGCCGCAACATGGAAGGTGTGGCGCGGGAGAAATCCACGTTTAGCAGTTGGCAAAGCTTAAAGCAGGACGAAACCCAAAGCATGTCGGAAGCCTTGGAGCTGTGTTTGAAGTCGCCTGTCTCCGAACCCGCCAGCGCGCCGCCCGCGGAAGGCGGTGTGGTAAAGGTCAGCGCCACGACGGTGTGATCAACGTGTAAGTCATGCCGACTTACGTGCGGGGCTATCACATGCCGCCCCCCGCGGGACTGGAATTCTGCAATCCCGTTCCACATCTTGTCCCACAATGTCTTGTCCCACAATTTTGTTATCACGCAGGGCTAAAGCCCGGGTGTCAGTTGGCCCATAGCGGCACGGCTGAAGCCGTGCCCTTTCACAACCCTGCTGCGAGGCTGGTGCTGGTCGACTCCCGCCGGGAAGCTTTACACTAAATATGTGAAGATTGCGCTCGGGCAAATCAATCCTACGGTCGGAGATTTCTCCGGCAATCGGAATAAAATTGTCGAGTTTTCCCGCCGCGCGCAAGCGAGCGGCGCGGGACTGATTCTGTTTCCCGAGTTGTCGGTCTGCGGCTATCCGCCTCGCGACCTGGTGGAGCGCCCATCCTTCGTCGCCCGCAATCGCGAGACGGCCGAGCAGATTGCCGCCGAAACCCGCGGCATCGCCGTCATCTGCGGTTTAGTCACTCCCGCCGAATCAGCAACCGGCAAGTCCGTGATGAATTCCGCCGCACTGCTGCAGAATGGCAAGGTTGCATTTTTGCAGTCGAAGATGCTGTTGCCCACCTACGACGTTTTCGATGAGATGCGAAACTTCGCGCCGGCGAAGAGTCAGGAGTTGTTCTCCTTTTGCGGCAACCGCATGGCGCTTACCATTTGCGAAGACGCCTGGAACGACAAGCTGTTCTGGCCCAAGCGCCTGTACACGGTCGATCCCATCGAGGCGTTGGTGCGCGCCGGCGGAAACTTTGTGCTGAACGTCTCGTCGTCGCCTTTCTGGATTGGCAAGCGCGAATTCCGCCGCGACATGCTGGCCTCCATCGCCCGCCAGCACAAGGTTCCGGTTGCATTGGTGAATCAAGTCGGGGGGAATGACAGCCTGGTCTTCGATGGCTCCAGCCTGGTGCTCAATCCGCAGGGCCAAGTCATCGCGCAGGGGCGTTCCTTCGAAGAAGATCTCATCTACTTCGATTCAAAAACCTTGACCGGCGACTTGCACGAACAGATCGAAGGCGAGGAAGCCAGCGTGTACGCTGCGCTGGTATTGGGCACGCGCGACTACATGCGCAAGTGCGGATTTCAAAAGGCCATCATCGGACTCAGCGGCGGAATTGACTCGGCGCTCACCGCCGTGATCGCCGCCGATGCGGTTGGGCCGGAGAACGTGATCGGAGTGGGCATGCCTGGTCCGTATTCTTCGCCGGGCTCAATCGAGGATGCGCGCGCGCTGGCTAAGAATCTTGGTATCCGATTCGAACTGCTCTCGATCAATGGCGCAGTCCAGGCGTACCGACAAACCTTGCAGGACGTTTTTGCGGGTCGGAAAGAAGATGTTACCGAGGAGAACATTCAGTCGCGCGCGCGGGGCACGCTGTTGATGGCGCTCTCCAACAAGTTCGGCGCCATCGTGCTTTCCACAGGCAACAAGAGCGAACTGGGCGTGGGCTACTGTACACTCTACGGGGACATGGTGGGAGGCCTGGCGGTTATTTCGGATGTACCGAAAACATTGGTGTACCGGCTGAGTCAGTATGCGAACTCGCGGCGCCCGGTCATTCCCGAGGCCACGCTTGAGAAGCCACCATCCGCCGAGTTGCGGCCCAACCAAAAAGACAGCGACTCGCTGCCGCCCTACGAGATTCTTGACGCGGTGCTAGAGGACTACGTGGAAGATGCGCGCTCGGCTGAGCGCATCGCGCCCGATCATGGGTTTGACATTGAAGTGGTGCGGCGCGTAATCCGAATGGTGGACCGCGCCGAATACAAGCGCCAGCAGGCGGCCCCAGGCATTAAGATTTCTCCCAAGGCTTTCGGCTACGGCCGCCGTTTTCCCATTGCAGCGAAGAACGAGGTTTGAAAGCGAATGGGTCGGAGCTGAGAGCTTGTTCGTAAGCCATTAGAAGGGACAGGGCCGTCCTTCAGGGGCTAAAGCCCGACATTTATGGGCTTGCAGCGGCCCGGCTGAAGCCGGGCCCTTTCAAAGAACCACTCTAGTCAGAGAGCCCAGCGTTCCTGATCGATAACGATTCTGAATTGAAAGGAAATTATGCGCAGTTCTATCAAATTGATCCTCATGTTTCTGCTGGCATGCACTCTGGCGGCTGCTCAATCCGCGACGACCGAAAAGCGGGGGGATAAGTCGGCCTCGGGGGCAGCCGTCAATCTTCCTTCGGAAACCACGGTGGATTCCTTCATGCAGCAGACCCTCGGCTATGAGCCGCAAGTAAGCTGGAAAATTTCCAGCATCAAACCGGCGCCGGTGCCGGGACTCGCCCAGGTCGACGTCGTTATTGCCAATCCACAGGGTCAGCAGCTCAGCCGGTTCTACGTTACCGCGGATGGCGAGCACGCCGTCATTGGAGAAATCATTCCGTTCGGCGCCAAGCCGTTCGAACGCGCGAAGAACTTGCTGGAGAAGGGTCTGACCGGTCCGTCGCGCGGGCCGAACGTTGCGCCGGTCACGATTGTCGAGTTCGGCGATTTGCAGTGTCCGGCGTGCAAGGCGGCGCAACCTGCAATTGAGGCGCTGGTCGCGGCTGAGCCCAAGGCGCGCTTCGTCTTCCAGAATTTTCCTCTGGAGATGCACAACTGGGCCGCGAAAGGCGCCGCATACGCTGACTGCGTAGGGCAAGCGTCGAACGAAGCGTTTTGGAAGTTCATCGCCAAGACATACGAGACTCAGGCCGACATTACGGCCGAAAACGCCGATGAAAAGCTGACCGCGCTGGCGGAAGGCGCCGGCGTGAAAGGTGCGGACATTGCAGGTTGCGCCGCCGCATCCGCAACCAAGGCTCATGTAGATGCTTCGCTGGCCCTGGGCAAGTCGGTGAATGTTACGGGAACGCCGACGCTCTTCATCAACGGCCGGACCGTCGGAAATGTCAGTCAAGTTCCTGCCGAAGCGCTGAAGGGGTTGGTGGATTTTGCCGCAAAAGGCGGGAAGTAGCCAGGCTGCGGGCTTCGGCCATTGGGCTTCAGCTTTTCAATCTGGACTGTTCGGAGGCAGGCTCCGACGAGAGGCTGGGCGAGCTCGCGTACCGAGCGATAGATAAACAGAGGCCGAAGCCCGGCAGCCGAAGCCGACTGTATTATTTTTCGCTCACCCAAATCTCGTCTGTGGCCCGGACCCGGTTGGATACTACGTGGGGGGTGATCACGATGAGCAGTTCGTCGTCTTCTTTCATTCGAGTGTTATCGGCCAAGCCTTGATTTAGGCCAGGAATGGCTGCAATCCCGGGTATTCCGCTCATCGACAGCTCGTCATTGGATGTGATTTCTCCCGCCACCACCGCGGGCTCGCCATCGCGAAGACGTATGCTGCCCTTGTATTCCTGATTGGAAATCACCGGCACGCCGTTCGAGCTCTGCCCGGTGAGCGCGCGTACTTGCAGTTCGAGGGCCATGCTTACTTCTCCGTCGCCGTGGATGACGGGCTTTGCCTTGAGGGACAGTCCCAGGTCCTCGTAACTGACCGAAGGAAAGGGCGGGACGTAGGTCTGATTCCCCAGCACCGCGGAGATCGCGGACGAGTTAAATACGGGCGCGTAGGAAGCGTTCAGGATGGGATAACGCTCACCCACGTGGAAGCTTGCGTCGTTGCCTTGCGACGCGCGCACCGTAACGTGGCTCAGACTGCGTGCCCACGATTCGTTGACGGAAAGCGCCGTCGTAAGGTGATCCAGGCTGATTCCTGAGAGCGTAAGGCCGTTGCCGAACGTAGCCAGCGGTTGGCTGAAAATACCATTTTGCCCGCCCTGCAGTTGCGCCAGAAGCCCCGATAGCGCCGAACTTCCCGCCTGGTTGATGCCGCCGGAAGAAATCAGCTGGTTGACAAGTGATGAGATGCTCGTTCCGCCCAATGCCGCCAGGGCCTCCACCGGAATGTTGTACATGTTGAAAGTGTTCGGAATGTGCATGCCGATTTCGCGCGTGAAGTTGTGGCTGATCTGGTAGACCTCAATATCGAGCGCCACCTGCGGACGATCAGTGGTCAACTGCCGCATAAGCTTGGTACAAGCCGCCAGTGTCGCCTGCGGGGCGCGCACTTCCACGATTCCAATTTGTCCCGTATTTATCTTCTGGAAGTCACAGATATTGCGCAGAGATGTGATCAGTTCGGCAGCCTCTTGCGCGGTGGTGGCTCCGGGCACCTTGAAAGTGGCGAGCGACATACGGTCAAACTGCTTGTGATTTTCCGTACTATCTTTCGCAATCAGCACCTGGTTCGCGTCGAGCGCGGTCCACATGGTCTTGCTGACGCGGCATGCCAACTGGAGAGCGGTGAAGAAATCGACCTCGTCCACATAGAAACGCAAAGTCTTGGGTTCCACCGAATCGTCGAACTCAGCACTCACGCCATAGGCTGAGGCAAGTTCGGTAAACAAGCCGCGAACATCACCGCGGTAGTGGAACGTGGCTCGTTCGGCCTTGGGCTCAAGGCGGATTTCAGCGGCGTCGGCCAGCATTACCGGTACCCGGGCCGGACCGGGAGGCGCCGCGTTGTGCAGAGCTTCCTCGAGGCGCTGCTGCATGTACTGATTATCGGGATCGAGCTTCAGTGCGGCGCGATACTCAGCCGCAGCCTGCCATAGCCGGGCGGTAGCCAGTAGTGCGTCGCCGTGCTCCGCATGCTGAAACACCAGCTGCGATTTCGCCACTTCGCGCGCGGAAAAGAACTGCGTATTCTGCGGAACCAGCCGAGAGGCCTCATCGAACTGGGCGAAGGCTTGCTCAATGCTCTTGCGACTCTCCAGTTTCAATCCACGCGCATAAGCGTTGCGCGCTTCTTTCAGATCGGTCTTGGAGGGAACGCAGTTGACGCCGCCCGGCACGCCGTTGCCGCAAGAGACGATCTGAGTTTCAACGTTCGTATCGTTCCCAGCAAACGCCGGAACGACCGGCATGGCCGCCAGAAGACAAACCGCCGGAATGGACCACAGGTTCCGCATTCGTTTGATTTTACCCTGCTGGCCGCTCCCGGCAGATAGCTAAGAGTGCCAGGTACCTTCGGCTTTACCGTATTAGGGAATGGGGGCAGAACGCACTCTTAGAACGTGGGAATGCCGCTTTCTTGCAGGAACGAGTCAACTCAGCATCAGCCGCTCAATGTCTCGCGCCTTGCCGGTCTTCTCGTCGCAGTCGATGACCACAGCGCACAGCCGGACGTCTCCCGTGGCTGGCTCGAAGCGCACCGGCATGCCGTTGAGGAACTTGTTGACGACGAGTTCCTTCTTCACTCCGATCACGCCATCATAGGGCCCGGTCATGCCGACGTCGGTGACGTATGCCGTTCCCTTGGGTAGAACGCGTTCGTCCGCAGTGGGTACGTGCGTGTGCGTGCCCACCACTGCGGTGACGCGTCCGTCGAGATACCAGCCGAGAGAAATCTTCTCCGAGGTGGCCTCGGCGTGGAAGTCCACGAAGATTACTTTGGCCTCAATTTTCTGCAGGAGCTGGTCGGCAGTGCGAAAGGGATCGTCGTTCGAAGCCATGAACACGCGTCCCTGCAGGTTGATGACGGCGTAAGGGACCTTTGCTTTTTGACCCTGATACACGCCCCAGCCGGGCATGTCCGCGGGATAATTTGCGGGACGAAGCACGCGGCGTTGAGGCCCGTGTCCATTGCCTTCCACCATCTGAAAGTAATCGAGAATCTCGCGCTTGTCCCAGACGTGGTTACCGGTGGTGATGACATCAATATTCAGCTCAAAAAGTTCTTCGGCCAACGCCGGAGTGATGCCGAAACCCGCAGCCGAGTTTTCACCATTGGCAATGACGAGATCGATGGCTTGATCGCGGACGATGCCCGGTAGTTTGTCCTTGACGATGGTGCGTCCGGGCCGTCCGAAAATGTCGCCGATGAAGAGAATGCGCATGGAGAAGAACCAGAGGTCGATGGTAACATGCGAATTCAGACGGCAGGCTGCTCGGCGATTCGCTTGACCTGGTGCAGCATGGCCTTGCGGATCAACCCGGAAAAAGGACCGACCAGGAGCCAGTAAGCTCGGAATTTCAAGGTTGCCGGACGGCCGAATGTCTGCACCCGCGTTTCGGTCCTAAGCTGCGTGCGGCCATCTGCTGGTGAGAATGAGAAATTCCAAACTGCCTTGGCATAGCCTTCGCGGCGAAAATCCGCGAACGCCGCCGGGGTGAGGCCGCGAACGATGCCACCGTCGGGCCTCCAGAACCGGCCTGCAATGCCCAGCACCACCTCTTGCTGAGGAACCGAAGCCAGTTCTAGAAAAGAACCGCGTGCGTCTTTCCGGCCGTCCGGCCCCGGAATGCTGCCGCGGCCGAGACGATAACCGCGGAGCCACATCAGGCCTCGAACGATGGCGAGATCCGAGAAACTAGCCTGCTCCAGAGCGGCGTAGGTTTTCGCATCGGATGCATGCACGAAGACCGAATAGGTAGCGCTCACCTGATACTGCGGCAGCCAGTCGTCAATTGCCATCCCGGTCACTTCGCCAGCTCCGCCGTGCGCAGAAAATCGTAGTTTCCCGCCGGATTGAGCCGTAGATTGCGCACGCGTTGGTTGTGGACGAGAACATTATCCAGATACCACAAGTCAATGTAAGGCAGTTCTTCGGCAAGAATGCGCTGCAGTTCGGCATAGGTTGACTTGCGCGTGTTCTGATCGACCTCGCGGCGGGCCTGGTCGATGAGTGCGTCTACTTTCGGATTTGAGTAATGTCCGCGGTTTGCGCCGTTCGGAGGAAAGCGCGAGGAGTGAAACACGTAGAAGATATCGGGATCCTGATTGCCGCCGACCCAACGCAATCCGTAGAGCTGAAACGCTCCGTTAATGATGTCGGCAAGAAAAGTAGCCGACTCGAAGCTGCGAATGTCGAGTGCTATTCCCACTTCCCGCAACTGCTGCTGGATTACAGCGACCATGAGACGCGTGCTTTCCGTGGTGGAAGTTTTCATCGTGATGTGAAAGCGTACGCCGTTCGTGGCGGGATAGCCGGCAGCGTCGAGCAATGCTTGGGCCTTTTCGGGATTGTGGTCATAGGCTGGAACATCGCCGTTGTAGGCCCAGCTTTGCGGCGGGAGAACGCTGCGCGCCGGCTGTGCCCATCCACCCCAGAGATATTGAATCATGGGCTGGCGGTCAATGGCGTAGGCGATGGCCTGCCGCACGCGAACATCTTTCAGAATAGGATCGCGAAGGTTGAAGCCGAGATATTGTATTTCGGTTCCGGGCGCGTGTTCGACGGCGAGATTGGATTCACGCTCAAGGATGTGCACAGTGTCGGGCGTGAGGGCGTTAATGGTTAAATCTCCCGTGCCTTTGCGGAGTTCGAGAGCTTCGGTAGTCGCGTCGGGCACAACCGCGAATCGCACACGGGGGAGTTTAGCTTTTTCGCCCCAGTAATCATTGTTGCGTTCGATGACGACTTCCTTGTCGATCTCGGAGCTGACAAACTTGAATGGTCCGGAGCCAACCGGGTGGATCGTCATTTCATTTCCGCTATTGAAGGGCACAATACCGATGGCACCGTCCGATAGATTCCACAGGAGAGCGGCATCCGGTTCTTTCATGTGAAAAATAACCGTAGAGTCATCCGGCGCGTCGATGCGATCGACGAAGCGATATGCCGCGGCTTTGGCACTGCGGATTTTTCCGGTAAGCAGGGAATCGAAAGTCCACTTCACATCGCGCGCGGTGAGCGGACGGCCGTCGTGAAAAGTTACGGGGTGATGGAGGTGAAAGACGTAGGTGAGAGGGTCGGGAATCTCCCAGCGCTCAGCCAAGCCGGGGGCCACATCCAGATTGTCACCACGCGAGAGCAGGTCATCGAAGATCAGATTGTCGATGCGCTCCGACTGTGCGTCGACTCCTATCCGCGGATCCAGATTCGTGGGGCTCGATTCGATCAGCATCACCAGGGTGTTGGGATCTGGCTTGCCGGAGCAGCAGAGTAGAGAAAACAGCAAGGCAAGAGCCGCGAGAACGAATGAAGCCCGGCGCATCAGCGGCAATCCAGACACATCTGGTGGATGGCGTTGACGGTTTTCCAGTTGCGGGTTGTGGTGACCACCGATAACGCCCGATCCAACGGACTCTTCATCAAGCTGCTTTCAGAAACTCCATTTGGGAGATAAAGGTAAATCTCTTTGCCGAGACAGCGGGACTGATCCGGCGGGATGGTTAGGTCTGCCAACTTCTTCAAAGCGACCGGCGCGGGGATCTCCGACAGGAAGGTGACATGAAGCTTCTCGGGGTCGATTCCGCGCTGCTTCACGAAGGGACTGTTTGCGATCGTGCCGCCGATTTCGTCGACGGTTCTGGAGATGACGGAGACCGAATGGCCAAAGTCGCTGAGAATTCGTTCCTCGATTCGTTTAGACAACGCGGCTGGGGAAAGTTTCCCGGTATTGAAAACCACGTTTCCGCTTTGGATGTAGGTCTTCACCTGCTCCAATCCCATCGCTTCGAGGGACACTCGAAGCCGGTCCATCTTTATTCTTTTGTGGCCGCCGACGTTGATTCCGCGAAGTAACGAGATGTAGATCGGCATAGGTTTACAGATCTCAAGAGGCGTCTCTGCTTACGAGCCTAAATCTAAGGATACGAGATTTTACCCAGTACCGCAGCGCGCTTGGCTCCTGTTGCCGAAGGAACACTCGAAGGGCGCTGGTGCCACGTCGCATGAGCCAGAATGGCAAACGCGACCGCCTCTTTCGCGGCCGATGGCAGGCCAAATTCGTCGGAGAATCGCAGTTGCAATCCAAGGGGCGGGAGTTCACTGGTTAACATGGCCACGAGCATGGAATTTTTCGCTCCGCCACCGGAAAGAATCATTTCACGAAACGCCAGTTTGCGCACGGAAGCTGAGTTCTCAACCGCATAAGAGCGTAGCGCAAGAGCAATCGACTTTGCCGTGAGTGCGGTCGCCGTAGCCACGACATCTTGCTTTTGGCAGCGTCCGCAACTTCGCAGAAATTCGCTTACAAACTCCCGGCCGAATTCCTCACGCCCCGCGGTCTTGGGTGGATTTCTCTGGAAGAAATTCCCTTGTAAGAATTTGTCGAGGACCTTATCCAGCACTTTTCCGGACGCGGCGATCCTGCCTCCGCGATCGAACGACTGGCCGAACAACTTCTCGGTGACAGCATCGATCACCATGTTGCCCGGGCCGGTGTCGAACGCGATTACATCGTTTGCCGAGGCGCCGGCAGGAATTGCGGTAAGGTTCGCGATGCCTCCGATGTTTTGCACGATTCTCCCGACGTGAGCATCGTGGAACAGCATGTAATCAAGAAAAGGAACCAGCGGTGCGCCCTTGCCTCCGGCGGCCATGTCGGCAGGACGAAAATCCGAGACCACCGGCGCGCCGACTTTCCCCGCGACGATTGCGGCCTCACCGGTCTGCCAGGTGGCCGCTACCATGCGCCCGAGAAAGCGCCGCGGCTCGCCTTGATGATAGAGCGTTTGCCCGTGGCAGCCGACTAGAGCAACTTTCACACGAAACTGCCGCTCGGTGGCCAGCACGGCATCGGCATACAGTTCGCCCAGCAGGAAATTCAGCCGAGCCAGATCGGCGACGCTTGCCCGCGACGCATTCATTGCGGCCTGCACCGCCGCGCGAACCTTTTTTGGATAAGAGTATTCGGCGTGCCCGAGCAGTTGGAAGCTAGCGTGGGCTGCGCCAGAGCGAGTGCGGCGTGAGGCCGAAGCCATCCGCACCAATGCCACGTTGATGCCGTCAGCGGACGTTCCGCTCATTACGCCGGCCACGATCATTTCTTTCTTCGTCATTTCCGCGGCCGCCGCGCTTTTTCCTGGCGAGTACTCTCCGTCCGATCATTCTCCGCTCGATCATTCTCTGTGCGAACCAGGGCTTCCAGCCGCACTTGCTCGCTGAATTCCCACAAGTTCCGCGAGAGTCTATCGATCGCCGAGTCAGAAGGTGGTTTCGTCTTGCGCCGTAGCTTCGCCGACTTCCTTTTGAACGCGAGAACGCGGCGCGCCGATTCCGCAACGCGCTGGGCGAACTTTGGGTCGCGCTCCGTCGTCTTTACTAACTCATCGTAAGCTTCTGCAATGTAGTCCTCACGATGACAGATCAGGCACAGATCTCCACCGGCTCGAACGAATTCAACCGCCGCCTGTCCTATCGGAGCTGCCGACAAAACTCCTCCCATTTCCAGATCATCGGAAACAATCAGATTGCGGTAGCCGATACGTTTGCGCAAGATGTTTGTAATCCAAACTTTCGAGAGCGAAGCAGGAGTCTTTGCCTTCGTGACCAGAGGATGGGCTGCGTGCGATATCATCACCATCGGCATCTGGGCACGGAGCGTGCGGTATGGCAGCAGATCCTCGGCCCAAAGCTTTTTCAGCGGCTTGTCGATCAGCGGCAGCTCGTGGTGGCTGTCGAGTTTGCCTTCGCCAAGGCCGGGAAAGTGCTTGCCGCATCCCAGGACGCCCGCTGCGCGCAGCCCGGCGAGGAACTCGCGCCCATAGGCAGCCGTTTCGCGTGGGTTCGCCGAAACCGCTCGCGAGCTCATCACCTTGCGTGAGGCTTCGAAGGCCAGATCCAGTACAGGCGCGAAGTCAACGTTGAATCCCAGGGCGCGGCAGTTCTCTCCGATGATCTGTCCGTGCTTGCGGAAGAGCTTGCGGTCGCCAGTGGCGAATACATCCGCCACCGAGGGCGTTGCGCCTAGCGCGTCGCGAAAACGGTCCACGCGCCCGCCTTCGAGGTCGACGCAATTGAACAGCGGCGTGGAAACGCATTCCTGACAATCGCGCAGCAGGCGCCAGGTCTGTTCGGCGGTCTTTATGTTCCGTGCGAACAGGATTACGCCCGCCGGCTGCAGTCGCGTGAGCAGGGAACTCAGCGCTGGCTTCATCTCGGTGCCGTCGAAGCCGACGATCAGGAGCTGACCGATTTCACGTGTGTTTCGCTGAACAGTCATCAAATACGATTTATAAACGTTGTACGCCCGGTGCTCTCGTGGTCAGATTTCTTTCTTCAACTCCGCCAACAAATTCAGCGCTTCCAGCGGTGTAAGCCGGTTCAAGTCTACCTCGCGCAGCTTCTCCAGCACGGGCTGAGAGATCGGGGTGAAGATGGTTAGCTGTGTTGGCGGAGGAGTAGCCCCGGGCGAGAGATGCTCCGTCAGTTCGCGTTCCGCCGATTCATGCTCGGCGAGCACCTCGCGTGCCCGCGTGATTACTTCATTCGGCAAGCCTGCCAGCTTGGCCACTTCGATGCCATAGCTGCGGTCAGCCGCTCCCGGCTCGACTTTGCGCAGGAAGACGATGCCGCCTCCGGTTTCCTTTACCGAGACGTGATAGTTCTTTACCCCGGAAAGTTGTTCGGCTAATTCCGTCAGCTCGAAATAATGCGTGGCGAAAAGAGTCTTGGCGCGCACGCGCGCGTGCAGATATTCGATTGCGGCCCAGGCAATCGCGAGGCCGTCGTAAGTCGAGGTGCCACGGCCAACTTCATCCAGCAGGATAAGCGAACGCGCCGTCGCTGTATGCAAGATCGCCGCCGTCTCCGTCATCTCGACCATAAACGTTGAGCGGCCACGGGCCAGGTTGTCGCTGGCGCCGATGCGAGTGAAGACGCGGTCCACCATGCTGAGGCGCGCCGAGCGCGCCGGCACAAACGAGCCCATCTGTGCGAGAATCACGATCAGGGCGGTTTGCCGCAAGTAAGTGGACTTGCCGCCCATGTTCGGTCCGGTCAGCAGCAGAATCGTGTGCGTCGTCGCATTCAGATAAAGATCGTTGGGCACGAAGCGCTCGCTGCCTCCGGCCATCTCCTGCTGCTCGATCACGGGATGCCGGCCCTCGACAATCTCGAGATCACCGGCGTCACCTTCCGCCGAGGCAATGAAGCGCGGCCGGCAATAATTCCGTAGTGCCGCGATGTGAGCCAGCGACACCAGCACATCGACCTCGGCCAGCGCGAGTGCCGTCTGCCGGATTCGCTTTGCCTCGGAGGCAATCGCGATGCGCAACTCGGTGAACAGCCGCCGCTCGATCTCGACGATCTTTTCCTGCGCGTCGAGAATCTTGGCTTCGTATTCTTTCAGTTCGGGCGTGGTGAAGCGCTCCGCGCCCACCAGAGTCTGCTTGCGTTCGTAATCCTGAGGAACCAGGTGCAGATTCGGTTTCGAAACCTCGAGGTAGTAGCCGAAGATGGAGTTGAACTTCACCTTGAGCGATCCGATGCCCGTCCGGCCACGTTCCCGCTGCTCGATCTGCGCCAGCACCTGCTTGCTGTTGCGGGAAAGTTCGCGCAATTCGTCCAAGCCGCGATCCACTCCCGCTGCAATCACACCGCCCTCGGCAAAGCTCAGCGGCGGCTCGGGCACAATCGTCTTCTCAATGCGGTCGCGCAGATCGCCCAGTTCATCGAGTGATCCGTGCAAAGTCTTGAGCCGCTCCGCCGCTAGCCGCCCTACTGCGGCCTTGATTGCGGGAATCTTTCCGAGCGATGCCGCCAGAGCCAGAACGTCCCGCGGATTCGCCGTCTCCAGGGTGACGCGGCTCAGAAGCCGCTCCAGGTCGAGCACGCCATCGAGCGCACGGCGCAACTCTTCGCGCGCGATCGTGTCCTTCACGACCGCCTCCACCGCATCCAAGCGGGCATTGATTTCCACAAGATCAAGCGATGGCCGCAGCAACCACGCGCGCAGAAGTCGCTTGCCCATGGGAGTTACGGCGGCGTCGATGGAACGAAACAAAGTTACTCCGGCATCGGTGCCGGCAAAGAGCGGCTCGATCAATTCCAGGTTCCTGACCGTGACCGCGTCCAACACAAGACAGTTCTGGCGCTCGTACCAGCCGATGCGGTCCACGTGGTCGAGCGATCCGCGCTGCGTGGAGCGCGCATAATAGAGAATCGCGCCTGCCGCGGCCGCCGCCGCGGTGCGTCCGGCGAGTCCAAATCCCTCGAGCGACAGCACTCCGAAATGATTCTCCAGCAGCGGAATGGCGTGGTCGGGCGCGAAGATCCAATCGTCGATCGGGGTCTCCGTACAGGTAACTCCAGACGATCGCGGCTGGGGCGTGTGGTCTCGGCTGGTTTTAGCATCGAACAGCGGCGCCGCCGATCCATACAGCAATTCTTTTGGCCGTAATTGCTCCAGCTCTTCCTGCACCCGCCGCAGAGCACTCTCTCCTGAAAATTCAGTGGCGCGAAACTCTCCGGTGGAAAGATCCAGCGCGGCAAACCCCACACGCTCTCCCACCTGCGCCAGCGCGGCCAGGAAATTGTTTTCTTCAGACCCCAGAAGCGAATCGGCTGCCGTCCCGGGGGTGACGACGCGGGTCACTTCGCGTCGCACAAGTTTTGTGCCGATCTGCTTTTTGGCGAGGCGGGCATCTTCCATTTGCTCGCAGATGGCCACCTTGAAGCCTTTGCGGATGAGCTTCCCAATGTAGCCTTCGGCGGCGTGATGAGGCACTCCGCACATGGGCACCGCGATGCCTTTCTCTTTGTTGCGCGAAGTGAGCGTGATCTGCAACTCTTTGGCCGCCACAATCGCATCGTCGAAGAAGAGCTCGTAGAAATCCCCCAAACGGAAAAACAGGAGCGCGGTCGGATGTTCTTTCTTGACGGCAGCGTATTGCCGCATCAGCGGAGTGGACGGCTCGGTCATGATTTCGGTCGGAAAGCGGGCTTGGCGCGGATTATAACAAAGCCTCATTCCTTGCCTCATTGTGACGGCGTCACAACGCGATGCAGAAATGGCAGTTGACGCAGCTTCTTCCTCAGTGCTTTCCTAATACATGGAACTCCGCAAAGATCCCATCACCCGTTCGTGGGTGATGACGGGAGACGACCCCGCCGAAAGTTCGCCGCGCCCTGAAACCGCTTGCCTTTTCTGCCCGGATTCAAGCCACTCGACGCAGGTCATCTCGGCGGTTCCCAGTACGAGCGGCTGGTCGGCGCGCTCTGTGGTGCATCCCAGCCCTCTGTATCACATTGAAGGCGAGCCCGGCCGGCGCGGCGATGGCATTTATGACCGCATGAGTTCGGTGGGCGCTCATGAAGTTCTGGTGGAAAATCCCAGGCATGACCGTCAGCTCTGGAATGCCAGCGATGATGAGATCGGGCAGTTCCTGCGTCTGGCAGCGGAACGCATTATGGATCTGAAGCACGACGCGCGCATCAAGTACGTCAGTTTCTTCAAGGATTATGGTCCCAGCGCGGGCCAGGAATTCAGCCATCCCACTTCTCAGATCACTGCCACCATGTTTGTGCCGCGGCGCGTGCTCTATGAACTGCGAGCAGGCCGTGAATATTTCCAGGCCAAAGAACGATGTGTCTTCTGCGACATTCTCACCCAGGAGGAGCGCCAGGCTTCGCGCGTAATTGAAGCCCGTGGTGATTATGTGGCGCTTGGACCTTACGCCCCGCGCGTCCCCTACGAAACCTGGATTCTGCCGCGCAACCACGAGGCCTCGTTCGAGCGAACGGGGTTATCGAAGCCGGGACTGCGGACCAATCTCGCCGCGCTGCTGCGCCGCACGCTGCAGCGAATTCGCACAGTTACGGAAGGTTTCCATCTGGTGCTGCACACCTCGCCCAACAGCTTGCATCCCTCGAAGACTCTCGGTTATTGGAAGACCATTGATGACGACTACCACTGGCACATTGAGATCATGCCCGTCGTCGCCGCTAAGGCGCGCTCCTATACGTTCAAGGAGGTTTACTACTCGCCTGTCAGCTCCGAAACCGCGGTGAAGCAATTGCGCGAGGCGAAGATTGATGGGTGAGGCGTCCAGAGCCCCACGCGTTACGTTAAGCCGGCCCTTTCAAAACGGAGTCGGACATCGCCCTTTTCCGCAGACCGTGAAGCCGTACCCTTCCCAATGCGATCATTAAGATAGCCTAAAGATTAAGACTGACTATTGCGCTCCAGCCACTTTCGCACGGAGGACTGCATTCCCCTGTCGCAAGAGCTGTTCCGCTGCCTTCGCCTCAACTGGCGATGAAAATAAGTGTCCCTGCCCCAGATCGCAACCTAGCTCACGGAGCTGATCGAGCTGTTTGGCGGATTCAACGCCTTCCGCAATTACCCTGAATTTTAGTTTGTGTGCCAGCAGGATGATCAATTCCACCATGTCGCGAGCCCCGCGATCGAGCAGCATTCCGCCGACCAGGGAGCGGTCGATCTTCAATGCTTCCACCGCGATTTGCCGCAGCCCGCTCAAGGAAGAATTGCCCGTTCCAAAATCATCGAGGACTACGCCTATCCGCAGTTGCTTAAGGTGCGAGAGCACCGTTGCCGTCAGCTTTGCATCGACAGCCGCAACGCTCTCCGTCATTTCCAGATGCAGGCGTGATGGATCGATGCCGGTCTCCCGCAGAGTCGCTGACAAGTCGGTGACGAAGCCGGCATCGGCCAATTGCTTGGCGGAGACATTCACGTTTATATTCACCGCCTCCATCGCGGGAATTTCATTGTCCCAGACACGCAATTGCTGGCATGCCTGCAGAATGACCCAGTGGCCAGTGGATACCAGCAACCCCGTGTCTTCCGCCGCTGCCAGAAACTTGAACGCAGAAATCAAACCTTGCTCCGGATGCTGCCAGCGCAGCAAGGCTTCAAACCCCGTAATCTGGTTCGTCTCCAGGTTCACGATGGGCTGGTAGTAGACCCGGAATTGACGTTGGCCGATCGCGTCGCGCAACTCGTTTTCCAGCTTCAGCCGGTTAACGGCGCGCGTGTGCATCGCTTCGTCAAACACCTCACAGCGGGATCCTCCCATGGCTTTGGCCCGGCGCATCGCGACGTCGGCATCCTGCAGCAGTTCCTCCGCCCGCTGGTGAGCGGGCGTGCTTAAAGCGATTCCCACGCTCGCCGAGGTACGCACTTCCCGTCCTTCCACCAGCAAGGGCTCGGCCACCCTGGAAAGAATTCGTTTTGCCGCCCGCATCGCATCGCTCGGATCGGTTATTCCTTCCAGCAGGATGGTGAATTCGTCTCCGCCCATTCGGGAGAGAATTGTGTTTTTCATTGGAAGAGCTGCCTGCGGGCGGGAAACCGTATCGTCGTGCCGAAGACAGCCCTCCAGGCGGTGGCTGATTTCGACGATCACCTGATCGCCGGCCGCCGGACCCATGGTGTCGTTGAACACCTTGAAACCATCCAGATCAACGAGCAAGACGGCGTATTGCCGGTCCGGGTTGCGTTTGGCGTGATCAAACGAGCTCTGCAGGCGATCCAGGAAGAGAAGCCGGTTCGGGAGCCCGCTCAGGCCATCGTGAAAGGAATTGTGGTCAGCTTGCTCCTGGGCTCGTTTGCGATCCGTGATGTCACGATTCACAATGACCAACTTAGAGACATCGCCTTTCTCGTCCCGGATGATGCCAGCCATGGACTCCAGAACCCGCCAAGTGCCGTCCTTGTGGCGGGCGCGGTACTCCACCTTCTTTCCGATTCCCGTGCTGCGCGCCTCCTGTGCCGCTTCGAGCACTCTAAAACGATCGTCGGGATGGATCTGCTCAAAGGCAGACGTTTCTCCCAGTTCTGCCGCGGAATAGCCCAAGACTCGTTTGTACGCGGGACTGTTGTAAAGCCGACGTCCCTTCACGTCCACCAGGGCAATCATGTCGGCCGCATTTTCCGTGACGATCTGGAACAGCTCTTCGCGTTTCTTCGACTCGCGGCGGATATGGTAGACGCGGATCTGCTGGTAGATCACCAGGATTGCGAGTGCCCCGAAAGTGAACCATTTCCAGTCGATCATTTGTAACCTTGGGAAATCGCTGGCGTTGCTGCCGGCGCGACTGGCCAGCGAAACTCCCAAGGAAGATATCGGCAATCTTGGCAGGAAATTTAGCTTCGCGATGGTCCAAGTGCGAACCTCAGTACCGCGCGTCGCGGGCGCTTCCTATCCCGGTGATTCGCAAGTCTGGCCAACGTGGGACGACGACAAAATGTCGACGACCGTTCATAATGTCCGCATGTCTCCGGATAAGACCGTCCGCCGCTTGAAGACCTACGCCGGCACTCAGGGATATGTCTACCAGTACTACTTCGTTGGCGAGCGAGCGGCGCTGGCAAACGACCCCGAAGCGCCAGCCAAGGAATTCGTATTTGATGTCACCTCCGATCGGAAGCTGACCTACGCCGTAAGCGTCTTTCTGCCGGAAGAGTCAGTGACTACGTGGACGAAGGTTCACAATCGTCCACTTACCGACGCGGAGCAGTATGCTGCCGCCAAGCTCCGGTTGTTCCGCGCCTTCGACGAACTGGAAGATGTAAAGGCGCACGGCCGACGACTGCTGGTGCATGCCGCCGGGCTGGAAGAAGCGCTCGCGAGTCTGGGCGTGGAATGAGTCAGAGCCTGAAAACAGCATGGCCTAAGGCATAATGATCGGTCGACGATGCCGACCGAGAAGCTAAGAACGTGCCGATGGTGTCTTGAACCGCGTTACACGCTCTCTGTACGGAATATAATGCGTGGAAAGGGACGGGGTATCTGGGCAGAAAGAACAAGTTCTTCGAACTTGGCTGATTTGCATTAAAATCAGCGGACTCTGATACTTACCTAGCCTATGGCATTACTCTGGTTGCGCTTCGCGCTGGCTTGTTACTTCATCGGGCTGATCTACGCCTTCTTTGCGCTCACCCGCACGAGCGAGCTTTTCAGCCGCATCGCGCTGCACGCCGCCAGCCTGGGCATGGTCTTCCACTTCGTCTCGCTGGTCGAGCTTTTCCTCTCCGGCCATGTGGTCTGGGCTTCGGTGCACAACGGGGAATCGCTGCTGGCTTTCTTCTCGATGACGTTTTTTATGATCATCTACGCCATCTATCAGACCACTTCGCCCGGCGTGGTTGTGTTCCCGATTGTGTTTTTCCTGACCTTTGTCGCGGCCTTGGACCAGCAACCCGTCCTGCTGACCGCTTTCGTGCAGCACAAGGGATGGCTGATTGCGCACATCATCCTCATCTTCACGGGATATGCCGCGCTGGTGCTCAGCTTCGGCGCCAGCCTGCTTTACCTGCTGCAGGAGCGTCGCTTGAAAGCCAAGAAGCCCAGCAGCTTGATTTCTTTTTTGCCCGCGCTGGAAGTGATTGACCAGATCGGCTACCGGTCCCTGTTGCTGGGTTTCCCTTTCATGACGCTTGGCCTGATTACGGGCTCGATTGTGGCCATGTCAGCCTACGGCCACATCGACTTTGAGGATCCGAAGATCCTCTTGTCGATCCTGATGTGGGCCGTCTACATGGTCATGGTGGTTACCCGCTGGAATTCGGGATGGCGTGGCCGCCGCGCCGCCGTGCTGGCCACGTTTGCGTTTGTGGCCGCCATTGTGGCTTGGGCCGCCAACTATTTTTCTACCATCCACAGGTTTGCCGCCTCATGAGATACCAGCTCATTGGCGTGAATCACAAGAGCGCGCCGCTCGAATTGCGTGAGCGACTGGCGATCCCGGAATCGCGTCTGCCCGATTGCTGCCGCGATCTTACTGCGCATCCTGGCGTGGAAGAGGGCATGATTATTTCCACCTGCAATCGCGTGGAAATGATCACTCATACCACGAACGGTTCTGCCGACCTGCGAGGTTTTCTGCACGAGCATTTTCACTTGAGCGCCAAAGAATTGGACGCGCACCTATACGAGTTTCGGGCGAAAGATGCGGTGCGGCACATCTTCCGGATGGCTTCGAGCCTGGATTCGATGGTCGTCGGCGAAGCCCAGATCCTTGGCCAGGTGAAAGAGGCTTATGCCACTGCCCGCGCCGTGGGTTCGGTACGCGGCCAACTCGATCAACTCTTCACCCGGGCCTTTGCCGTTGCCAAGCGGGTGCGCACCGAGACTGCGGTAGGTTCGTCTTCGGTTTCCATCGCCTCAGTTGCGGTGGAATTGGCTAAGAAGATTTTCGGAACCCTGCAGGGCAAGAACGTTTTTATCGTCGGCGCTGGCAAGATGAGCGAACTGGCCGCACGCCATCTGATGGCCCACGGCTGTGCTTCGATCTTCGTCGCCAACCGCACGTACGACCGCGCCATCGGACTGGCGCAAAAGTTCGACGGTCAAGCCATCAAGTTTGACGACTTGTATGACTCTTGTGACCGCGCGGACATCGTCATCACCTCGACCGGCGCGCCGCACGCCATTTTCCGCCGCGAGCATGGCGAACAGTTCCTGGCCCGCCGCAAAAATCGACCCATGTTTTTTATCGACATCGCCGTGCCCCGCGATGTCTCGCCCGAAATGGCCAAGCTCGACGGCATCTTTGCCTACGACATTGACGATCTGCAGCAGGCAGTCAGCAGCCACGTTGCCGACCGCAGTCACAAGGCCGAACTCGCCGAAGCCATCATTGCCAGCGAAGTTGAGCGCTTTGAAGCCCGCCTGCGCACGCTTGATGTTGTGCCGACCATCGTGTCGCTGCAGGATCATTTGGAAACTATCCGTCAAGCCGAAATCGACCGCGTGCGAGGCCGCATGGGTACACTGACTCCGGAGCAGGAAATGGCAGTGGAGTCGCTGAGCCGCGGCATCATCAACAAAGTGATGCACACTCCGATCACCACACTAAAGACCGCTGCCCGCGAGGCCGAGGCCACCACGGTGATCGATGTAGTGCGGAGGTTATTCAATCTGCACAACAAAGAAAAGGGGCCGGCATCGCCGGCAAGCGGAGAATCGCCAGGTGAAGATGCGTCAAAGAAGGGAGTGGAGTCGCGTCACTAATGCCCACACTCCGCATCGGTTCCCGCGGCTCGCAACTCGCCCTATGGCAGGCCAACCATATCTCCGCGCTGCTCCGCGCGCGAGGTCACGAAGTGGAAATCGAAATCATCCACACGACCGGCGACAAAATCACCGATGTGGCCCTTGCCATGGTCGGCACCAAGGGCATGTTCACCAAAGAGATTGAAGAAGCCCTCGCCACCGGCCATGTCGATCTCGCCGTGCATTCTTTGAAAGATATGCCCACCGAACTTCCTCTCGGATTCGAAATCGCCGCGATCACGGAAAGGCAAGACCCGCGCGACGCCCTCTGTTCGCGGCTGTATGCAAGAATTTCGGATCTTCCACAAGGCGCGCGTGTGGGAACCTCCAGCTTGCGCCGCCAGGCGCAACTCAAGGCCATTCGGCTTGATCTCGACATTCATCCCCTACGGGGCAACGTCGATACGCGCCTGCGCAAACTTGAGCAAGGTGAATTCGACGCTATCATCCTGGCCGCAGCCGGACTGAATCGTCTGGGCAAAACGGAATTGATCAAGCAGATCATCCCCGCCGAAGTGATGTGCCCCGCCGCCGGGCAGGGAGCGCTCGGCATCGAGATTCGCGAAGGCGACGCGGACACACGCCGGTACCTTGCGTTCTTGGATGATCATGCCGCCCGCGCCGCCACCACTTGCGAGCGCGCGTTGCTCAACCGCCTCGGCGGAGGCTGCCAGGTTCCCATTGGCGCCTTTGCGGAAGTGCAAGATGGCGAACTGCATCTCGAAGCCATCGTCGCCGACCCTGACGGTTCGAAACTCCTGCGCGAATCACGCGAAGGCAATCTCGGCGACCCGGAAAAACTGGGCCACGACGTCGGCGAAACCTTGCTTCGTCGCGGCGCGGACGAAATCCTCGAAGCCGTCTACGGCCGCGGGTTGGCCATCCCGCCGCAACCGTGAGCTCGAATCGTAGTGACGCGGAAAAATAAAATGAAGAGTGGCGGCGTTCTCCTGCGACTTCTCGGCGGCACAAGAAGCTCGCATGCACTCCGCCGTTGGATCAACCTGTGGCCACCGTTTCTGGGCGCGGGCATTCGCGTCCAGCATATTGCGCCCGACATGAGGGCCGTCGATGTGGAGATGAAGCTGGGCTTCTGGAACGCGAACTATGTGGGCACGCATTTCGGCGGATCGTTGTTTGCCATGACCGACCCGTTCTATATGCTCATGCTGATGGCGAACCTGGGCCGCGATTACATTGTGTGGGACAAGGCCGCGAGCATTCGCTACAGGAAGCCGGGGAAGGGAACGGTGCGTGCGGAATTTCGTTTGTCCGATAGCCAGATCGACGACATTCGCGAGAAACTGAAGACGTTGCCGAAGTACGAGCCGATCTTCACGGTGGAAGTAAGAGACGAGGTGGGAGTCGTGATCGCCGAAGTCGAAAAACTTCTGCACGTGCGAAAAAAAGACTGCAGCCTGTAAGACCCGAACCTGGATCGGTCTGCGGATCAAAGGAGAGCCGAAGCATGTACATTCCAGAATTTAACCGGGTTCGCGATCGTGCGGACACAGTTTCCTTCGTCCAGGCGAATCCGTTTGCCATTCTAGTTTCGCCTTCAGACAGCGGTCCGTTCGCCACGCATATCCCCATCCTCGCCAGGGACGCGGATAATCAGATGGTGCTCCACGGTCACATGGCCAAGGCCAATCCGCACTGCGGTCTTCTGCAAAGCGATCAGGAGTCCCTGGCCATCTTTCACGGCCCACACGCCTATATTTCCCCCAGCCTGTACGAAAGCCGGGAGAGCGTGCCCACCTGGAACTATGCCGCCGTGCATGTATACGGGCGCGCCCGCGCGGTTACCGAGCCTGAGCGTCTTCTGGAAGAGACGCGCGACATCATCCACGCATTCGATCCGGCCTACTTCGAGCAATGGATCAGCCTCAGCGACAAGTTTCGCTACGGGATGTTGAAACACATTGTCGGCTTTGAGATGGTCGCCACCCGGATCGAGGCCAAGTTCAAGATCAGCCAGAATCGCAGCAAGGCGGACCAGGCGGCGGTCATCGCGTCCTTGGCACAAAGCCCGGACTCAGCCGTCGCTGAAATCGCAAAGCTGATGGAGAAGCAAGGTCTGGGGGTCTGATCGCGGAGAATGAATCATCGCAAGCAATCCGAAAAGCGGTCGCGGCGGCTTCCGCTGGCTGGCATTCGCGTGCTGGTGGGCCGCGCGCGGCATCAGGCCGGCGCGCTCTCCCGCGAACTGCGCAAGCTGGGCGCGATCGTGATCGAGATTCCGTTCATCGAAATCCGCCAGCCGCGAAGTTTCAAGCCTTTGGATTCGGCGCTGAGGAATCTTGCCACTTATGACTGGCTCATCCTTACCAGCGTGAACGGAGTGGAAGCCATGTGGGAGCGACTGGCCAAGCTGCGCCTGACAAAAAAGCATCTTGCCCATTTGCACATCGCGGCCATTGGCCCGGCGACGAAGAGGGCGATCGAGCAGCGCGGCGGCAAGGTCGATGTTGTTCCCAGAGAGTACGTGGCCGAGTCGGTGGTACGCAGCTTGCGGAGGCGCGTGAAAGGGAAGCGGGTGTTGCTGGTACGCGCTAAAGTTGCTCGCGATGTGATTCCACGGGAGTTGCGCGAGGCCGGGGCGCGAGTAGATGTGGTGGAAGCGTATGAAACTGTTGTGCCGCAGTCTTCGCGTACGCGATTGCGCAGTGCGATCGCAAGTCCGCAGCGGCGTCCGGATGTGGTTGCATTCACGAGTTCTTCGACGGTGCGCAACTTCGTGGTGTTGTTGGGTAAGGCCAACGCGAACCTCGATGGGATAAAGCTCGCATCCATTGGGCCGGTTACTTCTTCCACTTCGAGCGAGTTAGGCTTGCGCGTGGAAATTGAAGCCACAGAGTTCACGATCCCGGGGCTGGTGCAGGCCATCGCGCATGCGATGGCCGAGCCTGTTCCTACCAGGGTTAGAAACTTAGACAAGAGTGCAGTGCAGCCGTGAGCCGGATCGCCTATTCGCTCAGCGAGCAACTGCAATCCGCCGGCGGGACGTGCGCCAGCAGGAAATCCGCGACGCGCCGGTAGGCATCGATCTGGTTTTCGACGCGGGCGAAGCCGTGGCCTTCATTTTCGTAGATTTTGTAGTCGACCGTTCCGTCTCGCTTTTTGATGGCATCGACCACCTGCTGCGTCTCCGACTTCGGGCAGCGCGGATCGTGGCCTCCAGCGAGCAAGAGCAGCGGCGCTTTGATCTGATCGATGAAGTTGATGGGCGAGCGGTCTTCGTATAGCGCTTTGTTCTTCACCACATCGCCCATGGTCGCAAGATCGGACTGCTGCAGCACCGGATCTTCGTTCTCGATTTCGGTAAACCAGTTCACGAAGGGAACAATAGGCACGCCTGCGGCCCAAACGTCCGGTGCTTTCGTCACCGACATCATGCTGAGATAGCCACCATAGCTTCCGCCCATTACGGCGATCTTCTTGGGATCGAGGTGTCCGGTCTGCTTGATCCAGTCCACCCCTGCGAGCACATCCTGCAAATCGCCGCCACCCATGTCGAATAAATTCGCTTGCTGAAATTCTTTGCCATAACCGGTTGATCCCCGATAGTTGGGCGCGAGCACCATGTATCCCTGATTGGCGGCATACTGCACGAAGCGGTTGAACGAATTCATCGTCTGTGCTGTCGGCCCGCCGTGAATGTAAACGATGGCGGCGTTCTCGCCGTTGCGCGCCATATTGAAGGGCACGTAGAGAAACGCGGAGATGGTCCACTTGCCGTCGCGGCTGGGATAGTGCACGAGATAAGGCTCGACCATGTCTTCCGAACGCACGCCAGCCACGAGGGAGTGCGTGACTTGATGCGACCTGCCGGTTGCCAGCGTATATACCCACAGATCGGCCGGCGCGGTAGGTCCGTTGTGATAGTAGAGAAGTCGCGAGCCGTCCTTGGTGAAGGCAGAGTGTCCGCCGGCGGGCTCGTTCACGCCTTTCGGGATGGGCAACACCGTAGACTTGCCAGTCGCGAGATCGTGCAGATAGATATCTTCATTCCCATCGACGTTGGCGCTGAAAGTGATGCGTTTGCCGTCCGGGGAGAACTCGCCGCCGCGGATTTCCCATTTGTCTTTGGTCAGCCATGAAATCTTTTTTGTCGCGATTTCCAGCAAGCCAACGTTTTCATAACCGTTAGCAGCGTTCGAGCTAAACAGAACGTGCTTGCCGTCGGGCGAAATGTCGTTATTGGAGAAGCGCTGTTCGCCTTCATGGGGCGTGAGCAGTGTGCTCTTTCCCGTCGCTACGTCGGCGCTGAAGATGTTTGAGTCCGTGCCCTTGGCCTGCTCTTGGGAGTAGACGATGTACTTCCCATCTTTCGACCAGATGGGATTGGAGTTGCCCTTGTCCTGCGGCGTGCTGGCGGTGAGGTGCGTCACCTCGCGCAGCAGCGTGTCGTAGATGTCAATCTCATGAGCCGCTGAAGTCTTAGGTTTCACCAAGTAGGCAAGATAGCGGCCGTCGGGCGACCACGTTGGATCGGTTTCAGCAATCTCGCGCGTGCTGGTGAGGTTGACAACTTTGCCGGTCTTGGGTGAAACGAGAAAAATATCCCACTGCTCGTCGCCGTCGTAGTCGGATTGATAGGCGATCCACTTGCCGTCGGGCGACCATGCGGGTGCGGTCTGGCGCTGGTCGCTGACTGTGAGCTGCACCGGCCATCCACCTTGGGCGGGGACGAGCCACAGGTTGTTGCGTCCGCTCATGTTCGAGATGAAGGCAATGCTCTTGCCGTCGGGCGACCATGTAGGCCGGCCGACCTGTCGCGTCATGTAGAGCTTCTCGATAGTCAAGCTTCGAGGCTCGACCTGTGCGTTGGGCTTGGAGGCGATCTGCTTGGGATCGGTGACGGCCTGAGGCGAGGGAAGAGTCTGGGCAGCGATGGTTTCGGCGGCGACTGTGCTCATGAGTATGACGATAGCAAAGAGTGCGAGGGTGCGCATGGTATTGATGCCTCGGAAGCGAAGAGTCTAGCAGAAGACTTAAGAGCGGTGGCGACGGCAGCAATTACATAGGTCCTTCGCTCAGCTCAGGATGACAACAGCGAAGGGTTGAGATCCACCTAGGCTTTGGCGTTCTTGTGCATCTCGACCGTGCTCCAGGTCTTGTCGGCGGCGTGGCAGAGATTTTCGAGGGGGCAGTCGACGCACTTGGGTTTGCGGGCGATGCAGAGGCGGCGTCCGTGCCAGATGATTTGGTGAGAGAAGAGAATCCACTTTTCGCGCGGGATGATGCGCATTAGGTCCTGCTCGATTTTCTGCGGGTCGTCGTTGGTAGTGAGTTCGAGGCGGCGGGAGATGCGATGAACGTGCGTGTCGACGACCACGCCTTCAGCTTTTTTGAACCACGTTCCCAGGACAACGTTCGCGGTCTTGCGCGCAACACCGGGGAGGGTGAGGAGCTTTTCCATGTCGTCGGGGACCTGGCCGCCGAAATCGGCGACGATCTTCTTCGCGGCACCCACGACAGACTTGGATTTGTTGCGGAAGAAGCCGGTCGAGCGGACGTCTGGTTGAAGCTGCTCGGGCGTGAGCGCGGCGAAGGCTTCAACGGTAGGATATTTTCGGAAGAGTTCGGGCGTGACGCGGTTGACGTTGACGTCGGTCGATTGGGCGGAGAGGATGGTTGCGACCACGAGTTCCCAGGCGCTGGCATGGGTGAGCGCGCAGGTGACGTCAGGGTAGAGTTGGTCCAGGCGAGCGAGAATTTCGGCGATGCGTTCGGAGGCGAGGGGATTGTAGACGTCCTTCTTTCGCCCCTTCGCGGCTGCAGCCTTGCCGCTGCCTGGGCGACCGAGAGCCTGCCCTGAGCTTGCCGAAGGGGCGGCCGTCCCCACAGGGCCATCTTTGCCACCACGAGGATATTTACTTCCACGACCATCTCGGCTGGCACGCGGCTTGGTGGGCGCTGCCTTCGCGGACAAGAGTGTCCGCGCCACACGGTCTTGACGACCGGTGCGCGCAGGCTGGCGGGGGGTTACGCCGCGGGGCATGAGGGCAACATCTTAGCAGAGACCTCGGTAACCACGGGAATGATTGACTCACTCGGCATCCCTCGGTAGTCTGGAGTTCGATCCCTTCTCCTTAAGAATCTGTCATGGCCGTGAGTTCCATCCAACTCGGGCAGGTTTGGCGCAGCGACGCCGATGGCCAGGACTATCTGGTCACCAAGGTGTACAACGAAGTTTTCAGTCAGTATGCGATGCTGCGGCCGGCGGGCATCACCGCGCCGGACGCTCCAACCGTGCGCATCAAAATAACGAAGACCCCGCAAGGCGCGGCGCTGCCCGGCTATACGTTTACCCAGGACGGCTCGTTCTAGGCGCGGCATTTCCGCAGCTAATTTCCGATACACTTGAGTCAGTTCCGAGTTCTGAGTAGGGACAGAGCTTTTCTACTGGGAACTGGCAACCGGCAACTGCTTTCATTCATGACTGAAAAACTTCTGGCGATTATCTTCGTATTCATTAATTCTGTGATCAGCGCGACCGGCTATGGTGGCGTCGTTCTACTGATGGCGATTGAGTCGGCGTGCATCCCGTTGCCTTCGGAATTGATCATGCCGTTTGCCGGCTACCTGGTCTTCCAGGGTACGTTCAAACTGCTATGGGTCGCTACGGCGGGGGCGATTGGGTGCAACCTGGGGTCGCTAGTGGCGTATGAGATTGGGTGTTATGGCGGCCGTCCGCTGGTGGAGCGCTACGGACGCTGGATTCTGATGGGACGGCGCGAGCTTGACTGGGCTGACCGATTCTTTCTGCGCTGGGGATATCTGGCCGTGTTCATTGGGAGGCTGCTGCCGGTGATTCGCACTTTTATTGCGCTGCCGGCGGGAGTGGCGCGCATGCCGCGAGGACGGTTTCATATTTATACGTTTCTGGGATCGTGGCCGTGGTGCCTGGCTCTGGCATATCTCGGAATGCAGCTGGGCCAGAACTGGCGCGAACTGGGGAAATACTTTCACAAGTTCGACGCGGTGATTGGGGTGGTACTGGTGGCGGGGGCGGTCTATTTTGTTTGGACGCACTGGCAGAATCGGATTAGCAGGCGGGCGTCAGCGGTCGGACGTCAGTAATTTCAGCGCTTGTTTTCAATGGCAGAATACGCACAAGTCGATATAAGCCAGTTCTCTTTTGACGAGTTCATTTCATTTGTTTTCGATCGAGATGTAGCCGCAAACACCCCGGTACGCGACACCTGGTATTCCAGGATCAAGCTAATGTTCGACCCGCAGCCGCTCTGCGACTATTACACCAGATTGTTCCGGAACCCCTGTTTTCTGCTGGAGCGGTTCACTAAGATTCAACTTGAAGAAGGGTTTTGGGCGATACAAGTGGGGTTCTACGAGTGCTCAGTCATGGATCTCATTTGGATTCCAGACTTGCCCTTCGCTGCTCGCGAGGAATGCGTTAGGTCTATGTTGGATTTATTCAGCAAATTGTTCGCCGTTGAACCTCTCGACGCATCTGCTCAAATGTGGTGGGACTCCCTCTGCTTCGATTGGGATTGTGGAAATAGGAATCGAGAGCGAGGCGGCGAAGACTTGCTGATGCAGGACGTAATGTTTCAGACTTTGAGTAGCATCCTCGATCTAAGCTCGGCCTTTTGTCAGGGCGCTGCGCTCCACGGTCTAGGTCATCTGCACCACCCGGAAACGGAGCAACTGGTTGGGCGGTACCTGGAACGGCATCCTTTGTTAACTAAGGAGCGGAGGGAATACGCGCTGGCCGTAGCGCGCTTTGAGGTGTTGTGAAGCTCGATCCACTTGCCGGGTCAGAGAAGGTTGATCGGCCTTGCCAACTGTGATGCCACGATCTGCCATCTACCGCTGCGCTTCACGACCACATCCATGTAGACGTAGCGAACCGGAAAACGTCGTCCATCCTGCTCGACCTCATCTTCTTCCGAGCCGTGGACGATAGCTATGTCTTTGCTTAGAAGGCGGATGCGGCGGCCGGTCGAAATCATCGCGACGTAGCGGATCGCGCCGGTCTTGAGATTGTTGATCACGCCTTGCTTGGTGAAGGACTTTCCTGATTCATCGTACTGGATGTAGTCGTCCGCGAAGATGCGCGAGAGTTCGGCGGGGTCGGCAGCAATCAGGGCGTGATCGCCGTCTTCGAAAAGCGTCAAGATTTGCTGCTCGTCGGCTTCTTGCATGTTTCTTCCTCTATGGGATTTCGTACGCGTCAGGGGCCAAAAGCCCGCAACCTTTAGGAGGATTAACCAGCACGACTGAACGTAGTGCCCTTCCCGAACCTCGTATGAACAGTTCTCGTCGCGTCTGTGGCGGTTGTGAGCAACTTGTCCATCGGCACTTTCTCTGCCGTTTTGTTAGTGTACAAGCTGGTATTCACGAGGAGGCTTCTGTGATTCGAATGTCCCGCGCTTTTGCAGTGCTGCTGTTCTTCGCCATCGCCCTGCCCATCGTTTCCCAGGCTCAGGCTGCGCCCGCAACGTCAGACAAGCCCTTTGTGGTGGAGTACTACTACAAAGCAAAGTGGGGGCATGCGGACGAGTTTCTCAAGCTGTTCAAGAAGAATCACTATCCGTTGCTCAAGCATGGCGTCGAGGTGGGACGCGTGGTAAGAGTCTGGATGGATCAGCCGCGCTATCACACCACGGAAGACGGGCGCTGGGACTTCCGTGTGACCATCGTCTTCAAGAATGCGACCGTGGCCAACGAGCCGGTCGATGAATCGGCGCTGCAGAAGCAGATGTATCCCGATCAGGAAACGTTCCAGCGCGAAGAGCAGCGACGCTTTGAGATTTTGGACGCGCACTGGGATTTGCCGGTGAAGACGGTGGATCTCGACGCGAAACCCTGAAAAGCAACACCCCTAAACACAGAGGAACTCAGAGCGGAGCAAAAGGCTGTTCAGGAACGTCAGCGGCTTACCCTGTGAACCTCTGTGGGCCCCTGTGGTGAACGTTCTTCAGTCGATCTTCAGAAAACTTGCCACGACTTTTTCGTGCCACTTCCAAGGCAGGAGGCGCTTCATGGCAAGCTGAATTTTGGCGTCGCGGCCGACGAGGTAGCGCAGCTTAGGATTGGAATCGCGCGCAATGGTTGCGATCAGGCGCGCTACTTCGATGGGGTCGCGTTTGGGCAGGGCCTGCACGCGGTCGCGCATACGCAGGCTGCGCTGAATGTTCGGAGAAGTCTCCTTGGTCACATCCTCGCCCATGACCGCGCCGCGCGTCCAAATGTCGGTTTGGAAGGCTCCGGGCTCAACCAGCACCACTTTGATGCCGAGCGAGTTGATCTCCAGGCGCAACGATTCGCTCCAACCTTCAAGAGCATGTTTAGAGGCGGAATAACTGCTGACCGTGACCGAGCCGTGAAGTCCGGCGATGGAAGAGAGCTGGATGATGTGTCCGGAGTGCTGACGGCGCATGGTGGGCAGCGCGGCTTTGGTCAGGGCAACGGCGCCAAAGAAGTTGGTCTCGAACTGCTGGCGGAGTTCTTCGAGTTTAATGTCTTCGGCGAACCCGGCGACGGCAAATCCAGCATTGTTCACGAGGACATCGAGGCGGCCGTGGTCGCGAACCAGCGAGTCAACGAACGCAGGCAAGGCGTCGAAGTTGGTTACGTCGAGCGCACGGATATCGAGTTGGGTAGCGACTCCTGCGGCGGTTGCGGCTTGATCGAGGCGCTCGCGGCGGCCGAGGTCGCGCATGGTGGCGACGACGCGAAAGCCAGCCTTAGCCAGTTCAATGGAGGTGAGCAATCCGAAGCCGCTGGAGGAACCGGTGATGAGAGCGATTTTGTCGGGCATGGGAGCGAGTCCACTCAATGTTTAACACAGGAAATCGCGATCGCGTCGAGGCGGTTTGGTTTTTTTGCGGATTTGACTGGGCCGGTTGCGCGTCGTGACGGTGCCGCTCGGCTTCGCCTTCGCGGGACAGCCGGAGGCGGCTGTCTCCACATGACGCAACACTCCCGCCAGAGATGTTAAAAAATGGTAACAATTACGCGGCAAATCGTTCATGGTAATCATTGAAATTTGGAATTAGACAGAGCCTTGGCGGGCCCCATATTCTTAACCATGGATACGTTGCTATCAGTTGAGGATTCGCATGTAGATGTGCTGCACGAGATTGGCGTTCGGCTGGCGCGGGCGGACGGTTTTCACTTAGTGTTGACCCGTGTGGTCGACTTTGCTTCTGCGCTGGTGAAGTGCGACTCTTGCCTGATTTATGTGCTGGAAGGCGAGGATCTCGTGTTGCGGGCCTCAAAGAATCCCCATCCGGAAGTTGTGGATCGCCTGAGACTGCGCCTGGGGCAGGGCATTACGGGATGGGTGGCGGAACACCAGGAGCCGGTCGCGGTTAATGAAAAGGCGGCGCTCGATCCGCGTTTCCAGTTTTTCCACGAACTCCCCGAAGATACCTATGAAGCATTTCTCTCGGTGCCATTGATGTGCAGGGGGCGCGTGATGGGAGTGATCAACCTGCAGCATCGACTGCCGCACGCCTACAGCCGGCGGCAAGTCCAAACGATTGCGACGATCGGGTTTTTGGTGGGCGCGGAAATTGAAATGGCGCGGCTGGAAGATGCGAACTCCACTCTGTGGGAGCAACTGCAGACGCGCAAAGTGGTGGAGCGCGCCAAGGGAATCCTGCAGCGCGATCTTGGGTTAAGCGAGGAACAAGCCTACCTGACCTTGCAGCGGCAGAGCCGGCAGAAGCGCAAGGCGATGAGGGAAATTGCCGAAGCGATTGTGCTAAGCGAGGAAGTGAAAGGGAACTCGAGCTTGCCGAAACCGACGTAAGAAAACGGTCGTTGTATTCCAGCGGTGATATTTTTTCGGCCAAACCCTATTTCCTGCCGCCTCATTTCGAATGCGGAGCGGCTTGGCTGCGGTTGAAAACCAAACTCGGCAGACCGTGGAAAAATTCAAACAGTGAGAGGAAGGCCCGAGAGCAGAAAGGGGATCTGCCCTCGGGTTTGGCAGGGGACAAACTATCGAGCGGCGGATGCAGTTGTGGTTGCAACCGATTGCGCCACTTCACGAGTTTCAGCCGGTACGGCAAAGTGCAAGGTCATTCCGAACTCCGGCAATTGCATGGCGCTGACAAAGCTTCCGCTTGATCTGGCGACCACGACGAGCTGGCTGAGCTCCGACGGCTCGCAGGCTTCCTCGTTGGTAACCAACAGCATGAAGCCGGCTTCACTGCCGCTAAGCTTGCGCAGCGTGAGCATTTCCGCGGCACCGGTCGATCCGAGGGTGAAGCGGTACTTTCCCACGGGCACGACGGCGTTCTGCCAGTGTACTTCGTGGGTTAGCGTGAAAGTGCCGGCGGCATCCTGGGCGGAAGCCAGGCTGGGCGCGAAACTCAAGGCACTCAAGGTTAGGACCGCGGCATAGGCAAACTTGCGAATCGATTTCATTGGAATCTCCTGTTCTTTTTTCCTAGTCTGAAGAGGCACACTACCGGCACAAGGCCGAATGGCGTGGACTCAGATTGAGTGGAGAACAACAGGGTCAGGAGAATTGCACTACCGCAGCAAGGCTGGCAGGCAAACATCAGCTTCGCGGGACCGGCTGCAGAGCTGGTTTGCGAAGTGATTTCACTATGAAGGATGTTGGCGCTAGAGTCCAACGCAAAAAATTTATGGGAATCATCAGAGCAAGACGAGTGAGTTGGGCGGGGCAGCTCGGCTTCGCCTTCGCGGGACAGCCGGAGGCGGCTGTCTCTACATGAGCCGAGATGGTTTTCTCCAGCAGGCCCGCGATGGTCGTTCCCGCTTGATGATCCTCATACGCCGTTGAAGTGATTTTCTGCGCGTTTGGCCGCTGTCGTTTGCAAAACTCGTACCTAATACGAGAACATACAAAGTTTGCACCTCCATCCAGATTCTTACTGAGGAAGCGGCCAAAATATGGCGACACGGAATAAGTCTGCAAAGACGGCATCAAAGACACCCAGAATAGAAGTGAAGTCCGAAGGGAAGGCGCGCAGCAGTTCCAGACATGACGGCACGATCCAGCCGGCAAAGGGGAAGCTGGGGGTGATGATCCCAGGCATGGGCGCGGTGGCGACTACGTTTGTTGCGGGCGTGGAGGCGATTCGCAAAGGGCTGGCGAAGCCGATTGGATCGCTCACGCAGATGGGCACGGTGCGGCTGGGCAAGCGCACGGACGGGCGTTCGCCAAAGATCAAGGAATTTGTACCGCTGGCGGGGCTTGACGACCTGGTCTTCACCGGCTGGGACATTTTCGAAGACAACATGTACGAAGCGGCCTCGAACGCAGGAGTGCTGGATCAAAGGCTGCTCGATCAGCTGAAGCCGTTTCTTTCTTCTGTGACTCCGCGCGCGGCTGTGTTCGATCACAACTACGTGAAGAAGATCGACGGGCCGAATGTGAAGAAGGGCAAGACGAAGATGGATCTTGCCGAGCAGTTGCGGGACGACATCCGCGACTTCAAGAAAACCAGCGGGGCGAGCCGTTTGATCACAATGTGGTGCGGGTCGACAGAGTCATACATCGAGGCGACTGAGGCGCACCAATCGGTGAAGTCGTTTGAAAAGGCGCTGCGCGAGAACGACGAGAAGATTGCGCCCTCGATGATTTATGCCTATGCGTCTTTGATGGAGGGTGTTCCGTTCGCCAATGGAGCGCCGAACCTGACAGTGGACTTGCCGGTGATGCTCGAACTCTCGCGCAAGAACGAAGCGCCGATCTGCGGCAAGGATTTCAAAACCGGGCAGACTCTGATGAAAACGATTCTTGCGCCCGGCTTTAAGGCGCGCATGCTGGGGCTGAACGGATGGTTCTCGACCAATATCCTGGGCAACCGCGACGGCGAGGTGCTGGACGATCCGGGATCGTTCAAGACCAAGGAAGAGTCGAAACTTTCGGTGCTGGAACACATCTTGCAGCCTGAACTCTATCCGGAACTATATGGCGACATGTATCACAAAGTTCGCATTAACTATTATCCGCCACGGGGTGATAACAAAGAGGGTTGGGACAACATCGACATCTTCGGATGGTTGGGCTATCCGATGCAGATCAAAGTCGATTTCCTGTGTCGTGACTCGATTCTTGCGGCCCCAATTGTGCTCGATTTGGTGCTGCTGGTCGACCTCGCGAAACGGTGCTCTGAGCTGCGCGGGCTGGGGATTCAGGAATGGTTAAGCTTTTACTTTAAGTCTCCGATGACCGTGCCGGGGCTTTATCCCGAGCATGATCTGTTCATTCAGTTGATGAAGCTGAAGAACACGCTGCGGCACTTGAAGGGCGAGGAACTGATTACGCATCTGGGGCTGGAGTATTACGACTAGGGAGTGCGTTGCACACCTGCGTTTCGGTAAGGTTTACCAAACGGTTTTGATTAGCGGGCTGCGGCGGATCTTCTGGTCGCGGGTGATCAGGATGAGGCCCTCAGCGCGAGCAGTGGCGCCAATCAGGCGATCCGAGGGATTGCTAGAATAGTCATCCGGAAATTGCGCGGCAAGAGCCGCGATCTCTGGTGTGATGGGCCGCACTGTGACCTCTTCGATCAACAAGTGAACCGAAGCCTCGACCGTACCATAGGCTTGTAATTTTCCACTAGCAAATAGCGATGCGAGTTCCCATAGGCTAATTGCCGAGATGGCGAGGCCACCGTCGTTGCGTGCACGCCGAATGGTCGACGCTGCGGCCCGCGAAAGGTGCCTGGAATCGTCGCGAGCCCAAATGAGCACGTGAGTGTCCAGCAAAATCATCGGGAGGATTCCCAGGCTTCTGGCGGCACAACCGGGGATTCAATATCGCCCACGATCCGGATTATGCCCTTCAAACTCCCGATGAAATCCTGCTTCGGACCGTCGGCAGGGACAAGTTTTGCGACAGGCTTACCACGCTTGGTAATTATGAGGGGCTCTCTGGTAGAGCGCACGTCTTCCATCAGGGTAAGACAGCGCGCCTTGAACTCCGCTGCTGCGATCGTTTTCATGGACACATTGTAACATACATGGTCATCCGTACATGACCACTTCATATTAATTTCTTCTCCCGCTTGTACTCGTCAAACTTTTCCAGAAACCGGTCGATATCTTTCTTCTGCAAATAATAAGGCGTAGACAGGCGCAGCTTGTTCGGGTCGCCGCCGCGGATGCGGATCTTGTGGGTCTTCCACATCCAGTTTTCCAAATCCATACGAGGGACGGGTGGGACGTTGACCGTCACAATCGCGCAGCGCAGGGCGGGATCGGGCGAGGTCCAGGATTCGGCTCCGCGCTTTTTCATTTCGTCGAGCATGTAGTCGGCCAGCTTGCGATGTCGCCTCTCGATGCGGTCCAGGCCGATGTCGTTGGCCAGTTTGATCGAGGCGCGCAGTCCCCAGAGAGTGGGTACATTCGAGCTGCCAATGCGCTGGAAGCGCTCGGCGCGGAGTTGGGGTTCGTCCCAACCTTCGGTGACGATGGTGTTCCAGAGGCGGTCGATGACTTCATCGCGCACATAGAGGAAGCCGGTGCCTTTGGGCGCTTGCAGCCATTTGTGCGGGCTCGCGGAGTACATGTCGCAACCAAGGTCGTGAACGTTGAGGTGCATCATGCCTGGGACGTGGGCACCATCGACAGCAGAGAGGATGCCCTTCGAACGCGCGAGTGCGCTCAGTTCTTTGGCGGGGAGCACCACCCCGGAGAACGTGGTGAGGTGGCTGAAGAAGATGACGCGTGTTCGAGGCGTGATGGCGTCGTTGAAGAGATTGAGCACCTGGGCGGTGTCTTTCACAGGAAGGGGCAAGGCGACTTTCTTCACTACTACGCCATAGCGTTTGGCCTTGAGATTCCACGGGTGCACACCGCCGGGATGCTCCTGGTCGGTCATGAGGACTTCGTCGCCTGGCTTCATATCGATGCCGTTGGCGATGTAGCTATTAGCCTCGGTGGCATTACGAAGCAAGGCGATCTCATCGCGATGGGAGCCGACGAAGGCGGCCAGGGGGTCGCGAAACTCGTTCCAGGCGGCATATCCCCAGATGGGATAGTCCTCAGGATCCTGTTGATCCATTCTCTCGGTGGTGGCGTAGCCCTCGAAGATGGCGTGCAGAACGGGCGCGGGGCTCGATCCGACGGTGCCGTTATTCAGATAGATTTCGTCCTCGGGGATGAGAAATTGGCGGCGTAGTTCGGCCCAGTAAGCGTCTTCATTCTTCTCGAAGAGGGAGCGGTCGGGAAGGGTGGAGGGAGCTTTTTCGAGTTGGGCGAGGAGATCTCCACGGAAAGCCATGGCGGCGGCGAGGCCGGTAGCGGCGGTAAGGAAGCGGCGGCGGTCGAGCAAAGCGTACCTCCTGGCTAGCGGAATACAGAATGGGGCTATGTTACGACTGACCTGACGATGCGACAAGAGCGGATCGGGACGGTTTTGCGCGGCCTCGATTCGCGGCGATTCGTTCCCGGATAACCCCGAGCAGGAAGATCGCCTCTAAATTTAAAGGAAGAGGAATAGGTTCGGGCCGGGCTTGTGTAGCGGCGTATAATTCCTTTAAGAGTAAGGTCGCGCAAAGGAGTTCCCATGAAGTTGCGTTGGTTGGCAATTGCAGCGGCGTTGGCGGCGTTCAGCGCAGGGCCCTGGACGTTGGCGCAAACACAACAGCCGGGTCAAAATCCAGGTCAGACCCCGGGTCAAACACAGAATCCCAGTCAGACTCAAACTCCAGTTCCGGTTCCGGATCCAGACAAAGACCAACCCAAGGCCGGCGATGTACAAAATGCGCCGGTACAACCGCCGGCTGCGCTGCCTACGCAAGATGACGGCCAGATCAAGCACGATGGCACCAAGACCGACGTGGACGCGGTAGGAAACCGAAACGTTGGGTGCGGTCGCGGCGTTGGGAACTGGTACAGCGTCGAAAAGCAAGTGGCCATGGGCCGCTCGTATGCGCAGCAGATCGAATCGCAAATCAAGCTGGTGAATGATCCCGTGGTCACGGAGTACGTCAACCGCATCGGCCAGAACCTGGTGCGGAACTCGGACGCGCAAGTACCGTTTACCATCAAGGTGATCGACTCGGATGTGGTGAACGCCATGGCGCTTCCGGGCGGATTTTTTTACGTGAACTCGGGACTGATCCTGGCGGCCGATGAAGAGGCGGAGATGGCGGGCGTTATGGCGCACGAAATCGCCCACGTGGCGGCATGCCATGTGGCCCGCGAGCAGACCCGTTACACTCTGATGCAACTGGCGACCATTCCTCTGATCTTCGTGGGCGGGGGCATCGGCTACGGAGCTTACGAAGCCGCCGGACCCGCGGCGATGATGGGCATTCTGAAATTCTCCCGCGGATTCGAGGCGGAAGCGGATTACCTTGGCGTGGAATATATGTATCGCGCCGGATACGATCCATCAGCGTTCGTTTCGTTCTTCGAAAAGATTCAGGCGATGGAGAAGAAGAAGCCTGGGACCTTGGCCAAAACATTCGATACGCATCCCCAGACGCCGGATCGCATTGAGAAGACGCAGGAAGAAATTCGAAAGATCCTGCCGGCAAAGCCGCAGTACGTTGTGACCACCTCGGAATTCGATGACGTGAAGTCCCGGCTGGCGTCCATTGAGAATCGCCACAAGGTGCTGGATCAGAAGGACGCCAATAAGCCCAGCTTACGGCGGACTTCCACCAGCAGCGATCCCAACTCGGGAGACAGCAAGAGCGATGATGATCGTCCCACTCTGAAGCGGCGGGACGATTCGTCGAATTAGTGATGGAACGCAAGGGGAGTGCGAACCGGCGGCCGCGGCCGCCGGTTCTTGTGTCTTGTGACGGGTCGATTGTGGAATTCGGCATGTCTGGGAAAACGATCGCGGGAATGAGTGACCAAGGTCACGCCAGATTGTTGCCGAAGTGAAATGGACTGAGCTACGCTAGTCTAGCCTAGCAAAGGAGCAAGTCCTCCATGCCAGAGAACACACTCACGATCACGGACAATCGCACTGGTCAAACCTACACCGTTCCGGTTGAGGATGGCACGATCCGGGCCATGAGCCTGCGGCAGATCAAGACGGGTCCTGAAGATTTTGGGCTCATGACGTACGATCCGGCGTTCATGAACACGGCATCGTGCCGCAGCGGCATTACCTATATTGACGGCGACCAGGGAATTCTGCGCTATCGCGGATACCCCATCGAAGTGCTGGCCGAGCGTTGTAACTTCCTGGAAGTCGCTTACCTGCTGCTGTTTGGAGAATTGCCCACCGAGAGCGAACTGAAGACCTGGGTGTACGACATCACTCACCACACCATGCTGCACGAAACCACGAAGAAGTTCATGGAGGGCTTCCGCTACGACGGCCATCCCATGGGGATGTTTGTGAGCACGGTGGCCGCGCTCTCCACCGTATACCCCGAAGCTCGGCATGTGCACGATGCGGAAAATCGCCTTCTGCAGATCAAGCGGTTGATTGGCAAAGTGCCGTCCATTGCGGCCATGTCCTACCGGCACAACGTAGGATTTCCTTATGTGTATCCGGACAATGATCTGAACTATGCCGAGAATTTTATGAACATGTTGTGGAAGATGGTCGAACCAAAATATGTGGCGAATCCTGCGATCGCACGGGCGCTCGACATCCTGTTCATTTTGCATGCGGATCACGAACAAAACTGCGGCACCAATGCGATGCGCGCGGTGAGCAGCGCTCAAACCGATCCCTACCTGTCCATGGCGTCGGCAGCGGCCGCCTTGGCGGGACCGCTGCACGGCGGAGCCAATGAAGAAGTGTTGAAGATGCTTGATGAGATTGGTTCGAAGGACAACGTGCCCGGTTACATCAAGAAAGTGAAAGAGGGCGGGTTCAAATTGATGGGCTTCGGGCATCGCATCTACAAGAATTACGATCCTCGGGCGAAGATCATTCGCTGGTGCGCGGAGCAGGTTTTCGAGGTTACCGGACGCAATCCGAAATTGGAAATCGCTCTTGAGTTGGAGCGCATCGCGCTGGAGGACGAGTATTTCGTGAAGCGCAAACTCTATCCGAATGTCGATTTCTATTCCGGGATCATGTACCAAGCGATGGGTTTCCGGCCGGAAATGTTTACGGTGCTGTTCGCGATCCCCCGCACAGCGGGATGGCTGGCGCAATGGCAGGAGATGATCACAGATCCGGAGCAGAAGATCGCGCGGCCGCGGCAGATATACACCGGGCACGGAGCGCGGGAGTTTTTACCGATCGAAAAACGAACATCGGCGGCTGTAACGGCGGGCTCATCGTAGAACTATGATTCCGATTTCTGATTCCGATTTCTAATTCCCTTTGCACATAGCGGCGACCAGATTGCGGATTTCTTCTACGTACGCTTCTGAATCTTTAACAAAATCGCTCCAACTCACGGAGCCATGTCCCTTTATGCGGCTTCTCTTGTGGCGAGCGAGGCCGAATATTCACGGCTCTCGGCCGGCGAAGTGATGATTTTCATCTCCTGCCAGTCGTAGGGAAATTCTCTCCCGCAATCCAGGCAAGCCACGTAGGTGCCGGTCAATGCGCCGGCCTGAGGGCGGCGTGCCGTCCCTCGAATGGTTACCGGAAAGCTGTAACGCGAGTGCCGGCAACCGAAAAACACATCAATCAATTTTGTCATCATGGAGCACCTTCCACACCTGGTTAATTTTCCCAAGTTGTTCTGAGTGCGGCCCCTGCGCGGCTTACTCAATCACTCAAGCGATTAGATTCATCCCGGGAAGAATGGTTTCGCGTTCTTGGTTGTGACCAATGACCACGCGAGCTTACGGTGCTCCAAGTGACTCTTTGGAAGCCAGTTAGAGCCACATGAGCAAGAGATTTGCACAAGCAGGCTGCGGTGAAAAATGCCTGGGATGCACAGGGGGAATACAAAACGAACGCGCCAGCGGGCGCAGACTGAACTATGCCAGATTCAGGTCCTTCTTGATGGTCCCGCGTTCCTGCTGAATTTTTTCCTGCAGGAGCGTAATGGCTAGATGAGTTGCTCGGGACGCGGCGGGCATCCGGGAACGTAAATGTCGACGGGAATAACCTGGTTGACACTCTGCACCAGCGCGTAGTTCTGGAACACGCCGCCGGAGGTGGCACATGCTCCCATCGAAATTACCCACTTCGGCTCCGGCATCTGCTCCCACAACAGCCGGACGCGCAGACACTTATCCCGGTGCTTTCGGTAAGGGCCAGAGATAGTCCTAGAGATGAGATCGCGGTCGATTTCCGCCTCAACGGGGTTAAGTCTATTTGCTGCATACAGTTCCGTTTTTTCGTGACAAAGACAATAGATTTTGAGCATACGGCTGGGGTGTGCGAACATGCCGGGGCCCCAAGGAGGAGAGCCTTATGCGCCACCTGTTTGCAACTCTGCTGTTTTGCTTTTCGTCCTATGCCAGCTTCGCCGTTAGTGGGGCTTCCATCCAAACCATAACCCTCGATCAGAAGACGGCGTCGATCACCGTGCTCAACACGTCCGACCGAGACATCACCGGATACACTGTTGCGCTCACCGCTACGTTCGAAGGTGGTCGCGAGAGGCGTTCCGAGTACACGACGGATTACGGACCGCTTACAGGTAAGGTTCTCCGCGCGCACCAGACCGCGACTGAACCTTATCAGTGGCAAGAAGCGCCGCTCACGGTGGACGGCAAAGTGATCGTTGTCATCTACAACAACGGCACCGCCGAAGCCGATACCAAAGAGACACTCAATCAGATCGTTTCCGTGCGAGCAGCGATTGCCAAAGCGCTTAGGTTCTCCGCAGACACGCTCAACGCCGCGCTGTCATATCCGAAGCCGAGCGAGTACGCACGCGTTCGGCTGCAGGCGATTGTTGCAGAAAAAGACAAAAGTTTTAATCAGTCCTATCTGCAAGGCACGCTTTCTGTCGTAGAGGACGCTTCCAAGAATACCCAGCATGAACGTGACATTCTACAGGCGAATGCAGCGCGCTTCGATAAGGAAGCTACGGCGTTCCAAGCCTACGCGAACGTCCGGAGGCTGCCATGAAATCGAGGAAATCGATTTTACTAGCAATAACACTGCTCGCTCTCTCCATTGGGGCGCAAGCTCAATGGGCAAATTGCAGTTACGCGACCATGAGTCCTAACGGATCGACCTACAACTGCTCTGTAACCTATCCCGCCGAGCAGTTTCATGTCTATCCTGCCACTGGCAGTAACACTTGGACCGATCAATGCACGGAGCTTAGCGGTGTAACATACTACTCGGTCAGCTCAACCGTTAGTGGCAATGGCGGCTGTATGCTGGTTGGAGGTACTTGGTACCAATGCCCACCACAAAATGAAACGCAAATTGTCGCTGCAACCACCGAGGGCGGCTACAACGAGTTCTACAATCGGATGTATGACGTGGGCAATACTGGGGGCACTTGCCCAAGGACTGGAGGGTTCCACCAAGATTATGAACAGTGCGCTGCCGTGTGGTGTCCGCCAAGCTGCTGTACTTCCTCGGCGCTTGCATGCGGCGAGCATTATATCTGCGCCTACAATGCCGACGCCGGGAACTGTCAGTGCGAGTTCGTGTCTCCGATTATCATCGACGCGACGGGAAAGGGCTTCCACTTAACTTCCGCCGCCGACGGGGTGATGTTCGATATCTCTGGAGACGGGCACCCGGTTAAGTTAGCATGGACCGCTGCCGATTCCGGCAACGCCTGGCTGGCGCTTGACCGCAACCACGACGGCAAGATTGGCAGCGGGAAAGAGCTGTTCGGCAACTTCACGGCCCAACCGAAATCCTCCGATCCCAATGGCTCCTGGCCCTGGCGGAGTTCGACAGGCCAGAGAATGGCGGGAATGGCGATGGAATCATCGACAGCCGGGACGCAGTTTATTCGAAGCTCCTGCTCTGGATCGATGCGAACCACGATGGAATCTCTCAGCCTAACGAACTACACACCCTGCCGGAACTGGGAGTCTATTCTATCAGCCTGCACTACAAAGATGAGCATTATGAAGACACCTACGGCAACTGGTTCCACTACAGATCCGCGCTAAATCCCGATCTGCTGGACGGAACTTCACTGGATGGACGTTGGACTTATGACGTGTATCTGGTGCCAGCAAAAACGCGACCGGCGAATTGCCCAAGTCCTAAGCCAGTGGCGGGAGTATCCCCGAAGAAGTGGGAACTCAATGAGCCAGCGGCGGATCGGCGCTAACCACTACGAACTTGCCAGGGCAACCCAACCCGGCTTAGAACAAAGGCATCCGCCACCCGCCGCTACGCCAGATTTAAAGCCTTTTTGATGGTCCCACGCTCCTGCTGAATTTTTTCCTGCAAGAGCGTAATGGCGTAGATGAGCTGCTCAGGACGCGGCGGGCATCCGGGAACATAAATGTCGACGGGAATAACCTGGTTGACACTCTGCACCAGCGCGTAGTTCTGGAACACGCCGCCGGAGGTGGCACATGCTCCCATCGAAATTACCCACTTCGGCTCCGGCATCTGCTCCCACAAGAGCCGGATCACCGGCGCCATCTTGTTCGAGACGCGGCCGGCAATGATCATGAGATCGCTCTGCCGCGGCGACGGACGAAATACTTCCGCTCCAAAGCGTGCAATATCAAAGCGCGCCGCTCCCATCGACATCATTTCGATGGCGCAACAGGCCAGCCCAAACGTCATCGGCCAGATGGAGCCCTTGCGCATCCAGTTGACCGCCGAATCCAGCGTGGTAAGCACCACTCCCTCTGGCGTAGGATTGCCGAAGGTCAAGTCCTTGACCACCTTCTTGCCATTCTCGTTGGAGATGTAGGGACCGAAATTTAGCTCGGGGGGCATCCCTTTATTGTAAACCACCGGACTGCGGCGCTAGACCCTGACGCCTGTCCTCTGACTTTGGCGTGCCCGACGGTGAAATGCCTACGGGTTCACCACAACCTTCCCAAACATCTGGCTCTTCTCCAAATACTCGTGCGCTGCGCGGATTTCACTGAGTGGAAATACGCGGTCCACCACCGGTTTCAACCGGCCGGCAAACACATGCTTCAGCACTTCATGCAGCTCGCCCATGGTTCCCATGTAAGAGCCAAGGAGCGTCAACTGCCGTGCGAACAGATGTCGCAGATCAATGCCGACGATCGGACCGGTGGTCGCTCCGCAAGTGACCAGGGTGCCACTGCTCTTGAGAGACTTTACGCTTTCTTCCCAGGTCGCAGCGCCCACGTGCTCCACCACAATGTCGACGCCTTCTTTGTTTGTGATCTTCCGCACTTCTTCGGAGATTTTTTGCGTGTAGTGGTTGATGCCGTAGTCCGCGCCGAGTTCACGGCCCTTGGCCAGCTTGGATTCGTCCCCCGCGGTCGTGATCACCCGGCAGTGAAAAAGCTTGGCAATTTGAATCGCCGCGATGCCGACGCCGGAGCTTGCGCCCAGTACCAGCACCGTCTGGCCGAGACGAATGCCGGCTCGCCCGACCAGCATGTGCCATGCAGTCAGAAACACCAGAGGCACGCTTGCCGCCTGATTGAAGTCGAGCGAGTCCGGAATCGGAATCACGTTCGCCGCCGGCACCGCGATCAACTCGCAATTCCCTCCATCCACAGCATTCCCCAGCGCGGTGAATTCCCGGCACTGGTTTTGCAGTCCGGCAACACACTTTGCGCAGTGCCCGCAGAAATGCATCGGCGCCAGCAGCACTCGCTGACCGGCCTTGAATCCGCCGACGTATTCACCCGCCTCGACGACCTCACCCGCAACGTCGCTGCCGAGAATGTGCGGCAGCTTAACTCCCGGCAGTCCTTTGCGCACCCAGACATCCAGATGATTCAGCGAACATGCCCGCACGCGCACCAGCGCCTGATCCTTACGCAGCTGCGGATCAGGGGCATCCTCGTAAGTCAAGACTTCGGGCCCACCGAATTGATGAATTCGGGCAGCTTTCATAAGAGCGTTCTCCAAAAGCCTGAAACTAACACAAAACCGGTCGTTTGACTCCCTGCAGTTAAGCGCCTGATAATCAAGCCTGCAAGCGCTGCCCCATGGACATCTACGAGCAAATCGTCCAGCTACGTCGCGAAGGACGCCGCGGCGCAGTCGCCACCATCGTCAACGTGCGCGGCTCGATCCCTTCCTTCCGTACTGCGAAAATGCTGGTACGGGACGACGGCTCAATCGTTGGCACGATCGGAGGCGGGTGCGTCGAGGCTGACGTGTGGCAGGCGGCCCGTGAGGTCATGGAATCGGAAAAACCTCGGACCCTCACTTTCGACCTGAACCAGGATCCGAAGTATGACACGGGTTTGGTTTGCGGCGGATCGCTCGAGGTTTTCGTGGAGCCTGTATTACCTCCAGCATTACTTTATGTATTCGGTGCAGGTCATGTAGCTGTGAACCTTTGTAGCGTGGCGGCGAATGCCGGGTTCGACCCAATTGTGACGGACGATCGCACTTCTTACGCGACCTTGGAACGATTTCCCGCTGCGCGCGAAGTTCATGCGCTCGACTTCGACGAAGCCATCCAAAAGCTCGACCCTAACGAGACCTCCTATATCGTCATCGTTACTCGAGGTCATCGCGACGATATGCGCATTTTGCGCTGGGCAGTGCAGACGCGTGCACGTTACGTTGGAATGATCGGCTCCAAGCGCAAGGTGATTGAAATCTTCAAGGCGCTGCAGAAGGAAGGCCTGCCTGCGCATTTGTTTGACCGCGTCCACGCTCCCATCGGCCTCGACATCGGGGCCATCACGCCCGAGGAGATTGCGGTGGCCATCACAGCGGAGCTCATCGCGATCCGGCGGCATGCCGATGCTGGACTGACGCACATGAGCTGGTTCCGCTCGCAAGACTCCCGCGCAGAAACAGACGATGCGCCAGACGCGGCAGATGCGGCATTCGATGAGCACGAATGATTGGTGATTTCTAATTGATGGTTGTAAATCCATCCAGTGACGCCCCTGAATAGCCGGATTTGCTCTCAGCCTTGCTGCATGCCTCAGTGCCTCTTTGTTCGATGTTCTCTACTCCAATCAACAATCAGCAATCAAAAATCAACAATTCTCCCGCATTCCTGCTATCTTCGCAGCATGACCCGCGCTGCCAGCTTCGCCGGCTTAATCCTGGCAGCCGGCGACTCTTCGCGCATGGGCAGGGATAAAGCCTTACTTCCGTGGCCCCCGGCGGCGACCGGAGAAGGGCGTTCCACTGACACATTCCTCTCCGCAGCGATTCGCTCGCTCTTGCGGGCCACCGATTTCGTCCTGGTTGTCGTCGGGAAGAATGAGCCGGCGTTGGCACCGATTATTTATGCTGAGGGGGCGTCTCTTGTCGTCAACCCAGATTCGAGTCGCGGCCAGTTCAGCTCATTGCAAATCGGTCTGCACGAAGTGCTCAACCGCGGACGGGATGCCGCCATGGTCACTTTGGTCGACCGTCCTCCGGCGAGCCCCACGACCATCCGAACGCTGCGCGACGTTTTCGAAGCCACCGATCAGAATATCTGGGCGGTCGTGCCGGAGTTTTCGGGAAAGCACGGGCATCCCTACCTGGTGAGCCGTGAAATGATGGAAGCGTTTCTCCGGAGTCCGGCCACATCGATCGCCCGCGAGATTGAGCACGAATGCCAGGAGCACCTCCGATACGTCCCTGTGGAAGATCCTCTGGTCGCTCTGAATATCAATACTCCGCAGGACTATGCGGGGCTTTTGGCATCCCCGTCGTGAGAACTGATGATTGTCGATTGATGATTGCTGATTGAAAACCGAAACTCAACCCAACCTGGGTTTTCAATCAGCAATCATCAATCCGCAATGCTCTTTTACGCCATTGCGCGCTTCCCTCGAAGCACGCTATTGTCGATAGATGGATGCCGCAGAGGCAAAAGCCGTTCTTCCCGTCACTAATGAATTTCTCGACTCGATCCTGCGCCTTGCGCCGCGTGTCGCTGCCTTTGATTGCGACGGCACGCTGTGGTCCGGCGATGCCGGGGAGCGCTTTTTCGACTGGGAGCTGAGAGAAGGCGATATCCTTCCCGATGGCCACAGCCGCGGAATTCTTAGCCGGTCGCTGCGAGAGCGCTACGCCGGTTATAAGCGCGGCGAGGTCGATGAAACCACGATGTGCGGCGAAATGGTCACCATGCACCGAGGCGTTTCAGATGTGAAGATGATGGATGCCGCTACTCGCTTCTTCGACCAGCTTTTTGTTGCGCAGATCTTTCCCGAGATGCGCGAACTCGTCCGCCGTCTGCAGGAAAACGGTTGCGAGGTCTGGGCGGTTTCTTCTTCGAACCAATGGGTGATCCGCGCCGGGATGAAGTATTTTGGCATACCCGAAAGCCGCATTCTTGCGGCCACGGTGGAAATCGAGGGTGGCATCGTAACGGATCGTCTGATCCGCGTGCCCTCCGGCCCAGGCAAACCGCAGGCGTTGCGCGAGGTCGTTAAGAAGGAAATCGGTGCCGCATTCGGCAATTCGCGATGGGATACGGAAATGCTGGCAATGGCGAAACATGCCTTTGCGGTCAATCCCAATCCCGACCTTGAGTCCACTGCCCGGGAACGTGGCTGGCGGATTTATTTTCCTGAAGGCACTGATCCGCGTGGTTGAGTTTGCCGCCGGGCGCCTGCCGTTTACAATTAGGCTGTCCATGTATTCCGCGCAGGTACTCGATCATTTTCAGAATCCGCGCAATGCTGGAGAAGTTGCCAACGCCGATGCCACTGCGGAAATTGAAAACCCCGCCTGCGGCGACGTGTTGCGGCTGACCCTGAAAGCCAGCGCCGGCCGAATCGTGCAGGCGCAATTCAAGGCCAAGGGGTGCGTGGCGGCGATTGCATGTGGTTCGGCGCTCACGGAGTTGGTCATGGGAAAGACGCTAAAGGAAGCTCAGAACGTGCGGCGCGAGGACGTGATCACCGCCGTGGGCGGTCTACCCCAAGCCTCAACTCATGCCGCTCAGTTGTCCCTGGATGCCCTTTCGACGGCGCTGAGCCGAATCAGGCCGTAATTCAAGATTCATGCCCTCCTCCACCCCACGCCGCATCGCATGCCTGCAACCCAGCGCCACCGTCATTCTTGCGGCTATCGGCGAACTGGGGCGGGTGGTCGCCTTCACAAAGTATTGCGCGGATGTGGTGCCAGAAGTCACGTTGCAACCGCACACCATTCTCGCCGACTCCTGGACGGCCAACGCCGAACAGATTATTGCCGCCCAGCCCGACCTGGTCATCGCCTCCGTGCCTTACCAGGAGAAAGCAGTCGTCGAAATACTCAAGGCTGGAAGCCGTTTTCTGGGGTTCGCTCCCAAAACTCTTGCCGACATTTACACCGACATCGCGATCATCGCAGGGGCGGTGGGTGCGAGCGATCGCGGCGAAGCGGTGATCGCCCACATGCAGCGGCGAATCGAACAGGTCCGTGCTGGGACTGCGGGGCTCTCTCGCCCAAGAGTCTTCTGCGAAGAATGGGGAAAGCCGCTGATTACGTCGCAAACCTGGGTCGCGGAACTGGTAGAAGCTGCCGGGGGTGAGTTTCTGGGCGCACCGGGACGGCAGATTTCCGCCGAAGACGTGGCCCGCATGGATCCTGACATTTTGATTGCCGCGTGGTGCGGAGCGGGCGACCGCGTACCACTGGAGAAGGTTGTGCACGACCGGAACTGGCAGGGAACTCGCGCCGCTCGTACTTCCCGGGTTTACTGCGTCCGAGATGAACTCCTGAACACGCCCGCTCCCACACTTCTCCGTGGACTTGATGCACTGGCTTTTGCCATCCATCCCGAACGGTTTGACGGCGCAGAAGGAATCCGACAGATTACCGGGGTTCCATCTTCCACAGCCGTGAATGTCGCCCTCTGAGTTAAGATTCTGCTCATGCCCGTCACTACCAGAATTGAAGAAGTTCGCAACGAAGTCACGGCGCTCGCTCAAGCGGCACCTACGGCTAAGGATCTAATGCAAGGTGTCTGCAAGCTTTTGCATGAGCGCATGCTTAAGTACAACTGGGTTGGCTTTTACATGCTCGAACCAGGCGCCCACCCACCCATGCTGGTGCTGGGCGCTTTTATGGGAGCGATGACTCCGCATACGCGAATTCCGCTTAACCAGGGCATTTGTGGAGCTGCCGCCTCCAGCGGGAAGACGATCGTGGTGGACGATGTCAGCAAAGATTCCCGCTACCTCGCCTGTTCCCTGGAGACCAAGTCCGAAATAGTTGTGCCGGTCTTCGTAGCAGGGCAGGTAGCCGGCGAGCTCGATGTCGATAGCCACTTCTCCGCCGCATTCGGCACCGAGGACCAGATACTGGTCCAGTACTGCGCTGAAGTGGTGGGGAAAAAACTGGAGAAGTCTCGGTGACGGTGGAATGGGGCAAGGTGCGAGCGCCCGAGATTGGGCGCGTGTGCTGAAGTCGTTCGCCAGCGTGCTGCATGCTACTGCTACATCCGGATCATGAAACAGGTTGTCGCCGCCGTGATCGAACAGAAGGGCAAGGTGCTGGTGTGCCAGCGCACCAGACATCAGACCATGCCGCTTAAGTGGGAATTCCCCGGAGGAAAAATTGAAGAAGGCGAGCAGCCTCGCGATGCCCTGCGCCGGGAGTTGGAAGAAGAATTAGGCATCCATGCCAGGATCGGCGACGAGATCTCCCGTCTGCGGCATACCTATCCGAATGGCGCGATGGTTGAGCTGCGGTTCTTCATCGTCCGCGAATACGATGGTGAAATTGAGAATCGCATCTTCCGCGATCTACAGTGGTCGGCCCCCAAGGACTTAGGCTCGTATGATTTTCTGGAAGCGGATGCTTCGTTGGTGAAGGATTTGGCGGCAGGACGATTGCTTGAATGAACTGGGTTTGCCCGTCGATCCAAGCTAGCCGCCTGCTTTCCCGGTCACATACCCGACGGCCAGTGCCACAGATAACCCAGCCACAAGGATGGTTGTTCCCCACGCGACAGCATTGAACAGGTGCGTGTTCACATACTCTCCCATCAATTCCTTCTTGTTGATCAGCAGCAGCATGAAGACCAATACAAACGGCAACACGATTCCGTTCAGAACCTGCGACCACAGGACGATCTTCACGAGCTTCTCTCCTGGGATCAAAAGTACAAGCGTCCCGCCCGCCACAATCAGTAGTGTGTAAAGCCAATAGAAGAATGGAGCGTCGCTGAACTTCATGTCCACGCCGGATTCAAAGCCTAGCCCTTCGCACACCGTATACGCAGTGGAGAGCGGCAGAATCGACGCTGCGAAAAGTGATGCGTTGAACAGCCCCACGGCAAACAGGATGTAGGCGTACTGCCCCGCCAGGGGTTTCAGGGCTTGGGCTGCGTCCGCGGCATACTTGATGTCGCGGAATCCATGCACATACAACGTCGCGGCGCAGGCTACGATGATGAACCACGCCACCACATCCGTAAAAATGCAGCCCGTGATCACGTCCCAGCGCGAGGCCTTGAGCCCGCGCCGGGTTACGCCCTTTTCAACAATGGAAGACTGAAGATAGAACTGCATCCAGGGAGCGATCGTCGTCCCCACTACGCCAATCACCATAAACAAATACGCCTGCTCGCGAAACGCATGCAGCGCTGGTGGTTTGATTGTCGCGAACGCCGCTTCCTTCCACAGCGGATGCGCCATCGCGCCGGCAAAAAGATAGGTGATATAGAAGAACGACGCGACCAGGAACACCTTCTCCACGCTCTTGTACTGGCCTTTCACCACGATCAGCCAAACAATGACAGCGCAAACCGGCACGGTCGCGTAGCGCGAAAGGCCGAACAATTCCAGGCTGGTGGCGATGCCGATGAATTCGGTAATCACGTTGCCGAAGTTGATGACTAAAATTCCCAGCATCATAAGAAAAGTGATGCGGAACCCGAACTCTTCGCGGATCAGATCGCTCAGTCCCTTGCCGGTTACCGCGCCCATGCGGGCGCTCATCTCTTGCACCACGATCAGCGCCAGCGTGATCGGGATCATGGTCCATAACAGAAGAAATCCGTATTGCGCCCCGGCCTGGGAGTAGGTCAGGATGCCGCCGGCATCGTTGTCGACGTTCGCCGTGATGATCCCCGGCCCTACGACCGCGAGGAACAGCAGGGACCGGCCTTTCCAGCGTTTGAAAAGCTTCATGCGCACATTTCGCCGACATAGGAATTGACACAACCTGGGACCGCCTGCGCTCTGCATTTCAGGGGCGCAGTCCGGCTCAAGGCCGCATCAGAATACATGGCAAGCCCGTGCCTGGGATAGATGAAAATGAAAGATTAGGGAGAAAATAATGAACCCGCAAACAGTTTAAGATGTTTGCAGGCCAAGACTCGCTGCTGAAATTACGGATGACCAAGAACTCTGCACGTGGTTTTTATCTCCTGATTGCCGTTGTCGTTGTCCTGCTTGACCGCTGGACGAAGCATCTGGTGGCGCAGCGCATCCGCCTTTATGCTCATGTCCAGATCATTCCCGGCTTTTTTCGCCTTACGCATACCGAGAACACTGGAGCGGCTTTCAGCCTGTTTGCCGACTCGCCCGCGCACTGGAAAACTGGCTTGCTGATTGCGTTTTCCGTGATTGCATTGGCGGTGGTCTCGGTCTTGCTCTGGAAAAACCATCATGCTCACGTTGTTACCGGCATCGGCTTGTCACTGATTATGGGAGGAGCGATGGGAAATCTCTGGGATCGTCTGACCAGCGGGCGCGTAGTTGATTTTCTGCTGTTTTATGTGAAGCGGTATCAGTGGCCGGTTTTCAATTTGGCGGATAGTGCGATCGTGGTTGGGGCGGGGCTGTTGATCGGGGAGATACTGTTTCACAAGTCGATCGGCGGGGAAGATGCTCGGCTAAACTGAACCCGCGCGTCTGCGCCCGCAATGTGGATCGTAGATCCTTACGCCGAAGTCCTCAGGTGGATTCCCGACCGCGTAAATCGTTAAATGCATTGATCCCACGACCTGAAGGCCGCAATAAGATGAGAATGCTGAAAGCCCGAGAGGTCCCAAGGCAAATCAAAGCAGCCTGGAAGTTTGTCGCTTCATTGCTCAAATGTGAATGGGCGATTGACGACTATCCGATCTGGGTTCGTTTTCAGCAGGCAAGCGAATCCGATCGTTCATCCCGAACGAAAACCTACGTATGGGTTGCGAGCGTCATTAATTGGCCTGTAATGCTTGGCGGCGGTAGAACGAAGCTCGAAGCGCTTGCGGATCTTCGCAAGAATTTCGAGCATCGGAAGGCCAAGAAGCAGAGGCTGCCGCGACCGGGCAAAGGGTTACCGATTGAATTTGCTTCGCGGAGCCGCGTAGAACGACACGCTGAACTAGCCACCGATTTTACGAAGCGTGTTCTTCAGCTTGAATGGGCGTGGATTTCAGATGATTCAAGCCTCTGGGATTTTCACGGAGACGACACAAACGATAGTCTCAATGCTAGGGTTCGTGAAATCTACGGAGTAGACGTTTCTGACGTACCGAGCGGGAACCTGGCAGACATTTTCGACAAGATTGCAGAAAATCGGGTTGGCGAGAACTAGTCTCGGATGATAGTGCCGTCCAGCGGGTTCCGGAACCCTCCGCTCCTACGGAGTCCCGTAAAGCTGCTTATACACACTGGCGTTGCGCAGAATCGCCTGCACATACTCCCGCGTCTCGGTGAAGGGAATCGATTCCACAAACTCCTGCGGATCGCGATATTTTCCCTGGCCCAGCCAATCTTCTACGCGGTCCGATCCCGCGTTGTAGGCGGCTAGCGCGTACTCGAACGATCCGCCGAACCTATCGACCATGCCACGAAAATAGCGCGTGCCCAATTGCAGATTCACCGCGGGTGTATACAACTGGCTGGCGCTATAGCGTTTCAACTTCACTTCTTTCGCCACGGCTTTGCCGGTCTTAGGTAATAACTGCATCAGCCCAACCGCGTTGGCTCGCGAAACCGCGTTGGGATTGAATTCAGATTCCTGCCGGATCAGGGATGCCACAAGGTACGGATCCAGTCCATTGGCTGCCGACGAGCGCTTCAGGTCGCTCCAGTAGGCTTTGGGAAAGAGCGCTTCCCAGTATTTGCGGGGCAGATCGGGTATGTCGAGGGCGAAATAATTCGGCGTGGAGTGCTTCATGAGCTCGATGGCCTGATTGTAGTGTCCAGCGTCGTCGTACAGTTGCGCGGTTTCCACCGGACCCCAACTGGCGCCGTCGGCCGTAGCGGCGGCCTGCATTTCGCGCACGGCAAAATCGACGAGCCCGCCGTTGCCCAGGAGTTGCGCTTTCTGCACGTGCAATTCATCTTGCGGCGGTGCAGACTCCGTTACTTTGCCGTTGATGTCGATGGGGGGCACACGATCGAGCAAGGCGTATTGCGTGGCTGCATCGGCTGCGGCAGGAAGATGCTTCATCCGCTGCCTTCCCAGTTCCGCGTAGTAAAAATTGCGATAGCGATCAGAAAGCTTCTGATAAAACGCCCGCGCCATGAGAGGCTGGTTATCTTCCTCGGCCAGACGGGCACGCCAATATAAGGCCGCGGGAGTTTCCCCGCCGGAAGGATATAGCGCAATCTGTTCCTCGAATGCCTTCTTGGCTTCTTCGTTGCGTCCCTGCCGGAGCGTCAGCCACGCTGCCTTCCAGTGCACGTAGGAGGCGCGCGCGCCATTGGGAAAGCGTTGCTGGGCCTCGCGAAATGTGTCGAGCGCGGCGTCGTACTCATGATGCACGAGGTGCAGATTGGCCGCGGAAAGCAGCGCCTGCTCCAGCCACGGACTCGCCGGAGAGGCTTGCCGCAACTCGTTGACGGTGCGGTAAAAAGCGTCGTTGTCGTTAGCGGCCCACGCAACTTGACCGAGCAGATATAAGCGCTGCGCGTTCACTTCACCGCTCTCACCACCCAGCAAGGCGAGGACTAACTTTGCGTCGCGGTTTCTGCCGCTGCGATGAAGTGCATCCGCCAGGGCGAGTTGCATCGAGGGCTTGTCGTTGTTAGTGAGATCAATGCCAGCCTCGTTAACCAGGCTGCGATATTCCTCCGCCGCTTCGCTATAACGCTTCCGGCTCATCAATCCGTCGGCCCGTATCTTGCGCTGTGCGACGGTGGGCGGCGGCACTGACGGCAGCTTCTTAAGCTCGGAATACGCCGCATCAGCTTCGGCGCTAACTGGCATGGTGTAGTAGATACTCTGGAACGTGTCGGCGGCCTTCGCGCTCTGCCCGGACGTGGCATAGGCGCGCCCCAGGGCAAACTCCACATCCGAACGCGTCGGCAGCCGGACTTGCTCCAACAGAGCTACTGCTTCCATGCTTTGTGCTGATCCCTCGAGGAGGAGAGAGTCGGCATAGCTGACGCGGGCGTCGCGTACCAGCAGGGAATCCGGATGCGCTTTGCCAAAGTCTGCCAACGTTGCCAGAGCTTCTGCCGTGCGCCCGGTCTGCAGGTAGGAGGCGCCGAGATAATAGGCCACGTAATCACCCAGATCGCCTGCGTGGACCATGGCGCGGTTCAGCGGATCAATTGCCCGAGCATAATCTCGATCGACCACATGAGCATAGCCGAGAACCAGCCATGCCAGTGCTCCGGCGTCGTCTTTGGCGTGGGAGCGGGCATACGCTTCAACTCCGGCGTAGCCCGCCGGCGAGCGATCCTGCAAGAGTTGTTGCGCCATGGGACGCAGGCTGGCCGATGCCACAAACGCCTGCCGCATGCGCCGGACCCGCGGCGAGACGGTGCGCGACTTTCGCGCGGAGTGACGCTTAGCAGCTGCGCCGGCTGCGGGAGTCGTCCCGGGAGTTGTCTTTTTGATTGGAGTCTTGCCGGGGTTGGCGGGTTTGCTGCCGCTCGCCGCATCTTGAGCGGCGGGCCTCGGCGGAGACGCATCCTGCGGGCTTTGAAAGGAATTGAACGCAGATGGCGGTAACGCCGCCGCCGAAGGAAGCAGAACGCCAAATAAACCGCAGAGAGCCGCGGCTGCGGGCACCCACCAAAACTTCGAACCTGATTGCACTACGTTTGCTTTTTGCGGAGACACGCTACTGCCAGACTCTGCCGCAAAATCTAGCGGCGGAAATTCGAACCCATAATGGAGACATCATCTTCGGCCAGGCTGCGCAGCAACTCGCTTTGAAAATAATCTCCACTTGCTGCCGCCGTACTGCCGTACCGCTTCTGAAACGTCCCGCGACTCTTGTCGATATCTTCCTTCAAACGGTCGTACAAATCCTTGTTGCGGCGACCCTCCGCGACTTTCGCCTGGTTGTAGAGTTTGATTTCATCCACCAGCAAACGCGCGAAGCGTTGCGCTTTGCGATGGACGTCGGCATCTTCCGGCGATAGTCCGGCCCAGGGATCAGCGGCTGCGGCTGGCGCTGCGGCCGCGCCGGCATGCGACGTCGCCACTTCCACCACCTCGGCCGCCGGTTCGGACTCCGCCGGAACGCTGGATGGTATGTGCTTTGGCGCATGCCCCGCGAATGGATCGGAATAGGAGGAAACGGTTTGCACCGGCGGAGCGGCCCGCTCAACGCTGCTTGCCATCTCGCTGCTCTCCCTCGGGACCGCCTGCTTGCGGAGCGAGATCACTTCCAACCATGCGCTGGTCGCCATGACCAGCAATTCCAGGGCGTCTGAATCCAACTTTCCGCTGTCGCCGCCGTCGGCGTAAACCAACGCCGCCACTTTGTCTTTGAGCGCCAGGGGCAGCACCAGCACTTGTTCGTTGGCCGGACTGCCGAACTGCTCTGCGAACCGCCCGCCCATCTCTGCGATGTTTCCCGGCGTCGTCACTCGGTTCTGGTAGGCATGCGCCGCTGGTCCAACATTCAGATCGAGGGGAAAATCCTTGACCGATTCATCATCGCCAAACCCGCGGGCTTGCCAGCCCGACGCCGCTCCCGCCTTCACAACAAATAGCGCGGTACGCGAGCAGTAACCGCTGCCGGCATCCAACAAGGCGCGCAAAATTTCTTTCTGGGTCCCCCCTGCATGAATATTGGCGACGGCGCGGACCAGCGCTCCGGGGTCTTCACGCGACGGAGCTGGGGTTTCGGCCACCGGAGCGGGCAATCCTTCCAAAACGCGCTGCACAATTTGTGCCTGCAATTGTGGAATGTGCCCTTGCAGAGCCTGTGCCACGGCGCTCTCGACGATCTGCTGCATCTCGATCTGCGGCGCCTCGTTGTGTTTCTTGTTCCGTTCCGCCATGCTTGGAGAACCGTTGATCCCGTGGAATTGCCCCGTCTGGTAACGTCAGGCCGGAGCTGAACTCTAAGTGCTGATTATACGGCACTTGTGGGACTGCCCCAGAGTACGTCGGTACCTGTTCGACCGCGTACCTTCCATCTTTCGACTCTATCGTAAATCGGGCTCCGGCCGAAACGGGAAAGCGATTGGGCAAATCCCTAGGTTACCAAGTAGAATAACAGTTCACTTTTTTAGTACCGCGTAGTTTCTCGCAAAATACTGCATCGCCGATAGAATGGAAACCATCCAAAACAAAACAGAGGGACCTGTTACTGATGAGCTGACTCTGGTCCGGGCCGCCAAACAGGGCGACGACTCGGCGTTTGAAGAGTTGGTTCGACGCTACGACCGCAACGTTTTTCGGATCGCGCAACACATCACACAAAACCGCGAAGATGCGGAGGATGTGGTGCAGGAAGCGTTCCTGAAGGCGTACGGCAACCTGGCGAAGTTTCAGGAGCAGTCGAAGTTTTATACTTGGCTGGTGCGCATCGCCGTCAACGAAGCGTTGATGAAGTTGCGCCGCAAGAAGCCCGAGCGCACCGTCTCACTGGATGAAGAGATCAAGACTGAAGATGATTCTCTTCCCCGTGAGATCGCGGATTGGAGTCCCAATCCCGAGCAGCAGTATAACCAGGCGGAGCTGCGGGAGATTTTGAGTAAGACGATCCAAGGCCTTCCCCCAGGGTTTCGGACCGTGTTTGTACTGAGAGACGTGGAAGGATTGTCCACCGAGGAAACCGCGGCGGCTCTGGAATTGAGCGTGCCGGCGGTGAAATCGCGGTTGTTGCGGGCGCGCCTGCAGCTTCGCGAGCGCTTGGGACGTTTCTTCCAGAAACGCGAGAGTGGAGATGGCGACCAGTGAAATGCTCTGAATTTTTGCACGAGCTGACCAATTATTTGGACGGCGTCCTCGACGAACCTACGAAAGTCGAGCTGGAGAATCATCTTTCCTGGTGCCACAACTGCTACGTGGTTTGCGACACCACCAAGAAAACCATCGAGATTTATCGCGACTCCCAGCTCTACGAATTGCCCGAAGACCTTCGCTCCCGCCTGCGCTCCGCCATCATGAGCAAATGCCAGCAACACAAAAAGCGCGGCCCCGAGAGCGTGTAAGCCCCGCAAAAAGGCGTTAAGTCCCGGGCAAACCCGGCCAACCGTCCTCATCGCATATTCCATTTCAATTGCGTATTTGCATCGCTTATAATGAAGCTCGCGCCCTGGGGGTGTTGTATGCTGCGTTCTCGGAGTACCTCCCTTCTCGCTTTCTTCTTGATCACTTCGTTCCTCGTTTACGGCCAGGCGAATGATCCGGCACAACCGCAAGCTTCTCCATCAGCCCCGTCATTGCGGCACTCAGGTACGCCCGCGCCTGAACCGGACGCCGCTTCGATGCCTCCGGCGCCGATACCTCCTAACGCTCCGCGTATCTCCAGGCAGACCCGTTACGAAATCATCCGCGACTTTGAAACCCGGCTCGTTTATGCGCGGACAGCTTTCCCGATGGGTACAAAAGGAGTGCGGCTGAAAGATGGAGTGCTCACGCCCAACGGAGAGGAATTGCAGCAAATGCTCTCCCTTTGGGGACCGGCCGTAAAGCCGGGCGATCCGGCACATATCTCCTTTGTCCAGATCAAGGACGACCACATTCATCTCGAGATCAACGGCGGTCCCATCCACCGGAAGAAATGGTATGAGCACATCGAGGTCGCCGGGGCGAACGGACCGGTGCAGTCTTCGCCGAACGAACCGCAATCCAATCCACACGGTTCATGCGTGGATCTTTATTTCGACAAGCATGTTCCCGAGATGACGACTGGACAGTTGCGCGAGTTGCTCTACCCAGTGCTTGACTTCAATGCCAAGAACAAAGAGCAGGCCTATCTCGATACCGTGCCTCCAAAGGTAAAGGAAGCCATCGTGGCGCATCGCGTACTCGTGGGGATGAATCAGGAGATGGTGCTCCACGCCAAAGGCAAAGCTCCGAAGAAGGTCCGGGAGCGGGACGGCGAGACGGAATACGAAGAGTGGATTTATGGCGAAGCCCCGGCAGATGTCGATTTCGTGCGCTTCGTGGGCGACGAAGTGGTGCGTGTCGAGACCATGAAGGTCAACGGCCAGAAGATCGTGCGCACCGAGAAGGAAGTCATCCTGCAGCCGGACAAAGAAAAAGACAAAGAAGCGAAGAAGGAAAAGGAGCCGGAAGAGCATCCAGCGAACCCTCCGAGTCTGAGACGTCCGGGCGAAGATTCACAAGACGTGCCCAAGCCGGCGAACGGAGCCGCACCAATTCCGCCGATGCCACCACCAGACTTGCCCCAGCCTCCGAGCGGGCCCGGGGAAATCTTACCGACCTGATAGCCGCAGCCCAACTTCGCTGAAGCGCTGAAACGCTATTGCGCGGCGACTGCCGAATCGCCGTCAGCAAACGAGAAGGCCAAAGCGACGTTTGGGAACTCCTGACCATCGACTTCCACGTAGGGGTAGACAAAATAGTTCAGGGGCTTGCCATCCTGCGGAGGGCTCAGATGCAGGTCGCGGCCCAGGCTGAACTGAACACGGTTCACGTCGTGGGAGCCGAAAAAGTAATCGCGTTTTTCCTGGTGCTTCCATGCCTCAGAAATGTCCACCGGAATCCATCCCCTGCCGTCGATGTAGAAATCAGACCAGCAGTGGTAGCCTGCGATTTCTGAGGAATGCTTGTCGGGAGGCAGTGGAAATCCGATCTCGAAGCGGGCCGGAATGCCTTGCGACCGAGCCATAGCGATGAAGAGGGAATGGAAGTCGGTACAGTTGCCTTTTTTTGCGTCGCAGGCATAGAGAACGTCGCCGTGACCCCAGCCCGTTCCCGTCTTGTCGTAGCGCATGGTGGTGAATACGTAGTCGTAGATGGCGCGGGCTTTCTCGAGCGGCTGGGTCTTGCCTTGAGTGACTTTAGCGGCTAGATCAGCCGGCAAGCCTGTGACTGGGACGAGGACGTCAGGCTGAAGGTCTTGCTGTTTTTCTGTAGAGGAGAGTGAAACGGACACCCTGTGCGGTGCGCTTTGTCCGAGGGCCACGTGCTCATGACGGATCACGTCATACTCAACGTCGAAGTGCAGCTCCGGCTGCGCAGAGCTGGTCTCGGCGTAATAAATCTGGTTGCCATATTTCGAGTCGCTGGTCTTTTTTAACGGCAGATCGCCTTGAGCGGAGATGATCTTCACCTCTTGATAGGCGTCGGATTGAGCCGCAGGGATCCAGATGCGAACCTTTTTTCCGGCAGGGAGATTCCTTACCGTGAAAGCATAATGAAACGTGAAGTGACGGGAATCTTGGGCGATGGCAGATAGAGCCAAGGCGAGAAACAGAGACGACAATACGCAAAGCTTGCGCAGCATAGGCGGCTTCCTTCCGGGTTCTCAACTGAGAACTGAGAACCAGCAACTAAGAATGGATTGGAAACGACACACGGGCGTCTTAGAGGGAACGCCGTCAAGTGAAGCCGCGCTTGAAGATGCGCATGGGAGTGAACGCGCTGAAAAGGAATCCAGCGATGCGGTATTGTAGCAGGACGGCATTTGCCGGGGAGGGAACGTTATGTCAAGAAAAGACGCGCTGGTGTTGGCGAGCCGCACGCTGGCCTTGCTTTTGACTGTGTGGGCCTTGGGCGAGGCGTCCGGCTTGCCAGAAAGCCTGCATTCGTTCCTCCGCTACATCAACCAAGAGCCTGGGTCATCGACCGGAATTCAGTATTTGCGCCACTACTATCTCATCAGGCTAGGCTTTCTGGTGACCAGGATCGTCGGTTTCTCTCTGATGGCTAGGTGGCTGTACAAAGGCGGACCAGAGGTCGAGGAGCTATTGTTGTACCCTGCTCCTCAGGAAAATGCTGTCCAGAATTGATTTGCAAGGACGTCGAGGGGGGAGTCGTCCGGTAGAATCTGCCAAATGCCCGTAGCCATCCAATGTCGCGATCTGCGCAAGACCTATGACGGCAAGGTGGAGGCCGTGCGGGGTTTGAACCTCGAGATTCAAACCGGCGAATGCTTCGGCCTGCTGGGTCCGAACGGAGCAGGGAAGACGACGACCATTGAGATCCTCGAAGGTTTGCTGGAGCCGACCTCCGGCGAAGTGTCGATTCTCGGCCACTCCTGGCGCGAGAATGCGCGTGAGATGCGGGAGTGGCTGGGTATTTCGCTGCAGGAGACGCGGCTTTCAGAAAAGCTCACGGTACGCGAAACCGTCGAGTTGTTTGCCAGTTTCTATCGCGAGCCGCGATCGTCCGATGATGTGCTTGAGCAGTTGCAGCTTACCGAGAAGGCCGACGCATGGGTGGGAAAGCTTTCCGGCGGACAGAGGCAGCGGCTGGCGGTGGCGACGGCGCTGGTGTGCAATCCAAGAATTCTTTTCCTTGATGAGCCGACCACTGGCCTCGATCCGCAGAGCCGGCGCCAGTTATGGGATATCGTTCGCGAATTTCAGCGTGCGGGCGGAACCGTCCTGTTAACTACGCATTACATGGATGAAGCCGAGCGGCTGTGTGACCGGCTTGCGATTGTGGATCAAGGGCGGATCATTGCGGAGGGTTCGCCTGCAAGTTTGATTGAGCGCTTGGGTGGGCATCACGTGGTGGAGTTTGCCGCAAGCGGGAATTCGGATGGGACGGCGCTGGAGGCCTGGCATAGGTTGCCGAGCGTAGAGTCGGTGCGCACGGATGACGGTATGGTGGCGTTGAGTGTGAAGGAGCCGCATTTGACGATTCCGGCGCTGCTGGATGCGGTTGGGAAGCAGGGAAGGGAATTGCAGCATTTGACTACGCGGCAGGCCAGCTTGGAAGATGTATTTGTACGCTTGACAGGGCGGCATTTGCGGGAAGAGTGATAGGAGGTGAAAGGATGTACGCGACCGTGATGGGACATTTTCGTTGCCTAGTCGTTCTAGTTGGAGTGGCGGCTGCGATGTTTGGCGGGCAATATGCCTCTGCGCAGGCTCCGGCGGCTGACTCGCCGGCAAGCTTCGCTCCGCTGGAGCAGTGGAAGAACGCGATTATCGCGGGGGATGCGGCGGCGTTGAAAGCCCTCTACAGTACTGACCCGCAAGCGCAAGTGCTCGCGAACGGTGTCAAGACTGGAGCCGATGCCGACGTGAACTTCTGGCTCGGCCTGAAAGCGCGTAGCGTGAAACTGGAAATCGTCCGACTGAAGGAGAAGCCCGGCGGCGAGAGCGTCATTTTCAAAGCTGAAGTGCAGACCGGGCTGCCGAATGGCGAGATCATGAGCGTGACCGACGCCCAGGGGTGGCAACAACAGGGAGAGCACTGGCGGTTGGCGGGTGTGGAGAGAACGGATGCGCCTCATCTGAAACAACCGTCGGACATGAAAAAGAATA
>PMSQ01000073.1:31284-39460 GCA_003168355.1 Acidobacteriaceae bacterium | reverse complement strand
GCGCGGCTCGCCCAGATCCTTCACTGCGCAAAGGCTTGTTCAGGATGACAATCAAACTGCACCACTACCGCACACTCCACTCGATTGACAATTCGCCGCCGCCGCCCTACCTTTTCGTTGGATCGTCGGAGCGCCGGCGCTCGTCTGAACAAATCTGGATCAGCCGTCCGATCCCCCGATCGATAGGACCAGGAGATAGAAATCCTTATGCGGGTTGGAGTCTTCACGCCTTTGCTGTCGCAGCTTTCACTGGCGGCGGTTCTCAAGAAATTAAAAGTGCTCAATATCGATACCGTCGAACTCGGCACGGGAAACTATCCCGGCGATGCGCATTGCAAGCTCGGGATGCTTGAGGATGACTCGGCACTCGCCGAGTTTCAGAAAATTCTGGCCGATCACGGAGCCAGCATCAGCGCCCTGAGTTGTCACGGCAACCCGCTGCACCCCGATAAAGCCCGTGCGCAGCGGGACCGCGAGGTGAGCCGTAAGACCATCCTGCTCGCGGAAAAGCTCGGCATTCCAGTCGTAGTCGACTTCTCAGGATGCCCGGGCGATTCGCCCCACGCCACGGCTCCTAACTGGGTGACTTGCCCATGGCCTCCCGACTACCTCAAGGTACTCGACTGGCAATGGGGCGAAGTGGTCGCGCCATATTGGATGGGGCACGCGCAGTTCGCCGCCGACCACGGCGTGAAGATCGCCATTGAAATGCATCCGGGTTTTGTAGTCTATAACCCGGAGACGATGCTGAGGCTTCGCTCCATCGCGGGGCCGAGCGTGGGTTGCAACTTCGATCCCAGCCATCTTTTCTGGCAGAGCATCGATCCCATCGCCGCCGTTCGCGTGCTCGAAGGTGCAATCTTTCATGTCCACGCCAAGGACACGCAGATTTATCCTGCCAACCTGGCGCGCACCGGTGTGCTCGATACCAAGCCGTACACCGAGGAGCGTGCACGCAGCTGGATTTTCCGCACCTGCGGGTACGGTCATGGCGCGGAGTGGTGGGCCGAGTTCATTTCTACCCTGCGCATGTTTGGCTACGATAACGTGCTCTCCATCGAGCACGAGGATAGCCTGCTCTCGCCCGAGGAGGGTTTGACCAAGGCGGCCAACTTTCTCAACAGCATTGTGATCCGCGAGCAGCCTGGCGCTGCCTGGTGGGTTTAGCGCGAAATGGGAAACACTACGAGACCGATCAGAACGGCGATCTTCGGCACCGGCTTTATGGGCCGCGTGCATCTTGAAGCGGTGCGTCGAATCGAATCTGTCGAGGCGGTTGCTGTCGCCGGCAGAAACGGAGAAGCGGCGCGACGCTTGGGCGCAGGCTTTTCGATTCCGACGATTGTGACCGACTACCGCGAGCTTTTGCGCGATCCGGCGATCGATGCGGTGCACATCTGTACGCCCAATGCGCAACACTTCTCCATGGCCAAAGACGCACTCCAAGCAGGGAAGCACGTGGTGTGCGAAAAGCCGCTGGCCACGAGCGTGGAGGAGGGCGAGGAGCTTGTTGCGCTCGCCGCGCAAACGGGCGTGCGGAACTGCGTCTGCCACAATTTGCGATATTACCCGATGGTGCAGCAGATGCGGCGCATGCGCGAGGACAGTGACCTGGGTGAAATTCTTGTGGTTCAGGGCACGTATTCCCAGGATTGGCTGCTTTACGATACGGACTGGAATTGGCGCGTCGATGCCAAGGCCGGCGGCCCTTCGCGCTGTATGGCCGATATAGGCTCACACTGGTTTGATATGGCCGAGCATGTTACCGGAATGCGCGTTGCCTCTCTCTGTGCCGATCTTCAGACCTTCCACGCCACGCGCAAGCAGCCGAAACACTCGGTGGAGACCTTTGCCAATAAGTTGCCCGGCCCCGAAGATTACATTGAAACAGCCGTGGATACGGAAGATTTCGGGGCCGTCATCTTCCGCATGGGGGCGCGCACGCGGGGCAGCGTCGTCGCCAGCCAAGTCTCAGCCGGACGCAAGAACCGGCTCAGCATTGAGATCTACGGGACGCGATCATCGGTCGCGTGGGATCAGGAGCGTCCCGACGAACTCTGGGCAGGCTACCGCGATACCGCCAATCAGATTTTCGTGAAAGATCCGTCTCTGCTCAAGCCTGGGGCGCGCAGCTATGCCGATCTTCCGGGCGGTCACAGCGAAGGCTACGATAATACGTTCAAACAGATGTTCCGACGTTTCTATGCTTCGATTGGCGAAGCTTCGACCGACGAATCGGGCCGCGCCTCCGAGTACCCGCAGTTCGTCGATGGATTGCGGCAGTTGAACATCCTCAACGCAGCACTTGAGAGCAATCGGACGCGAGGATGGATCAACGTTCCCCCGTCCGAAAGATGAACCCGGAAATTGAAAGGAACGCCGCCGAATGTTGATGTTCTGCGCCATTGTTGTTTTCTTCCTCTACGGGATGATCGCTGCCATGCTGGGCACCATTTTGCCGAACCTGTCGGAGCGCTTTCATCTTTCTCCCAGCCAGAACGGCACCATCGCTTTTGCGCAAGCCATGGGGCTCATCCTGGCATCGCTTGCCGTCGGCCCGCTACTCGACAACGAAGGCAAGAAGCTCGGGCTCATCCTGGGCTTGGCCCTCATTTCAATCGCTCTCCTGTCACTGCCGCGAGTATCGGGGTTTCGCGGCATTCTGCTTCTGTTGTTCACGCTCGGGGTGGGCAGCGGCATCGTTGTGACCGCCGCGAATTCTCTGGTTAGCGATGCAGGCGAGGCCCATCGCGGCATTGCGCTGAACCTGACTAACCTTTTCTTCGGGCTCGGCGGATTCGCCACACCGTTTATCGCCGCCAATTTTTTTAAGCGGAACTGGATCCGCCTCTGTTACACCATCGCGTTTTTCACGGTCGTCGCGATCGTGATCCAGGCGGTCACGAAAATGCCCGGACCCACAGGCGCAGGACGCTTTATTCTCGCCGACGCAACTCCCGTGCTCGGACGGCCGCTGCTGTTTCTGATCGGACTCTTCCTGTTTCTGTATATCACTTGCGAGGTGGGCATTTGGAACTGGTTGCCGCGGCACCTTATTGCGCAAGGCATCCCCGAATCGCGCGCGCTCAATATTTTGTCGCTGGGATTCGCACTCGGGCTGCTGCTCGGCCGACTCGGTGTTTCGCCCATTCTTATCCGAGTGCCCGCAGTTACGGTTACGTTGATTGCATCGGTGGCGATGGCGGTCACCACATTTCTGATGCTGCGGACCAACAAGCCTGCGGCTGCGATCGTGCTGGTCTTTCTTGCGGGGATCTCTATGGCGCCGGTCTTTCCCACCACGCTGGCGATCGTCGGCGATGCTTTTCCGCGCATGACCGGCACCGCCATCGGATTTGTGATTACGTGCGGATGGGCCGGACTCGCCGTGAGTTCGCGCATCATCGGTTTCATCGCCGGCGGGGACCCGCGGCGACTGAAGAAAGCGCTGCTGGTGATCCCGGCCTCTGCCGTCCTGATGGTGGGATTGGACCTGGCGATCCAGAGCGCGTTGCGCTAGCAACGGAGGAATGAGCGCGCGACCCCGCGCGCACTCCCCAGACTGACGTGGAACGCGTTAGTTGCCGGCGGGACGCCGGCGCTATCAATTTACACCGTCAGCGCACGCATGTAATCTGCGTCGATCTTCAGTGCTTCCATCATTGGCATATCGAACTCCTCTTGCTCGACAAAAGCGTGTTCGATATTAGCCTTCTTTGCCGCTTCGAAAATGGGATGATAATCAATCACGCCGTGCCCCATTTCCGTCGAAGGCGGCGCCGGTAATGGAACCACCCCGTGGCTCATCTTGAAATCCTTCACGTGCAGCATGGAAATGCGAGTTGGGTAGCGTGTTAGCAGGTCGGCCGGATTCTTGCCGGCGACCGCTGCCCAGCCGCAGTCAAGTTCCATTGTTACCTTCGCGGGATCGGTGAGGCGTAATAGTTCGTCATAGAACACCACGCCGTTTTCTGAACGGAACTCCGGGGTGTGGTTGTGGTAGGCGAAGCGGATGCCCGCTGCATTCGCGCGATCGCCGATGCGATTGAATTGCTCGGCGTTCCAGCGCCAGTCTTCCAGGGTCATCGACTCCCTGGCCGCTTGAGAACCGGCGTCCTTCACGTGCGACGGATCCTTCAGCATCGGCGCCGCGCAAACGATGTACTTTAGGCCAAGATCCTTGCCAAACTGAATTGTCTCGTCCACCTTTGGCAGCAAATCTTTCAAGGGATAATGCGCACTCACGCAGCGCAAGCCCGCGTGTTCCATCGCCTGTCTCACCTCGGCGGGACTGTGGCCGAAGAAACCTGCAGCCTCAACCTCGCGGTAGCCGAGCGCACCAAGTTGCCGCAGCGTCCCTTCATAGTCCTTGGGCAGAATGTCGCGCACGGAGTACAGTTGCAATCCGATCGGCAGTCTCAGGGGATTGGCCATCGCTCGCGGTACGCCGTTCCACAGCGCCGTGCAGGCGGCCGAAGCGGAAGCGGTCTTCAGAAAAGTCCTTCTTGAAATCCGATGCATTTTCAAAGCCCTCAATTCTGAATCATCTTTTCGTACAAAACGACCGGCAGCGATGACTTATCCCCGAATGGTTTTCGCGCCGGCATCCCAGGTTGCAATCGTATTCTTGAAATAGGCGTAGTTGGCCAGATGGCAACCGATCGCCGCATGATTGCCGAACTCCTCGTTCTCCACGGTTGGTTTGCGAGTTCGAACCGCGTTGAAGAAGTTTGCCTGGTGGGCCGACACGTCGCTGTACTCCGGCGGCGCGGTGAAAGTCTCCGCCTCGGCTGGCTGGTAGTCGAGTGGCCCCGGCTGAGGATGCTCCGCGGCCCACTGTGCCAGGTATTCTTTGCGCAGCCGTGCCGGCCAGCCTTTGGTCGAATATCCCTCGGGCTTGGGGCTGACGTCTTGGGGAATAAAGGTGAGAGTTTGTCCAATGATTTCCATCGTGCCCTTGGTGCCGTGGAATTTGATGGGTTCACCGCCCGCATTGTTCAGATTGCAGCGCAACACCACGCGGAATTTTGGATAGTCAAAGAGCGTCTCGATGAGATCGGGAAAATCGCGTCCGTCCTTCCAGCGAAACAGTCCGCCGCTCGACTGCGCCCGCTGCGGAGCCTCGTTTGTTCCGGAAATGAAATAAATTCCTGAAAGCAGGTGCACAAACAAGTCGCCTGCCAATCCCTCGCCGTAATCGGAGAAGCAGCGCCAACGGAAAAAGCGCGCCGCATCAAAGGGCCGCTTAGGTGCGCCGACCAGGAAGGCATTCCAGTCGATAGTCTGCTCGCTGGCATCAGGTGGAATCGGATAGACCCATGCGCCGCTGGCCGAGTTGCGGTCCGACGAGCCTTCAATGAAGAACACATCGCCGAGCGCCCCGGCTGCAAAGAGTTCGCGCGCCTTCTCATAAACGATTGAACTCACGCGCTGGCTGCCCACCTGAAAGATACGATTTCCCTTGCGTACCGCATCCACCATGGCGAAGCCGTCTTCCACCGTATGCGACATCGGCTTTTCGCAGTACACGTCCTTGCCAGCGGCGCAGGCATCCACCACAACGCGGCGATGCTGGTGGTCAGGGATGGCTACGATCACGGCGTCCACATCCTTGCGGTCCAAGATCTCGCGATAACTGCGCGTTGCGGGTACCTGCTTCTGCACGGCCTCTTGAGCCGCCTCGTGACGGCTGTCATAAAGATCGCACACCGCGACACATTCGATGCCCGGCACCGCGAGCGACGCTTGCAGAAGTTCGCATCCACGTGTGCCCGTGCCGATCGAGGCAAATCGGACGCGATCACTCGGCGCTACGGCGCGGCCGGCGCCCCATAGAGCGGCCGGCTCCAACAACGTATTTTTCACGGCGGCTCCGGCAGCCATGGAACCCGCGCCGATCCGTATGAAATCACGACGTGTCAAAGAATGCATGCAGTTTCTCCGGTTCGCGGAGCAAACGTCAGCCGCCCAGCGCAATCTTGCGTCGGGTTGGCGATAAAGAGGTTGAGTATGCTTCGCTGATGCATGCTCAGTTTACGCGACCGTTTCGCCGACAGTCCATGCGATTCACGAATAATCGATTGCAGCGCGACGCTCTGACGTGAGAGTTAATTAATTTTCCTTCTACAGCAAATACCGTATATGGCAGCTGCCCAGTGTATAGCTACCATTGGCGGACTCCTGGTACGGTGATCACGCAGCGTGTCCTTTGCACCAAGGCTGTCGCCGCCACGACCACCGCCAGCTTATGGATTAACGACCGGTCTCCAGCCCATCAATCCTCGAAACCCGCAGCCGTAGAGCATTACCGGGGAAGCGAAGGATGAGTGGGCAAGAGGGAAAAATGCGCATCAATTCAACGATCCGTTCGGTGACGCTTCGTTCGCTGTCGGTCGGCTTGGTGGTACTAGCCATGTCAGCGGCGTCATTCGGGCAATTCAGGGTAGCGATCACCATTGGTCCGCCTGCACTGCCGGTGTATGAGCAACCGGTTTGCCCAGGCGATGGCTATCTGTGGACGCCGGGGTATTGGTATTGGGATGACGATGTTACTGATTACTACTGGGTGCCTGGCACCTGGGTACTTGCCCCCGAGGTTGGTTTCCTCTGGACCCCCGGCTGGTGGGGTTGGGGTGGTGAGGCGTTTATTTTTCATGAGGGCTACTGGGGGCCGACGATAGGGTTTTATGGTGGGATCAACTATGGCTTCGGTTATTTTGGAGTGGGCTTTGCCGGCGGGCGTTGGGACAATGGACACTTCTTCTATAACCGCGCTGTCCTGAATGTGAACGTCACTGATATTCACAATGTTTACAACACCACGGTGGTCAATAACACCACAATCAATCGAGTGAGTTACAACGGAGGCAACGGAGGAATCACCGCGCGTCCAACACCTCAAGAGGAAGCGGCGGAACATGATCGGCACATTCCGCCTGTAGCCGCGCAAAATGAACACGTGCAAGCTGCGCGCGGCAACCCGGAGTTGCGGGCGTCGGCTAACCATGGAAAGCCGCCGATCGCGGCCACCGAGAAACCAGGCGACTTTACTGGTCACGGAGTCGTACAAGCGAGAGACGCAGGCGCTCCTTACAAAGCGGGGGAAAATCATGGTGGTGCTGCATCGCCAGCCCACCCGGCAATCCATCCGAATGATCTTCCGCCTGCGGAACGTCCGACCCCGCCAAACACGGGGAATGCGAAGCTGGACCGGCAATACCAGAAACAGCAGGAAAAGCTAAGCGCGCAGCAGGACAAAGAGCGGCAGAAGCTCCAGCAGAAGCAGGACCAGGAACACCAGCGCCTTGCGCAGCAAAAGGACAACCAAGCCAAGACGCAGCAATTGGAGCAGAAGCACCAGCAGCAGACTCAGCAGTTGCAGCAGAGACATACGGAACAGCAGCAGAGCTTACAATCACGTCAGGCTCCGGCGAGGCCTCGGTAGCCACGATCATCCTTGCGGAAGTCTTGACTGTCCGTTTGAATCTGTCTCCGGCCGGGTGCCCACCACCCGGCCTTTACTTTCTGAACATGCGGCAAAGTTGGACGCTCCCGCAGAATCTGCGGGGACTACTGTATAGACCTCTATCGCGGATGACCGATCTAATGTTCAAATGGCGACTGTGCAAGTTTTTCCCAAACAAACTCTGAAGAAAGCGGGCAGCTCACTGCCGTGGAAGTGGATCGGCGTAGTCGCTCTCATATTGTTAGCCAGCGCAGCAGTGGTGGTGCGATTGGTGATCGCTCGTGCCGAGCCCATTCTTCGCGCTCGGGTGATTGAAACGTTGTCGAATCGCTTCCAGAGCAAAGTGGAACTCGCGGGTTTTCACGTTTCTCTGGCCAACGGGATCGCAGTTTCCGGGGAGGGCTTGAAGATTTTTGGGAAGACCGATCCCAATCCCTATGAACCGGGAGTCCAGGCCCTGATTGCAGTCCAGCAATTTCGCTTTCAAACCGGTTTGCCGAGTCTGTTTCGTTCTCCGATGCACGTACAGACGGTCTATGTTAAAGGGCTTGAGTTGAACATCCCGCCCAAGGAAGATCGGCGGGAAATGACGAACATGGGTTCAAGAACCGGCAAGATGACGATCTTCGTCGACAAGTTCGTCTGCGAAGATACAAAGCTAATGATCAACACCTCAAAACCGGGGAAGCCGCCGCTGGAATTTGCCATCGG